>CAXTYC010000102.1:0-2141 GCA_964248365.1 uncultured Chroococcidiopsis sp. | reverse complement strand
CAATCTTTTTCTCTAGTGGAATCATTTCAGTTTACCATTTCTTGCAACACAACCTGCCAGAGCGAGATCTCAGTCCTGACAGATTCCACAGATCGTCAAAAGCAGGCATTAAGCGCGATTGAGTCAGTTTACCAAGTCAAAGTCTAACCTTAATCCGAGATCAGGTGTCATTTATCAAGGTTCAAGGCGCGATGCAGTTCTCTATTGTGTTGGTGCTAATCCCGATCGCAAACCAGCATGACCCTGCCGCCTCCGAAGATAAGCAACGAGCAATTATCACTTTACTTCGAGATCCAAAATGGGGCAAGAGGAGCGATAACAACGTTTACGCTCCGCTAACGTGAAATTGCTATTCGTTATAAAGTTGACCACAAAATGGTGGGGAAAATTCGTACTCTTCTCACTGGGGAATTCCCCAGTGAGAAGTCGCGCGTCTACAAAACTAAGCATGGTAGTGTTGCCTTAATGAATACTGCCAATATTGGTAAGATTAGTCAATCAGCTCCATTGCATTCCTCCGAAAAAGATGTGGAAAATAAAGAACTTGAACGCTTAAGGCAGGGCGCGAGCGTCACCGTTACTGCGCAGCATCCCTTCTTCCCCAATCAGTTTGGAACAATTACTGGGCTGCTTTACCCTGATACTGCAAATGTCTTACTCGACACGGGAGAACAAGAATTATTTCTACTTAAACATCTATTACCTTCACTGCCGATCATTTAAAGCTAGTTGAAGCTGGATTAGTGGAAATTTACGCTCCCGATCATAAAAAAATTAATGGTCGTTGGGTACGTGTTGCATCAGTTGGACAACACAATGCTAATGTATGGCTGAGGGATATAGATACCATGATTATGTACAATCGAACTTTTAGGCATCAACAGCTTATTCCATTACCCGAAGATGCCCAACCGGATTTTAAACAGGTACGCGATCGCTTGAACAAGTTGAGAAAGTATAATTTAGACCCATTTGAGCTAGAAATCCTCAATTTGTTGGAGCGACCTGTAGCTTTTACACCTACTGAATTAGAGTACCTTGCGATAATTGAAAAGCGCTATGAAAATTTACTTTTAAGTAGCTAATTAAATCCTCAACCACAAACAGGGTCAGATGCTGTATTCTCAGCTACAGTTGCTGCTGGCTTTATAACATCCAACTTGCCCGATAAGAGCGCACGAACTCTTCCATACTGATAGGCGACCGCTGCAACAAATGTCTCACATCTGGGGTAACTTTTGCTGCCAGCCCTAAACGTACTGTGGTGTAAATCCCAAGCATTACTGCAATCAACTCTTTTTTCAATCCCCTCTTATACATCCTCCACGCAAATTTGAAAATAGAAGGATTGGTGTAAACAATCGGAGTGCCTAAAATATTTGTAAAGATCTCGGCAACTTCATAGTAGTCCAATGCCTCGCTTCCAGTCAGCGGATATGCTTGATTCTCATGTCCTGGTTCAGTCATCACTTTTACAGCGACAGCTGCAATGTCCCGCACGTCGATGAAACTCGTCCTACCTTTACCTGCTGGGACAAAAATATCGTTGTTATCTCTAATATCCTGACAATGCGTTGTACTCAAGTTTTGCATGAAGAAACTTGCCCGCAGAAAGGTATAGGCAAGACCGAGAGATTTAATGTATGCTTCGATCCCCGCGTGGGGGACGATCGCCATGCGTTCTGCTCCCAGTAGAGATAGAAAGACAACGCGCTCGACACCTACTGCTTGGGCTGTAGCGATTGCGGGATAGATATATTTCTTTACCTGCGAAATCGCCGGCGGTCTAACCAAGAACAATGTGTGAATACCCCGTAAAGCTGGCTCAAAAGTCTGGGGTTGCTCAAAATCGAATTCAACAGACTCTACACCAGAAGGCAAATTATAGCGCGAAGTGGAATGACTTCGCACGGCAGCTTTGACTGGATGTCCCCGTTCGCTAAGCTTGCGAACGACTTCAAAACCAACATTGCCTGTAGCGCCTGTTACCAGAATTTTGTTGCTCATACCTTAACTTGTTTTGAACCAGGAGTGCATTAATGGTTAATAAAAATACCTTGCAACAAGTGGCGATCGCCTAAATATATTAACGGGACTTAAACAATAGATTAACTTAAATAAGTTATAATCCATGCTAAGTA
>CAXTYC010000101.1:0-2237 GCA_964248365.1 uncultured Chroococcidiopsis sp. | reverse complement strand
TATGAATTTGGAATACTAATTTAGATTAAAAACACAGATCTAAAACAATACCCAAATTACCATCCGCCGCGCTGACTTAGACAGAGATATCCGTTCCCTTATCTCCTACGCAGTTGGCTGCATGATGGGGCGCTATTCCCTCGACAAACCAGGACTCATTTACGCCGGACAACCTTTTGACCCTACTCTACATCAAACCTTACCCGCTAGCAGTAATGCAATTATCCCTATTACTGACCAAGCATACTTTGATGACGACATCGTTACCCGATTCATAAAATTCCTGCGCGTCGCCTACAGCCCCGAAACCCTCACCGAAAATCTCAACTTTATCGCCAACGCCCTCACCCTGAAAAATGGGGAAAGCGCCCAAGAACGCATCCGCCGCTACTTTGTTCAAGAATTTATCTCCGACCACATTCAAACTTATAAAAAGCGTCCTATTTACTGGCTGTTTAGCAGTGGTAAAAAACGAGCTTTTGGCGCATTAGTCTACTTACACCGCTACAACGAAGACACCCTCGCCCGCATCCGCACCGATTACGTTTTAGAATTGCAAGTTAAACTAGACGGTGAAACTGCACGGGCGCAACAACAGCTAGACAACGCCAGTTCCAGCACTGCCAAAAAAGCCGCCACCAACCGCTTGAAAGAATTACAAGCCCAACAGCTAGAACTGCGAGATTACCAAGCAAAGCTGCAAACCTTAGCCGATACGCGAATTCAACTCGATCTTGACGATGGAGTAGCCTACAACTATACTCACTTCAAAGGCTTGGTTTATGAAGGATCTGATTTAAAAATGGCTGACTTAGAGAAAGCTTCTCAATGGAAAAGGGAGTTATTGCAATGAGTTAAGTGGTAGCAAATTCTGTCAATCCTCGTTTACTAGGATGATGAAACCCTAAAACAATATCACTTTGAGGGATACCAGCAGATAACAGATCGTCAACAACGCATAAATTAGTTGCATCTGCTTCAACCCAAATTTTGCCATTTTTAATGCAAAGATACATAATGATATACTGTATCTGCTTTTTTCCCTCCCAACCAAATCGAAACCAAAGATATTGATCTCTTGTTTCATCAAAAGCTAAGCGATCGCTTGCCTCAAATTCTCTATTTTTCGTGACTTGAGTATTAGCCATTTTGTAATATTCAGTCAATAACTTCTGGATAACACTACGGTATGTTTCTAGTTTATCCATTGTTTAATCTCCTCTTTTTCCGTATCTACAATCATTAATAGCAGTGAATTTTGGGCAGTTACTACTTGTACAGATTTGCGTTGAAAAAACTCCTCATAGACGATTTCATCAATAGCTAAATAAAGTTTATATTCTGGCTCGGTGAGCTGAATGAGATTTCGATAAACAATGTATTGCCCTAAAGCATTATGGAAATCATACATCAGCGATTTACCCACAAAACTCTTAATTTCTACAACAATTTTTTGTCCCTGCCGTTCTGCGGCAATTGGTTTTTCTGCTGCTAAGTCGGCGTAAAGTTCGGCATCCTCATATCTGATAATGTAGGGGTCTGCCGTAATAGTCCAACTATCTTTTATTAATGCATTTTTGACTGCATCATGGTATTTGTCTCTAGCTGGCATAGTGTAATACTAATTCATATTTTATATATTTATTACACATCCTAAAAAAGCACGACAGCTAAGGGAAGAATTTACATTATAAATTCCCTCTTGTCCTCTGCCCCCTTAACCCCCTTTCTCGTATTCATCCTAGCTAGGCTGTTTTGGAAGAAGAAGGGATTCGACGTGTTGCGATCAATATGTTAGAAGAGGGAATGTCTATCGAGGTAGTGGCAAGAGTGACTAGTTTAACAGTTGAACAAGTACAACAATTACAAATTGCCGAAGCAGAAAAACCAGGAGAATGAATACCTCTCGTATCCAGAACACGCTAGAAAACTTATTCCAAGATTCTGCTCGTTGGTTGCACCCAGGACGACGGGTGGTATTTTGGTACGACCCTGACCAGCAATTTGCCAGCAGCTTTAACGAACTCCAGATCGAAGGTGTTGAGAAAATCCAACTCGCTGACACTCCCTTCACCGTCAAGCATCGCCTTTTAATCGAGCAACCGACTCAAGCCTTTCTGCTGTACGCCCCCTTCCCCGAACCAGCACCCCAAGAAAACTGGTTGCTAGATATTCAAAAAAGGGTAGTCCTGAATAGGTAAGGATATAGTATGGATATCTCCAAAAAGAACTATGTC
>CAXTYC010000100.1:0-2554 GCA_964248365.1 uncultured Chroococcidiopsis sp. | reverse complement strand
GATGGGATTTTATTCTGGAAGCTTTATTTGTATCAGGCATTTCGTGAATTGGTATTATGTAAAGAAATATTAAGGAGGAAGATGGGAGTTAAACTTAAAGCGTTCTGTATTGTAATGACCTCGATGCCCTCTAGCTTCTATCCCATCCATTACTGCATAAGCGCTTGTCTAGCTCATCCTCAAACATTTGTTCTGCGCTTTTCTTGGCTTTTGATCTGCTGCCAGTCCAGTTCAATTTTGTTTATTTCAGAGCAGTATTTGGGCAAAAAGAAGATGTATAAACTCTGACTTTCCCACTGTGGCCATTTTTGTTGTATATCTTGGGACTTATGTATTGAGCCGTTGTCTTGCACTATCACGATTGATGCGCCCGCTGGCTTGCATTTAGGCAGCAGCTTGTTGTGCCTCATGCTGGATCATCTTGATATAGGAGCGGCTCAAGACGCTTCCAATCACCAAACCATAAACAAAACTTACCAACGGTTGCATCAAAGCCAGAATACTTAATCTTCTACCTCAACGTTGGGTTTGCTCTAAGCGTTTCTGCTCACCTATAGGGTAATATATATAACCAGTTATACTCCACAAACAAAAACCTGATTCATCTAAATATTTCAGGTCTATTTCTCCTGCTGCCGCCGCTAACTACAACATATCCAGGTCTGCCTGTTTTATTTCTCGTGCTACGGGGTCTTGCTTTTATGGCTTTTTCGCGTCCGCTTCCAATTCACCCCCTTTTTTTGAGTACCCGTCTCAACCTGTCAGGACTCAATTTGATGAAGGCGATCGCTTTCTAATTTTTGGCCTAGTTGACGACTATTATATGTACGCGGTTCGGTTTTTAGGCATTCCTCTAAAAAAATAATACCAATTCCTCAAAGAAGATGCTAGAAAGCTAGTAGTGAGTTGAATCGCAGGATATGGCAGGGGTTTACAAACTGGAAATTCAAGAGAGTGAAGACGATCTCAAGCAACTGCTGAGACAACAAAGAACCGCATCCGGCAAAGAGCGGGTTCAATTGTTGTACTTACTCAAAAGTGGGCAAGCCAAAACGGTGCAGGATGCGGCTCCTATCTTAGGTCGAAATCGTGTCACGCTCCAGAAATGGTTGCGACACTACCGCAAAGGTGGGTTAACTCGATTGTTGGAGAAAAAAGCTCGTTCCGGTCGTCCGCGTACGATTCCTGCTTGGGCAGAAGCAGCGCTGCAAAAACGCTTGCAAGAACCCCAAGGCTTTGATAGTTATCAAGCAATTTGTGATTGGTTGGAGATGCACTTGGGTATCCAGGCAGCTTATAAAACGGTGCATCAGCTAGTGCATTATCGATTGCAAGCCTCCCCAAAAGTTCCCCGTCCTGTGAGTCTACAACAGCCATCTGAGCAACTAGTAGTCCACCAATAAAGTTATGACAGGGAAGTAGGAGGATATGAATGTTGGAATTTCACTCTGGCATCAATAGCCGCAAAACGCCAATCAATCTTAGCTTTTTGTTGATTACGTTGTTGCTGCCAAGCAGCAATTTCTTGGCGTAAAGTTTCAACATCAGGAATTCGTCGTTCTAAGCATTGACGGGATAAGACAGAGATTTCAATCTCCACTTGACCCGTGCCAACTGCCGTGTTTAGGAGTGTAATGAAATTCTAAACGCTCAAGAATTCTTCTAGCTTCGGCTGGGGGAAAAGTTGCATACAAAGCCGCGGGATTATGAGTGTTGAGATTGTCTAAAACAACTCGAATCTTGTCAGCTCTAGGAAAATGGACATCAACCATTGCTTTGATCTGGTAAGCAAAGTCTTGTTTAGTGCAAGTGGGAGTGACGAAAATATGCCTCCAGCCATAGTGGGGTGCATAACAGATAAATAAGTTACCAGTTCCTTGGCGTGAGTATTCATAGTCCACACGGGTTGGCTGCCCTGGCTTGGCTTTTTGAGGTTCTTTGATGTCAGCTAATAATTGGTAAGGTCTTTCATCAAAACATACTACTGGGTCAAAGGGGTGTTTTGGTTCCGCATATAAATACAATAAGTCTTCCATCCGATACACATATTCTGCATCTATTTGTGGAATGCACCATTGTACGGTGAACGGTTAACTCTCCTACTTTCAGTATGTCTGCAATTTCCCCATCCTGATAACCTTCTTCGGCTAACAACAGAATTTGTGCTCGTTTAAATACACGCGAGGAATTTTTGCCTTTTTTGGTTAAGTTGAGTAGCTCGTCACGTTCTTCTTCAGTTAAGTTAACTGCATATTTAACTGGCATGGCTTTTTGAGGAGATTTTTCTGATTCTCTCAAAAAACTTATTGCTTGTCAAAATTAAGTTGGTAAAGTACTAGTGTGCGATCGCGCTTGCAAGTAAATGACAAATTAATCCGGCACAACCGCGCTCTTCTTCGTTTCCCAAGACTTATGATTATTCGTTGAGTTGGGCTAAACTGCTGGACTCAACAGCAATAAACAAGATTCTACGTTACTGCAAGCGCACACCCATTTTCTTAGCGGGACTTGAACTTTGTTCAAGCCCAAACAAGCCCCAAGTTGGCTAGATGCG
>CAXTYC010000099.1:0-2664 GCA_964248365.1 uncultured Chroococcidiopsis sp. | reverse complement strand
AAACGTCTTGCAAAACCTCATTCGACTACTTCATAATCTTTTACAAACAGCCTCTAACCCCTGCTGCCGTTTGTTCTCGCCTATTTAGATTATTCTCTTACTCTACTGGCATCAACGGATTATTTACAGCTTGAGGGTTTTTACGTCCAGATTAGGTAATGACAAAAATCTTTGTAATTTCTTTCGTCTGCTCTCAAACAAAATTGGTAGTTGAATTGCAGTAGCAATTTTTTCTAAACTGATTTGTTTGATGTCTTGCAAGATATTAATCAGAATATTAAACAGTAACAATTCTGATGGGTTTAGTTGATTTTCCAGGTGTGTTTGGTACAATGAAGGTAACATTTTATCAATAGATAGTTCTTGTTGAAAATGACTGACCTATCTTTTTTTACCATAACTCGGTCAAAACATTACGCTATCTCGGTTTTGGGGCGCTTGTCGCCCCGCCAGGGGTTATGCTTAAGGTGAATAAACTTTTCACCATCGCCACAATGCAATAATTGAAAACATTTTCTCAAAAATTTTTGACATTTCTAACTCTTTACATTATTTGAATACAAAAACATACTAACCATAGTGCCAATAAGACTCCTAGAAAGAAGCCATTACCTATTGCCAGCCCAATTAAAGCAATAAGCCCCAAAAATGGGCTAACAATCAAAGTAATAATTCCTACTGTGGCTTTTACAAAAGCTAAAATTCCTTCTGTTAAGTATTCCGAATCTACTCCCCCATTGGCATGGGCTTTCACTCTATTTTCCCAAGCTTGTAATGCCTTAATTCTACAAGAGGAGTTGGGATCTTCCCAAGATGCTATATACCATAGTGGAGTGTGACCAAAAGTGTCGTAATGAGACCTTGCTTTCTCATAATCATTAGCCCATGCTTTCATTCCTCTAGTCATCTCAGGATAATTATTTATCCTACGTTTATATACACTTCCGTATCTACCTGTAGTGTATCTATGCGTGCGATATGTTTTAACTGGAATTGGTTGCGGGGGTCTATTTGCTGTCATTGTCTCTTGCTCCTATTTGTTTATATCCCAATGTTAGGTTTCCATTCAACTAATTTCCCCAGCGAGTGGGGAGTGAATATTGGGAATTCCAAAATCGAAAAACGCTTCAAAGTTTCCATTCAATTAATTTCCCCAGCGAGTGGGGAGCTAGGGAAGATTCACGCTCTTTCTTTGCCAGCTTGAAGGTTTCCATTCAATTAATTTTCCCAGCGAGTGGGGAGGTATTCTATATATAGAATACCCGCCCTCAACTACAAAGTTTCCATTCAATTAATTTTCCCAGCGAGTGGGGAGTGAAAGCTGAGTTGTCGGCAGGATATACCTCAATACGGTTCAGTTAAGGCTAGAAGGCTGATTAGTGATATGAAATTTCGGAGCGTTTACTCGTTGTCCAGTACTGCTGTGTTGAAGCTTTTTAGAGCGAAACTTTGATACAGGTTTTTTCACGACTCTAGGATTAATACGGTGAACACGCTCAGGTAACAACGTATCTAAAATCTCGACAATTAACCAATCGAAAAAAAAGGAAATTCTTCTGGTTGTAAGTTTTGAAACTTAGGAAATTCACGGCGAATAACTCGTAATGTACCTGTAAAACTTAGGCGCAGTGGAGGAACCCCAGCAGTAGTTGCTGTTTGAAACATTAACACTCGTACTGACTCTTGCCCCAACAACCAACCATAAATTTCTTGAACTACTTCACGCACTTTTTGGGAGCGAACATGAGTTTTACGCCCCAAAAGATGTATTTTCAATTCATCAATGGTGTTTTCTACTTCCCAACGTTGATGATATTCCTTAGCTAATAATTCTGCTGGGAATTTATTAATATCTAATAAACTCGTGATTAAGCGATAAGTAAGTTGTTCATCTGGGTTTTGTGGATGCTCAATGTTCCAATTATTCTCAATTCCCCGATAAGTAAAGCCAAACTTCTCCATTTGCTCAATTGTAGTCCTGGCAATAGGAGATAGGTAATACCATTTGTTGCTTGTTATTTCTGACATATTGTTTAAGGACGGTGGGCAATGCCCACCCTTTGAGTTTGAACGATATCGCATCAACACCGGAAGAATTACTTAATCCTGATGTGGGTTCCGGCTTCCCCAAGCTGAGCGAAACATAACTCTGCTCCCTGCTTTAGAGCTTCCCTCACTGCGGCGGTGTCCAGTTCCACAGAGACTTTTTTATATTCCTCTGGCAGAGAAGTGATCGCAATGTCAGGATTAACAATCAGCGGACGAGTTGAGTTTTTAGCAATTGATAACTTATATCTTGCTGTCTCTAGAGTTTTAAGCTGGTGCTTCTCAAAAAACCACTTGAGCCTGTCCTTGAGTAACCTTGCTCGATTCTCGTCAGTGGCTGCTAACTCCATCATCCGTTTAGCTTCTGCCTTCCGCACCTCTGCCCTTGCCTGCATTTCTGCAATTAGGGCAGCATACGCATCCAACTTGCGATCGCGTTCCGAGCCTAGTTGTTCAAACCAGTGTGATATTAATTCCTGCTGCTGGGTATCATCCCCTGTTTCATCCAGCAATTCATTTAACTTTTCCAAGTCATCGCTGATATTAAATAAGGTTCGCTTAGGTAAGAGGCTGTTTGTAAAAGATTATGAAGTAGTCGAATGAGGTTTTGCAAGACGT
>CAXTYC010000098.1:0-2829 GCA_964248365.1 uncultured Chroococcidiopsis sp. | reverse complement strand
GTCATAATGCTTGACTAAATAACTTTTGCTAACTTACTATCTCTACTACTTATTACAGTCAAGCACCAGATCTAAAACACTACCAAATTAGGCACCTTGAAAGGGCTGACTAGATGTGCCTTACCTCTTGAATTATTTTCAGGAATTTGTGTAAGACAATAGATGAATCCGACTCTCGCCAAACAACAGCGATCTGCCGAGTCAGCGTTACGTCTTGAAGCGGTCGATAAACTACTCCTTCACGATGCAACGTTTGAACATGATTCGGTAAAATAGACACTCCCAATCCTGCCGCAACTAAACTCAGAATCGTTACGACTCCTGTTACTACAGTAGTTTGAACGAGTTTAGGTTCAAAACCTGCTTGCCTACAAAGTACAATGATTTGCTCATAGAAGGGCAGAACATCGAGGGACGGTAAAATAATTACATCGTCTTTTAATGCTTTCAAAGAAATCTGAGTGTGATTAGCAAGGATATGTGTTGTTGGCAACACGACGACGAAACCTTCTTCAAGAATCGGTAGAAAACTCAAGCTGGGGTCGTTATCATTAATATATGGAGACCGTTGAAACAATACATCCAATTGGTGATTCTTCAGCATCTGAATTTCTTGTTGTGCGGTGACTTCACGAAACTCTAGTTCTACATTCGGAAATCGTTGCTGAAACTTTTTCAAAATTTCAGGCAGAATGCTGTTTGCGATCGAGTTGTTCATGCCTACAATTAAACTTCCAATTTGACCCTGAGAAGCTTTTCGTGCTTGAGCAATCGCGCGCTCAAGGTGTAATAGAGCTATCTGTGCTTCTTTCAAAAAAACCTTACCAGCTTCAGTCAGCTGGGCTGGTCGTTTACTGCGATCAAACAGCTTTACTTCAATTCTTTTTCTCGGGTCGCCCAGCTTTTTTTCAAGTGCTTGAATTCTCTGGCTGACAGGTGCCTGATCCCTATTCAAATGTTTTGCCGCCTGAGTAAAGTTGTTGTCGGCTTGTACGACTGCCATAAAGTAGCAAATCTGTCGCAGCTCAAAGTGACTAAGGTTCTCAAAATCCATAAATAAATTGCCATTGAGTATGCAGTTTGCACTATTCTGGATTTAATATATTGCAAACGATATTGGACTATAGCATAGCATATTGCATACACTAGGATGTGTTCAGAGTAGTATCTCTTTTACAGGTAATTATGGGTAACACCTTTGGGTATCTGTTTCGAATCACAACTTACGGAGAATCTCACGGCGGTGGCGTTGGGGTAGTAATTGATGGTTGTCCGCCGCGACTAGCCATTTCCAGCGAGGAAATTCAGTGGGAACTAGATCGCAGACGACCAGGGCAAACTGAATCTAATATTGACTCACCCCGAAAAGAAGCTGATAAGTGCGAAATTCTATCAGGAGTGTTTGAGGGTAAGACGCTGGGAACACCGATCGCCATTTTGGTCCGCAATAAAGATGCCCGTCCTCAAGACTACAAAGAAATGGCACAAACTTATCGTCCCTCTCATGCCGATTTTACTTATGATGGGAAATATGGCATTCGTAATTGGCAAGGTGGGGGAAGATCGTCAGCAAGAGAGACAATAGGTAGAGTAGCAGCAGGTGCGATCGCTAAAAAAATCCTGGGTGTCTATGGTGGCGTAGAAATTATCGGTTACGTCAAACGCATTCAAGATTTAGAAGCAATCGTCGATCCCAACACCGTCACCCTAGAGCAAGTCGAAAGTAATGATGTACGTTGTCCTGATGCTGAATCTGCCAAACCGATGATCGAACGCATTAAACAAATACAAAAATCTGGTGATTCGGTTGGTGGTGTGGTTGAATGCGTTGCTCGGAACGTGCCACTCGGTTTGGGATCGCCCGTTTTTGACAGGCTAGAAGCAGATATCGCCAAAGGCGTGATGTCTTTACCTGCTACGAAAGGATTTGAAATCGGCTCTGGCTTTGCTGGTACACTTCTAACGGGTAGCGAACACAACGACGAATTCTACACTGATGAAGCAGGAAATATTCGCACTGTAACCAATCGTTCTGGCGGGGTACAAGGTGGAATTTCCAACGGGGAAAATATTATTGTGCGAGTTGCTTTTAAACCAACAGCGACAATTCGTAAAGAACAGCGTACAGTCAACCGCGAAGGTCAAGAAACAATGCTAGCTGCAAAAGGAAGACACGATTCGTGTGTATTAACAAGAGCAGTACCGATGGTAGAAGCAATGGTTGCTTTAGTACTTTGCGATCATTTGTTGCGACACCAGGGACAGTGTAAGGTTTTGGGTTAAAGCGCTGGAATTTCAGCCTCCCTCGGAGCAAACCTTCACACTAGTCTATAAAGCCTCTCGATGAACTGGGCGAGCAACCAGAGCGCTTCATCAAGACGGACAAGGCTTCATACGAAATGACGAAATTCCCGATCCAAATAAAGCCTCTAAAATCAATTCCCATCGCTTAATGGCTCTGACTTGAGATGCAGTCCCTGGCAATCATACGATTTTTTTGGAAGGTTTAGTGAATAATAAGGTAAACCTTATTATTTTTCGCTAAAAAATAGTTGTTGAAATTTATGACTCCTAACCAACTTAAAGCATATCTAAATCAAATTGTCAATAAGTGCCTACAAATCAGTACGATGATTTGGGGTGCGCCTGGTATTGGTAAATCTAGTATTGTCGCCCAAATTGCCCAAGAACATAAGATCGATTCTGTAGATGTGCGACTATCTCAACTTGCACCTACAGATTTACGCGGTTTACCTGTGGCTCTTGATGGTATCTCTAAATGGTATCCGCCGGAATTTCTACCGCGTAATGGTAAAGGTATCCTATTTC
>CAXTYC010000097.1:0-2843 GCA_964248365.1 uncultured Chroococcidiopsis sp. | reverse complement strand
CCCTGCGTTGGGAGTGGGCTTTGCCTTATTCGGCTTAACCCGAACTCAGGTTATTAGTAGTAATATAGGTAGTAAGTAGCGATGAAAATATCCATATCTCTACCTGATGAGCTAGTGGAGTACTTAGACCAGGGGGTAGAAAATCGGAGCAAGTTAATTGAGTCTTTGTTACAGCCCCGCGCAAAAACCAGCAAAAGCAAGCGATGGTAGAAGCCTGTGTGTTGCAGGGCGAAATGCAACTTGGATGGGATGAAGAATGCGAACAGGCGGCGATTACTGATTGGGAAGCATCAAAGCTGGTAAAATTTGCTCCATCAATTGGTACAGAAATCCGCCTCACTCGTCCTGCTGTTATCATTTCAGGCACAGCTTTTAATGTGCGTAGTAAGGTTACCTTAGATCTTGCACCTATCCCATAGTCAGCCTGCTAATTAATTAGCAGGCTCTCAAGCCAAAGTCTTCTATAGAAGACTAACATTGGGTTGCAGTCCATTTCAATGGACTTGAGCTATTAGCCCAAAAAAGAAGTAAGGGGCGGTTATTGAAACTCCTTCTGATGCTAATGGTCTTGACGAGTGAAAGTTTTCTCATCTGTGTTGAACCTATGACTTTCGATAAAAGGCGATTAGTAAAATATATCGGTCAACTAGAAGATAATTTTTTTGAGCAATTTAAATTTATTCTCAGACAATACCTAGATCTTGATTAGTTAATTTTCCCAGGCGATCTTAGGTAATACCAATTTGAAAAAAGAATGCGACAAATAGATTCACACAACTTAAATACACAAAGCGATTCCCAATCTTTAAATCTAAAATCTATGGTCCCCAAAATCGTATAAGACACAATCGCCCCTACCATTAGGCTGAAAAATAGCAGGTTTTGATCTGCACATTGCCACTCTCACCTAGACTTAAAGGCAGTACCTTCATCTGATCTTTTGGAGGGGAAACATTGACTGAAACTACAACTCATCCTCAACCAAAGGATGTCTCACGCCGAGAATTAAGGAACTGGGTGCGTACTGGGCTGCAAGCGCTGCTAGAGTCGAGAGACTTGCAGGGAGCAAAAGCGATCTTGGTTCCAGTTCAACCTGCTGATATTGCTGAAGCAATTGAAGGGTTGCCAGAACCAATGCAAGTTCTTGCCTTTCGCTTGCTATCTAAAGATGAGGCGATCGAGGTTTATGAATATCTTGATTCTAGTGTACAGCAAGCGTTGATTGAAGAATTCAAGCGTGGGGATGTCCAAGACATTGTAGATAAGATGTCACCGGACGATCGCGCACGACTATTTGATGAACTACCAGCTAAAATTGTCAATCGTCTGCTAGAACAACTTAGCCCATCTGAACGCGAAGCTACTGCCCAATTGTTAGGCTATGAAGCTGGAACCGCTGGGCGGCTGATGACACCAGAGTTAATCTCGCTCAAAGAAGGCTTTACCGTAGCGCAAAGCCTAGAACGTATCCGCTCCTTAGCTAGGACTACAGAAACAATTTACTACCTTTATGTCACCGATTGGGCAAGACGTTTGACAGGGATTTTATCTTTACGAGATTTAGTCACTGCCCTCCCTGGGCAAACAATTGGCGAAGTCATGACACGGGAGGCGATCTATGTCCATACAGACACAGATCAGGAAGAAGTTGCTAGATTAATTGGGCGTTATGACTTTTTGGCTGTACCAGTGGTTGATCGGGAACAGCGACTAGTCGGTATAGTTACCGTAGACGATGTGATTGACATTATACAGCAAGAAACGACCGAAGATATTTATGCTTTGGGTGGTGGTGTGCAATCTGGCGGTGACAATTATTTTCAAACTGATTTGCTCACCGTTGCCCGCAAGCGTGTTGTTTGGTTATTTGTGTTACTGCTGACTAATACGGTTACAGGAACAAT
The DNA here is from genome assembly GCA_964248365.1 of uncultured Chroococcidiopsis sp. Taxonomy (GTDB): domain Bacteria; phylum Cyanobacteriota; class Cyanobacteriia; order Cyanobacteriales; family Chroococcidiopsidaceae; genus Chroococcidiopsis. The sequence goes on along the minus strand of CAXTYC010000097.1, from coordinate 939 downwards.
TATTAGATCGCAAGAAGGATGATTACAACAAGTAGTGACATTGGCGGCATTTATCCCTTTATTAACTGGTACTGGGGGGAATGTGGGAGCGCAGTCGTCAACGGTAGTAATTCGGGGGATGAACACCGACGAAATTAGAGCAATGGGATCATTACAAGTAATTGGGCGAGAAGCGATCGCAGGGGTATTACTTGGCTCAATGTTAGGCGCGATCGCCACTGTCTGGGCTTTCTTCTTGCAAGGAGACTTATCAGTAGCGATCGCTGTTGGAGTTAGCCTGGTAGCAATTTCTCTATTAGCTTCAGTCTCCGGTTCAGCGCTACCGTTTTTATTTCGTCTACTAGGTTTAGATCCAGCTTTAATGTCAGCACCGTTTATTACAACTGCTGTTGACGTACTGGGAGTTTTAATTTATTTCAACCTAGCACGACTAATTTTAAAATTGTAATATGTCTCCCCAAATAGTGAGTAGCTTTGTAATTCGTAATTTTCCCTTTTTCCCTTTTCCCTTTTTCTGGTTCCCCTAGCCCCTCCCTTAAAGCTCAGATGCTGTATCTGGTGCAACAACTTCACCTTGCCCCATCTGTAACATCATCTCTTGATCGGTAATCAGTTCGCTCAGTTCCTTAACTTGTAAATTCATCTGCTCACAAGCTTGCTTGAGTGCTTGGGCAAAAGTATTAATATCTTCACCATAGCCACACTGAAGAGCAGCAGTTTCAATTCCCTGCTTAGCGTTGGCTCTAGCACAGTCAACTAACTCAGTGCCTTGCAGTGGTGTAGATGATGCCATAATTTGACAATTAATAGTTGAGTACTGGTTGTAGAATATCAACGCCAAAGTCAAACTAGCATCCTTCCAAAGGTGAGTGGCTAGAGGAACCAGGGGCTAGGGGCTAGGGGCTGGGGGCTGGGGAGAGGGGGAGAGTGGGAGAGGGG
>CAXTYC010000096.1:0-3279 GCA_964248365.1 uncultured Chroococcidiopsis sp. | reverse complement strand
TGTAGGCTTTTAGTTTCTAGCCAACGAATCGCACAATTCCATCCACTCCTGCCGTTTTCTTGCCAGTGTTATCTTGTGTGACCCGTCGTACCGATAAGACCCTATTAAACCAAGACCTCATCAACGTTTTTTGGAGTTTACGGACTTGCTTGACATCGCCGCGACGTGAAGCAGGGTAGATTCGTTTTTGTAACTTAAAGACATATCTTTCGGCTTTGCGCCAATTGATAGCCTTCCATCCCTCTGTACTGTCAGATTTAGGCTTATTCATCACTACTCATGATCCTAGCTTTGACACATTGCGGTTCACGTCTGCTTATCCCGGCAGTTACGCCATCCCTTTTCAGGCATTACCCGTTATTTCGGGTTGGGCGTTTGCTTCTTGAACCATCCCACCATCCCATCGCGTCTGACTTGACTGCCTACCTCACCAAGATTGATGAGGAGCTTTGGGTGGTTACTTCGTTCCTACTATCCATTGATTGAGATTTTAGGGTTCATCTATCCACCGCGGTTCTAGGAAGTGCGCTATCTCGGTGGAAGAATCCTGATAGTCCTTTTACCCTTATCGGCTTTTTCCGATCCAGGGGCTAGGCTTTTGACCTATTGGCTTATATCCCCTGGTTCCACGTTTCGATGGTTCATGGATGATTAGTTGTTTCTACCCATAATCTCTTGCTTGCAGTAGGTGCTTTCAGCTATTACCACCTATTCCTGCTTTCACCCCCGCTTTACAGAATTGATAGTCAGTCTCTTGTGTAGGGGCTACCAATAGTATTGGTAGTCTGTGTGCTTTCAATCCCGCACCGGGACGATAAGATTTGGTGTTTTCTGGATTAGGTTATGATTTTCCTTTTTCCCCTGATTGTCTTAGCTATTGCTTGACCAGGTTTCCTTACCTATATGGATGGTAAGTTGTCGTCAGTAGAGGATTAAAGTGCGAACTCTACCCTATTGGGTTACTCAACTGTTGCCAGTCATCTCTCCTAAGTAGAATTTCGACTGAACGAATCGCACCAACCTCCCTGGATACCCCTTCCTCGGAGCGGAGCGACAGGGAGGGGAGGAAAGGGAGGGCAAAATCTATGTGTCCTACCGATCTGTGATTACCTGGATGAGTTATACTACCTGTATGACTCAATCCCTGTCTGTATCCTGCAAGATTGAAGTCTTCCCAGAAATGCGCCCACAATTTAAGCGCACTTTTGAGGAGTTTGCTAATGCCTGTAATCAAATATTGGCAGTAGCGAAGACTGAAAACTGTTGGAATACAACTAAGTTGCATCACCTGACGTATTATCCCGTCAAGGCAAGTACTGTCTTGAAGGCTAATCATGTCTGCCAAGCGATTCGTCGAGTAGTTGACAATAGCCAGAAGACTCGCAAGATTAAGAAGTTCCGACCGACTAGTGTCTCTTTGGATGCTAGAACATTTGTCTTTTCCGAAGATAATTGGAAGGTAGGAATTACCTTGATTTCTGGTCGAGTTAACTTTAGCTTGTTGATTGGCAACTACCAACGAGCTTTGCTCAAAGGTCAAACCCCAACAAGCGCGGTTTTGGTTAGGCACAATGACGGTAGTTACTACGTCAATATAGTTGTGGAACTGACAACTGAGCCAACGGGCAAGACTCCTAAAGTTATTGGGGTAGATCTGGGTCGCCGGGATATTGCTACTACTAGTACGGGCATTGCTTGGAACGGTAGTCAATTGCAGTCTATTAGGGACAGATACAGTAGAGTCAGAAGCAACGTTCAAGCCAAACGCACGCGGTCGTCTAGGCGACTTTTGCGAAGGCTCTCTGGGCGAGAACGTAGGTTTCAAAAACATATTAATCACGTTATTAGCAAAGAATTAGTAACTGAGGCTAAAAACTTGGTTGCAGCACTGGCTTTTGAGGATTTGACAAACATTCGAGAAAGCTTGAACGAAAAGCCTAGAAATAAAACAGAGCGTCGTAGAACGAATAACTGGGCTTTTTATCAGTTGCGACTGTTTGTACAGTACAAAGCCATTATTGCTGGTGTCTCAGTTGTATTTGTTCCGCCAGCTTATACAAGTAAAACTTGCTCCCGCTGTCACGCTATCGGTGACAGAAACGGTAAGAAGTTTAGTTGTAAGCGTTGTAGCTTGGAACATATGGATTCAGACTTGAATGCGGCTCTTAATATTGCTGCTTTGGGGTTGCCTGTAGGCCAGCCCGAAATTCTGGGGATTGCTTGTCAGTTGGAAGGACAACTATCGTTGTTACCAGTTGGTGGCGAAATCTGGGATAAAGCCCCCACTAAACCCTTCGGGTTCTAGTGGTGGGTAGTTTACTCGACAAACCTCTATATACTCTTGCCATGCTTAAAAGTTCGCGGGGGAGGAAAGCGATCCTGGCTCGTACCAGTTTTCAAACTTTGTTACGCTCCACGTCGAAAGCGACACAAATGCTAGTATAAGTTGCTACAAAAACTCTTCATGGCAAGAGCTGGCGTTAGCCAGAAAATGTACTCAATTATGTATCAAACTAGAGCGAGAAGTATTATTTTAGATCTGTCAAGTTATTTTGTTATTACATTCCCTTTGCAGCGTCATTTGCCTTGCAAATAAGTGTTAATTTCCCTGCTCAATTCCTTTCTTTATCTTTAGTCTGGTGGATTCATTAGACTGCTGGCTCAATAATCGTTCCTGCTTCTTTGGTTGTTGTATGGATGACTGTTCCAAGAATTCTTCTTTCTCGTCTTGATTGAATTTGCAGATAGTAGCTTTCTCTCCCTTTTTAGCTTTATACAGAGTTCCACGATGATTGTTTTCATCAACAATATGGAGAGTTTCAGTAGGAGAGTGGTAGATAGCTCTAAACTTTGCATTGGCGAAAGAGGCTGTTTGAATCTCTTCCCTTGTGTTGGCAGGGTTAGCTTGTAAGCTTTGGAATGCTTGGTTTAGCATTTTCTGTTTCCAAGGTTGTCGTACTTTGGTAGAGGATGGTGTTGCAGCAGTGTCAAGCACTTGGCTCTTTTCAGGAGTGCATTGCAAAAAGCCATCTTTACGTTCAAACTTATAGCCGTTCTCAACGAGAAATTTCTGAACGAGTCGATCCGTACCTTTGGCATCACCGACTACAAACGATGCACCAGCTACCACTGCTTTCTCCAGCAGCGGGATGTATTTTTGATCGAAGACTGCTTTTATCTTTTCCTCAGACACGTCGCGCCAGGGCGTTGCACAATAGACAAACGATTTAGCTTGGAACAGGAACAATTCTATACTTTAGGTAATGCAGCAACAACTTA
>CAXTYC010000095.1:0-3454 GCA_964248365.1 uncultured Chroococcidiopsis sp. | reverse complement strand
GGCTCGTTAAATATTATTTTGCCATCTGTTGCTATATTTTGGAGAATTGGTATTACTACTGTTGACTTTCTTTTTTGCGTTTTGTCCTAGCTCCCGTAGCAGTTTTACGCCTTGTGGTTGTTTTTGAAGCAGTTTTACCCCTTGTTCCTGTCTTTGAAGACAATTTGCGTTTTGCTGCTGGTTTTGGAGTAGTTTCTGGCTCTTGGGATGATTGAGGAGTAGTTTCTGATTCTACTGGTGGTTGAGCAGTTGTTTCTGGCTCTACTGTTGACTCAAACGTCACTTGGCTTGGGGGCTGTTCTTGGACTTGGTTCTTCTTGGCTGATTTGGCAGGAGATTTACGCCTTGCTGGTGTCTTGGAAGGCGACTTGCGGTTGGCTGCTGGCTTGGAAGTAGTTTCTGATTGTGCGATCACTCTTGTAGTAGTCTCTGATTCTACTGGCGGTTGAGTAGCAGTTTCTGGTTCTGCTGTCGGCTCTTTTGCTACCTCAGTTTCGGGTTCTGGTGGTTCGGCTTGAGATTGATTTTTCTCGCTTTGGCGCTGCCATGTAGATTTGGCAGGAGATTTACGTTGAGTTGTTGTTTTTGGAGCTTGTTTGCGCTTTGATGAAGGTGTAGCAGAGGATTGTTCTTGAGCGTCGGCTGTTGGGGCTGGCGCTGTTTGTACCTCTAGTGAGGGCAACTCAACAGTAACCACACCTTTTGTTTGTGCTGTAACTATGGCAACTACCATTTGGTCTTGTTGGTTGTGCCGTTCAAATTCTACCTGCAAGGTGGGTAGCCCCAATTGTCTTGCCAGTCGAGGAATTTGATTCGGTTTCAAAAAATTAGCCGACATTTGGGCTACTTCCCCACTGGGGTAGTAATTGACGAATAGTACCCCAGAGCCTTCGAGGTCAGACATTTCTCGGTAATAATGACTCAAACTGTGGAGATCGTCATTTAGTAGTTGCTGTAGTTGTTGTCGTTCGTCCATCCCAAAGCTGTTGCACTCTTGAGCTATCTTTCTAGTGTATCCATGTAGTATCCAATTTTCTACTACCTGCAAAGGTAATAATTACGGGGGTGTTGCAAAAAATGGTAGTGTGAAATAGTTCCACAGCAAGACAATTATCCCGCCTGCACCTGATGAATTCCCAAACCCCGTATCATTTGGCGGCACTTCCAACCGTTCATTATCCTTTTGTGTGTTCGTTAGTACTTGCGCTACCCGTTGTCATATCGCCACTTGGAAGAGATGATGTGCGTTCCAAGGTTTATCAGTAGACCATTCAACAATTTATAGATGGGTGATGCGAATAGCGCTGCTAATTGGAAAAACGCACTCGTCCTCATCTAAAATTAGCGAATGATACAGGCGCGTGTTGACCAAACCTATATTTTGGTTAAAGGCAAGTGGAAATATCTCTATCGTGCTGTAGATTCAGCAGTCAACACGATTGACTTTATCTTAACCCTCTTGTGTCACTTTCCAAAAACATCTACCATTTCTGTATTCTAGAGCTTTTACATACCTTGCGAGCGCTGCTATTTTTTCTAATAATAAATACAAGACCCATTTTTTTCTAATAGGATAGCTTGTATTAATTGCGAAAGTAAGGCTTAAGCGCGATCACACTTTTTTGAAAGTGACACAAGAGGGATAGAACGAGAAACAATCTGTTAAGCGACAAATCTTAACTCTAGTGTGTCAAATGGCAGTATAATATGGGCAGATGGCGTTGATGGTGATTTATCATGGCTCCAAGCCAGATTGTCAATTCTAATTTGTTAACAATCCAAGAACTTTTGGGGATTGGCTGCGATCGCAATAGTCAAATGGAACCATCACAGATGATTGCACAGGGTGTTCCAGTTACCGCTATTGTTCGGCTCAAACAGCTAACAGGACTATCAGAAGAAGAAATGGCGCAAACGGTTGGTATATCTCGGCGTACTCTCAGTCGTCGTATTCAGCAGACCAAGTTAAATGCTACTAAACGCTTGTGTGCTGTTGAATCGGATCGATTGTACCGATTAGCTTTGATTGTGGCGAAGGCAGTAGATGTCTTTGGAGATGAAGCCACAGCACTATACTGGCTCAAAGAACCATTAGCTGCCCTTCAAGGTCAAACTCCACTTGAAGCAATCAAGACAGAACCTGGTGTTAGACAAGTAGATTTACTGCTCGGACGCATTGAACATGGAATTTTTGCATGAGCTTGCGAGTCTGGCGCATCTGTAATGCGAAGTGGGTAGCAACCGCCTTCGACGGACAGGGAGCAAAAACTTACGGCGGACGATGGAACCCCATCGGCGTAGCTGTTGTTTATACCTCAAGCAGTCTTGCACTAGCAGCATTCGAGTTACTAGTTCATTTAGGAGTAAGAGCTACTCCCAAACCACTAATTGCTATCCCTGCCGATATTCCTGAAGAACTTTCAATTGAGTCTGTCCTGGTTGGACACTTACCAAATAATTGGAGAGACGACCCCCCGCCACTAGTACTGGTGGATATTGGAAAGCAATGGATAGGCAGTGGTCAAAGTGCAGTTCTTAGAGTTCCTTCTGCGGTTATAGATGAGGAATGGAATTACTTGCTTAATCCAGAGCATCCTGATTTTACTCAGATAGCGATCGGCATTGCCAAACCTTTTAGATTTGATGCGCGTCTTTTTCATTCAGATGGCTAACTGAAATTAAAGTTAAAAGTGCAAACGCTAACCTCGTGCCGACTTTTCAACGATCAAATATAGTACGGTTAGCAGCATTTGCAATTACTGCCTGCAAAATTGGAGTCAACGCTTTTAATTGAAACAGTGAGAGCTTTGCTTGGATGCTACCAAAAACGTAGACTGCAACTGCCCATTTGGACTATCCGCTGCGCCATTACCACTGAGCAGAGGGGCAATAACCGAAGCGGCTTTATTGATTTGATCGATCAGCGACAAGTACTACAATTGAACACCCGTGCTTTGGACGTTTCCAAAAATTGTGCGATTCGTTGAGTAGTGAATCACGGTGAAAGCCCGTACATAGCTACTCCAATCAAGTCCAACAAAGACGCGGTTGAACTCTCGGAAGGGATGCGGGTGAAACCCCCGCTCACCCGCCTTACGGTGTAACTCCCTACCTGCCCACACTGAGTAGACTCGATTTCTGGAGGGTGAAGCTGGGATGGGGGCGCAACCAGACATCCGTTGTGGGGTGACACTGGCGAGAGAGTTTGGGGAAGAATTATTCTCCCCCAAATCTCTCATGCTAATGGGGGGTTCCTATGGTGAAATATAGCCGAAGAATTGCAACCTAGGAAAAAGCGGGACACAACTAAAAAGACCCGACTTGACTGGAGAGTATTCCCGCCGCAGTTTAATTTTGCTAACGGCAAGAGTCTAGGGAATCCAGTGGTTGAATTGGCTACACCTAACGGAACGAAACAATCCAACCAAGGGAACGAAGAAAAACGCGCGACCTC
>CAXTYC010000094.1:0-3569 GCA_964248365.1 uncultured Chroococcidiopsis sp. | reverse complement strand
ACTGGTTTACAAACTGTTGTTACTGTACCTCATAAACCTTCAATCCGCTGTAATTGGTGGGCAATGCCCACCCTACTGTACTTCCTTGAGATAAACATCATTAACCAAGATGTATTGAAAGCATTATCGCTTTGACTAGCTATTTTGTAGGCACACAGAGATTTTAACTCTCGTTGTCGCAACTGGAGTCTGGTAACGAGTAAAAAAGCATCGATTAAAAAAATTTTGCTTTTTGTAGCCTACAATACAATTTTCTTTCAAAACTCAGCTATGCTTTCATTGTTTCTCGCAAATACGTCTAACAGAATGTAGCTTAAGTCAGACAAAAAACTGCTTCAGGGTTAAATAATTACCACTGGAGAGACTGTTTATTTTCAGAGCAATCATCTAGCTCAAAAATTAAAAATTGCTATAAGCTAAATCAGCAATTTCTACTGTAAGGATGCCACTTTTATACTTTAAATTTGTTATCTTATATTTAGTCCAAAATTAGTTTTGAATTGGACTGAAATTAAGAAGCGCGATCGCACTTTCAAGCATTTTTACCCAGATAGTAAATAAAATGCTTGCAACTCATCTTATGAGTAATGCTGATGTGTGCATTAGTCTACTTAAATTAGTCGAAGAATTGGATAAATGTGAGGAAGAACGTATGAGTACGTTTCAGATTAGTGTCATATTTGCTTTAACCATGACCATTTTTGCAGGTAGGCAGTCAACAAAAAAATCTCAATTTAAACTAATATCAACTCTACTTCAACCTATACGTAAATGGCTCGACTCTTTCGAGATTCACAATTCTAAAGTTGCTAAATTTATCGCCAAAATGATCCCCGCCCAATGTCCGTTTGAACGTGATATCATCTTATTTGGTCACAAAGTAGGGCATATTCCACCTATGTGCAAATTAAATCCCTTATATGACTCTTTTGTTGGTTTACGTTTTCGCGCTTTGTGTTACTTAGCCGATCAATGTGGTGAAGATATTCAAGCATATTGCTAAGCGCGTACCCGCACTTTATAGCAAACAAGTAGTACATATACAATCAGTCCGCAACTAAGATCATTAGAGAGATCTTTTGAGATAGGAATTGATTAAAAATGCTACTACATTTAAGTACTTGGCTTGAAGTCGAAGCTTACCTAGAGCAATCTGGGGGTATTATTTTGCCAATTGGTTCGACCGAACAACATGGTCCTACAGGGCTAATTGGTACAGATGCGATTTGTGCAGAAGCGATCGCGCGTGGTGTGGGTGAAGCAATTAATGCTATGGTTGCTCCCACGATCAATGTCGGTATGGCACTACATCACACCGCCTTTCCTGGTACAATTAGCCTCAAACCTAGTACAATGATTCAGCTAATCAAAGACTATGTAACTTGTCTTGCTAAAGCTGGATTTACCAAGTTCTTCTTTATCAACGGTCATGGTGGTAATATTGCCACGCTCAAAGCCGCTTTTGCAGAAACTTACGCTCATCTTTCTGATTTGAATATTCCTAATGCACCAAAAGTGCAATGTCAAGTCGGAAACTGGTTCATGTGCGGTTCTGTATATAAGCTGGCGCAGGAGTTATATGGAAATCAAGAAGGATCTCATGCTACGCCTAGCGAAGTTGCTGTAACTCAGTTTGTCTATCCAGAAGCAATCAAACAAGCGCCTTTGTCGCTAGAAGTGGGATCAGGACATAGAATTTATGGTGCTGCTGACTTTCGCCTGCACTATCCTGATGGGAGAATGGGATCTAATCCAGCTTTGGCTACACCTGATCATGGTAAGCAGTTTTATGAGTTGGCTGTGAAGGAACTTAGTAATAGTTATTTGGAGTTTTTGAATAAGGAATAAGTTTAAGTTTAGCAGTATAAAAAGAAAGTTGCTCACAGGAATTAGCTTGGTATTAAATAAAACCAAGTTTTGTAGACAATTATATCAATAAGGATAGGCAACGTAATCCGCCTATCCTTACTTTTTAGGTCTACTTCGATACTTTCACATTGTGACCACCAAAAAAACCTAGGTTGTACCAGAGATCGTCGTACCTAGAAGCACTATTTCCCGATCCGTCTTTCAATCCTTGTCCAATTCTCTTAACACCTCCTGAAAATTTGTCATAACCTTTCTTGATATCATCCCAGCCGAACCCCCCATCCACGATCGCTTTCTCATCTTCAGAGAGATCTGAAAAGCATTCGAGGTCTTTGATCGCAAAGGATTGTTGTACTTGATTTTTGGTATCCATCATCTTCTCCTAATTAATTTGTTGCTAGTTTTGTTTGTTTTACAAAGCAGTTCAAAATAACTAAATTTCCCAAAATTTAGTTTAATTTTGCTAGCAAGTAAGCGGATGTTATCCCTGCTTGCATCAGCTTTGTATTATCTAATTACATTTCAATATTCTGAGATTCAACTTAATAATTCAAGGGAAAAAAAGTGATTTTTTATGCATAACTAAAGGAGTTATGTTTTTATTATTAAAATATTTCATGTTTAAAAATATACTTGAAGTTTAAAAATTAAATTGCATTGATGCGTTGAACTATTCTGATTTGTGCAATCTGAAACTGAAACTATATTTCTGGTTGTAGATAATGCTACTTGTCGCACTGTGGGGCATCACCCGTTGAAGAGCCACACTTTTGATTCTTCTGCAAGCTTAGTGTGAACTTTTGTTACAAAAGTTGCGTAATTTCTGGAATTCGGACGTAGAGAAACAAAAGTAAGACACAACTTTCATTTGGTAAGCAATGAAAAGCCCAAGAAGATCCCCCCAACAGAGGTTAAAAAAGGGGGGCTTAATTCTTCTACAGGGTTAAAAAGGAGGTCGCCACAAGCAGGGGATCAAGCCTTGTCCGAGAAGTATTGTAATTCCACACAGCTACTGAAGTTCTAAAAGGAGAAATTGTTGTGCAACAGGGTCAGTGCTTGTCGCCATGTCAGCGAAAATTTCTGCACAAGAGTCTACAAACCGAAATACGTGAAGAATACCGTCGTCGCATTAAAATTATGTTGCTAGCAGATAAGGGTCAATCTCAGGCACAAATCTGTAAAGCAGTAGGATGTTCTTCGGAGACAGCACGATACTGGGTTACTATGGCTCAGTCAGGTCAGGCTCACAACTGGGATACGCAGCCAATGGGAAGACCTAAAACCGTTAATGAGAAATATCTTGAACGTTTGAAAGAATTGGTAAGTCATAGCCCGTGCAAGTATGGCTATCCATTTCAACGTTGGACAGCACAATGGTTAGGAAAGCATCTGGTAAAAGAACTCGATATTGAGATTAGCGATTGTCACATCAATCGGCTGCTCAAACAGATGGGGCTTTCCACTCGATATCCACGGTACTGATACTAGTTTGGATTCACAAGCGTAACTTTGAAGGTCGGCTGACTGGTGCTTTGTTGTATCAGATTAGCTTGTCTGAACAGTCGCTAGCTGTTGAATCAGATTTTGGGCTAATTGCGCGATCGCCTCCCAATTACCAGATTTTACCAGTTGCGGGGGAAATAACTGACCGGAAAGACCCACAGCGATCGCACCTGCTGCAATAAATTCCTTGGCATTTT
>CAXTYC010000093.1:0-3802 GCA_964248365.1 uncultured Chroococcidiopsis sp. | reverse complement strand
GGCTGGCGCTTTCACGCCGTTGTAATGTGGTTGTCATGGTTCTATGATTGCTTGGATTTAGCTTTATATAATTTCGGGTTCGTTTGTTCCCGTTAAGATAACTATATAAAACTTAATTTAGTTTTGTAAAGGGTTTTAATATAAAAATTACTTATAGCAAATATTTGCTTTTGTAATTTATCCCCGTTGCTGGATTTATGCTGCAAATGAAATGGCTGAAACTACCTAAAACTGAGACTTTCCAATCTAAAATCTAAAATCGCTTCAGCCTGGAGGCCATTTCATTTGTCGTCCTCCCAAAATATGTAGATGTAGGTGATAGACAGTTTGACCGCCGTCAGCACCAGTATTGATGACAACGCGATAACCGTTGTCCAGTCCAGCTTGTTGAGCAACACGCTTGGCAGTTAATAAAAGGTGTCCCATGAGAGCATGATCTTTAGCTTCGGCATCGGCTAGCTGAACTAGGGGTTGTTTAGGGATAACGAGGATGTGAACTGGGGCTTGGGGATTTACGTCTTTGAAAGCTAGAGCCAAGTTATCTTCATAAACAATGTCAGCAGGAATTTCCCGCCGAATGATTTTGCTGAAAATTGTTTCTGTGGTTTCACTCATGCTGATTTACCTGTAATTCTGTTAGAGATTCTAAAGGTTTATTGTTATGGAATAAATAGTTAGCCAATGTTAGCTAGAATTTGGAGCGCTTCAATAGTAGGCATCGATGCCGTGAAGGTGGGTGTGGAAATCGATGTATCCGGGGGACTACCAGGAATTGTGGTAGTAGGTTTACCTGACGTGGCGGTTCAGGAATCAAAAGAGAGAGTAAAGGCGGCGATTAAGAATGCTGGTTATGCCTTTCCGATGCGTAAAATTGTCATCAACTTAGCACCCGCTGATTTACGCAAGGAAGGTCCCAGCTTTGATTTGCCGATCAGTATAGGGATTTTGGCTGCTTCTGAGCAGGTAAACACCCAGTTGTTAGGAGATTTCTTATTTTTAGGTGAACTCTCCTTAGATGGCTCTATGCGGGCTGTTACTGGGGTGTTACCGATCGCTGCTGCTGCTCACCGAATGGGAATTACTGGTCTAATTGTACCAGCTGATAACGTCGAAGAAGCGGCAGTAGTGCAAGGGTTAAAAGTTTATGGTTTTAAATTGTTATCGGAAGTAGTTGATTTTCTCAACTCTCCAGAGCGTTACAGTCCTGTACAACTTGATGGTAGACACGAAGGGGGCAAAAATATTATAGGCTGTGCAGACTTGAAGGATGTAAAAGGTCAAGCTCATGCTCGCAGAGCTTTGGAAATTGCCGCAGCTGGAGGACACAATTTAATTTTTGTGGGACCGCCAGGAAGTGGTAAGACGATGTTAGCTCGGCGCTTACCTGGTATTTTACCACCATTGAGTTTTGAAGAGGCGTTGGAAGTTACACAAATTCACTCTGTGGCTGGACTGTTGAAACATAAAGGCTCACTAGTAAGCGATCGCCCTTTCCGTAGTCCTCATCATTCTGCATCTGGTCCTTCTCTGGTCGGTGGCGGTACTTTTCCGCGTCCTGGGGAAATCTCTTTAGCACACCGAGGCATACTTTTTCTCGATGAGTTAACAGAATTTAAACGGGATGTCTTAGAATTCTTGCGTCAGCCTTTGGAAGATGGCTATGTCACAGTATCTCGCACTCGCCAATCTGTGATGTTTCCGGCACAGTTTACTTTAGTAGCAAGTACTAATCCTTGTCCTTGTGGTTACTTTGGTGACTCAATCCAAAATTGTACTTGTTCTCCCAGGCAAAGGGAACAATATTGGGCAAAGCTTTCTGGTCCTTTGATGGATCGAATTGATTTGCAAGTTGCTGTAAATCGGTTGAAGCCAGAGGAGATTACCCAACAGCCGACAGGGGAAGAATCGGCGAGTGTTAGACAAAGGGTGCAAAAAGCAAGCGATCGCGCAATTGAAAGATTCAAATCCGAACCATCTGTGCGCTGCAATGCAACAATGCACAGTCGTCATCTAAGAAAGTGGTGTCAATTAGATGATGCTTCTAGAAGTTTACTAGAGGGAGCGATTCGGAAATTAGGTTTATCAGCAAGGGCGAGCGATCGTATTTTAAAAGTATCCCGCACTATTGCCGATCTAGCTGGAGATGAAGACCTAAAAACCCACCACGTTGCCGAAGCAATTCAATACCGCACGATAGATAGGATGCAGTAGTGAGTTTGCTGGTAGCATTTTGTACATAAATTCTCGTTCTTATGTAGACGATATGTCACAACGTAAGACGAGATTACTATTCAAATGAATAATGACGGCAACACAACTATCTCTATTTTCCAATGGGGAAGACCAAAATCAGGACAAGAGGTAGAAAAAGGCGCGCGTTAGACGTTATGAACGCCTTCAACGCGAATTAGAGTTAAAAAACCAAGATCCCAATAAAATATTCGTTAAAGTAGAATCGCCTTGCAAACCAACATCTACTTATACGTTTGTCGATCTTTTCTCTGGTGAGGAGGAATGACACAAGGTTTGGCACAAGCGGGATTTAAACCAGTTGCTAGCGTTGAATTGAACCCAATCGCTTCAGCTACACATACAAGGAACTTTCCACAGTGCTACCATTTTTGCCGAGACATTGCACAATTCGAGGCGAAAAAGTGGCTAGATCAAATCGTTTTACCTGAAGTTCATCTTGTTGTAGGTGGTCCACCTTGTCAAGGCTTCTCTGTTGCTGGAAAGCGCAATCCAAATGATGAGCGTAATCGTTTATTTCATGAATTTATACGTGTCGTTGACCAGATAAAGCCTTGGTACGTCGTGATGGAAAATGTACCTGGAATTCTTACCTTACAAAAAGGACATTTTCAAAAAGCAATTTGTGAAGAATTTAAGGCTATTGGCTATACTCATATATCGATTGCAATACTTGAAGCTGCCACTTATGGAGTTCCTCAAATTCGACCAAGAGCAATATTCATTGCTAATAGATTTGGAATGCAAAATCCCTTTCCAAAAGCTCAATTATCGCTTGCTCAATACAAATCAATTGAATCAGCTATTTCCGATCTGCCAGCATATACTCCTATACCTGAAATAAATCATGAATGGACTCGGCATTCAGCAGAATATATGGAGCGATTAGCTAAAGTTCCACCAGGGGGTTCCTTATACGAAACATATCTCGATGCATTTAAACGTCAATATCCTGGTCTGCCAAGTATGACTATTAAGGAAAATCACGGCGGTACTCATATTCATCCTTATCTTAATCGTGTCATTTCAGCTCGTGAAATGGCTAGATTACAGACATTTCCAGATACTTTTATTTTTGAAGGTTCAATGAAAAAGGCAATGTGGCAAATCGGAAATGCTGTGCCTCCAAAGCTAGCAGAATGTATTGGCTATGCGCTCATACCCTATTTGAATGCGATTCAATCTAAAACTAAAACAGAAATTGTTGTTAACCATCTAGTTCGGACTCAGCTAGCTTTTGATTAAGAGCATTACGCCAAGCTTCAAAGTTGTACCAGCCGCATCCCAGACAGCCAGCTTCAGCTTCAACACCCTTTTAATAAGCACAAGACCAATTTTCGCCACCTTTATACCAGAACTTTATACCGAAGGGTGTACCTCTTTTTCCAGTTTTAATACAGCGCTCACAACTTCTCGACTTTAGAAGATTATGATTGCCTGCCGCATCCTTTTTTAGCAACTGGAACTTTTTCTTAATTTCATCCTCACTCATGGAAGATACAGCATATTGCAGATAAATGGGGTACATTAGTATCAGTGTATCAATGGGTAA
>CAXTYC010000092.1:0-4090 GCA_964248365.1 uncultured Chroococcidiopsis sp. | reverse complement strand
AAAGCTTTCTTACGTCAATTTTATCCAACCAACTCAAAAATGGTTGATATTTTAAACGATCTTGTTGTTTCCATATCACAAGAGATTGGCAACCCGATTTCTGTCTACTACAGCCAGCGACGTGGATGGGTGTTTCCACCTGCTTTGCCTGGTATTAAATGGTGGAAAAGTGACGATCTAAACAATAACACTAAAGCAATTGGACTATTGGAGGAACTTCGCGCTAAGGGCGCGGATTGGTTCGGCATTGTTAATCACCAAAAAATTAAGCTTTGGCAAAACAATCCTAAATTAGCGGAGTATATGAACCTATCCCACTAATATCGAAATTTGAGCTAGAATCAACATAAAGGTGAAATAGACAGAACAAAGAAGAAGACAAAATGGCACTTCGGTTTGAGGGGTTGAGCAATCTCGAATGCAAGTTGTTTGAAGACTTACTACCTCAACTTCCACAGAAAAGAGGACGTGGTATGCCACACGTAGCATTTCTAATGGTATTGAATACCCAGCTGTACGTGCTGATGACTGGTTGCCCTGTGTGCGACGTACCGCAAGGAGAACAATGGGCATCAAAAAGTTCTGCCCATAGATGGCTCAAACGGTGGTACGAAGATGGAACACTCGAGAAACTCAAGCAGCGGATTCTGGCAGTGGCAGAGGGAAAAGGAATGATTGACTGGAAATACGGAGCCGTGGATGGCTCTTTTTCCTCCTGGCATCCGATGTACCTTTAAAAATAAGGGAAACCTTCTTTGGGGTGTCTGTCGGAGTGATAGCGGATCTTTGTAGTTATAAGGTTTCCCTTATTTTTAGGACACAAAAGTGTAGGCGGTGGCGGTGAAGGTGTAGCCTATGGTTACAAGGGTAAGGGGATAGTGATCCACAGTATTACAGATGCCAATGGGATGCCAGTGGTGGCAATTACTACCCCAGCTAATGGTGATGAAAGGCAGCAAGTCCTGACAATGCTGCCTCAAATCCGGTTGGCAACTCTTAAACGAGGCAATCCTAAACGCCGCCCTAAAACTCTTGCGGCAAGACAAAGGATACGATGCTAAATGGTTACGTCACTCCCTCCGCACTAAAGGTATCCGACCACAAATCAAAAAACGGCACTTGAGAGGTAAAAAGCCTAAAGGAAGGCCAATTAAGGAAGTTGTACCCCGCTACCAGCAAGAGCGGTCTTTCTGTTGGTTTCAACGCAAGTATCGACGACTCGTTGTTCGATGGGAACGCCTAAAAGTATGTTTTGATGCTTTCCTCCTTCTTGCCTGTTCATACATCTGGTTTCCCAGGTTAGTGGGATAGGCTCATACCGAGCTGTCGATTCTCTTGGCAACACCCTAGACTTTATGCTGAGTGCTAGACGCGATGCACGCGCAGCAGAACGATTTTTCCGTAAGGCAATAAATGCTTCTCACAACCAGTTGCCGCGAGTCATAAATGTGGATAAAAATGCGGCTTATCCCTCGGCAATTAACTCACTCACCAAAGCTCAAACTCTTCCCCAAACTACTGCACTGCGAAGAGTCAAGTATCTCAATAATATCGTGGAACAAGACCATCGATTCATAAAACGACTAGTCAATCCAGGGATGGGATGAAGGCTCATTCAATACCGCCAGACGAACTTTGAGAGGTTTTGAAGCGATGAACATGGTTCGTAAAGGACAAATACAGGGAGTAGAAAAATGTGACATTTTAGGTCAAGCAGAGTTCGTGTCTTAAATTTTCGGAGTTGTTGCATAATCCGCTTCAATCAAGCCGGATTTCTTGTTCTCATCAAGTTTTTGCAACAGAACCGCTTTAATCGTCGGCATATCATCATAGGTCAGTATGTCGGCTTCAGTGCGCTTATCCTTGCTAGTCTTCTCGGTTTTTTTGGTGGTTCGCTTTTGCCACGCAACTACATTGGATTATTAGGCTTAATCCCGATTACTATTGGTCTTAGCGGTTTGCTTAATCAACAAGAAGATACATCAATGGAAGCTGAGGCACAGACAGAACTAAATCGAGATGCGATCGCTAGCTTTGTTTCTCCTCAAACCTACACTGTAGCAGTAATAACCATTGCTAATGGTGGTGATAACCTTGGTGTCTATGTGCCGTTATTCGCTAGTCGTGATTTTGCCACTCTAGTTGTAATTATTGGCATATTCCTGCTGCTGGTAGGGGTTTGGTGCTATGCGGCATATAAGTTAACAAATCAGATGGCGATCGCTTCTGTTTTGACAGGTTACGGCAATACTTTAGTGCCTTTTATCTTGATTGGATTAGGTGCTTTTATTATATTGGAAAGTAATGCTTTAAGTTTAATTAAACTAGTTGCGAGTTCTCTTTGTTTGATGATTTTGGTTAAAAAAGACAAACATTCAAATGAAGGTGTGAGAAATTTAGTTTAGCTGAAAGCTGTTAACAATTTCTTTTTTATATGACTAACTCACTATTTTTAACTAATATCTTTGTACTAGCAGGGATGATTTTCTTGCTAATTTCTGTTTTAGGAGAATTTAAATTAGGTTTTGCTGAAATTAATCCAGGGCTTTTTGGTAGAATTGTAGCTTTGGTTATCGGAATACTTTGCTTAATAATAACTGTTTTATTAGTAATTTTTCCCTCAGATATGCAGGGATTAACTAGAAATTCTTTAGGAGAGCAGTTTCAACAAAACATTAATTTTATTCAAAAAATTAATGGCTGAAATTAGCACGGCTTTAACTGGAGGGCTAATAGCCTTCGTCGCTACCAATATCGATGATATTATTATTCTCCTGCTATTTTTCTCACAGGTAAATACTAATTTCCGTCGTCGCCATATTGTTTTAGGTCAGTATCTTGGTTTTGCATTGCTGATCGTCGCTAGCTTGCCTGGGTACTTTGGTGGCTTAATCGTGCCGCGAGAATGGATTGGATTTTTGGGATTATTACCAATAGCAATTGGTATCAAGCAAGTGATGAGTCGGGAAAAAGACACAACACAGGTGCAGACAGTAAATAGCGATCGCTCCTATGCCTTGGCTAGTAATCCTATAGTGTCTTTTCTCTTTAGTATTCTCAATCCCCAAACTTATAAAGTGGCGGCAGTAACAGTTGCCAATGGAGGCGATAATATCAGCATTTATATACCTTTATTCGCTGGTAGCAAACTTACCAGTTTGGCTGTAACTGTGGCGGTATTTTTTGTCATGGTAGGGGTTTGGTGCGCGATCGCCTATTCCTTAACCCGTCAACCTACCATTGCTTATGTTTTGACTCGTTACGGTAAGCATATTGTTCCTTTTGTCTTAATCGGCTTGGGTCTATTAATTATGTATGAAAGAGGAACATTTAGCTTAATATTCTCACACTTAATAGACTAACTTCCAACTCATCATTGAGACAGCATAAACAACAAACCGCAGCGCACCTTGATAGCGTTTTTCTTACAAATGGGTGAAACCTTCATTAACCTAACTGTGTGTATACTGGACTATTCGAGAGGACAAAAAGGTTTCACCCATTTGAAAACGGGTGTGAAAAATGCTCTGGCAAAGCTTAGCACCTACCAACACTCCAGGCAACGTACCTAACCAAATCGGTAACACTAGACTCCAATCAACTGTCCCCAAGCTCAAGTGTCCCAGTGAAGTAAAAAATAACGGTAGTCCTACAAAAGTAAGGATAAATCATAGTGATGTACGCGCATACCAGATGGCTCCAATGTGGTTATCCAATTTTTTAGAGAAAGACAAAGTTTTACGGACGCGGGCGAGAGACACGTTGTCGTAAGGTACAGTTAGGTCATGCGGGGTGGAAGCGTGGGACTGCTAGAGTGAAGCATTGTGAGTTAATCAGTAGCAGTACAATGAAATGTCCCCTGTGCGGTCATGATAAACCGCATAAACACGGCAAGACAAGTAAAGGAAGTCAACGCTACTTCTGCCCCAGTTGCCGACAAACCTTTAGTGATACCTTCGATACCCAATATTCCCGCCGTCAAATCAGCTCTGAAGATGGAAGAAATTGTACTGCAATCCCATCAGTCTCGGCAGCAGTTGGCGGGGGATCAGTCGTATAAGTGGTTTAGCTGACGACACAGTTGTCAGTA
>CAXTYC010000091.1:0-4137 GCA_964248365.1 uncultured Chroococcidiopsis sp. | reverse complement strand
TAAGTATGAATTTGAAGTAGAGATTTGAATTCAATTCAACTCATCTACAACACTATCACCAAGTTTGCCCAACTCGGTATACAAAACGCTTCTCGCCGCCAAGCAGTATAAATACTGCGCGATATTTAGATTACGGTGTAACACATTTACCTCAAAGCATCTTGTATGTGAAATTTCAACTCGCTATAGGCATTGCCGCACAAAAAGTCTTTTCACTTTGAATTTTTCAACTTCGAGTAAATCTTTCCGAGTTCTTAACTACTGCTGACTTAACTAACTCCAACAACTCCAACTTCTAAGGTTGTATCTAAAGTCATAGCTAATAGTTTATAATTGCTTGCTCGTTGTTGATTGTTCATGGTATAAACCATAGACTAACAGCATCAAAATCTCAAAGCTCAAAGTTAAAGTGGCATTTCTACTTAGAGATCTTTCTTATTCAAAAACATCTGGCTTACCCAAAGTACTGGGTGTAGCAGCAATCTTTTTTATTTTAATACTAGTTTTTTCCCTGCATCGATACTACAGTTTCTACGCCTCCTATGACCAGGGTCTTTTTAATCAGCTTTTCTGGAACAGCATTCACGGACACTTGTTTCAAGGTTCTCTCTCGTCAGGACAATCAAGTGCTGTTTCCTTTGATGGTCAAGTACATACAGTCTCTTACTACCATCTAGGGCAACACTTTGTACCCGATTTTTTGCTATGGCTACCTATTTATAAATTATTTCCCTTTGGTGCAACTCTAGTTGTGCTTCAAGTGGTTCTAATTACTGCTGCGGGTCTGGTACTTTATGCTTTAGCTCGACATTATCTTCAGCCCTCAATAGCCCACATGATTGCTGCCAGTTTTTATGGAGCTTATGCAGTAATTGGACCGACTTTTGGCAATTTTTACGAGCATTGTCAAATTCCCCTTTTTGTCTTTTCTCTACTACTAGCTTTAGAAAAGCGCATATGGTGGCTTTTTTGGCTATTTTTCGCTTTAACTCTAGGAATTCGGGAAGATACAGGGATTATTCTGTTTGGAATAGGTGTTTACCTGGCTCTTGGTCGTCGCTATGTGCAACTAGGTTTAGCTTTGTGTCTGCTGAGCTTTAGCTACGTTGTGCTGGTAACGAACGTGATTATGCCACTGTTTTCCACAGATAATTCTCGTCTATACTTGGCTACATTCTTTAGCCAGTATGTCGGGGGTAAGGAACCCACTACCCTAGAACTTCTCTGGGGTATCTTAACCCACCCTAAAGAACTGATTGGCAGCATATTAACTCCCTTTGACAAGCGGGTGTTTTACCTTTTAGGTCAATGGCTACCTTTGGCTTTTGTGCCTGCTGTTTCTCCCCCTGCTTGGATAATGTCAAGCTTTCCATTGCTGGAGTTATTTCTACAGCAAAAAAGACAATCAGCGCTTGCTATAACGATTCGCTATGCCTTAAGTGTAGTTCCAAGTTTATTTTATGGCGCAATACTATGGTGGTCGCAGCATTCTGGGAGGTTTAATCGCCGCTTCCGTCAATTCTGGATTGGGTGTATTGCCCTATCAATTGTTTTGGCAACAGTTTCTAATCACAACCGACCTTTCTATTTTCTGTTCCCAGATTCTTACCGCCCTTGGGTTTATGTCTCTTTAAACCGTCAATGGGAACACGTACAACACATCCGCAGTTTGATGAGTTTGATTCAACCTGATGCCAGTGTTTCAGCAACCACTTACCTACTGCCGCAGCTTTCCAGTCGTCGAGCAATTGTTCGCTTACCAGCCCTAAAGATTCAAAATGACCGCTCTGAGGTTGTTGACATTGATTATGCTTTAGCAGATTTGTGGCAACTGCAACAATACCAAGCAGCCTTCAAAGGCGATCGCCAACTACTCCATCAACAACTCATACCATTAATAGATCGAATTGTTGGTCAAGGTGACTACGGAATTCAAGATGTTCAAGATGGAGTCGTTCTGCTTCAAAAGGGTGTCCCTTCTAAACCCCAGGCAATGTCAAGTTGGTTGCAATTGCGCGTAGTTCTAAACAATACTTAGATAAACCGCAGTTCCAACACATAAGACACCCAGACGTTATCTTTAACGTTGCCACTTTCAAGCATTATGGAGTGTAATATATTATCGATTCTTATGCAGCCTTTATCTTAACCCTTGACCATACCAAAATTATCTACACCTTAAAAATCCCTATGACGCTCTTTTTCTTAACTACCTCGGCTTGTTCCAACAATGTAAACTTGGGTTTTGTGCAGCTGGGATGGTTTAAAGTAATCTTTTTAGGCATAGTTCAAGGGATTACCGAACTGCTGCCGATTAGTAGTACTGCTCACTTGCGGATTGTACCGAGTTTATTGGGATGGCAAGATCCAGGTACAGCGTTTTCAGCTGCAATGCAGCTAGCAAGTTTAACCGCAGTTGTAACCTATTTTTGGCGAGATATCAAAGGATTGAGCAATGCAACGATTAGGGCGCTTACCCAGCAGGAGTACCGCTCCAGAGACTTTCGCTTAGCACTAGGATTGTTACTGGGGACAATCCCGATCGTCATTGCTGGTCTTTTGCTCAAGAAAGTCCTCAATAACTGCAATTCACCCTTCAGAAGTTTGGCAGTCGTAGGGATAGCCTCAATTGTAATGTCACTCTTACTGGCAATAGCAGAGAAACAAAGTCGGCATCAGCGCCAATTTGACAAACTCACACTCAAAGATGGTGTCTTAGTAGGAGTTGCTCAAGCATTTGCTCTCATCCCAGGAGTTTCTCGATCAGGTTCTACCTTAACAGCTGGACTCTTTTTGGGAATGGAGCGAGAAACAGCAGCTAGATTTTCCTTTCTTTTGGGCTTACCAGCTATTGTGTTAGCAGGATCGGTGGAACTACACACCCTCCTCAAGTCTGGTCTTGATATTCATGGTTGGCTGATACTCTTAGTAGGCTTAATCTCAGCCAGTATTTCGGCTTTCCTAGCTATTTATGGACTGCTACGCTATTTAGAGAAGCGCAGCACTTGGATCTTTGTCTGGTATCGCTTGATAATGGGCATAGGTTTGCTAATCGGTATTGGCACGGGTTGGCTACCGAATTAGAGAAAGATTCGCGCTGCTAGGGCTTGGAACAGAAAAAATGTGCCACAGTCACTGCAAGAAAGATGATATTGTCTTTTCTTAAGCAAGCATTGAGTTAGATCGGTTGCTAATGGTAATATCTGCGATGAGATTTCTTCGTTTTGTGCAGTTTTAGCATCACAATGCAGAGCATCAGCCAAAGAAAACCTACTCCATAACCTGCGATGATATCTGTAGGCCAATGAACACCCAAATATAGGCGGCTTATACCAATTGCTGCGATCACTACCACTGCTAAGCTATAAAAAATTTTGGCATATTTGGGATAGTGAGTTGCTAACAAGTAGGCGAGAAACCCATACAGCACCAATGAGCCTAAAGCATGACCACTAGGGAAGCTAAAAGATGTTTCTGAAATTAGCGGATTCCATAGATGAGGACGCGGTTTAGTAAAACACAACTTCAGCCCTGTATTTAAGATAAAGGCTCCTAAACAGGCAAGTGCAAAAATTTGCGCCTCCTGCCGATTATGCAGCCAAAGTATTACTAGACTAACTATAACGATGAACAATACTACGCTAGGATCGCCAAAGTGAGTGATTGTCAACATCACAGAATCAAGGCTAGGATTAGTCCTCTTGTGCAACCACAATAGCGTAGATGTATCAAAAGCAAAAGCTTCTCGCTCTAGTACCTCTTCAAACAGCTTTGCTAAAACAAAAAGAATGAGTAGGCAAATAATAAGTCCAATAGTACCAATTGTGCTGATTAAGGTAGTCAAACGAGGATGCACATGATGCAACCATAAAAACGCAACTTTGCGAATCATAATTGAATTTGACCGTAGCAATAATCTTATAGTTTAGTTGTTAATTGTTAAAAACTAGAAAAGATAAATTAGCATATTAGACTTTTTGCTAGAGCGTGGGAGAGAATGTAGAAATTTGTGTGAAGCGGCGGCAGAAAAATTTGGCAGAACGTTTCACGCGATTAATAGATGGGAACCCACAAGCTAAGTTTGTGTGCGATTCGTTCGGTCGAAACCGTAGAAACGGGGGATGACTGGCTTCTATA
>CAXTYC010000090.1:0-4350 GCA_964248365.1 uncultured Chroococcidiopsis sp. | reverse complement strand
GCAATTGCAAACTGCTTAAACCACAAGCGTTTCGGCTTTTCTTAGTGCCATTCGTTACAAGGCGATGTATAGTGGAAATATATGCGCCAGCATGAGGTTTCAACCCATGCCAGTTAATCTCCCTGCACTTCCATTTTCGGCAAAGTCTGCTTCTGGAGCTGCTCCACCCCCTAAGCAAACTGCAAACCGAGAGCGGGAATACTTGCGCTCCCACGAAGTAGAAAAGCTGATTCAAGCAGCTCGGAAGGTAGGACGAAATGGCAATCGGGACGCGGCTATAATTCTACTGATGTTCCGCCACGGACTGCGGACAGCCGAATTAGTGGCTTTGAAATGGTTTCAAGTAGATCTGAGAGCAGGTTATATAGATGTCCGCCGTGCCAAGCACGGGCATGATAGCATTCATCCACTCCGCGCACCTGAAATGATAATTAATCCTCATAAGCGTTTGTATTATCAACGAGGTTAAAGGGCTATATCGCTCATTCTATCTGCTCTCTAGACATTCTTGTTACCCCGTCAGGGAAATTTAGCAAGTCAAAAGATTAAAATTTGCAGATAAAGGCTAGAAGAATTACGCATTTGTTGGAGTTATCTCTAGGAATTGGTAAGCTACAAAGTCAGCTTTGCCATTGGCTTTTGCTTGACAACTTCATCACCTACTACCACTCAAGTTCACACAAACTTGATTATTCATATTAATGACTGTACTTCTACGGGAAAAACTACTTCCGCAAAATTCCTGAGGCTTTATGAAGAAATTGTTTTTATAACAAAAGAAGCTGCAACCCACATAAGTGGAAAGTAGTTACTTTGAAAAGCGCTTGGTGTTGCAAAGCATCTAGGTTGTGTTGATTTTTAATCAATGACATCTCGATAAAGATATACAATCAGTGCTTTAGTAAGTTGTCTTGCAAGTTTTTGTAAGCATTTCATAAGCTGTAACCACCCAAAATTATGAAAAAGGGAAATCCTATCATGCCTAATTTAGTCATCTTAGAGTTAGTATTTATGATTGCTACTAAAAATTAAGCTCTGCTAATTATCATTCAATAATTTTTCAAATACAGTAGTGTCCTAACAAGTTGGTAAATAGTAAGTTAATTAATGTGTACCTAACTTATTTCTTCTATTACCTACACTAACGGTATTAATAAGTAGCAATCAGTGCGAGCGCGCCTTGGTACTTGTAGACGCTAGCCTATTTAGTTAGAGCTAAATCGGTTTCAACCTATCCTCATCTGTTGGAAAAAGAAGGTAGAGAAATACTTGGTAATGCTTCATTTAACTTATGCCTCACTCATAATTAGACCTATCTGGGTTAAGGAAATGCTGTTACGGCAAATTGAATATGGAATAGCTTAAAGCCACCTTAAAGATTTGCAAAAAGTTAATCCATTAGTTTGCTTGAAGTGTTTACATTCACCATCTATCAGATTTCCTAAATTTATCAATTGCACAATTTATTAAGGAGAAAATCATGTACATTAATCGGACTAAAATAAAGAACCTTTTGCTGCGTAGCAAAACTGTATTTGTAGTTAGTGTATTAGTAGGTCTTGGTGTTGGGAATTGTTCGACAATACCTGTTAACAAAACCATCAGCCCTAATAGTGATAGTTCTCAAAACGCTAAGACCACTATAGGCACTGGTGATACTCTCCTTAGTGCCAAGCTACCTTCCACGCGTGACAAGTGGCTGTGGCCTTTCGCATCCACATCACCTTGGAATATGCCTATCGGCTCAAACGCGCGCTACAGTCCAGCTAATCTTGAAAAACTACCGTGGGTCTCGGCTGATGTGGAATACCTTTACAAAAGCAAAGTAGAAGATCCCGTGCGATCGATCTACGTCCCTGGCACTTGGGGACCCGGACGCTGCACGGGAACTATGCCCCAGGGAACGATACAGATTGCTGATAATATAATCGTTCCAGACGCTACCCAAAACAAAACCCCTAACAATCCGGCTGCGTTCCTCATGCCTGACGGGAAAACGCTCGTGCAGCTCAACCCGCTTACACGTTGTACTTCGGGAGGAAACGTATACGGATGGCGCTCTGAAGAAAACATCTACGGAGATGGATTACGTGGAGGTCACGGGGGATCTGGTCTCTCAAGCATCGGCGGTTCGATTCGTGTGGGTGAACTTACTGGTACTCAGCCTATCCGTCACGCATTGAAAATAAACCTTTGGGCGTACAAATACTTATACTATTCCTCATCCAATCCGGGATACCGCTGGCCAGCAGACCGTGCAGATAGCTATGCAGCCCAGAACTATAAAGGTACTAACCCGAAACTTGTGATGGGATCGTTGCTAGCGATCCCGCCAAATGTGACAGAAACCAGTCTCGGTCTTCAGACACCAGCAGGGCGGAAACTCTTCTACGCACTGCAAAACTACGGAAGCTACGTCGTTGACGATTCTGCTGGAGGCTCATACGACTTATCGATGCACACAGAAGCCTTACAGGAGTTCCGCGCTACCTTCGGTTATGAATTCTATGGTACAAGCGGGGCTTTTTACGAGGACGTTATGAAGATATTCAAACAACTTAACACCGTTGACAACAACGGACCCAACAGCGTCGGCGGTGGTGGTAAGCCACGAGTTTCTATGGCTCCGCCAATCGGAAATTGAGCCGCATATAAACCGTTAGGGGACGGTTAGGGCGACAGTTGTGTGGCAAAAACTACTCAAACAAAAACCGTTGCCTGCATTATCGCCTCTCCTGTCATCCTGCGTCCTGTCGTGGTGCAGCAAGCAAATCCCCACGCTCTTGTATAACTAACTGTTTTTATACGCCCGTTAGCAATATATCCGCAATTTTGGTAGCGGCATCACCTGTTCCATAAAGTGGATTTCGCAACGCAGGTTGAGTAAAGTTAGCGATCGCTTAGCTTATTTCTCAGGAAGGATGCGATATATCACCCATTCTGGACTTTCTTGATGGAGTTCAAATGTTTGCTCTATAAGCCTATCCCACTAAGCTGGGAAACCAGATGTAGCAGCAGGCGAGGAGGAGGAAAGCATCAAAACATGCTTTCAGGCGTTCCCATCGCACAACGAGTCTTCTATACTTGCGTTGAAACCACGAGAAAGAGCGTTCTTGTTGATAGCGGGGTACAACTTCCTTAATTGGTCTGCCCTTGGGCTTTTTGCCTCTGCATAGCCGTTTCTTGATCTGTGGTCGGATACCTTTAGTCCGAAGTTTCTTACGCAACCATCTGGCATCGTATCCTTTATCAGCAGCAAGAGTTTTAGGGCGGCGTTTAGGATTACCTCGTTTGCCTGTTGCCAACCGAATTTGAGCTAGCATCGGCAGGACTTGCTGCCTTTCGTCACCACTCTTCAGGAGTAGTAAAGTAATTGCTACTACTGGCATACCATTAGCATCTGTAATGCTGTGGATGAGGATGCCTTTGCCTTTGTAGCCATAAGCTACGCCTTCACCGCCACCGCCTACACTTTTGTGTCCTAAAAATAAGGGAAACCTTATAACTACAAAGATCCGCTATCACTCCGACAGACACCCCAAAGAAGGTTTCCCTTATTTTTAAAGGTACATCGGATGCCAGGGGGAAAAAGAGCCATCTACGGCTCCATACTTCCAGTCGATCAATCCTTTCTCGTTTGCCACTGCCAGAATTCGCT
This sequence comes from uncultured Chroococcidiopsis sp., assembly GCA_964248365.1. GTDB lineage: Bacteria > Cyanobacteriota > Cyanobacteriia > Cyanobacteriales > Chroococcidiopsidaceae > Chroococcidiopsis. Next base: position 692 of record CAXTYC010000090.1, on the reverse strand, counting down.
GCTTGAGTTTCTCTAGTGTTCCATCTTCGTACCACCTCTTGAGCCACCGATGAGCAGAACTTTTTGATGCCCATTGTTCGCCTCGTGGTATGTCGCACCATCGACAACCAGTAATCAGTACGTATAGTTGTGTATTCAACACTTTGCGAAATGGAGCATGTGGCATTCCACGCCCTCGTTTTTCTGGGGGTTGAGGTAGTAAGTCTTCAAACAACTTCCATTCCAAGTCGCTCAACCCCTCAAACCGAAGTGCCATTTTGTCTTCTTCTTTGTTGTGTCTATTTCACCTTTATGTTGATTCTAGCTCAAATTTTGATATTAGTGGGATAAGCTCATAAGCAAATGGCACTATCAAGCCGAAATCATCCTGCTGTGGGTGCGGTGGTACTTACGCTACCCGCGCGCGTTACCGCAATTTAGAAGAGATGATGCTGGAGAGGGGTCTGAAAGTAGACCATACGACGGTGTATCGTTGGGTGCAAGCCTATGCCCCCGAACTGGACAAGCGGTGCCGATCGCGCTTGCGCCCAACTCTTGACTCATGGCGGGTTGACCAGACATATATCTTGGTCAAAGGCGAATGGAAGTATCTGTATCGGGCAGTGGACTCACAGGGCAATACTCTGGACTTTATGTTAGGCGTTGCACAATAGACAAATGATTTAGCTTGGAACAGGAACAATTCTATACTT
>CAXTYC010000089.1:0-4605 GCA_964248365.1 uncultured Chroococcidiopsis sp. | reverse complement strand
AAAAACTGTAGTCCTTATCCTGTATACCTCAGAGCTTTTCTTCGTGCCATTCGCCTCTGTGTCAAAGAAGCTAAATTACCAGGTCGCACTCAAAGATGTGCCTGCCGATCGCACTGCCCTACTGCGCTTGGAAGAAGTTGATGCAGATTGGCGTTTTAGTGTAGCAGCCACCGGAGTCGACCTCAATACCAAGGTGGTGAAGCTGGCAAATGGAGACTCAGTAGAATTCGATTGCGTCCTAGTTACAAGACGGAAGCGTCGATGCTCCAAACGAAGCAAAACCCGTACCTGCCGAATTTCAATATGCGCTTTTGACCGAAGAAAGTCCTTACATTTGGTTTGCGGATTGCAGAAACTCCCCGTCGAGTTCGATCAAGCTTTCTTCTGTAGATAAACGCCGAGCGATTTACATTTTTATCTATCCATAGGAGGAAGAAAAACAGGACAAGCGCATTTGAAAATTATCGACAAACCTACTAGATTGCATATCTGAGGACGGAATAAAAATTATCGTTGAGCGTGGACTACAGGAAAGTCACGTTCTTGTCAATATGGTTCCCCTACTTTAGGTAAACAGGATCGGGTGAAAAACCATTTCTAGAGATTTGTAACCTAAGTTGGAGCGCAGGAACTCCGCGTCGCTAGCGATCGCGCCAACCCCAAAATCCTGTCTCTAGTATTTTAGTACTAGCGACCGAGATCGGAGTTAAAATATTTTAACTTCAATTAAAGAAGTATTAATTTAAGAAGGAAAATAGTATAAAAGAGAGTTTGCCTGTTATAAATTAATACTGCAAAAAGCATTCCTTTCAACAGATTTATTATCGGCTTAATCACCAGTTTAAAACTATTCTCTTTAGAGGTAGAGTTGCTTTAGCTGATAAATTACAGTTTTTGCAGTGAAGCCTGAAGTTAAATAAATGTTGAGGAGTAATTGATGCTTCAAGATATTTTTGAACTACCAGGACCAGAAAGTAACTCCATTGTGGGCAGTTTAGTAGACTTGGGAAACGACCCCCTTGGATTTTTGACTCGGTGCGCTCGCAAATATGGGGACATTGTGCCGATGCGTTTGGGCTTGACTCCTGCCTGTCTAATTACAAACCCTGACTACATTGAGCAAGTACTGAAAGACCGAGAAACGTTCATCAAAAGTCGAGGATTTCGGGTCTTGAAAACCTTGCTAGGTGAAGGACTATTGACTGCTGAGGGCGATTCATGGCTATGGCAACGTCGTCTAGCTCAACCTATTTTCCATCAAACAAGGATTAGTGGTTATGCAGGAGCTATGGTTGACTATGCCGAACAGATGCTTGCAACCTGGCGCGATGGCGAAACGCGAGATATACACCCTGACATGATGCGCCTCACTCTCAGGATCGTGATGAAAACGATCTTTAACGCCCAAGTAGACGAAGGTGAGGCAAAAACTGTTGCTCATGCGCTCGATGTGGCAATGCATTGGTTTGAAAGTAAGCGGCGGCAGAATTTTCTGGTGTGGGAATGGTTTCCTAGACCAGAAAATATTCGCTATCGTCATGCCATTTCCGAAATGGATGAAGCAATTTACTCTTTAATTCAACATAAGCGCAACAATGATGAAGAAACAGTGGATTTGCTCTCCATGTTGATGCAGGCCCGTGACGAAGAAACGGGTGAACAAATGAACGATAAGCAACTGCGGGATGAGGTGGCAACCTTAATGCTAGCAGGACACGAAACCACTGCTAATGCTTTGTCTTGGACGTGGATGCTCTTGTCGGAGCATCCGCATGTGCGCAATAAGTTGTACTCCGAGCTAGAGAGGGTATTGGCAGGGCGATCGCCAACTGTAGAAGATATACCCCAACTGCGCTACACTGACATGGTAATTAAGGAGTCGATGCGGCTTTATCCCCCTGTGTCAATCTTTGGACGTGAGGCGGCGCAAGATTGCACAATTGGAGACTATGAAGTACCTGAAGGATGCCTAATTCAGATTAGTCAGTGGGTGATGCATCGACACCCACAATATTTTGAAAATCCAGAGGTTTTTCAACCCGAACGCTGGTCAGATAATTTAGAAAAACGGCTACCTAGAGGGGTATATATTCCCTTTGGTGATGGTCCGCGTATTTGTATTGGCAAAGGCTTTGCGCTAATGGAGGCAGTTCTACTGCTGGCAACCATAGCTCAAAAATTTCAACTAAATGTGTTATCTGATTTCCCCATCGTTCCCCAACCATCGATTACTCTACGTCCCGAATCTGGCATTAAAGTGCAGGTCGAGCAGTTGAGCGGTGTTGCAAAAACTAAGTGAGATGGTAAAGCGAGAAAGTCAAGGGAGAGTGAAAGCTACCTAGAGAGATTTACATTACCTAGGAGATTTGAATGAAAGCTACAGACCCTGAAGTTAGAAATAGAGAACGAACTGGTGGCTCTGGAACAGCTATTGCGATCGGTGTTTTAATGGTGATTTTAGGACTAGTCGCTATTGCTCGACCGATTTACGCAACCATTGCTTCAACTTTAGTATTTGGCTGGTTGTTCATTTTTGCCGGAATTGCTCAAATAGTCTATGCTTTTAAGTCACGCTTAGCAGGTCAAATTATTTGGAAATTGCTGTTGGGTGTCCTCTACCTTGGGGCTGGTATTGTTGTGTTATCCAACGTCCTTTCGGGAGCGATCGCACTCACCTTAATACTGGGAATTACCATCTTTGTTCAAGGCGCAATTCAAGTAATTCTTGCCTTTACGATACGTCCTGCTCGCAATTGGGGTTGGGTATTATGCAGTGGAATTTTAGGAATTATTTTGGGTATTTTCATTTGGTCTGAATGGCCCTTCAATGCAGCTTGGCTGATTGGGCTTTGGGTTGGAATTAACCTTTTATCTGATGGTATTTGGATGATTAGCTTACCTTCATTGCCGCGCTCTACCCAGCCCTGAATAGAATCTGACAGGTGTTCGATAGGTTGTATCCAAGGAGTGCATAAATGCTTGGCTTTTTGATTTCTGTCGTCGTCATTGCGATTAGTTTATTAATCATCTCAAAACTACCCACAGGTGTTGAGGTTGATAGTCCTTGGATTGCTCTGATTGCTGGAGCAATTATTGGTGCGTTTAATGGCATCTGGAGTTTGTTTCCTGGTTGGTTGAGAGCAGCGAATGCCATTGTTAGTTTGGGGTTGATTCCCCTGCTCGGCAGTATAATTGTTTTTGGTCTAGCAGCCTGGTTAGTTGAGGGATTTCGCTTGAGATGGGGAATTGGCAGCGCAATTCTAGGAGCGATCGCCCTTAGCATTGTCAACTCGATTCTCTTTTTCATTCTGCGTCAGACGGGCTTGGTTGCAGTTTAAGTCGAGCATGAGGCGTGTGTGTTGCACCTGGGGTTCACAAATGAAATCTACCGCTGATTGAGTACATCCTTTACTAATAGTTCCTTAATCCAAACCTGAGTTATAACCAGCAGCGGTAGAGCCAGGATGTGACCTAAAAACCCAAAGAAGCTGGCAAAAATTAGTTGAGATGCCAAGGTGACTGCTGGTAGCAGTGATACCTCTGTTTGCATTATTAGTGGCGTGAGTACATTGCTTTCAACTTGCAGCAATGATAATGTAAACCACTAGTACTGCCACTGCTTTTCCGAGAGAATCCAGTAGAGCCAGTAATATCGGTGGAATGGTACTTAGAGTTGGTCCGATATTAGGAATAAACGTTAATATACCCGATAGAACGCCATTGGCTGCCAATGGGACTTGCAAAATCAACAATGCGATCACATTCAAGACGGCAATCACACCCATGTTAAAGAGCGTGCCTGTGACCCAGCCGCCTAAGCTCACTTCGCACTGCTGCAAGATATCCTCGGTGCGGGGGCGGTATGAAGCCGGAAACAGCAGCGTAAAGCCTTGACGATAGGGAGCAGGACTTGCCAGGAGCATGATCGTCAAAACCAGCACGACTAAAACGTTTAGAATAATCCCCAGTGAATTAGAAAACAAAGTCAAGAAGTTACCAAATAGGCGAAACATCAACGATCAAAGTTGTTGAGTCAATCCTCCCCAATTACGGAGGTCTTGTACCACTTGCTCTGCAATCAACTCCTGTAACCAGCTTGCCAAACTGCGTAACCTTTCTAATCCTTCAGGGATTAACTTGACTAGCTCTTGCAGTTGTTCTAGAAAAGGTGGCACCACCACAACAAAAAAGCCAGCCAAAAGAAGTAGTACAAGACTCACTGATAAGAAGATCGCAATTCCTCGCTTGATGCGAAATCGCTAAAAGACTCGCACAAGTCGATTCAATGCTACAGCAATTGTGATCGCACTAAAGACCAGCAGGAGAACTTGCCGGACTTGCCAGGAAAGGTAGAGACAGACAACAAAAACAACTAAGCCGATCCCTTGCGCTACTCCCATAATTTCTTCATATTCTTGTCGCTCAAACGTTGCATCATTCTTTAGGGCAACCTTTTAAAAGAGGGACAGCTAGAGGTAAGGGGTTGCTCAGTTGACCAGATCGGCAACTGAGCAACCTGCTCCAAAGTCAGCTCTAGATAAGAGGTGTTGGGTCATGCCCTACAAAAGTGTGGGATAGGTAGCAATGTCATTCCAAGTCCAAGGA
>CAXTYC010000088.1:0-4651 GCA_964248365.1 uncultured Chroococcidiopsis sp. | reverse complement strand
CTCCCCCTAGCTCCCCTTGCTCCCTCTCAAGGTATCCACCGAGGGCGGAAACCAGGTAGCGGTAGCTGTTCTGGTTGTGCTTGAGTAGAAATACTAGTATCCAAGGGGTTAGGAAGGGGAAGTAGCCACAGGCGACTTGTGGCGATCGCTTCTCCTTGATTGGTACGGGGAAGATTTGCTTGTAACGGTATGTTGGTCGATGCCATCACTTGATCGAATAGCAATCCTAAGCCATCTGGTGATAAACTGATTTGGGTATCCCTTTGATGAGGCAGCACAACCAAAGGCGTTTGTTTCCCCGATTGCAGGTCAATTGCGGCTAAATATGGCTGTTCTTCGTAAGTTTGACCCTCCAATAACTGGGTTAATAAACAGTAGAGAGTAGAAGATCTCGGATCAAATTGAGCCCCCAAGATTGAACCTTTTGTACGCAAAAGTTGTTTTTGAGTGCCTTGGTTCGTTACCAAGAACAGCGATCGCGTGTAATCACTATTAAACTTCACCATTGCTGCTTGGGAGCCATCCTGAGCAAAGTCAAGCACCATGCCAAATTGCGGCAGAAAATCCAAAGGTTTTTGGGCTTGGGCGACGAGGGGTAAAATTGCCACTCCTTGTCCTTGAGCAACTGCAACAGCAGTACTATCTGGAGTAATCAAAAAGTCGCCGCCAGGTTGAGTTATCATCCGAAGGGGTTGCTCGTTGGGGCGAATAATCCAAAAACCAAATTCATCAGGATGGCGTTGACTCACCCGCTGCACAACTATCGTGTTACCATCTGGCGACAAATCAAATTTCAGGTTTTGATAGTCTTTGTTATCCAAGAGTGTTTCAATTTTGCCTGCTTGGGGCTGACCCTTACCATGCCCGTAAGGGGAAGCAATACCAGTAGTTACGGTATATATTTGCCCAGACGAGGCTTGAGGATTGTTTTTACCCTCGATCCCAGAAAATAAAATCTTGTCCCCAGTTGGGTAAGGCTTAAAGTCAACGACAGTTAAATTTTTAGGCGTAAGGATAGTTTTTTGTTGACGAGTGAAATTGTAAAGAACTAATCTGCCAAGATCTTCTTTTTGTACACCTAAATAGACAAAGGCGCGATCGCGGCTGCTGAAGCTACCATCAAAAGGTTGCACAACCCGCCCCAGATCTTTTTCCCCAGTGAATATATCTCTAGCGAAACGCAACTGCACATGATAATTTGTACCGTAGGGAGCTGGTGCTAAGAGAGTATAAGCCATCCGCCGCCCTGCCCAACTGAATTTCCCAGCCAGAGGCGGATCGATTTGCAAATTTGCCTCTACGCTTTTTGTGTCCATTGGGCGACTAAAGGTGAGGCTGAAGGATTTATCTGCTGCACCGATATTTTGATTTTGCCAGCTAAAATTACGTACGCGGGGCGCAACAGCATCGCCTTGCAACACTAAAAGTCCAATCAGCAAACTGAGCAATAGCATCAGTGCGATCGCCACCCGATCAATTGGTTGAAACAAAAACTTAGAATTCACCGTCATCTAAATGAGCAAGTAAGGAGTAAGGACAATTCCGAACGCACGCTTGCCAATTCACCTCTAGGTAGAAGGCTATCAAACAAATGGGGTTCACCATTAAGATGCGGTCTATATAGATCGTTTGTACTACTAGGTAGCTAGATACAAATGATAACCACCGATCACCTTCAAAACAAAAACGAAAAAAACATTTAGTGTACAAAAACCGCCCAAAATCTGTCAGCCCCAGGGCGGCGTTGATTAGGGTGTGGGGGTACATACAAGCACGCTGACAAATTAAGGGACAATGATTAAACAAAAAATTCTTACCGCCGCGGTTGTAGCAATTGGGTTATTTGCTTCTTTGGAGTATAAAACTGTAGCTCAGCCAACTCAACCGACAACTTCACCCAATCCTGGTGCAACTCAACCTAGCCCACCTGCGACGAAGCCACATTCTGGCACTCATCAAAACCCTTCTGGGTTAAGCTCCGCTGATAGACAGTTTATCAATCAAGCAGCCCAAGGAGGAATGGCGGAAGTACAACTAGGGCAACTAGCACAGAAGCGAGCATCTAGCAGCGCTGTAAAGAAGTATGCACAGCAGATGATTAATGAGCATACCAGGGTAAACAAGGAACTGATGGCTATAGCTAGCAAAAAGGGTGTTACTCCTCCCAAAACGATCGGTCCTAAGTATGAAAAAGTGAGGGCGCAACTGTCCAAGCTTTCTGGCAAAAGTTTTGATCAAGCTTACATCAAACAAGCAGGAATCACAGCCCATACCGAGCAAGCAGCCCTATTCCAGCGCCAAGCCCAACAGGGGCAAGATCCACAGTTGAAAGCCTTTGCTGCTAAAACCTTACCAGCAGTGCAGAAGCATTTGCAAGAGGCACAAGCTATGACAGGCAGCACTTCACCTGCTACGACTTCCAGCCCAAGTAGTACTACACCGTCACCAACTGCCAGCCCGTCACCTTCACCAACTCCTACCCCGTCGCCTTCACCATAGTAGGGGGCTAGAGGAACTAGAGGAACCAGAGGGGCAGGGGGGTTCCAGGGGCAGAGGTGATAAATTTATGTTTCCAACTCCCTTTTGCTCCCTTTTGCTCCCTTTTGCTCCCTTTTGCTGCCCTCAAGAAAAGCCTAATACTCATACGGATGACTCGGCTCTGGAATTTTCCTTGGTGGCACATTTGCCAGTATGGTGAGTTGGCGTTTGCCTGCTAGATTTTCAGTCAGCATCTGTCCTTCAACTTCTAGCCAGGTATCAGGTGGATAAACCGAGCGCTTTTGTGTTAGTTTGACTGGCAATCCGACGGGATAAGCATCTGCTGCACAGCAGGTAATCACAAAGCGGGATAGCAATAAATATTCTGGCGGGAGTTGGGGCGGATAAATTACAAATCCTTGAACCTTGACTTTTTGCCCAGTATATGCATCTGGTTCGGGATAGACATTGAGTGTGCGTACCCAATCAACAAGCGATCGCTGTTCTGGAGGAACCGAAGTGCGAAACGCTTGAGGATGGGATCGCGTTGCTGCCATAAAATCTGTCACGCCGCGTTGGATGGCACTTTGGCTGGCAAAGACGTGGGGTGTGAAGATTAAACCAGCGATCGCAGTGACTAACAGCAAGACACTACTAAAACCAGGTGGAAGTAAAGAAACGTGTTGCATGGGAGCAACAGCACGACGACGACGCTGAGCTAGGAGTTGCCACGCCTTCAAGATAGCTACAACCAGCAAGCCGCAACCACCTGTAATTACTAGCCAAAAGTAATCAGGGTGAATCAGCAAGTTAAGTTTACCAGTCAGCCAGTATTTCAGCATCAAACTGCCCCAGGCAGCGATCGCCAATACCTCTAACCAATTTTGGATTTTGGATTTTGCAGCCATGAATTGAAGTCATTGTTTTAGGCTAGGGGCGCTCTTGCTAGGGGCTAGGGGCGCTCTTGCTGGAGGCTAGGGGCTGGAGGTGAGAGGCGCTATAGCTAGGGGCAATAATGATAAATGATGATCGATGAATTAATTATTCTCCCCTTCACCCTATCTTTTCCAGTCCCTAGCCCCTAGCAAGAGCGCCCCTATTAAATAACGTGCAAATTGACGAATAAAGTAAACAAAAATGTTAATTGTGCAGCCAAAGTGAATAAGTAAATTACAGCTCTTGCTTTGAAGATTGATAATAGCAAACCGATGCCTTTAAGATCGATCATCGGTCCAAATACCAGAAATGCTAACAACGAACCAGTGGTAAATGTCGAGGCAAAAGACAGGGCAAAAAATGAGTCTACAGTCGAACAGATTGATACTAGTCCTGCCAATAGCATCATGGTGAGGATAGAGGTAATCTCTCCCCCGCCAAGACTCAAAACCACTTCGCGCGGTACTAATACTTGAATAGCAGCAGCGATCGCACTACCTATTACCAACACACAACCCAATTCCCGTAGTTCTTGTACTGTATTATCCAGCAACAACTCGATGCGGTATGATAGTGATTTACTAGCAGGGGTAGCTGGGGCAGAAGCTTGAAGAAGGGTAGCATCCATGCGTCTGGGGTTTCCAGGTTCAGCTAGCCAAAATGTACCTGATTGCAATAATTCCGGTTTTGAGTCAGGTTGGGATCGGTTATATTTCCAGCTGGCAGCAACTGCTGGCTGTAAAAGGGGGCTTAAGTCCGCTTGCCTACTGAATACCCAACCAATAATAGTGGCGATCGCCAAAGAAAACACCACCCGTAACACTACAATTTCTGGCTGATCTCGAAATGCTGTCCAAGTTGCCCAAATCACGATTGGATTAATTGTCGGTGCTGCCAACAAAAACCCTATCGCCACTGGACAAGGAACTCCCTGCATCAGTAACCGCCGTGCCACTGGCACATTCCCACACTCACACACAGGAAACAGCAATCCTACCATACTACCGATTAATGCCCCTAACAGCGGGTTCTTAGGTAGCTTGGCAATCAACCAACGCTCATCAATAAACAATAGCAGTAACCCAGAGAATAAAACCCCTAGTAGCAAGAAAGGCATTGCCTCTACAAGCAGGCTCAAAAAGAGGGTAAAAGCATTGTTAAGTTGATTCATGCGTTTTATGGCTAGGAGTGTTTACTGACAAACATCTGCCAAGCCATTTTATCTAGAATTGCTAAG
>CAXTYC010000087.1:0-5357 GCA_964248365.1 uncultured Chroococcidiopsis sp. | reverse complement strand
AAATTCATAAATTTCTCAGTATACTTCCAGATAACAACCATGCAAAAGCTGTAGAGAATTGTAGCTGTACCAAAACTTGGAAATCAAAACTTATACAAAAATGGTGCTGAAACTTTTACGTTTGCCAATCGGCATATCTAGCGCTATCATCTCATCTTTATCTTTCTTTCCAACTAGTGGAATTGCTTAAGAGTACTCAGGCTGCTTTATGGTCACTTCATTAGGAAAGGTAGTTAACCTCAATAACATATGTATAAATGAAAAAACAGTATGCAAAGGTTCCCTTAATAGGGATGGTTTCCCCATAAGCCTCTCTACTCAATTAGAGCAAGTCAAAGCAACCCTCTCACGAGCAGAACAAATAGATCCTGATAACACAGGAAAGATGGATGCAGAGGTAGAAATTGCTATCAACAGTTTGGTAGACCAGCCATACTTCTCCCATCGAACCAGAGAACTACAACGAAAACTAACGCTCTTGTATGGACAGGTAGGGAATACAACAACCAAGGAGGAAGCTGTAGAGCTTAAACAGAGTATAAATGCAACTGTTGCACAATTGAAGACTGATTTATGTTACGTCCATGTGCTCCAGCTTTTAGAAAAAAAGTTTCCACAATACGGATTGCTTCCAGAAGGGTTTGAATAGGAATTTGGTTGTTCTTTAGAAGAATTTGGAGCGCTGCTCCAGCTACTCTTCTATGAATTCTTCTAAGACTCCAGTAGTCTCCTCATATTCACCCCAGGAATAAGCTGTCTCCTTTTCAGCACGGAGTTCAGCAGCTTTCTGATAATCCTCCATTGCGCCCTGATTGTCTCCTAACAGACAGCGAGCATTTCCTCGGTTTTGGTAACTTTCAGAATCTCTAGGATTAATTTGTAGTGCTTGGCTAAAGTCCACGATCGCTTCCTGATATTCTTTCAGCTCAATTCGAGCAAGCCCTCGCTTATTGTAGGCAATTACGTATGAATTTGGCTCTAAATTAATAGCATGGGTGTAATCCGCAATTGCTTGCTGATAGTCGCCCAAAGTAAAACTTATATTGCCGCGCTCATAGTATGCTCCATAATTCTTAGGGTTGAGCTGAATTAGTCGATCAAAGTCTGCAATTGCCTGTTGATAATCTCCTTGTTGAGCCTTTTTGACTCCCTGCCTAATTAGTGCAAAAGGAGTTTCTTCAGCAAGTGAAAAGGATGATGAAGATTCTGCTTCCAGCCAATACTCTGGGTATTTCCTCTGCACAACCACTTGATCAAAAATCCTTTCCAACCACTCGGCAAAAGAAGAGGCAATCTGCGTTTGTCGCCACTCTACTGGAAGAAGCTCGTGAAAACAATCTAGAACTACATATTCTGAGTTTGTAGTCTGTCGCGGATCTAATCCACAGCTATCTCCAGTTCCAGGTAGCTTGCAAAAGAGGATAAGTGAACCCTGCTGTTCTTGTGTGGTAAATATCTTTTCTTGAATATGCTGATTGAACTCAACAAGATTATCAGTTCCGTGAATAATTAGCCTTGGTTTATCCCACTCTTTTTCGGGTATTTGGCTCTCGCCATAGCAGAACAAACTTGCACCATTCCATTGCAGCAAAAACTGGTGGTAACTTGGTGGTAGCTTACACCCAAAGCTTCTTCGCAAATTCTAATTTCTGCTTTTGTTACAGGTGGATTCAAACTGAATGTCCAGTCCAAGGAGAACTGTTGAAAAACTCTATAAGCTTGCTCAATTTGCTCAGGCAGCCACTCAAACATATACACTTTTATACTATTTCTCTAAATACACTAGCAGGAAATGCAAGTTTTTTCTCTTCAATTTTGACTGGACCTTTTGATGAAGATGGTTTCCCGATAGCTCTGTCCAACAGTTTGGAGCAGCTCAAAGTAGCTGTTACAGCAGCACGAAAGAGGAATGTAAACAGTAGCGATGACTTAGAGGTTCAATCAGCTTTGACTGCATTGTTGAACCAAACATCTTTATCGCCTCGCATCCGCCAACTGCTACAAGAGCGCAAGCTAGTGTACCATAAGTTAGTAAAGATGATAAATTCTGAGGAAGCCGATCAACTTAATCAAAAAATGAGGGCAATTTCTGAAGAGTTGAGTAATGATAGGTGCTTAGCCCGATTAGAACAATCTTTAGAAAGTAGCCTTGGACAAGATTTACTTTTTTGAGCCAGCTAACCGACCAAATATAGTACAATTTATAAATGGGAACAAGTGCGATACAAGAGAGAATTTATTTAACAATATATGGCTCATAGTATTAGTAAATATCTTATTATTTTATTTTTTATTAAACTTAGTTGAATCAACTTCAATCAGATTATTAATATGAGCTAATTCCTGAGTTAGATGAAAGCAAAAAGTTAAATGGTTATAACTGGACATCCCAACTACCCCAGCAATTTTGAATACCTTTTCGACCTCAGCGATTACTTAAAGGCTCCTATATTCGTTGCCTTTAGTTCAAACGGGCAGACCCTCGTTATTGCCAGTTTGAAAAAGGTTATCCTATGGGATTTGAAGGCTAGACAGGAAATTTGCACTCTCATTAGAGCCAGTGGGCGTTTATCTATTGATTGCATTGCCATCAGTGGGGATGGGCAGACTTTGGTCTGTGGGAGTGGCATGGGGATAATCAAAGTTTGGGATCTCCAGACCCGAAAGCATCTACGTACCTTCAGAGCGCATTCAGGTTGGATTTTGGCTCTAGCGCTCAGCCGAGATGGGCAGACTTTAGCTAGTGGCAGTGTTGACGACTGTACGACCAGAATATGGAACTTGAATAAAGTACGAGAAATCGGTTTATTGATTGAATCTGAACTGTGTGCCATGACATTATCCCCTGATGGGCAAACCTTGGCTTGTGCTAGTGTCTCGAACCTCAAAGTCTGGAATTTGAGGACGAAATACCAGACTCACACCCTTGAAGGGCATTTGGGGGAAATTAATTGTGTCGCCATCAGCCCAGATGGGAAGACCTTGGTCAGTGGAAGTGAGGATTACACGATTAAGGTGTGGGATCTAGCTACAGGGGAAGAAATTTATACTCTCGAAAGGCATTTAGGCTATGTTTCGGCGATCGCCATCAGCCCAGATGGTCTGTTCTTGGTGAGTGGCAGTTCAGACGGGACGATTAAGATATGGAATCTAGCCATAGGGCAAGAACTTCATACACTTGTTGGGCATTCAGGTCGTATTTCTAGTGTCACCGTCAGTCTAGATGGACAGACAATAGTCAGTGGCAGTGACGACGGGAAGATTAGAGTATGGAGTGCGCTGTAGTTATCCGAATGGGCTATTTTGGTTAGATGTTGTCACCTTAAGCTTTAGACTTAACAAGATTAAGTATTCTTCTTTCCTAATTTATTTGGGAGAATTCATCAAAAGCCAATCTATTGTGCGCCCTGCATAACCATTGATAGAGACACAGTTGTCGGATAGATCTACTTGCTTCCATTCTAATTCATTAGCTTGTGTTATTTCATTAAAGTAATATGAAAAATCAGTTTGTTTAAGTTGTTTAAAAAACTGATTTAATCCTAACGATCTTTATAATTTTAATTATTTATAAACAAATATTCAAGCTTATTAGGTTAAATTAAATATCAAATAATTTAGACAAATTCAAAAATATAGCCATCCTATTTGAGAAGTAAGATTTACTTTTTAACGTAAACGAAGGGCTTGCCGCAGGTTACCGCCGATTCGCAGAAAACACGGAGGTAAGAAAGAGAAAAGTTTATGAATCATTTAAGTAAGAGTGCTTAGTTATTTAAAGTATTATTTAACGGCTTAAAATATTTATAAAGCAAAATAAAGCAATACTTAAATCCTGGGTTTATTAAATAAATTTTAAAAAATAATTCCTTATTTATTCGCTTAGCAACTAGTAGCAACATTAACGAACATAGATAGTAATGAGACTTGTAACTAAAAGTTATAGATTTCAGTATTTGTGTAAATGCTAAGCACAAAAAGAAATACAAGTAATGAATGTAAAGCGCAAAATAGCCGTATCTGTAACTTCAATTTATCTCCTATCACTGCTACTTCCAACCACTGCTGAAAGTGCTAAACCTAAGTCGGAGTACTTACAGCCTAACCCATTGTCTCGGCAAGCGTGTGGTGGAAGAACCCCAATGACTGACCTAGATTTCCAATATGTTGCTAATTTAAAACCAAATGCTTTTGTAAAGCCAAAACAAATTGCAACGGCTTTTGAAGCAACAGCATTTTTGAGTCTACAACTTAGTCCAAACAGTAAAGAGCTAGCTGGTAATAAAAGCCGACCAGTTATTGCTAGAAACTATAAGTCTGGGTCAATAACACCGGATGTATAGGAGCCGTTAGGTCACTTCTGGTAAACGACGATGGTATACCTATAGATACTCAGAAATATTTGGATAGTGGACTAATAGAGGTTAAAACCACACCTAGAGTTGAGTATTCAGATGAGGATTATCAGGTTGGAAAGTACCTTAGTTACTTGGCACATGACTCACCCACAGCTTATTCAAATGGCACAGGGAATGGTTATCCCATGCCAGTACTTATTTTTGCAACTACCGCAGAAACTGTAATTGCGGATAAAATACTGAGGGTAGCCAGCACTCCGTTCAGCGCAGAAGCAAAACCGCCAGGTGTTAATCGCAGACGTGTTGCTGTTTGGCAAGTATTCAGTTGTTACCCTAATGCTAACGAAGAGGGAGATTTAATAATGAGTGCTCCCGTTCTATTAAATCCACAGGCAAGATTAGCAGATGGCTATAGACCTGATTCTAGAGATGTATTGTTGCCTCTTAGACCTACAATCCCTGCTTACGTTCCCGATCGATTTCTATTGCCAAAAGGTGGAAACAAAAAAGTCCCTGATTTGTTCACGTACGATACCACAACGCCTTTGCTTGATGTAATTACGACTAAGCCTTCAGATCCTACACCGTCATCAGATTTACCGCAACATTGCTATGGCGCTGGTAATTGTTGCGTGAATGACCTTAATATGTGCACCTGAATAAGTAAAAATATAAGCAAGTTAATTTACCCAAAATCACGTTTATATTAACGACTTGCCCAAAGTTCCCCTAGAAGAAGGTATTCGTCAAGCAAGGCGATCGCCTACTCTACCCAATTTAATCAACAAAACCCCGCTCATCTATCGAATGGGGTTTTCGCATATTCATCCTTGTAGAGACGCGAACTTTCGCGTCTCTACACAGCAAGCTGTTGAATCAGATTTTGGGCTAATTGCGCGATCGCTTCCCAATTACCAGATTTTACCAGTTGCGGGGGAAATAATTGACCGGAAAGACCCACAGCGATCGCACCTGCTGCAATAAATTCCTTGGCATTTT
>CAXTYC010000086.1:0-5476 GCA_964248365.1 uncultured Chroococcidiopsis sp. | reverse complement strand
CATAGTTCTTTTTGGAGATATCCATACTATATCCTTACCTATTCAGGACTACCAGCCAGGGTTCGGGGATAGCGAGATTGCAAAACGGAAACCAGCAGGACAACCAGGGCATTTGGGAAAAACTCGTAAAGGTTTTGGCACAGTGGATCGCTTTGAATTTTTACGTCCACAGTTTTGTTGTTGTTGTGGTAGTACGGGATTTATAAAAGAGCCGATAAAAATCGAAACACAGCAAGTAGCACAGTTGGTAGAACGCCCAATCGAAATAGTTGAGTATCACCGCCATACTTGTGTATGTGAGTGATGTGGAAATTTACAAACCGAAGATTGGTCGGCGGATATAGTTCCAGGACAAGATATAGGGGTAAGGCTACAAGCTTTTTTAGGATGGATAAATAACTAGGGGCATCTGCCTGATGAAAAACAACAAGAATTGTTGTGGGAACTAGGAAAAATAGAAATTGGGGTTGGAACCCTAGTAAACACGAATCAAAGAATAGATGTCGCAGTTGATAAAAGCGTTAGTTCGCTAAAAAACTGGATACAAGAAACTCAGCCAAATATCCACTGGGATGAAACACCTTGGGTTGTAAAAGGTGTCAAAGAATGGTTGTGGATTTTTGCCAATACGAACTTTGCTTTGTTTCATGCAGCAGACACTCGTTCTCGTGCCGAAGTAGAATTTATCTTGGGTTTGAACTACAACGGTGTACTGAGTTCTGATGATTATTCTGTCTATAACGGCTATGACGTGAAAGCCCAACACAAATGTTTAGCTCATCTAGGCCGCCATTTTAAAAAGCTAATCTTAATTCCAGGGTTTAATAACCTTGAAATCGGCAAGGTGTTTGTTGCTCTGATTGATGAAGGTTTTCAAAATTATGCAAAATTCCAACACAATCAAGATGTTTTAGAGTTCTTTACTTGGGCATCACAGTTTAAATTACTGGTTGACTCTTCTATAAATCAATGGATTGGTAAAGCCGGAGGAGAAGCTGGGAAACTGATACGTTCATTACGAGATAAAGCAGATCAATGGTGGTATTTCTTAGACTATCCAGAGATACCTCCAGATAATAATCTCGCAGAACGAACACGAAGTTTAGCGGTCACAAAAAGAAAAGTCAGTGGTGGTTCCCGTTCAATGAAGCGGTTCCAAGATACTGCCAACTTATTGACCGTTATCCAAACCTGTCGCCGTCAAGGACGTTCCGTTATCCAATTTTTTGAGCAAGCGATAAAAGCGAAAGTCAACCCTGATTTACAGGCTCCATCTTTGATACCTCAATTTTCGACCTGAATCCTTACCCTTTACCCATACTGAATGATGCGCCGTCGTCGCCATTTACAGAGATTTTTAATTTTGCCACAAACTCGTTTTGGCGCTAATATGGTTACCTCTAATTAAATGTATTTTGAGGATTCAAATCAAACCAAAAGCTCAGATAATTGTCGCTATCGATAGAACCAAATGGCGAGATAACAATTTGTTAATGGTAAGTGTAATTTGGGAGAAACGAGCATGGCCAATTTATTGGCAGTTCTTACCCAAGAAAGGTAGTAGTAATTTAGCTCAACAAAAGGCTGTGCTGCGTCCAGCGTTACGCCTGCTTAAACATTATCAAATTGTGGTAGTGGGAGACAGAGAATTACAAGCGCGTAGAGTTGGCGCGCCTGGCTCAACCAGAAGAAAGCATACTTTGCTCTTCGTCAAAAACAAGGTACATACATCAAGCAAAAGAGTCAAGATTACCAGCGGTTAAATCAGTTAGGTTTAGCACCAGGCATCAAGCTGTTTTTAACCAAACTAGCTTTCACAAAGAGAAAGGGATTTGGAGAATTCAATTTAGCAGCTTATTGGCATCGTTCATCTAATACCAATTTAATGTGAAGAAAAACTTAACAAAGTGAACCAAGAGAGAGCAATGGTATTAAACTAGACACAGATAAAAATTTTGCAATGGTATTAAGATGGCTCGTCCTGTGCAACTGACAATTCTTGAAAGCCGAGAAGAGTTAAAACATCGCCTAGACAGACAGACAACAGCAACGGGCAAAGAACGCTTGCAAATGCTTTAAGTAGGTCGTCTGAAAAAAATGTGCGAACCGTGTGTTGGCGGATCTGTTATTGCCGCTAGGGTTATCTATGTTGACGGTTCGCTGTTTATTTATGACGAGTGTACTTACTGGCTGAAACTAGGTGTTGTCAACAGCCGACAAGAGTTGGTCAAGTTGTTGCACTCATAGCGAGGCAACGATTACTAGGTGGTTGAACATATACAACAGTGGAGGTTTAACCGCTTTATTGGAGGTAAAGCACGCCCCAGGCAATCCATCTTCTATACCAGAGTCGGCAGTGTCACGCCTAAAGCAGCGGTTGAAACAACCACAGGGTTTTACTAGCTATGGTCAAGTGCAGCAGTGGTTAGAGCAGGAGTGCAGTGTCAGTGCTGCTTATCATACAGTTCACTCGTTGGTGCGCTACAAGCTACAAGCTAAACTAAAAAAACCACGCCCCAAAAGTCGCAAGCAACATCCTCAAGCAATCGAACAGTTTAAAAAAACCTTGCACCAGCCTTAAAGGTATTGCAAGAGCTAGTCGGAGGCGATCAACCACTACGTTACCTGTGTGAAGACGAGACGAGATTAGGTTTACACACAATACCAGGACAGTTAATTACCCTCAAAGGGGTCAAACCAATTGGTTCAACTTTGCAGTGGAAGCCAGACAACTTTTATCTTTATGGAGTCGTAGAACCTAAAACTTACGAAAGCTTCTTTTATAAGTTTTCACATCTGGACAGTTCCTGTTATCAGCACTTTCTAGAAATGGTTGCTGCCAACTGGAGTGACAGTGTAGTAGTAATGCAGATGGATCAAGGCAAGTTTCATTCTGCTTGCGATCTCGACTGGCCAGAAAACATAATTCCGATTTTTCAGCCTGCTCACTCTCCTGAACTTAATCCAATCGAGCGAGTATGGGAACATCTCAAAGCACAGTTACGGTGGGAAGTACAAAGTCATAAATAAACAGCGAACCGTCAATATAGATAACCCTTGCTGCCGATCAGATCCGCCAATACACGGTTCGCTGTTTATTTCAGACGACCTACTGAAAACTGTCAGAGCTTGAAGCAGTTGCGACTCAGATTATCTGACCTCCTTGAGGAGTTAACTCCAAATTTGATTGCTTCACTCACTGGTTGGGAGTTCATTACTACTGCTGTATTGAGCTCGTCTTCACAATAAATTGGTATAAGAAAAAAGCAGATGAAGGTTGGTACATCTTAACCAATCTCAATAGCCTAGATGCTGCGCTCAAAGCTTACAAAGCTCGAAGTGGAATTGAGGCTATGTTCAAAGATTGCAAGAGTGGTGGTGATAATCTGGAGAATTGTAAAGCTTCAAAAGAACGATTGACAAGAATAGTCTTGCTAATAGCGCAAGCTTACACTTGTGCAGGATTACAAGGACAAAGAATCAAGCGTTTGGGGCAACAGAAATATGTGAACCGTCTGCAAGAATTGAGCAGAATTGACCGAAGACACAGCAACTTTAAAGGTAGGATTATATGGGCAAATGTAGATAGCCGCGATGGATTTGTGTAGAGATTGGCTCAAGCAATTAATGATAGTTAGACGCAATAAGCTGCCTTATTTTCAGAGAGGTTTAAGAGCTATGTTCCTGATCCAGCAAGCTTTTTAACTCCTCTGTCACCCCATGAACGTCCTGATGCTCAGGCGATTTATGGAGCTTTCTGTACAAAGTTCATAACACGCTCTAGCCATTTGTGCAGATCAATGGCAGAAGGGAACTTAATCTTGTCTTCTGGATTAGCTTTGTTGTGCCGAATAACCTCCTTACATAGTGCCAGTCCTTGATTCCATGCATGACGAGCAGATCCTGCGTGTTTCGCCAGTACCTCTAATTGCGATTTCTTAAGCTTGATTTGAGTTTTAAATCCTAATAGCATTGTATAATTGTAAAGCAAATATCTTTACAAATCAATGACTAAAGTTCTAATAAACATAAGAATTGAGGAGTCTGAAGACGAACTACTAGAAGCGTACTGTCAACAGACTGGAAGAACAAAAACAGATGTACTAAAAGAGTACATCCGCAGCCTGTCAAAGAAAGTGAGGAAAGATTGATGATTGTGAGGAAACAAAGCGCTGTTAATTAACCCTCGATCAGGTGAAAATGAGCGCCCCGATCCATCGCGTGGGGGGCATGAGCTTAGCAACGTTTGCAGCCAACTACAGTGAACAACCAATTAACTCCTCTACCTTTGTGCGACTAATAGGCTTCCAGATTGGGTTAGCGGGGCAATTATGCACAGTTTGAAATTCAACCGTGTCAAACGTCTCATTTATGTCTGCCCTTTGTGGGTAGTGTTCGAGCCAAACTAATTGAGCTATTGGAATCTTATAAAATTGGCACACAAGCATTGCTACTTCTTCAAATGCATTGGTGATGGACATTCCCTGATTATTTAGAAGTTCAGTTGCAACAACGGTGTTGCTGTTAATCCTCACGCGACACTTCGCTGGGAAGCTATTTGCCTTTACTTTGTAGTGAAAAATTTCATCAATCATAATATTGTTTTTTTCCCGTTTTCGCTTTTCTATAATCCGCCTATGGGGTAATACCCACCCTCACCTAAAGTAAAAGCACTCTTGTAAGAGGATTATTGATTAACTAAATAGTTACTGATTTTTAGAAAGCATTGAATAAAACCTTGAACGTGATTAAGAGTTACAAAATACTGTGTTCCGCTTTGCAACACACAAGCCTAACTAATGTTTTTTAACTAGCTAGGGGTAAACAGACAGTTAAAGTTTAGTTACCTAAAGCTTTGAAAGATAATCAATTTCACGCTTTGCTTCAATTCTTGCCCCGTTGAAATCTATTTCAGTTACTCCATTACAAATTTCGTATCCCGACTTGTCTAAAACTATGTATTGATAATATACTTTAGACGCACTAGCTTGATAAATTAAGTACTCAATTGTATAACCTTTATATTCTTCAGATTCCATAGTAGCTGGATAATGCTTAAAATTTGGTAGGATTAGCTATTATTCAACCTATAACAAGTTATAACTAAAATCATTATATGTTATAAAGAGTAATCTAAGAATTGAAGGTAAGTTCGGTATGTTGAAACTCATGGGTGTTTCAGCCTAAATTTGTTTCTTGTACGCGATCGCTTTCCTGTATGCCGCCTCAGCCGCGATACTCCGACCGTACTCGCGCTCAGCGGCGATAAGCACTTTCCGACTCGTGCCGCGTCAACGAACGCGCTAGATAACTATCTATCCCCATGAGTACTAGACGAGTAGCTTTCGTTGTGGCGAAGTTGATGTGGATGAACTGCACTCAATCGTTGGGATGAACGTTTTCAATTGGGGTGGTAAATATGTCAATGCCCACTGGGGGAAGTTAGATAAGTTGTTGCTTGCCAAAAACGAAAGCA
>CAXTYC010000085.1:0-5836 GCA_964248365.1 uncultured Chroococcidiopsis sp. | reverse complement strand
TCCTCCTTGACCCACTTTTAGCTATTTTTTTCTATTCACGCAACAGGTCTAATGATCGGTCCGTGTTTGAGGTATTTAAATTTGGCGTCAAATTTAAATTCAGTATTGTTGGTTGACCTAACGGGCGCGCGCTCCCTTTCAACGGTGAGCGAAGCGTTCGACTGAGCGCGGTTCGGCTTCGCTCACCGTCGAAGCCTCACGCCGATTGCCTCACCGTTGAGCATAAGAGAGCTGGTGTGACGAGCGATCATTTTTTTCCAGCCTACCTCATTGTTGGTTGACCATAAGAGATCTAGGTGTGACGGATCGATCATTTTTTTCCAGCCTACCTCTTCCACGCGCGAGTCTGGAAGACCTGGAAAAATCGGGGTAGACCGATTAAAATTTCGGTTCCACGTTTCCAGCAGGAACGTTGCGAGCGCATGGTTTCAACGAAAATATCGCAGGCTTGTTGTTCGATGGGAGAGGGTTGCTGCCTGTTTCAATGCTTTTGTTTCCCTTGCCACAATTCATCTGTGGATGAACAGAATTCTATTAATGGGATAGGTTCATATGTGAGTGATTGTTAGTATATTAAATACTGTTACTCTACCCTTGCTCCGCGCTTACGCTCTTATTTAGATCTTAGGCGGGAGAGCGATGGGCAAGCTCAAAAAAGCAGAAGGAGAAAGGGTAAAAGAAAGGATAAAGGGTAAAGGTAAAAGGTAAAAGGGACTCGGATAATTCGTAATTATCTTATTCTCCCCTTTGCTCCCCTTTGCTCCCTTTGCTCCCCCTGCTTTCTTCTAGCCCCTGGGAAGAAGCATTAATGTAAACAAGCAAGTTATAATCTTTGCGGATGTACGTACAAAGTTATAGCTAGCTATGAGTAATTCTCTGATCCATGCATTCTTTGTGGGCAGAGCTGTGGCGGAAATCCTCAGCGAAAAGTTGGAAGTTGCCTTAACCGACGCTTTAAGTGAGCTTGGGAAATTTGATGCCGAAGCAAGAGAAGAACTGCGACAATTCACTCAACAAGTGATGGAGCGGGCAAATCGGGAAGCAGAAGCTGCAAATGTGAGTCGCACAGCCAGATCTACCGCTACCCCAAACTCACAACAAGATGACACACAAGCAATGATTGACGAATTGCGGGCAGAAATCGCTTTTTTAAGAGCTGAGATCCAACGCTATCGCAGTAATTCTGTTTGAGTCAAATAACTTGTGTCTCTTACAGTTCGTTCTCACACACAACAATTAAAATACAAATTTAGGATACGAAGTGTCTGTTTTTCCAGCTGACCCTGCCCCAACCAAGCGCTATAGCGATCGCATGGAAACGGGATATACAAATAAGTCTTACCGCTGGAATCGAGAAAATTACTCACGAAACCGGCGCTTCATAGACATCTGGTTCTTTGTTTTAAAATTAGTAGCTGGCTTCTGGCTAGACCAAAAATCTTGGAGCTATCCAGGGGGAATGACTGAAGCGGGGCGAATTGCTAGACGCAAAAAACAAGCGGTCTGGATTCGTAATACTCTGCTGGACTTAGGACCTACTTTCATCAAAGTTGGGCAGTTATTTTCTACCCGTGCTGATTTATTTCCCAGTGAATATGTAGAAGAACTGGCTAAGCTCCAAGACAGAGTACCAGCTTTTGGCTATGAGCAAGTAGAAGCGATCGTCGAGCAAGAACTGGGTAAAACGATTCCTGAATTGTTTTATAGCTTTGATCCGATTCCCTTAGCAGCAGCCAGCTTAGGTCAAGTGCATAGAGCTAAGCTACATTCAGGTGAAGAAGTTGTAGTTAAAGTACAACGCCCTGGACTGAGGAAGTTATTTGAGATTGATTTAAAAATCCTCAAGGGAATTACTCGCTACTTTCAAAACCATCCTGAATGGGGTCGTGGTCGGGATTGGCTAGGTATTTACGAAGAGTGTTGTCGAATTCTCTGGGAAGAAATTGAATATCTCAACGAAGGTCGCAACGCTGATACCTTTCGCCGTAACTTCCGCGCTTACAACTGGGTAAAAGTGCCACGCATCTACTGGCGTTACACATCACCCCGCGTCCTAACGCTCGAATATGCTCCTGGGATTAAAATTAGCCATTACGAAGCCTTGGAAGCAGCTGGTTTGGATCGCAAAGCAATTGCTCGTCAAGGTGCTGAAGCCTATTTACACCAGTTACTAAATAATGGCTTCTTCCACGCCGATCCCCACCCAGGTAATATTGCCGTGAGTGCTGAAGGTGCGCTGATCTTTTATGATTTTGGCATGATGGGGCGCATCAAGTCGAGTGTACGAGAGCAATTAATGAAGACGCTGTTTGGCATTGCTCAAAAAGATGCCAATCAAGTTGTGCATTCCTTAGTTGAACTGGGAGCGCTAGCACCCGTAGATGATATGGGTCCAGTACGGCGTTCAATCCAGTATATGCTGGACCATTTTATGGATAAGCCGTTTGAAAATCAGTCAGTTAGTGCAATTAGTGACGATCTCTATGAAATCGCCTACAATCAACCTTTTCGCTTTCCAGCTACCTTCACTTTTGTGATGCGGGCGTTTTCAACTTTAGAAGGGGTGGGAAAGGGTTTAGACCCAGAATTTAGCTTTATGGAAGTTGCTAAACCGTTTGCGATGCAGATTATGACTAATGGAAATGGTTCTACTGATGGCAACAGCTTTCTCAATGAACTAGGTCGCCAAGCCGCTCAGGTTGGTAGTACTGCCTTTGGTTTACCACGACGGCTAGAATACACACTCGATAAACTCGAACAAGGCGATTTACGCCTGCGGGTTCGGTCAATAGAAACAGAGCGGTTGCTTCGTCGTCAGAGTAGCGTTCAACTGGGAATTATTTATGCCCTGATCTTCAGTACCTTTACTGTGTCAGCCACAATTTTATTAGTTAGTCACTATGTTTGGCTGGCGCTGGTTCCTGCTTTGATCGCGGCAGGAATTGGGGGAACTTTGGTGCGGCTGATTATTCGGCTTGATCGGTACGAAAAGATGTACTAAATTCCCCGCGCCCAATTAAAAACCAATTACCTATCAGTCATTACCAACAACAAGGCATTTGGGCATAACCCTAAGTACATCTACTTAGGGTTATGTTCATTTTGAGCATTTTTGCTTATCACAAATTGGTAAAACTATCATTAAACTTCAGGATAACTACCGAAATTAAGTTTCCATCTTTTGGAGTAATATAAGTACCCATAAGTACCCAATTGGAAGTATGGCAAACTTGTCAAGCAGTTGTTAAATTTGTTAATACATACATAATAACTGCTGGTTCTACTCAAGTTGAGCTATTACTGAGCCTCACTTGCACAATCGATTCACCTTTCTACCTTATTTGGAGTGAACTATGAGTCAACCACTTGAACTATCACTGGAACAACAATTCAATATTCGGTCGTTTGAAACGCAGGTTCAGCATATGAGCCACGAGCAAGCACAAGACTTTTTGGTGAAGCTTTATCGACAAATGGTTATGCGTGAAGCAACCTACAAGGAACTTCTGAAGCATCACTGGGGTATTGAAGGGGGAGCTTGGGGCTAATACAGATGTCTACAGTAGTAGGCGACCTCCGTCTCTTGCTGGTTTCCAAGCGGGAAAAGAGCTGGGGATGCTGGGGCGTCAACTCAAGTCTAGTCTGTGTCTATAATGTCCGTATGTTATGCTTCACACTCGAAGCAAGAGCCAGCAACAACTTGATTTTAGAAGTGCAAGTTAAAGTCGCCGATTAACTCGACTTGTCTAAGTGGGTGGGAGTTTAAAAGATTAAATTAAATTAGTTCAATTAATTAAATTAACTTAATATAGTTTTTGAGCATTTAAATATAAATACAAAGCTAAGCCCTAGTATCTGCATTACCTTTATTAAAGTAATTACCCAGGCTGTTATCTTCTCAATTGTCGTCTGTTTGACAAATTTTGACGCGATCGCTCTTTGTAAACAAGGATAATTTATCACGAAGGCACTGCAAAAGTGTGAGTGAAACAGTATCAAAGACCAAACCTATCAAGATCATCGGCTTATAACTGTAGCAGGGAGAGAGGGAATAACGTCACTTATCCCTCTTTTGTCACTCTCCGAAACAAAAAAGTGGTTGAGTGTCGTTTTATCCGTCAGGAAGATAAGGCTTAAACTGATTCATAATCCCGATTAAAACTAAAAAGCCTTTGACTAAATCAGGAATTGAGAAGACTTCAAGCCAAGGATAAATTAAGCAAAAAAATATCTTCGGCTGTACAATTAGAGGCAAGTTATTCAAAATACAAGTCCAACTAGTTTCGTTACGCTGCCACCCTGAATGTAAACTGAACTTATTTAATTGTTTATTAGCTTTATAATTTGGTTGAGATGAAGTATCATTTTGCTCTTTTAAGTTTTTAAATGCTGATGATTGTAGACTTGCCATGAAGTAAGCAGAAAAAATAATTTCCCACCATCGCTCTATCTCCTGATAATCAGTCACGCGGTAATCCGCCCATCCGAGTTCATTTTTACTTTATTTAAACCCATATTCAATCCAAGTTCTCAGCCCATAAGTATTGCCAACACTTAACTGAATATCTCCGAGTAGATCAGTCATTATATGCCAGGTTGTATTTTCGGGAACTGTAATTTTATCTGTTGTAATTTCGCAGAATCGAACCGTTCTCCGCTGTCCGAAAACTATCTCTCTAATAAATCTTTCCTCAAGTTTACCATTTGAAAAAACACGGTCAAATTTCTTCCATCCCGTATACCTTACTCTAGCACCTGGCGGCATCAGCACACCATGATTACTACGAATAGCAACGATATAGTTGAGATTGTACTTCTCAAGAGCATTGATAAATTCGCTACTCTCACCGTATAAGCTATCTGCTAAAACTAATTCAAAATTAAATTCTATCTTTCGCCGAGTTTCAATTATATCTATTGCTAGCTACGGTTTACTCTTATACTTATCTTCTTCTTTTAATCGCTTCGAGGGCTTAAATACCTTAAATATTAATGGAAAAGTAATTCCAGGGAAAATACCATAAGCATTAACTGAGACTATACCGGTTTCTATTTTTCCTAAATTTCCTATGTACTGACGAGCCACATAATCAGTAGCTGTTCCTTTCTTTTTATCTCCTGTTTCATCAATACAAAGAATAAATGATGCTCCACTAAACGCTTCCAATAGGAGCTTTAATCTTCTATTTCTTAACTGCTCCACATCCCAGGGTAATTTTGATAAAAAATGGTGCAATGATTGGCTATCAGCTAACCCTACTGCAGGAGCAATTGCTGGTAATGTTTTCCTTTTGATTTCAGAAATCATTCCCAAATGTAAATATTTAAAGCACTCAAAACTTCTGACTTCTGCAAATAAATTTTGGTACAATTTACAGTATTTATCAATAAACGACACTGTTTCAATTGCTGGCCGCGCTCTGTGTTGCAGTACTTCAAGTGGTATATCCATAATAGCTTGCAGCTTTCAAGGTCCCGAACACACCCTTTCTCTTATTTTAATTCTTGGAGAGTGACTAAAGAGGGATTACAAGGAAGGCTTGAAAAAATAAATCCAGCCGTTGATTAAAGATCTCTCGTTCACCACCCATATTCCCCCTTGAAGGCTTCCAATGGCTCTCTAAAAATAAGGGCAGCCTTCATAATAGATCCGCGTTGGGACAAGCAGATAACCTCAAAACAAGGACCGCTTTATTTTTAGAAAAAGAACTCTCGGCTGAATTTATTTTTTTTGCGCCAAGTGTAAAGTTGATGAGCTGTTGCAAGTGTTGTGCAAACAATTCATTAGACCTGTTGCGTGAATAGAAAAAAATAGCTAAAAGTGGGTCAAGGAGGA
>CAXTYC010000084.1:0-6207 GCA_964248365.1 uncultured Chroococcidiopsis sp. | reverse complement strand
AGCAATTGCAAACTGCTTAAACCACAAGCGTTTCGGCTTTTCTTAGTGCCATTCCGAGTAGTCCAAAGATTAAGTCTGCCAGATCACCAACCCAACCCTCAAACGGTAGCCCAAATCATGTTCCAAATTGGGTTGGAGGAGCAGCTGGTAATGCAGGGGCATAGAGAGTATGAGTTTATCTACTACCAAAATGCTTTTTACTACAGCGAACAGGCTATTTCTTCAAAGCTGTATCAGCTGCTCTCACGTCATGTAACAGTAGATTTACCACGAGTTCCGGCGTGGATTGAGAAATACACCGCTGCCACTGGTATGCAACTTTCAACAGAGCAGAGACTTGCAGTAGAGATGGCGGCATCATCGCGTGTCCTCATTCTGACCGGAGGACCTGGAACTGGAAAAACATTTTGTACACGTACTATTGTGGCTTTGTGGAAGGCGATGGGTAAATCAATTGCCCTAGCTTCACCAACGGGTAGAGCAGCGCAGCGGCTTGGGGAGCTAACACTTCAGGAAGCTAAAACTATACACCGAATGCTTGAGTTCGACCCGAAAACGATGAAGTTCAAGCGGGATTTGGATTACCCAATTGACGCTGGGGCTATCGTAGTAGATGAAGCTTCCATGCTTGACTCGTTCTTGGCTCACTCCTTACTCAAGGCTATTCCACCTGATGCTCAACTATTACTAGTGGGTGATATCGACCAACTGCCGTCAGTAGGACCTGGGAACATATTGCCAGATGCGATCAACAGCGAACAAGTGCCAGTCGTGCGGTTAACGCAAGTATTCCGTCAAGCGGCACAAAGTGCGATCGTTACTAATGCCCATCGAATTAATTGTGGGCAGTATCCGCACTTGGAGTCTATTTCTGTTACTCCTAAGTCTGAGTGCTTGTGGTTGAACGCGCCCTCACCGCAACATGGTGTCTTGGGAATTCAAGAATTGATCGCTGATGTAATTCCAAAGCTTGGTTTTGATCCAGCGCGGGACGTGCAGGTGCTATGTCCCATGACTAGGGGGGAAGTGGGCACACGAAACCTCAATACTGTATTGCAAGAGTTGATTAATCCTCCAAGTCCTAGTAAAGCAGAAATTTTTTATGGAGGAGTGACACTGCGAGTTGGCGATCGCATCATTCAAAAAGTCAATGATTATAACCGTGAGGTCTTCAATGGCGACTTAGGAGTGATTAGAGCGATTGACAAACAGGAGCAGGAAGTTACTGTAGAATTTAGCGATCGCACAGTCAGTTATGACTATGCCGATCTAAATGAAATTACACTGGCATTTGCCACCACAATACACAAGGCTCAAGGCAGTGAATATCGGGTAGTAATTCTACCATTGTTCATGACTCATTACTTGATGCTGTCACGCAATCTGCTTTACACTGGGTTGACCAGAGCTAAACAATTAGCAATTTTAGTAGGTTCGTTCAAGGCAATTAGCTTGGCTGTGAGGCAGGTCAAAGACACCGAACGTTACACTTTGCTGGCGCAAAGATTACGTAATATTGCAGCATCATTAGTATCATGATACGAGTGTCATTTAATGATGAATAATAAGTCGTCTCAATGCGTTTTGGCTCTAGATCTTGGCACAACAGGTAATCGAGCGCTATTGTTCGATATCCAAGGTACTGTTACGGGCGGGGCTTATAAAGAACTTACACAATACTATCCTCAACCAGGTTGGGTTGAGCATGACCCCCTAGAGATTTGGCTTGATACTCGTGAGTGCATAGATAGAGTTTTAAGGGACACAGGCATTACAGCAAACCAAATAGTAGCAATTGGTCTTTCCGTGCAGCGCGAAACTTGTTTACTATGGGATAAAACTACGGGTAAGCCATTACACAATGCGATTGTTTGGCAAGATCGTCGCACATCTTCAATGTGCCGTCATCTTACAGAGCAAGGACACGCAGGGAATATTCAAGAACTTACAGGATTAGTAGTTGATGCTTATTTCTCTGCCACAAAACTCGCTTGGTTACTCGAAACAGTCAAGCACTCAGGGCTGGAGGTAAACCTAGACAACGTACTTGCTGGTACGGTTGATAGCTGGGTGCTGTGGAATTTGACTGGAGGGCAAGTCCACGCTACCGACCACAGCAATGCTAGCCGTACAATGCTAATGAATTTGGCATCCTTGAGTTGGGAGCCTGCATTACTCGATTTATTTGGGATTCCAGCTAATCTAATGCCCCAAATCAAACCAAGTATGGGGCTATTTGGTCAGACTATTCCAGAGTTATTAGGAGTAGCTATTCCGATTACAGCAGTATTTGGCGATCAGCAGGCGGCGCTGTTTGCTCACGGTTGTAGCCAACCAGGAATGTTGAAATGTACTTACGGTACGGGTTGCTTTCTAATTTCTCAAACAGGAAATCAACTGACCCACTCTAACAATCAACTGCTCTCAACAGTGGCGTGGACTGATGCCGCTAAGAACGATGCAACCGAGGTCAATTATGCCCTAGAAGGGGCAATGTTTACAACTGGAGCCAGTATTCAATGGTTACGGGATGGACTTAAGCTGATTACGGAATCTGCCCAGACAGAACAGTTAGCTTCTTTGGTAAGTGACACAAATGGTGTTTATTTCGTTCCTGCCCTGTGTGGTTTAGGTACGCCACATTGGGACATGAATGCACGGGGAGCCTTTTTGGGAATTACTGGCGGCGTACAACGAGAACACATGATTAGAGCAGTGCTAGAGTCGATTGCCTATCAAGTTAAAGAAGTTGTAGAAGCGATGAATCATGACAGCGACACGCCAATTAAATATTTAAAAGTAGACGGCGGTGTTGCTCAAAACGATTTCTTGATGCAATTTCAGGCGGACGTTCTAGGCATTGAGATCGAGCGTCCTAGTATTATTGAAGCTACAGCGCTCTTGAGCCGCTTTTGCTGCTGGTTTAGCAGTAGACTTTTGGGATGACTATGATAATTTTAATCAGACAAAATAAGATTGACCGCATTTTTGAGCCAGGTGGGGGAGCATTAAAGGCTAGGGCTAACTTTTCTATGTGGTTAAAAGCCGTCGAAAGAGCTAAAAACTGGATTGATTGATTTGAGCATATATCAACTTCAAAAACCTATCTCTAACGCAACTTGCAGTAGCCAGTGATAAGCGATCACCCTTGTCCTATATGTAAAGCTGTCTGGCAAGCGTTAATATCGAAAATTAAACATTCAACTGATAACAACTACCAAATGGCTTGTAGTTGAAAGCAGGCAAACATGACATACGATGGAGGAATCCGATGTAGCCACTAAAAATGGAGGCAGCCTTGTATTGGTTTATCTGTTTGTAGTAGCGCGGATCTTTGTTGAAGGCTGCCTCCATTTTTATGTCGTTTATTCCTGGGAATACGATCCCCAACCCTTGGATATTAAAGCGTAGGATATCAATCAAATCCGCAAAAAGTAGTGTTATGTCGAGCGTGCATCTATGCGTATTCATCATCTCAATTGTGGCTGTATGTGTCCTTTTGGTGGAGCGCTCTTCGATGGCATAAGTCGGGGTCTAACTGCTCGTCTAGTCTGCCATTGCCTGCTTGTAGAGACAGAACAGGGACTCGTCCTGATCGATACTGGCTTCGGTCTTGGCGATATTGAAACGCCAACCTCGCGGCTTAGCCCATTGTTTATTCAAGTTAATCGCATTCAATTTGACCGTAAATACACAGCACTCCACCAGATCGAGCAGCTAGGCTTTGAGGCAAACGACGTGCGGCACATTGTACTGACTCACCTCGATTTTGACCATGCAGGCGGTTTAGAGGATTTTCCCGAAGCAACCGTACACGTAATGCAGGCTGAAATTGAGGCGGCGCAGGAGCGACGCGGCTTTATTGCCAGTCGGCGCTATCGGACTGGGCAGTGGGATGAAGTCAAACACTGAAAGTATTATTGTGCAGGGGGTGAACCTTGGTTTGGCTTTGAGGCAGTGCGTAACCTTGATGGACTACCACCAGAGATCCTGCTCATTCCGCTAGTTGGTCACACGCGAGGTCATGCTGGCGTTGCCATCGACACGCAAGAAGGCTGGCTCCTCCATGCAGGCGATGCCTACTTTTATCGGCACGAGATCGGGAAGCTTGAGCGCAGCTGCACCCCTGGTCTACGTGCCTACCAGTGGATGATGGAGGTAGATCGCAAATCCCGAATCTATAACCAAGAGCGGCTACACGCGCTATCGCTCGATCGCAGCACAGGCGTGCGCCTCTTTTGCAGTCACGATGCCGTCGAGTTTGAGGCATTCGCCAACCAAGCAAATGAATGAGCAAAACAATTTTAAAATTTGGCGCAAAAAATAATAATTTGACCGTCACACCCAGATCTCTCCTTCGCCACCAGTAAACTTAACACACGGTCAAATTATTATTTTCAAGCCTACCTCTTTTGGTGTAAATTATCTGTTGATTAATTTAACCCAAACTACACTAAACCCAAAAAGCGCCACCAAACCCATCTTTTGGCAGAACATTTCTACTGCTAATAGGGCTGCAATTTACATTATACGTTTTACCACTTAACATCAGGGCAAGCAATTTGTGATCGAAGCTGTAATTTTCGACATTGACGGGACACTGGTTGATACTGTTGACTTTCACGTGCAATCATGGCAAAGAACCTTCACTCACTTTGGTCATCAAATTCCTGACTCGCAGATCCGCGCTCAAATCGGTAAAGGTAGTGACAAGTTAATGCCAGTCTTTTTCTCACTTGAACAACTTAATCAATCAGATGAGGGTCCTCGCCCGATGGGTGAACGTATGCGAGATTACCGTCGGGAAATCTATAAGCGTGAATATCATTCCCGCATCAAAGCTTTTCCTCTTGTGCGTGAGTTGTTCTTACTCATCAAAGCAAATGGCAAACGCATTGCCAAAGCTTCCTCCGCTACCTGGGACGATCTGGCAACCTACATACAGATCCTGAATGTTGAAGATCTAGTCGATGCTGCAACCACTACTACTGAGGTAAAATCGTCTAAGCCCGATCCAGATCTCTTCTTGGTCACGCTGAATAAGTTAGGTGACATTGCTTCCCATGATGTTATTGTTGTGGGCGATACACCCTATGACGCAGAAGCAGCAGGCAAGGCGAACCTACGCACGATTGGTGTACTTTCAGGTGGTTTTTCAGCAGAAAACTTAAGCGTTGGCAGGTTGTATTGCCATCTACCAAAATATAGCCGATCTGCTGGCACACTACGACCAGTCGCCGCTCAAGTAGTCTTGGGCAGGGGTTGCATCTCAATTTACAAGGGTTTAGCGAAAGAGAAACGCGCGCATTGCGCGTACCATTCGGTTAAAATCCAACTTACAACAGAGTTAATGCATCCCGAAGCTGGAGAAATTGACACTAATTTACCTAAATCACCACCAGCACACTCATATCTAGCTCGACGAGTGCAGCAAGTTGGGTGGAAGTTCCCCGCGTTACAGGCGATCGCGCACAAGTCAGCGCTACCCCGATGAATCTATTGCGAGAGTGGCATGAAAGACTGGGATTAACAGATGAAATGGTGGAATAAAACAGTGGTGAATGATTTTTGATGACAAATCACAACACAATTAAGCTCGACCAATTTTTGAAGTTGGCAGGGATAGCTCCAACTGGTGGGCAAGCCAAGCTGATGATTCAAGGTGGCGATGTTTTGGTCAACGGCATAACTGAAACCCGAAGAGGACGGAAATTATTACCAGGCGATCGAGTGACGGTGGGAAAACAAACTTTTGATGTTGATTTGAATGATCCCTGAAGCGCTTCGTCTCCCCTTATCCCCCGTTCCCCCTAGAAATAATTATTTGCACTCTTGTTTGAATTTTGAGGGTGCGTTTACTGTGGGAAACAAGAGAAATAAGACGAGTGACTAGAGCGAAATTTTTTTGTTTGAGAAGCTAGAGGATCGAGTTACCGAATTAGCATCATGGCAGCTTTTGATGCTGGCAGTGAATAAAAAGCCGCCAATCAATATAGCTGCGACGGTTAATACAGGGAGAAGCATGAAACCTCCTTTGAGTAATAACACTCAATTTTTAGTTTGCTATTTACAAGCTAACAGCAAAAGCAAGTAGTTGCAATATTTCTTAATACAAATCGAGAATTGTAAAGATCTGATCGCAAGGTTCTAAGGGGACTTAAACAATAGATTAACTTAAATAAGTTATAATCCATGCTAAGTAAGTAT
>CAXTYC010000083.1:0-6534 GCA_964248365.1 uncultured Chroococcidiopsis sp. | reverse complement strand
GCTAGTTTTTGTAGATGCACAATGAAGACAGTTCATTCTTCCATTATGCAACGCCGATTTTTACCGCCTAATAAAGTCCGCATCAACTCAGAAGCGCTAACCGTTCCTAACTTTAAAGACCCTGCTACCCGTAACAAATCGTCCCAGTTACGAGCGATTAAAGCGGTATTGACTCGCTGTCGCGCCAATCCATTTATTACTCCATAATCGGTTTGGGGATCGATTCGCCAGAAGCGAGCTTCGCCTAAATCTGCTAATCTAGGGCTGAACTGATAACCTAACAGCCAGAATAGTCCGAAAACAAGATCGCTGTACCCCGCCGTGTCAGTCATAACTTCTTTGGGCTGCAAGCTGGTAGTCTGATCCAGCAACCCCTCAAGGAGAAATAGAGAGTCGCGTAATGTCCCTGGAACCACAATGCCGTGAAAACCAGTAAACTGGTCGGAGGTAAAGTTGTAGTAGGTAATGCCGCGTCCGACACCAAAATACTTGCTATTTGGTCCAGCATTGACTGTACGCACGGGAACAGTAAAACGCAACCCATCAGCCGAAGCTACCTCACCTCCACCCCACATTTGCGCCAGCCCGATCTGAGTTTGGGCATCGACTAGTCGCGCATTCGCACTTTGGAGCGTTTCTTGACGAATGTAATTCTGCTGTACCCACGACAGCCTACCTTTGGTCAACGCAGGAACGTCAGGACGTACTATTGGTTCCAACCCAATGTTACAGGCTTCGGCTAATAACACGGCACAGACACTAATTGCTAGATCGTTAACCCTGGCGTTACCAGAGCTGATGTGGGTAAATTCATCTGTAAATCCCGTCCAGGCATTCACCTCTAACAAAACTTCAGGTAAGTCAACGCGGGGTAGAAGTGCTGCTACTTGCTCTTTGAGGGCGAGTAAGCTGGTTGGTTCTTCCAGTTTTTCTAAACCACTTAGTACGAGAGTGGGACGACCCTGTTCGATTTCGATCCGTACAGCCGCATTAGTAGGAAACGAACTAGCAGTACGACGGTAGGCTTCATCTAACTGCTGTGTCAAAGCTTTGAGTTCTTCTTCTGGAGTCGGTTGCAGGTTGAGGGTACGGCAGACATTGGCACGAGCCGCAGCCCAAGCATCCCCTTGCAGAAGTTTGAGCCGAGGGTCGCCCCAGCGCAAAGAGCGACTGACGAACAAATCGCGACGGCGCAAAGCAGCACGCAGGTTTTCTAGCATACAGAAGGTGTAAGCTTTGCGATCGCAAGTCCCATCCTTAGCAAATACTAGCTTTGCCCAACTCTTGCCGACCGTTCCCAAAGGAGCGGCACTCATGTCAGGTTTTCTTTGTTCGTGTTGAGATTTGAGAAATTGCAGTGCTTGGAGGATTTCTACTCCTGGCACGGTTGCTTCAAATTCAATCGCCTGCAATAACTTGGGGAAAAATAACCGGACGTGTCGCCATCGAGACAGCATCAATTCATAGTAATTGTCATCTGGCGGTCGGGCGATGGCAATTACAGAGTTAAGCGCGGTAGTTAATTGGGCTGGAGAAACTTGTGTAAAGACAGTGGCTCGAACTGCTGCATCTTCAGTAGCAGGATCTAACAACACAGCACAAGCTTTACACAGTTGCAATGCAGCGGCATCTAGGTCTTTAATCGTCCGCAAGCGCTGCTTCTCTCCTTGACGAACGGAACTGCTAAGCAAATCACCGATCAGTAACTCTAGCAAAGACAGCGCATCGTCAGTGACAGTAAATTCTAAAACATGAACGAAGGCAAGTAATGTTGCTAGGCGGCGAGCTTTAGGCATCCGCAATAAAGTTTGTGCCCAAGCAGTATTGGCATAACGTGCCAAGGCTGAGAGTCGATTGGGTGGGACAAAAGATAAATCTATCTGATTCACGCCCAAGGAACGAATCTCCACCAACCGCTCTAGGGTAGCCACTAAAGCAGGAGCGCTAGTACGAGTAGGAGGTTGACGTAGCCGTTCTAGAGCAGATACACGACTTTGTGCCGCACAAACCAGCAAATCTTCTAGCCGCTTTTGGCAAGCAGTACTAGGCAGTCGAGCCAAGACTCGCCACAATCTTTCCTGCACTCGCTCGCGCACGCGGGCGACCAGTCGTTCGAGTACCGTCACTCCTGGCAAGAGGATTTTTCGTTCTACCAAACGCGCTGTTGCCAAGTCAAACAAAATACTAGGGCGCTCGTCACTTAACCAAGCGCGACTGTAGAGCCAGCGCACTAACCGCCAATGTTCCGGTTGGCTGTTGAAATCGCGGTATCCGTATGCGGCACGGATTTCGGCTGTATGATCCCATCGACTCTCTCCAGTGCGATAGCGTGCTAATACCTGAAAATCGCTAATACTTAGTTGAGAGGCAACATAGCTCACAACAGAGGCAGGTACATCCGTCGGATCGCTCAAGAATGTTCCTAAAAACCGCACTGTAGATAGTTGTAAGGCAAATCCCAAGCGATTATGGCTGCCACGCCGTTTGTATATGAAGGCTTTGTCGGTATCGTCCAAATGGAAGTAGCGGGCTAATTGAGCTGAAGTCGGGTCTTGGGTATAACGCCCATAGCTGGCTCGATGTTGGGCTGTAAGAAATTCAACTGGCACGCAAGAAAACTTTCACAAAATAACCTTAAGTAGCTTTAATACAACTCACCGTCACGAGCAAAAATCTCGATGACTTCAGAGCGAGTGATCTGGTTTCTAGCTGCTATTTGAGCCAGCTTTGCCCAAGCTGTATCAGTTAATCTCATTGTCCGCAAACGTTTTGGTTCCTCCAGGTAGTCAGGTGCAAACTTTCCTGCCGCTGTGTGCAGCCGTCGCGGTGACTTTTGCTTAGTTCCAGAATACCGATCCATGTTCTCTGCCATAACCTAGTATATACATGGTACGACAAGGGCGACGTGAGAGCAATGCTTATGAGAAATCAGTATAGAGTTAGGTTTGGCGCTCAGTAAATCGGCTGGGTGGTTTTTCACAACTGCTGATGTAGCGATCGCCATTGCTGTCAATTTCTGAGCAGCTTTATTCTAAGGCTTGACTCCCAAATACTTGCGAATTACTTGTTGGTAATGTTGTTGCAATCTCTTTGAAGGGATTGGCTTGACCCATTTCTATAATTTCAAGCACGAGCGCAAGCGATCTCCCGCAGCCGCAGGTACTAATTCTAAGTGAGGAAAATAATTCAGGCGTTGAAAGGATTTAAGCATAACCGTGAACCCCAACAATCCTGGATGACTTTTAACACGGGATTCGATAAATGGCTCTCTTGTACATAAATAGAACGAGTGTTTTAAGGCGCAACCTAATATCATGAAGAGCAGTTTCTTAATCGTTTGAAAGAACTAGTGAACCACGATCCGCGTGAGTATAGTTACTCATTTTCGCATTGTACAGGGCAATGGCTAGCAAAACATTTGGCAAAAGAACTAGACACTACGGTTAGTGCTGGATACATCAATATACTACTTAAAAAAATGGGGCTTTCCGGTAGACAGAAAAAAATCAGCAGAGCAATTAATTAGTGACAAGTGACCAGCGTTCGCAGTTTCAATATGCTGTAACTTAACCAATGTCTTCTGGAGTCAGATGTAAGCGAACAACTTGACTATCACGAAACCAAATAATACGTTGGGTTTGCCGCGCTACATCTGGCTCATGTGTTACCACAACAATAGTAATGCCACTACCATTTAATTCACTAAAAATCTGTAGCACCTCTTGAGCTGTGCGAGAATCTAGTGCGCCAGTAGGTTCATCTGCTAAGAGTAAGACTGGTTGGTTGACGATCGCCCGTGCGATCGCCACTCGTTGTTGCTGCCCCCCTGAAAGTTGATTTGGTTTATTGTTGAGGCGGTTTTCTAACCCTACTCGCTGTAGTGGGGGCGTTTGCAATGCTTTGAAATGCCAGATATTCAAGGATTGTTGGAACAAGCAAAGCAGAGTGAAACCACTTGGTTGTGTCCCGTGGGAGCTAGCTTAACTCGCCCTGATGGGCGGTTACTACGCTCCCTCAATGGTCATACTGACTCGGTAAATGCTATCGCTATCACCCCAGATGACAAGCAGGTAATTTCTGGTTCATCTGACAAGACTCTCAAAGTTTGGAACCTGAAAACTGGAGAAATTGAACGTAGCCTCGCTGGTCATTTTGACTCGGTAAATGCTATCGCTATCACCCCAGATAGCAAGTGGGTAATTTCTGGTTCATCTGACAAAACGCTCATAGTTTGGAACCAGGAGACTGGCAGGAAAGAGCGTACCCTTATTGGTCATACTGACTCGGTAAATACTATCGCTATCACCCCAGATAGTAAGTGGGTAATTTCTGGTTCATCTGACAAGACTCTCATAGTTTGGAACCTAGAAACTGGAAAGATTGAGCGCACCTTCAAGTGTCCTATCGACTTGGTAGCAGTTGCCATCACCTCAGATGGTAAGTGGGTAATTTCTAATTCAGGTAAGTACATAGATGAAAGAAAGTATTTACCTAGGGCGGTTTCTGCAAGCGATACCGATATTCTAAGAAGAAATCTCATAATATGGAATTTGGCAACAGGAAAAAAACAGATTCTCAAAGTCGAAAACTTGAAAATAAAGAATAGGCGTGTTTTCATCGAACGTAGCAACTTGGTAAAAGCAGTCGCCGTTACCCCAAATGGCAAGCGGGTAATTTATAGCTCATCTGACAAGACTCTTAAAGTTT
Source organism: uncultured Chroococcidiopsis sp. (assembly GCA_964248365.1). Classification (GTDB taxonomy): domain Bacteria; phylum Cyanobacteriota; class Cyanobacteriia; order Cyanobacteriales; family Chroococcidiopsidaceae; genus Chroococcidiopsis. The sequence continues at coordinate 1,827 of CAXTYC010000083.1, read as the reverse complement.
GGAACCTAGAAACTGGGGAGGAACTGTTCGCCCTTACTGGTCACACAGATTCCGTAAATGCAGTTGCTCTGAACTCAAATGGTAAGTGGGTAATTTCTGGTTCGTCTGACAAAACTCTCAAAATCTGGAAGTTGACAGATGCCGCTGTTACAGACTATGGCATCAATGATGACAAAGGTATTAGGAAACAAGCTAGGGAATTGTTAGTTACGACTTTATCCAACGAAGTTTTTTACCCCTTTAATCTGGCATCCATTTCCCCCGTTGAATACTCCATCTATCGCTTCCTTGATTTCAGTAACGACAACTCGGGAAATGATACATACGCCGATGCCATTGCCACTACATTGAACCAAATGATTTCTCTTTTCAATAACGGGAAGCTTAATCTTGTGAATCCAAAAACCTTTGAAATTTTTTACCTTGGAGCATTTTTTGACTACTATGAGGACTTCCTAAGCCTTCTTAAAGCTGAAATAAGTCCGCTCAGTAGCTTCTCACGATTTATCTTGGTATTTAGCATATGTATTGTTGCATTATATTTTTGTATTATTGCTTGTGTTTATTATTTACCAATACCTACTGTATGGAATTTATACTTGTCTATACTTCTAGGTCTTTTAATGGGTGGCACTGTAGTTGCGACTGCTATTAATATATTTAATATTGTAATGCAGAAACTAATAAGAAAATGTCATGTAACTGTTGCTGTTACCCCAAATGGTAAACAGGTAATTTCTGGTTCATTTTGGGGTACTATCAGAGTCTGGGATATAGAAACTAGAAAGAAACTGTTCAGCCTTACTGGTCACACCAATTCAGTCAACACTGTTGCCATTACTCCTGATTCAAAACGGATGATTTCTGGTTCCTCTGACACCAGTCTCAAAGTCTGGAATCTAAAAACTAAAAGAGAATTATTTAAACTTGAAGGTCATGAGGACTCGATAAATGCAGTTGCCGTCACTCCCAATGGCAAGTGGTTGATTTCTGGTTCCTCTGACACGACTCTCAGAGTTTGGAATTTAGAAACTAGGGAAAACTTGTTAACTTTTAAAGGTCACAGTGCCTCAATAAATGCAGTCGCTGTGTTACCGAATGTTAGGTGGGGAATTTATAAATACTTTTCGGTTAAGGGGAAAAGGTCAAAGTGCTTGACCGAAAAGTATTGGGTAGTTTCTGGTTCATCAGATAATACTCTCAAAATCTGGGGTTTGTTCAGTGGAAAGGTAATTGCCAGTTTCACTGGGGATAGTGCGATATTGTGCTGTGCTGTTGCACCAACTGAAATGTTTGCAAAGAAATTGGAGATCGCCTTAGGTTGGTATGAGAAATTGTCTGAGTTGAAGGAGTTGCAGATCGCATCTAAGCCAGAGGAGCTAATAAATGAAAAATTTACCCACCTTATGCAGCTAGGGAATACACAATTGCAAAATTGGGATGCTCCCTTGACGTACAAGGAGTTGATTGTGGTAGGAGAGGCATCAGGAAGATTGCATTTTTTGCGGTTGGAGCAAACTTAACATAACAACCTAACCCTATGAATACCACGCCACGACCTCCAACTCCCATCAATCCCACTCTCTACCCTACTGAGTTTCAGCAACTCATGCGAGAAAAAAGCGAGAACTTTGTCGCTCGCCAATTTGTATTTGCCGCCATTACCGACTTTCTCCGTCACTTCAATCGCGGCTACTTCACTCTCATTGGCGCACCTGGTAGTGGCAAAAGCGCCATTCTTGCTAAGTATGCGATCGAAAATCCTGCTGTTAGGCGTTGCACAATTAAGTCATGATTTAGGCAGGCAGAGGGATAGTCCAAAACTTT
>CAXTYC010000082.1:0-6744 GCA_964248365.1 uncultured Chroococcidiopsis sp. | reverse complement strand
GGTTGAGTAAAATCCCTGTTTATCTGATTTGTGGTCTGTTCGACACACTTTTTTACACTATCGTATCTGACCGCAACTTGGTATTAAATCATTTAGGATTGCTATAGAATCACGAAATCGCTCTACTGTTACTCTGCCTCTTCTCTCTTTGCCGTCGAAATCTTGTGTTTGTGCCATCAGTTGTATCTGTTGCTTATCTGATACAAACTTGATACAAAATTCACGACCTATCAAGAGTGTAAAAACTATAAAACCTTCTAAGGATAAATCGCTAGAAGACTTGTGCTTATTGAATTGTAAGAAACTCCCCAGGTAGGATTCGAACCTACGACCAATCGGTTAACAGCCGACCGCTCTACCACTGAGCTACTGAGGATTGCGATTTTTAATATTAGCTTTAAAAAATGGGTTTGACAAGAGCTTTGCTAAATTTTTCGATAATTTATTGAGTCAAGGCTCACAGAGCCTAACATTTCAGCTTTTCAAGCCAAAACGCATTTGAGCCAGACGTTGCCGTGATGAGGCATCGATCGCATTGGCTAAAAACCTACCCGATGACTGTTTGCGTGTTTTTTGCTGACGTTTCTGGGTTTGGCAAGTTGATTCTACATCAAATGCAAGTTGCTGCGCCGACATCCATTCTGCACCATATCCCATCACCATTAACTGTTGTGTGCGATCTGAGGTAGCGACAATTAGCCGCGACAGGTGAGATCTGTGTATGTATTGCCGAAAATACGAGGCACACGTTTTTTCTATGTAAGTATCTGCGGTTTCACCAAAATTGGTGTAGTATACTGCTAAATTGTCTGTTTTGACTTCTTGATTGCAAGCGGTTTGCTGATACTGGGCATCAAATACAATTTGCGTAGCAAAATCTTTGTACGCACTGTAGTTAATCAGAGCTTCAATCAATTGCCAACGTGCTGCTTCTAAGCCATCGGCATCACGGGTTTTTTTCAGGTAATGCCAAGCGCCAATGATGTTGTAGCCGTCTACCAGTAAAACGGCTTCAGGTGAGGTAGGGTGCATAATCGGAGGAATTGTTGCTAAATATAAAATTAATTATTCACAATTTTAATCTGATTTAGCGTATTCCTTATCACACTCTGGGCTAGCAATTTAATGAGGGGCTAGAAGAGGGCAGAGGGCCACAGGAGAAAATTCAATCTCTTATCCAAAATCAATGGCTCCCAAATTCCCCAGCCTCTAGCCTCTAGCCTCTCGCCTAAGCGCCCCTAGATCAAGAAGCTATACTCTCAACTTGCATCAGCCTTTGTATCAGGCGTTTTGGTTCTCCTTGATCCACTAAAACACCTTGATCTAGCAAAAAAGCGCCGTCACAATAGTTTAATTCGTCCAAGCGATGAGTTACCCACAAGGCAGTAATTCCCCGACTTTTGACTAAATTTTGCACCTGCGCTACCAAGTCAAGTTGACTATCGGGATCTAATAGTGCTGTCGGTTCATCTAGCAACAGAACTTCACATCGTCTGGCGATCGCACCGGCGATCGCCACTCGCTGTTTTTGCCCCCCACTCAGGGCATAAATTGGGCGGCGCTGCAATTCTAATAAATTTACCGCCGCCAGTGCTTCTTCTACTCGCCGCCGTACCCCAGCTGGAGAAAGTTTTTCCTCTACCAGCCCAAAAGCAACATCAGCGCCAACAGTCGGCATCACCAGTTGATGATCGGGATTTTGGAAGACAAAGCCAACGGGTTGTAAAATCTGAATTTGTCCGTTCTGAGGCGTTAACAAATCTGCTAACAACCTCAGCAACGTTGACTTTCCACTGCCGTTGATGCCTAATAGCATCCAAAATTCTCCCCTTGGCACTTCTAGAGATAGAGATTTGAAAACCTGTTCTCCTTTCTGCCAACGGAAGGATAAATCTTGCACCCCTATGGCAAGTTTAGCCATATGTACCCCTAAGTTTATTGTGATGATTCTGTTAGCGAGAAAAAGCCAGGGGTTTTGCCACTAGTAGCACTGTCTTTCTGAGACATCTGCACTCCAGAAATTTCACTGCTGCGAAGAGCCACTTTTTTTTCTCCTTGGCGATCGCACGTCAATTCTAAAACTTCAGGCGTACCAGCGCGCATCGCTTCGATAATTTCCTTATAGGTAGCCTCAGCTTCCTCAGCCGACTTTCTTTGCACAGACACGGGGAAGGCTGTATTTTTTACAGTCAAATCAATCGTAAACATTGGGCATTCAACAAATTTACTCCAGCTTTTCCATCTTAACCTGACAATGAGTAGGGAGTACCTGGAGCGTTGGTGATTGGTAGTTGGTTAGTTGGTAGTTGGTAATTGGTAGTTGGTAAAGAGTAACTGGTAACTGGTAACTGGTATTTTCCCTACTCCCTACTGGCTTTCCCATTACCCCTTACTTTAACCGCATACCTTTTCCAAGTAAACACTGCCAACAGCAATACAAAAAAGGTTAAAACTCCAGCCAACTATAAAGAATGATCGTACGTTGTCGGAGCAGAAGAATTAATTATCATGCCAGCAATTAAAGGTTTACAAGCATTGGAAATGCTTAAATAAGATGAATTAAGTCCTAAACCCATTTCCTGGTCTTCTGGTTTTGCATTCAGGCAAATTCAAGTATTAATCAGAGTTTGAACCAGATAATTAAAAATTACATAACTTATTCCAACTCCAATCAAATAAATTACATTTTTACAAATTAGCATCGAAATAAATTATAAAATTATAATAAATAAAGCTAAAAATAGTATATTAGGCAGGGCAATTTTATTAGTTAAAACTTTAATACCCTGGGTTTGTATGATTAGAGCAAACGTATTAAACATGATAAATATCAGTATTAAAGTTTGAATTTTTTATCCAAAAACATTAATGAACTCTGGTTGAAATGCATAAGTAAATATTGTGAAGGTAGTACCAATCAAGAAATTGAGCATTATCAGTATTCCGCTCTTGGGCATGAAAAGCCCTTTGACTAAATTTTCCAAACCCAAATCAAAAATGTTGTGTGGTGTTTGGGCTTTATATTTGAGCGTTTCAGGTAATAAAAAGATAGTAATTAAAAGAGCTACCAGCGCCAAACTACCAACAAACCAAGAACGAAGTACCTAAAGAAATATTCTGTGCTAGCAAACTGATAGCTAGACCCAAAACAAAACCCAAACCAAAAGCCGCGCCAAGAAAGCCCCTGCCCTTAGTTCGATTTACAGGAGGAGTTACATCTAAAATTACGAGGGGCTACTGAATTATTTTTGCCAGTAATTCCATCTAAAAACCGAGCTAGAAATAGAATTGTTGCAGTTGTGGCTGTTTCTGCCATAAAATTAGCTACAACAGTTCCTGCTAAACTAATAATGAGTAAAGGTTTTCTGCTAAATTGATCTGCAATCCCAATAACGGGACTAGCAAAAAACTGGGCTATAGAATAAATTGCAAATAAGAAACTTGTCGGAAAATCGGTTAAGCTAAATTGTTTACCATAAAGATAAATAATTGGAATAAAAATAGTTAACCTCAAAGAGTTACTAAAGGAAATTCAAGCAATAATCCAAAAATTTCGAGTCATAATTTTGGTTTATTTTAGTATACTATTATTAGGGGGATAGATGTAATTTTGACATGAATATATACTAAATTTACAAAAAAACCTAATTAATAAAGAATTGATGGTAGTAGAGAAGCAATATGTTATGTCTTTACAGCAACCCAATAGTAGGGTACAACGGGGATAATCTTATACCAAGAATTAACCATGCGATCGCCCACTTATTAGCTAGAAGTGACCGACGGCGATCTAGACTAGGTAAGTGGTAAAGGGTAAAAGCTAAAGGATAAAGGGAAAAGGGTAAAGAGGTATTGCGGTAAAGGGAAAGAATTAATATTTTGTCTCCTGACTCCTGACGTGGATCTCCTTTACACTTCATCATTTTTGCCTTTAACCTACCCTTGGGGAACGCTTTGCGTACATCCTTGCTCCTCACTACTCAATACTCACTAGGTACAAAAGTCACTATGAAAGTCACCAAAGAATATGAAAGGGTATGACAGGTTCGCCAAATAAAGTGTATCAATGGTTGACATTGGGACTGCCATTCCCTCTAATTGTGTTCAACGGTTGGTTAGCGCTCCAAGTTTTTCAATATTTTCAACCTTTTGTCACCATTATTGGCTTAGCGGCTTTGCTGGCTTTCATTTTGAATTACCCAGTTCAGTTTCTCCAACAACGCCAAATCAAACGGAACTATGCAGTTACATTGGTTTTCCTGCTGGCTGTGGTGATTTTGGTTGCCCTTGGCATCACTTTAATTCCAATTCTGATAGAACAATTAAGTGAGGGTGCTAAACTGCTACCTCATTGGATTGATACTGGTAGCCAAAAACTCCAAACTCTTAATGATTGGGCAGCAAGTCAGAATCTACCAGTTAATTTTAGGCATTTGGTGAGGCAAGTAAGCGATCGCCTACCAGATGAATTGCAATCTCTGTCAGAGGAACTGGTAAATTTGGCACTAGGCACTATTGATAGTGTCTCCGAGGGAATATTGACAATAGTACTATCGTTCTACCTGTTATTAGATGGGGAACGCCTTTGGAATGGTTTGTTTAAACGCTTGCCACCTCGATTTGGTTTGACATTGCAGCAGTCTATCGTGCAGAATTTCCAAAATTACCTGATTGGTCAAGTTGCCTTAGCCGCGTTGGTAGGTGTAGCAATGACAGGAGGGTTTTTAGCCCTGAGAGTGCCTTTTGGTTTACTCTTTGGTTTAGGTATAGGGATTATGACCTTAATTCCCTTTGGGGACGTGTTGAGTTTTAGCTTGGTTGGGTTGTTGGTAGCTGCACACAACTTTTGGTTAGGGGTGAAAACCTTAGCTGTAGCCATAGTCATAGACCAAATTATCGATCAAGCGATCGCCCCCCGCCTGTTAGGTAGTTTTACTGGATTGAGTCCTGTAGGAGTGTTAGCTGCTTTGGCATTAGGGACAAAAGTTGGTGGACTGTTGGGATTGTTAACTGCTGTACCACTAGCTAGTTGTCTTAAGAGTATTCTAGATAGCTTCTTGCCTGAGCAAGATAATTCTTTAAACACTACAGTGGGGATAACTGTTAATGAAGAAGGATAAAGGGTAAAGGGTAAAGGGTGACTCTGTGAGGGGTGAAATTCTCCCACTCCCCCACTGTCCCACTCTCCCCATCTCCCCCTCTACTCCCCTACTCCCTACTCCCTACTCCCTCTTTTAAACAATGAATCGTGCCTTTCAACCTATCCAACAATTCCTGATCACTTGGCTACTGATCCTAGTTACAGGTTGGATCACGCTAAAAGCCATGAGTTATATGGGCGAGTTGCTGAGTATTGTAATTACAGCAGCACTGATTGCATTTCTGCTCAATTACGCTGTTGCTGCACTCAAACCTTTCTTGCCAAGAAGTATAGCAGCGGGACTTGTTTACCTGGTAGCAGGTTTTGTCGTTGTTCTAATTGCCTTGACATTAGTGCCGTTAGTATTCAACCAAGCAGGGCAGTTAGTAACTAATTTTCCCGCTCTGCTGGAGTCAGCACAAGAGCAATTGAATACCTTTCAAGCCTGGAGTGTCCAGTACAATTTACCTTTTAATGTTCAGCTTTTAGTATCGCTCCTATTTGAGCGCTTGCAAACTGGGGCAGAAGCGATCGCTTCTAAAAGTTTAGGTTTAGTAGTTGGCACATTTAATGGGGTCTTAGACGCAATTTTAATTTTAGTGCTTTCCTTCTATATGCTCATCGACGGTGAGCGAGTTTGGGCGAGTCTAACCAGTATTCTTTCACCCCAGGTGGGTATCGGTTTGACAGCATCACTAAAACGCAATCTTCAGCGGTTCGTCTCTGGACAGCTATTGTTGGGACTGTTTATGGCTGTTACTCTCACCCTAGCTTTCTGGACATTGCGAGTACCATTTTTTCTCCTATTTGCTGTCTTTATCGGGTTAATGGAAGTGATTCCTTTTGTAGGCGCAACTTTAGGGATAGCTACAGTAGCCGTTGTAGTAGCGTTTATTAATTGGTGGCTAGCGCTGCAAGTTTTGGCGGTAGCAGTGGCACTACAGCAAATAAAAGACAATTTAGTCGCTCCCCGCATTATGGGCAACCTTACAGGTTTATCACCAGTAATTATCTTTGTATCCCTGTTAATAGGAGCGCAATTAGGAGGATTTTTAGGAGTAATTCTGGCAATTCCCCTCACAGGTGTGGCAAAAAGTCTGGCAGAAATTATTCTCGATCCAACCCTGCCACCCCAAGCCGGAGTATTCTTTCACAATCCGTTCGATCATACTACTGCCGCGGCTAATGGATCTCCTGATAGTGACTCACTGCCTTTATCTAGGTAGAGGCGTTTAAGAGAGCAAAAGGGAGCAAAAGGGAGCAAAAGGGAGCAAAAGGGAAATTACCCGAGTCCCTTTTCCCTTCTTTCTCTAGCCACTGGTTCCACTGGTTGCACTAGTCACTAGCTAGTAGCGAGGGCAAAACTGAAATTTTATTAAATTAATTCAAACTTGTTGTCACAAAAATGAATTCAGCTGTAAAAATAAAGATGAGAGCGAGTTAAGATTCGTAAACTGAGTTGACAACTCAGTTATTTATCTGCCAGTGGTTGAAATATACCTACAGGTAGACTCAATCAATGTACTTATAAGATTTGGAGATTTGTCGTAATGACAATAGCAGTAGGACGCGCGCCCAGTAGCAGAGGATGGTTTGACACCATC
>CAXTYC010000081.1:0-6829 GCA_964248365.1 uncultured Chroococcidiopsis sp. | reverse complement strand
TTGGCTTTTGGCTCTACTGACACCTTAGCATTTCTACTATTCATGCACCAAAGCCGCTCAGCGCCAGAAAAAGCTAGACTCTAGCAGATAGATCTGCCGCTGAGCTTGGCATTGCCAATGCCTTTGAATAAATAAAATTGGCAGAGGTGATCAGCCGTTTAGGAAGTGAGGGAGACTCTCTGGTTCTGGTAATAGTTTTAGCTGGCTAAATCTACTGTTGCATCAGGGTGAAATCGAATCACCCGTGAGAGTGAAATCCGAGCGTGTTCCGAGGGGCATACTGTTAGCTCGATGCTACCTTGACCCGAATCTATTACCTGCTTTACAGTACAAGCTTGTCTCTTATTATTACAGTAAGCCATAATGCGATTGCCGATTTGAATGTCCAGTGCTTGAATCTTCATTGCTTTGCTCTGTTATCGTTTTACCCAGCCCAATCAAATCCCTACGTATAAAAAAATGATGCACTTCTCAATTTGTAGGGACTGAATTTTCAGATAATTACCTCAAAGCACGGCTTTGCCCGCGTCTTTTACGCTGCTTGTGTTTGGCTTTTTCCTTGCGCTTATGTTTTTCAATTGGTGTTTCAAAGTGACGATGCTTCTTCATGTCTGGAAAAATCTCGGCTTTAGAAACTTCTCGCTTAAACCGTCGCAGTGCTGAATCAATTCCTTCATTTTCACCTGGAATGATTTGTGCCATTCGATCTCCTGATTGATGTGATCTAAATTGTCAGAGCTCAGAGGAGTGAGCAACAGGCGTAGGGGGCAATCAAAAAAGGGCAGACTCCTTGTCTACCCTTAAACCTTAGAGTTAAATTGTCTGGCTCAAAGCTTAGTTGCGACTAGAGAAACTATCTCTGCGGTTGCCGCCGAACGAACCTCTATCTTCTCTTGGCTTGGCTTTATTGACTTTTAGACTACGGCCCATCCACTCGGCACCATCTAGCGCATCAATCGCAGCCGTTTCTTCGGCATCTGTACTCATCTCTACAAAACCAAAGCCACGCATCCGACCTGTTTCACGGTCAGCGGGTAATTGAACTTGCTTTACCGAACCATATTCTGCAAATGCAGCATTGAGGTCTTCTTTTGTGACCTCAAATGATAAATTGCCTACATAGATTGACATATATTTTCTCCAAAATCACAAGGGTGTAGAGATGTAGATTTCGGAAAGTAGCCTGTCAAGACCAAAAAGGAAGAACCTATCAATACTAAAAACAAACACTGTAACCGAATTTTATTCTCAATTACTATACTAGCACGCGACTGAGCTTGTGGGCAGAGCAGGAGCGCGTTCATTAAACTGTATTGTCCATCCAACCGCACTCAGAACAGTCCCAATGCACCCGTACTATGTAATTTCGGTTAAACACAGCGCCGCAATCTGGACATTTGCCTGTGAACAGGTTACGTCTACCTACTATTACTAGCAACAAAGCTAAAACAATTTTGATGGCTTTACTAGCCAAGCTCAAGTTAGTAACACCTTTTTCTTCTTTGACTGAGCTTAGATAAGGTATGACAAAAATTTTACATATTTTCTATTTCTCAAGATAGACTTATCAATTATTTATATTAATAGATAATTAGAGTATCAAGATGTATTTTAACATCAAATACCAGTATAAGTACTGGCGTTTATACAATATTACTGACTTCAAAAGTTGGAGGAAAAATAAATTATGTCATATACAGACCGACAAGTGAATAATCTGATAAATTCACCTGCTGTAACCGCTCAAATTATTCGTTACCATGATCGTGTACGCTGGGGTGCAATTATTTCAGGTGTTGCGATCGCCTTAGCAACTCAGTTGGTTTTAACTGCCCTAGGAATCGCCAACGGATGGAGCTTGATTGCTAGCACAGGCGCGCCGAGATCCAATCTTGCTAGTGTTGCTAGCGGTGTTGAAATTTGGGCTGTTATCAGTTTGTTTATTTCCTTACTTATTGGCGCTTGGGTTACAGCGCGTGCCTGTGGGCCGATGAGCCGTAGTGCAGCCCTTCTGAATGGGTTAATTTTCTGGGCAACGGTTCTAACACTTAGTTCTTGGCTATTTGCCAGTGGGGTTATTGGTGCTTTTGCTGTTGCTGCAAGCAGTGCAGGAGCAATTGCAAACGAGCTACAAGCAGAGCGCAATTAATCTACCAAATCAAATACCAAATGTAAGTGCCGAAGAAGCTCGTGCCATTGCAGCTAACACCGCTAAGAGTTTGTGGTCGTTTATATTAGGGAGCTTACTTGGTTTAATAGCATCATTGGTTGGAGCCGCTATTGGAGTTCGTAAAGCTAGTAATAATTACTCTTAAAAACTTGCTAACTCTAGCTAAAAGATGGGATTAGATAGTTGTTTAAGTAGTAGGAATAGGTGTAAATTTCTGGATAAGGCTTGCATTCATATTCCTGCTACTAATTTGCTTCTTGTTATTGTGAGATAGGTTATTTACTAACGGGACTTAAACAATGAATCAAGACTAAATAAGTTATAATCGATGCTAGGTAAGCATCTCACGTAGAGAAATACCCATGAAAGAAACCACGCCCGACGCGATGCCCCCATGCTTTGAGAAATGGTGCAGTAGGTACGATGATGTTTTCAGCCATCAATCCCAAAAAAAAGGGTTCAGGCACTATGTGGGGGAATTATTGGGAGAAAGTGAGCGAAAAAACTTAACTCAAATCTCAAATAATGCAGTAGGAGTGGTTTACCACTAATTGCATCATTTTTTAACAGAAGCGACCTGGGACTCACAAAAAGTTAACGAGCTTATGTTGCAAGTAATGCAGCAATGCAGCCAAACGAAGGTAAGGAGAGGATTTACTTTAATAATAGATGATTCGGGACACAGAAAAAGCGGTAATCAGACGGCTGGAATTGGCAGACAATATATAGGAGAAGTTGGCAAAACAGACAATGGCGTAGTGCTGGTAACTACACATTTATATGATGGAGTTAAAAGTTTACCTTTAGACGTTGAACTATATCAACACGCGCTTCTCATTACCTGAAGGTAAACAAGATCTAGAATTTGTCAAAAAGCCAAATATAGCATTGAATTTAGTCGATAAATGTCTTCAAAGAGGTGAAAACTCTGGAGTAGTATTGGTGGATGCTGGATATGGAAATAATACTACTTTTTTAAAGCAATTAGAGTTAAAGAAACTAAAGTACATAGCAGGGTTAGCTAAAAATAGAAAAGTTACTTGTCAATTAGAAGCTGGGACACAGCAAGTAGAAATTAGATTAGATCAATTAGCGAAAAGGCTGAATTCAGAAGCATTTACAGTTATCCAATTAGAACTAGAACTCCCAACAAAGATATGGGTAGCAACAGTTAAGGTAGAAATATCGGTTGTTTTGCAAAAACTAGTGGTAGTCTGGAGATGGTAGTATTTGTACTTACTGTCCCTCGCCCAACCTGCCTCGTCCATGAACCCAAAGCACCCTTTCAAGTGGCGTCATTTCCAATCGGACATCATCCTGGTATGTGTCCGGTGGTATCTGCGTTATCCGCTCAGTTACCGAAACCTGGAAGAAATGATGCGGTCGAGGGGTCTGACGGTGGCTCATACGACGGTGTATCGTTGGGTGCTTTCCTTATGCCCCCGAACTTTCCAAGCGATGCAGACCACACTTGAAACCAACCAATGACTCTTGGAGGGTTGACGAAACATATATTGAAGCAAAGGGAGAATGGAAGTATTTGTATCGGGCTGTCGATTCACAAGGAAACACCTTGGACTTCATGCTTAGTGCCAAAAGGGATGCACGGGCGGCAGAACGCTTTTTCCGTAAGGTTTTAAAGGCTGAACATAACCAGACGCCACGAGTGATTAATGTGGACAAAAACGCTGCTTATCCCCCGGCGATTGACTCACTCACCAAAGACAAAACTCTCCCCAAAACTACTGAAGTGCGACTCGTCAAATATCTCAACAACATTGTGGAACAAGACCATCGATTCATTAAACGACTGGTCAACCCAGGTATGGGGTTTGGCTCATTCAATACGGCTCGGCGAACCTTGTGGGGATACGAGGTGATGAACATGATCCGCAAGGGCCAAATTCAGGGAGTCGAAAAAGGCGACATTTTAGGTCAAGCAGAATTCGTGTCTCAAATTTTCCAAGTTGCTGCTTGAGCATGAGCTGATTGATAGGGAAGCTCTGTCCTTAAAAAGTTTTTGCAACACAACCGTTGAACCGGCCGCCAGATGATCAATGCTGATAAAAGGAAAAAAGTACCCGGTTGACCTAGACATTTGATCAGCTTAAACAATTCTGCTCTAGTGTGTACACGCTTTTGGGTAATGCCAAAGATGCCTTATTTGACCTGATGGATGCAGTGTTAGTTACACGTAGTGTTTACTCGTTGGTGGAACTGTGCGTATCTCCAGTATTTCGACGGCAGTGGTCTAGTGTATACGAAGCAATAGAAGACGGTAATCCACCGCGAGCAGAATTGATGCGGTTATATATTAAACAATTACCAGCAACAGAAAAAATCATTTTAGCAGGAGACCATACTGCTTGGCCAAGACTCTCAGCTCCGACACTTAGAGAGCGTACTTATGAACACCAAGCGCAACCAATGTCAGGAGCAAAACCCGTCACATTAGGGCAAGGCTATAGTACTATAGCGATTATTCCTGAAACCGAAGGTAGTTGGGCATTACCCCTATTACATGAGCGCATCACTAGTTTTTCTAATCCGATTGAGAAAGCAGCATCCCAACTCAGACTTGTCTGCAAAAATCTACCCACACGCCCATTATCATTGTGGGATGCGCAATACGGTTGTGCCAGGTTTGTGAAACAGACAGCCGACATTGCTGCTGACAAGTTGATGCGCTGTTCTGCTATTAGGCGCTGATTGCAGCACTGCCTCTAGAATGTTAGTCTCAGTCAATAGTTGATCGAGCGGCAGTTTTTTGTATACTGCCCAATAATGACGTTTCCAAGTATCTTCGTCCATTCCCTGACGATCCCGATGCAGCCGATACTTTTCTATCCAATCAGCAGCGGTCATGCGCTCTAACTTTACCTTCTGGTGGTTCCAATCCTCCCAACGGAACCTACCCTGCGCTTTTTGAGCTGCTAACTCCCAAGCTTTAGCTTCCGCTTGTTTCAACTCCAAGGGAACGAGCGCCGAAAGATTTAGAAGAATCCTAGCTTGCTTGCACCCAGAACCGTTTTTCACTGGTAGAGTAGCTCAGAAGAGATAATTTATTACCGCTTGGTTCAAGCTTAACTCCTGTTTCCTTGAGCCTTTGATTGATAGCCTCTATAGTAAGAACACGTTTTGGCATGGACTAACTGGACTAAAATTGGACTAAAAGACGGCTATATTCACCTATATTTAACCACATTTGCGAATATTGTATTTGTTACTGGGTAAAGCTATAAAGCCACTAAATGTATAAATTCAGGGATTTTGCACAATGAATTCTATCCGAATTGGGAATGGTTACGATATCCACCAACTGGCTAGCGATCGCCGCTTAATCCTGGGAGGAGTAGAGATTCCCCACGAACTCGGATTACTGGGGCATAGTGATGCTGATGTGCTGACTCATGCCATCATGGATGCAATGCTAGGTGCTCTTAGTTTGGGAGATATTGGGCTATACTTTCCCCCCACAGATCCCCAGTGGAAAGGGGCTGATAGTCTGGTGTTACTTGGTAAAGTAAATGAACTAATTCGCCAGCAAGGTTGGGTTGTAGGAAATATTGATTCGGTTGTAGTAGCAGAACGCCCAAAGTTGAAACCGCATATTTCAAGTATGCGAGAGGCGATCGCCAGTGTATTACAAGTACAACCCCTTCAAATCGGCATCAAAGCCACCACGAACGAAAAATTAGATTCGGTTGGGCGAGAAGAAGGTATTTGTGCTTATGCTGTAGCCTTGCTTTTTGCACAATAATAAGGTGTGGAAACCGAACAATTAGAAAAAGAAAAAACTGTAGATCGCATCACTCCTGAAATTGTCATTTTAGACAGTGATGAATTGATAGTTTTGTTGGCGCAAGCTCAAGTTCGCCCAGAAAAACAAGGGGATACAACGGACGTTATTTCCTGGCTAAAAGCAGGAAATGGGGCAATTCCTTTTGTCATGTTTATTGATTTAGAAACAATTCAAATTTTCAAATGGGATAGTCCCAATTTATCAGAACCAGTTTGCCGACTCAATACAGTTGAGGTGCTAACTCCTTACGGCTTAAAACTTCCTGACAAAGGGATATCAGCTTATTATCTTGGCGGTAAAGCACAGAGGTAGGGCCGAGGGGAGTATTACTACTCCACCCCTCCCATCCAAAACCGTGCTTGCGACTTTCATCGCACACGGCTACTCAATGTGTTTTCCCTTTGACACTACGGGACTTCCACTACCATCGCTGGCAGTCTTTTCATCGTGACAGTGCCGATGCAGTAGTTGTAGGTTTTTCCATTCATCCTTGCCGCTTGATGCTATAGGGATGAGGTGGTCTACTTCCATCACATCCCAGTATTGGAAACGTAGTCCGCACTCCTGACATTTTCCCTTTTGCTGCTTAAGCAATTTAGCCTTACGACTAGGCATTTCAGGGTGTTTCCCAAGCCTTGAACTCCAATACACTAGGTCGCCGTCGAAGGGGCTTTTATCGCCTTTAACTTTTACATAATCGGTGCTACTGCTGCCAAATTCCTTATGTAAAAGTAACCGCAGAGGGTTCGCATCCCCTGACCTGGTTGCGCTCTCCCCAGTTATTACCGTTTATGGTTATCCATATCATTTGGCTTTTAATTAGCTACAGTTGAAGTAGAGAAGCGACTAAAAATAAT
>CAXTYC010000080.1:0-7215 GCA_964248365.1 uncultured Chroococcidiopsis sp. | reverse complement strand
GTCTAGATACAAGCCCACGCTATACTTCGTCAGAAGTTAGCGATGGGTAATTGACTAATTCTGGTAAAACGAACTACATCAGACAAATTTTTGGTAAGTTAGCCTGAGTATTGTGTTTTTCTGATTTTGCTATTGTAGCTATGTCCATCGAATTCAAGCCAGGTTTAGAAGGCATTCCTGCTGCTCAATCCAGTATCAGCTTTGTCGATGGACAACAGGGGATACTAGAATATCGTGGCATCCGCATTGAAGATCTAGCCCAAAAGAGTAATTTTCTGGAAACAGCCTATCTCTTGATTTGGGGCGAATTGCCAACTAAGGAAGAACTAGAGGCATTTGAACACGAGATTTATTACCATCGGCGGATTAAGTATCGCATTCGGGACATGATGAAAAGCTTTCCCGAAAGTGGACACCCGATGGATGCCTTACAAGCTTCAGCTGCTGCATTGGGTTTATTTTATTCCCGCCGCGACTTGGAAAATCCAGCATACATTAGAGCGACTGTCGTGCGGCTATTAGCCAAAATTCCGACAATGGTAGCAGCGTTTGAGCTGATGCGAAAAGGTAACGACCCTGTGCGTCCTAGAGATGACTTGGACTACTCAGCTAACTTTCTGTATATGCTCAGTGAGCGGGAACCTGATCCACTAGCTGCTCGCATCTTTGATGTTTGCCTGATCCTCCACGCCGAACACACGATGAACGCATCTACCTTCTCGGCGAGGGTAACTGCTTCCACATTAACTGATCCTTACGCCGTAGTTGCTTCCGCCGTCGGCACTTTGGGAGGACCACTGCACGGGGGAGCCAATGAAGAAGTTATTCAGATGTTAGAAGAAATTGGCTCGGTGGAAAACGTGCGTCCTTACCTGGAGGAGCGCTTGCAACGCAAAGCCAAGATTATGGGCTTTGGGCATCGTGTCTACAAGGTGAAAGACCCACGAGCAACCATCCTCCAGAACTTAGCAGAACAGCTATTTGAGAAGTTTGGTCATGACAAGTACTATGACATCGCTGTTGAGCTAGAACGGGTAATCGAAGAAAAACTAGGGGAGAAAGGTATTTATCCTAATGTTGACTTTTATTCAGGTTTAGTGTATAGAAAACTGGGAATTTCCACTGACCTGTTTACCCCAGTATTTGCGATCGCAAGGGTAGCAGGTTGGCTGGCTCACTGGAAAGAACAACTAACACAAAACCGCATCTACCGTCCTACCCAAGTTTATAGCGGTCTTCACAACGTCTCTTACGTTCCCTATCAATCTAGGGGCTAGAGGCTAGGAAGAGGGGAAAGGACAAGGGGACAACCCGACAAGGGGACAAGGGGAAACTACATCAATTCTCCCCCCCTCTCCAAGTCTTCCCACTCCCCCCCTCCTCTTCTAGCCCACCCTCTTATAAGCATAATTTCTTAAATGTGGTGTATTCCTGCCAACCAGCGAACGATATACTAAGCAGTGGAACAGTAAAAAAATCTTCACAAACCCACGCGAGGAGCGAGGGGAATCGGGACTCGGGACTCGGGAAAAGGGGCGAGGGGTGAGGGGTAATTTATCCCCTACTCCCTACTCCCTACTCCCTACTCCCTACTCCCTACTCCCTACTCCCTAGAGTAAGAGCGCAAACATGAACCCAGGAATTGACCTCCAAGGAACTTTTATTAAAACCCTGATGGATTTGGGACTGCCAGCAGGTACAGCCAAAGCCATTTGGATGCCTCTGCCGATGATATTGATGATCATTGGGGCAACGGTGGGGGTACTTGTTACTACATGGCTAGAACGGAAGATTTCAGCCTCAGCACAGCAGCGGATTGGTCCTGAATACATCGGTCCTTTTGGGTTGCTAGCTCCTGTAGCAGATGGTCTGAAGCTTGTTTTTAAAGAAGATGTAACTCCCGCTAAGTCCGATCCTTTGCTATTTACCCTCGGACCAATTCTCGTTGTACTTCCTGTATTTGTGTCCTATCTAATTGTGCCGTTTGGACAGAATTTGGCGATTACAAATGTAGGAATGGGGGTGTTCTTGTGGATTGCCCTATCTAGCATTCAGCCGATTGGCTTGCTCATGGCAGGCTATGCCTCTAATAACAAATACTCCCTGTTGGGCGGTTTAAGAGCAGCAGCGCAATCAATTAGTTATGAGATTCCATTGGCACTGTCAGTGCTGGCGATCGTGATGATGTCGAATAGCCTCAGCACCATCGATATTGTAGAGCAACAATCAGGTTACGGAATTCTGGGCTGGAATATCTGGCGGCAACCGCTTGGCTTTATCATCTTTTGGATTGCCGCCTTGGCAGAATGTGAACGTATGCCTTTTGACCTACCCGAAGCCGAAGAAGAAATAGTCGCTGGATATCTAACTGAGTACTCAGGCATGAAATTCGGACTTCTATACCTGAGTTCCTATGTCAACCTGGTACTATCTGGCTTGCTGTTCTCAGTTTTGTACCTTGGAGGTTGGGAGTTTCCTATTTCCCTCAACTTTTTAGCCAGCTTGGTAGGAGTTAGCGAAAATAGTCCTTTGTTGCAAGTGGTTGACGCATCATTGGGCATCACCATGACTGTACTTAAAGCTTACTTCCTGGTCTTTATCGCTATTCTACTGCGCTGGACTGTGCCAAGAGTACGGATTGACCAGTTACTAGATTTAGGATGGAAGTTTTTGCTACCAGTTAGTTTAGTCAATCTACTGCTTACCGCAGCCCTCAAGCTAGCCTTTCCCGTCGCCTTCGGAGGATAGCTATTAGCAATTAGCGATCTTCCATTAGCTAACAGCTAACACCTAATAGGTAATAGCTTAAAAAGATAGAGAAACACGAAAAATGTTAAAGTTCCTCAAGCAAGTTGGCGATTATGCCAAAGAATCGGTACAAGCAGCTCGTTACATTGGTCAAGGACTGGCTGTAACTTTCGATCATATGCGGCGGCGACCGATTACAGTACAGTATCCTTACGAGAGACTCATTCCCTCAGAGCGGTTCCGAGGCAGGATTCACTTTGAATTCGATAAGTGTATAGCTTGCGAAGTCTGTGTCAGAGTTTGCCCAATTAACCTACCTGTAGTCGATTGGGAATTTGATAAAGCTTCTAAAAAGAAAAAGCTTAATCACTACAGCATTGACTTCGGCGTTTGTATATTTTGCGGTAACTGTGTGGAATTCTGCCCAACTAATTGTTTATCGATGACAGAAGAGTACGATATCTCCACTTACGATCGCCACGAGTTGAACTACGATAACGTCGCTTTGGGTCGTCTGCCGTATAAAG
The DNA here is from genome assembly GCA_964248365.1 of uncultured Chroococcidiopsis sp. GTDB lineage: Bacteria > Cyanobacteriota > Cyanobacteriia > Cyanobacteriales > Chroococcidiopsidaceae > Chroococcidiopsis. The sequence continues at coordinate 3,940 of CAXTYC010000080.1, read as the reverse complement.
TGACACAAGATCCAATGGTTACACCGTTGCGCGAACTAGTCTACTTGCCCAAGGGTGTAATGGAACCCCACGATTTACCTGCGAATGCAAAACGTGCTGGAATGCTGCCAGCAGAAATCGTCGAGCAGGAACAAAAAACAAGTAGTTAGTAGGTAATGGGTAATGGGTAATTGGTAATATCAACTACCAACTACCAATTACCAATTACTCTTTACCAATTACTCTTTACCAATTATTAAAGGACAAAAATCTGTGAATTTAGCACAAGGGGTACAAGTTGTTTCATTTGGCATCCTGGCTGTGATGATGATAGGGGCAGCACTGGGAGTAGTACTGCTATCTAATATCGTCTATTCTGCCTTTTTGTTAGCAGGTGTATTCATCAGCATAGCTGGAATGTATCTGTTGCTCAATGCTGATTTTGTGGCAACAGCGCAGGTATTAATTTATGTTGGAGCGGTTAACGTTCTGATTTTGTTTGCCATTATGTTGGTAAATAAGCGGGAGGATTTTAAGCCTGTACGTAATGCCTGGGCGCGACCAGCACTAACAGCTGTAGTCAGTTTAGGACTATTTGCTTTGTTAAGTGGAATGGTGTTGACAACGCCTTGGTCTTTATCCAACAGTTCAACTCCAGGTAATAGTTCTATCCTCTCGATTGGACAGCATTTCTTTAGTGACTTTTTGCTGCCGTTTGAACTTGCTTCAGTACTGTTGTTAATGACAATGGTGGGAGCTATTATTATTGCTCGACGCGAGTTTTTGCCAGATCAGGTAATTTCTCCCAGCAAAAAAGAGCAAACTGTTTTGACTTTGCCAGAGCGTCCTAGAGAATTGATCGCAGTGTCAAGCGATCGCACTAGCAGTCTGGACAAAAAGAAACAAGCTAGAGGTAACTCCTAGCATTTTGGCATTTTACTAGCAAAGAGCGAAGATTCATGCAACTCCAGTACTTTTTATTACTAGCAGCAGCTTTGTTTTGCATCGGCATTTATGGTTTAATTACTAGCCGCAACGTGATCCGAGTGCTAATGTCAATTGAATTGCTGCTCAATTCAGTTAATTTAAACTTAATGACGTTTTCTAACTTTATAGATGCCCAAGCAATTAAAGGTCAGGTATTCACAGTATTTGTGATTACCGTTGCCGCCGCCGAAGCAGCGGTAGGACTAGCGATCGTGCTAGCTATCTATCGCAACCGTGATACCGTAGACATGGAGCAGTTTAATCTTTTGAAGTGGTAATTGAGTGCAGCTGAGGCAAGTCATTATCGCTCACAAAGCTGGAGATCCTCACAGCCGCAGTTGGGCAGAAAAATGTGCGGGGCAACTGGAAGCTCGCAACTGTCGGATATTGATGGGTCCAAGTGGTCCAAAAGATAATCCCTACCCAGTTTTTCTAGCTTCAGCAATTATGCCAATTGATCTAGCTTTGGTACTGGGTGGAGACGGTACTGCTTTGACAGCAGCAAGACATTTAGCAGCTTCGGGTATTCCCATTTTGGCAGTGAATGTAGGGGGAAATCTAGGCTTTTTAACCGAGTCTTTTGAGGAATTTAAAGACTCGGAAGCTGTATGGGATCGGTTGTTAGAAGACCGCTACGCGATTCAGCGGCGGATGATGTTACAGGCAAGAATTTATGAAGGCGATCGCAAGAATATGGAAACAGTAAGCGATCGCTTCCTAGCTTTGAATGAAATGTGCGTCAAACCCGCCTCAGCAGACCGCATGATTACATCCATTCTGGAAATGGAAATCGACGGTCAGGTAGTCGATCAATATCAGGGAGATGGACTAATTGTTGCTACCCCCACTGGTTCTACAGGCTACACCGTTTCTGCCAATGGACCAATTATGCACGACGGAATGAAAGCAATTACCGTCACTCCCATCTGTCCCATGAGTCTTTCTAGCCGTCCCATCGTGTTACCCCCAGGTTCTGTAGTCAGTGTTTGGCCCTTGGGAGATTACGAGCTAAATACCAAACTCTGGACGGACAGTGTACTTGCAACTTCTATCTGGCCAGGACAGCGGGTAGATGTCCGTATGGCAGATTGTGATGCTAAATTCATCATCTTGCGCGAAAACTACTCCTATTACCAAACCCTACGGGAAAAGTTACAATGGGCAGGAGCAAGGATTCATTACAGCAACAATCACCGCAATAATTCGTAATTCGTAATTCGTAATTCGTAATTGGTGAAAGGGGAAAGGGTAAAGAGGTATTGCGATAAAGAGGTATTGCGGTAATTTCTCCCCCAGGCTCGACGAGGCTTTCTCCTAGCCCCTAGCCCCTAGCCTCTAGTGAAGTCCCTTAAATTTAGGGGGCGCTAATTTGGTAATCTAGTCTTGTTAACAGAAAAATTTTAGATGTCATTGTACCCCAAAATCATTGTTGTGGCTAACGGCAAAGGAGGCGTGGGCAAAACCACAACAACTATGGCTTTGTCGGGGATTTTTTCAGAAAAGTACAAAGTTTTAGCTGTTGATGCAGATGCTCAAGGCAGTTTTACTTGGTGGGTTGAGCGCAGCCAGCAAAAGATGTTTGACGTTGTACAAGAAACAGATCCGCTACTATTGGGGCAATTACATTTGATAGAAGGATACGAATTGATAGTAGTAGATACGCCTCCGGCACTAGATTCTAAAGCATTAGCAGCAGTAGTAGCGGCGGCTGATTATTTATTGTTGCCAACCCCACCTGCACCAATCGATTTAGCCGCCCTAATTCAAACAGTTAAGCAAGCTATCTTGCCTGTAGGGGTAGCTCATCGAGTATTGCTGACACGAGTAGATCCTCGCAGTTGGGGAGAAGCTATTGAGGCGCAAAACATCCTCAAGGAAGTGGGTATCCCTGCTTGCAAGACGTTTGTGCGAACTTACAAAGCTCATGAACGAGCTGCCTTAGAGGGTGTGGCAATTAGTCAATGGCGGGGGAAGCATCAGAGGGAGGCTGAGGCAGATTACCGAAAAGTGGCAGATGAATTACAGCAAGATTGGAGGAAAACATGGTAAGGAAACGTTTAGAAGACTTGGTACGGCAAGAGGCACAGAAATCTCTCAAGCCAGAAGATGAAGCAGTTGGGGCAGAAGCTACTGAACAAACTATAGAACTGGAAGCAACAGTAGTTCCAGAAACAGATTCTGAACAGTCGCCAGCTAGTGCTAAGCGCACAAATTTAACCAAAGCTGACTTAGAAACAACACTAAAAGAGCTAAAAGCAGCACTGCAAGCAGCAGAGTCAGACAACAACTCTTGGCAGCAAAAAACAGATGCTTTACAATCAGAATTAGAAAATGCGAAAACTTTAGTAGAGAAGTTGCAAGTAGAGCTTAACGAGGCAAAACAATTGATTCTGAAACTTACAGAGTCTAATTCCCCGCCTCCTCAAAAACAATACTCTTCGCCTGCTCAAACACAATACTCGCCGCCTGCTCAAACACAATACTCGCCGCCTGCCCAAACACAATACTCGCCGCCTGCTCAAACACAATATTCCCCGCCTGCTCAAACACAATACTCGCCGCCTGCTCAAACACAATATTCCCCGCCTGCTCAAACACAATATTCCCCGCCTGCTCAAAGAGAAAACATGAGTAAAAAATCACAAGATTTGAGTTTGAGAAAGATACCATACCACTCAATTCAGGAAAGTTCACCATCCACTGAAATGACTAATTCAGATATTGGCTGGTTTGATTGAGTTTAATATATAGCGATAAAAATTTGCCTAAATCAAAGATTTAGGCAGATAATTTAGCAGCTATTTATTTAAGTTTAGATATCACATATAAGGGTAAAGGAAACAATTATCAATTATCAATTGTTCATTGTTCATTGTTCATTGATAATTGCTCCCCCTCATCCCCCACAATCGCTGCAAGATACAGCGGATTGAAGGTTTATGAGGTACAGTAACAACAGTTTGTAAACCAGTTT
>CAXTYC010000079.1:0-7334 GCA_964248365.1 uncultured Chroococcidiopsis sp. | reverse complement strand
TACTGACAACTGTGTCGTCAGCTAAACCACTTATACGACTGATCCCCCGCCAACTTGATCCCCCGCCAACTGCTGCCAAGACTGATGGGATTGCAGTACAATTTCTTCCATCTTCAGAGCTGATTTGACGGCGGGAATATTGGGTATCGAAGGTATCACTAAAGGTTTGTCGGCAACTGGGGCAGAAGTAGCGTTGACTTCCTTTACTTGTCTTGCCGTGTTTATGCGGTTTATCATGACCGCACAGGGGACATTTCATTGTACTGCTACTGATTAACTCACAATGCTTCACTCTAGCAGTCCCACGCTTCCACCCCGCATGACCGTGTTTTATCAACTCAGCCCTGCTGGGTCGTTTCTTATTGCTTAGTCTAAACTTCAGGAGGATGAGGGGTGTTCCTATTATGGGGTTAGTCATCTATCTGCTTAAACGTATTACTTAAGTGAGTGACGCACTTTTTTCTCCTTTCGCACGGAAAAGAATAGGACAACTGACAGCAGGATAAAGGCGAACGCCGAAGCATAGCCCCTTGGCAGTGATAGACCGCCATCTTTGACTGGTTTGGTAAGAAAATCTCCGAAGGTGGCTCCGAAGGGTCGCGTGAAGATGAACGCGAGCCAGAATAGGAGGGTATCGCTCAGCTTTGTTACGTAGTGAAGGGCAATAACAACACCAATGACACTGGCCGTTACGAATGCGCCCTGGATATAGCTCAGTCCCAAGTTGCTTGTCAGAAAGTCACCAAAGGCCGTTCCCAAACTGTTGGAGAACACAATCGCCAGCCAATAGGTGGTCTGTGCGTCTTTCCTCACGATCGGATAAACGTTCAAATCCCGATCTCGGTAGTACCAGATAGCAAGAACGCTCAAAAGACCAGCTACCAGGATAAGCGACCCCATTGCGTAGCCTAGCCCAAGAGATCGATCCATCAAGTCTGAAACTTCGGTTCCGGCTGTGGTTGTCGCAATAATGGCTACCCAATAGAGGGCTGGACGATATCTGTCGGATTGAATTTGAAAAAACAGGATAATAGCCAGGATGGCAAACGTTACAGCAAAGGCTACGTAATACCCCAGTCCGAGAGACATTGAGATGAAGTCACCTGCCGTCTCACCAAGCGTCGTGGCAATAATCTTCATGATCCAGAAGAAAATTGTGACTTTTGCAACTTTATTCATTTCTTTTTCACCAAATAAAAATAGTAACTCATCGTAGCCACCAAGCGCGGAACCTAGTAGAAACAACTAAGAGCTAATTTCAGTAAATCAAAAAGTTTTTCTTCACTAGAGCGATCGCCTACTCAGAAAACATTCAACAACGCCAAGTGAGTTATAGCTTTTCGAGATCGATTGAGTCACAAGAGTAGTTACAAACACTCCAACCGATATCGTAGAACTAATCGCATAGTCCACATTTAGCGTCATCGATAACAGGTCTCCTGCTGTTTCTCCCAGAGTGGTGGCACAGAAATTTATAATCCAGAAAAACACAGTGATCTGTGGGAGTTTGCTCATTGTTGCTCCTATTTGCTAGCGGGCGATCGTACTTTATCTGAACTTGTGACTTCATCCACCCAATACCGAATAACGGTCAAGATAGCGGCGATAAATGTCACGTCGATGTCGTACTTGAAACTTGAAAATTGAAAATACTTGGAACAAAAAATGCACAATTGAGAATGCCAACCGTTACGGCGATCTCAAAATGCTAGCCAAATTGCCTGGATACAAACATAAAAATTCCCTCAGTCGAGCAGGCTATCGCTATTAGTTTCGTTGGTCAATCGACTGTAAAGCTGATTTCTTCCGCTTAAGACTTAAGTAAATAATCAGGCTGGTAATTATAGAGAGAAAAAGCATACTCGTTCCAGTCGTACCCCAACCAAAACCTCCATTTTTAGTTGGTTGAGATAGTAAATCACCTATCGATGCTCCAAACGGACGAGTCAAAATGTAAGCTAACCAAAAAGCCAAAACTGCATTCATTTGGAAGTAATAATAACCAGCCGATATCATTGCAATTAAAGCGCCAAACACTAATGCTGATTGAGCATAACCCAAACCCGAAGCCTCCGCTAAGTAGTCTCCTGTTGAAGTACCCAAGGCAAACGTCAATAAAATAGCCACCCAATAATACAGCTCTCTCTTGGTTGTATTAATGGAGTGCATGGCTAATGTCTTTTCGCTCAAATACCAAAGCACAAAAACTACCAACAAGGCAACACTAAAAACTATGTTAGTAGTCACCAAAGTTACTCCAAACTCGTCTACCAATCTATCTGTAATTAATGTGCCAACAATACTTACCAAAACGACCACAAGCCAGTAACTTGCTGGAACGTAACGTTTAAGCCTAAACTGATTTAAAAGCACAATTAGTAGCAAACAACCCATAAGATAAGATGTAATGCCTAAACCAAGGTTCAGCGTCAACGCTAAAAAATCAGCCGCAGTTTCACCTACTGTGGTTGCCATAATCTTAATCATCCAAAAGTAAATTGTCACTTCTGGAACCCTGTTTAACATCTTCTGCATGGCATTTCTCCTGCTTGATTTTTCAGTAGAAGTGAAAGTGTCATTACATCATAAAGTTAGCTATGTTGTAATAAATCGAAGAATTTTTTCTTTTGCTAGTACGCTCGCTCCTCTAGTGGGTAATCGTTTCATGAATCACCCATTGGTGACTTTTTAGTTTGAGTTTAGTTGCAATTTGTTCGGGGCTTTTAGATTGGCGTTGTCTTACCGTCAGTAATTGAGCTAGTTAGAATCTGTTCGAGAGAGAAAGCGATCGCGCGAGAAAAAGACTATAAACAAGACAATCTTCTAATAAGTGCGATCGCTCCTAATTGCAACTTCCAACAGTACACTTAAATCAATCGCTAGACAGTTCGATTAAAAAATCAGATTTAACTGGAGAAAAGCAACTCTACCTTAATCGGCAAATGTCAAGAACTCGAAAAGATTTTGCTGGTCATAAATAATTGATAATACTCAATGGCAAGAACCGCTACCAGAATCAGTAAACGTTTTCCCTGCTTCCGGCACAAACCCCCAAGTGTAGCTTTTCGGATGCAAGGTTAGCTTGAGAACTCCATAAGTATCTGCATTGCGAACTTCGCTATTAGCTCGGATGTTCGTAAACTTATAGTGATTCTTGCCACCAGTGCCAACCACAAACTCACGAATACCACGAGTAGCATCTGCCTTAGCATCAGGAGATTGAGGTGCAAACCGCTCGTAGTCGTGGTCGTGACCGTTCAGCACGATTTCTGCCCCAGCTGCATACAGGTCTTTCCAGAAGGCATCATAGTTAGAATCACTCCCATGCCCTCCTGAAGAAAATCGCGGATGATGCCAATAAGCCAAGGTACAAGCATTTGGATGGGCTTTCAGGTCAGCTTTTAACCACTGTTCTTGAGGCGATCCTGCCCCGCAACCCCCAACCTCTAAGCAATTAGAATTGAGTGCAATGATGTGCCAGCTGCCAATATCGTAGCTGTAATAGCCTTTAGATGGATCGCCAGCAGCTGCCCCAAAGTAGCTGTAATAGTCTTTAGCGCCAGCAGTAGAGTATTCGTGGTTGCCAACTGCTGGGTGGGTAATGGACTTAACTCGCCCCCAGCTTGGATTGTAAGACTGTTGAAAGGCTGAAAGTGTGCCAATTTCGTACTGATTGTCGCCCAAAAGAAGCACTGCTGCCAAGCCTGCATTCACGATGAGATTGGAAGTAGCTTTCATCCGGCAGGCATCAGCAGTGCCATTACCTCCGTTGTAGTTGGTGCTTTTTGGATCGCAAGCGATGTCACCCGCAGCCGCAATCACTGGATCTTCACCTGTTGCAATAGGTTTAACTTCCTTACTGTGCGTTGCTAGGACATATCCAAACGAAAACAGACTGATGGTTAGTAAAACCAAAGTAATAAAACGCATATTCGTTAAATTTAAAAGGTTTTAAGTGGCTGTTTAAACTTCCTCTCATAAACCTTGTTTTTTCATAGGTACTTTAGGCAGCAAAGGTCAAGAACTCGGAAAGATTTGCCTAGACTTAAAAACTCTATATTCAGATATGAACCTCTACTCAGTTAGCGTTCTGGGCTGCGACAAGTAATGGAACAAAAAACCGGAATAAGAAACCGGACAATTTTCTTATCTACTCAGCCATGTATATACATAACTACTATGTATATACATACAAAATAGAAGAAAGCGGTAAAAACTTAATGCGCTTTGGCACTCAAGTTGCAGATACAGTACTAGTTTTGTAAGATTGCCCGCAGTATGGGCAAAACCTGAACTTTATTGATACTATGAATTCGTAACAACTGGTGAGCGCGATCGCTCCCTTGCGTCCCACAGGCAAAACAAAAAAGAGAGCGTGGATTCAACCACATAAGTTCGGCTTGGGTTCCTGATATCCAACAGTTAGGGCAAATTTTCAACTGCTGCACCGCTGCTACTGGCACTCCTCGACATACTGCCTCCAAATACTCTTTTGAAATCTGCAAAGCTCTTGACAATCCTGAAGCGCGACTTGGAGTTGAGGCGAGTGGTCTTGCCTGACTCTATCTTGCCCACGCTTTACAAGTGAAGGGCTGCTTTTTGAGCTAATTGGGCTTGACTCATTCCAAGTGCAGTTCTAACTCGCCGGACGTATTCTGTCAGCTTTTCACCTTGAATTGGTAGTTTATCGGTTACTGCCTTGCAGCCTTATCTGGTCACCGACGATGCCTCCTCCGGTTTCCCGCCCTCTTATCAAGCTACCGAGGTAGAGAAGTCACACTTGTACATACTGGTAGATGACAATTATACCATGAGTTTAACCAATCTTTTAATTCATAGTCTAGCCATTTTATTTCTTCTTGAGTAAGGAAATCATTCGGTATACATTTTCTTCCTCTGAGAATTGTAAAATTAAATAGCTTGTAGTCTACGGAAAATTGCCGTCGATTGTGATGCCCCGTAACGCTTAAGATGTCAACGAATGTGTCACACCACATTCCTTTTGTTAAAGTAAAATAACCACTAGACCACATAAGTATGAGAGTAATAAATGCAACTATTATTCCTAATTCATTTAAACCTGAGCCATTAGACATCATCAAAGGTATTACAGGTCCTAAAAACATACAAAAACTCCAGAACATCGTAAAAGAAAGCCTGGCTAAAAGGAGACAACAATCCAAGTTCTTGGCTGGAATCACAATTTCTAAAAAATCTTGCTCTCGGTCTATGTTTAATTCAACTCTACCGAAACGTCGGTTTTCAACAACTGGTATTTCGTGCATCACTACAATTTATCCTTACTTTTTTAGAACTATATTAATATCTACTTCGCCTGCTATAGTACCAAAACAAAAAAATCATCGAAAAGAACTCTCCAATAATCAATATGCCTAAAACGCCGCTAGCCTCAGAATTATCAACACCTGGGGTACTCTCGCTCCTCTCGCTCCACGAACTTAAATTGGTAGTATACTGAGCAAAAAAGGCGTTGTTCATTTGTACTTCATGAATATTGGTCGTCCGCTCATTCGGGTCTTCATAATTCATACTTCCGCTCTGTGCAAAGCTGGGAAGAGAAGCAAGAAATATGACAGATGGGGAAAGCAAACTTGCCAAAAGAATGCGTTTTGGTTTAGTAAGTTTTAGTTTCATCGTTTAGACTCCAGTTCTTCATCCTAAAATAAGAATTCAGGAGTTAGTAGGTAGAATTCAGAATGAAAAAAGTATTTATTCTAAATTCGAACGGCAGTAAGTTAAGGTAAAATCTTTGACTGATAATGGTTTGATGCAATTCCCAGTTGGCGATCGCTAACGAAATGACTCTCCATTTTTTCAAAGTGTTGAAACATCTGAAAATACGTCATTTGTGCTTAACTTAGTGCCATTCGCATATTGATGCTATTAAGAAAACACTTAGAGTGTCCAGGGCATATAGAGCAGAGCGCGAAAACTTATCTGCCCTAGACAGTAAAATTACAAGTGGCTATATAGTGTTAATATCTGACTTCATGGAACACTACTTAACCATGTTTGATACACTTCAAGCTAGTGAATAAGGAAAAATCAGACTTATACAGGCGTGTAGGGCATCAGATCTGACTCTAGAGGAGATAGATGAGAAAAATCATGTAAGCATGATACAATTAAACAATTGCGTAGTACAAAAGCTTGCTTAAATGGGGTCGAAAGATGGCAAGTTAGAAGTATTGCTAAGTCTTTCAATATAGAACTAATGGATATAGTTGACTCTAAAGATTAGTATCACCAGCAGCAGCTACCATCAGAGTTTAAGCCGCTAATCAAATCAAAGAAAAATTTGCATAAAAATAAGGTCTAACTTAGATTTAGTTGCTTACTCAGCCAGTCGTGGAAGCTGGAATGATAGAGACTGTAAAGGGTTTCTCCTTCTATTTGTTGCTGCTGTAAGAACTCAAACCAATTTTCTAAAACTGCCTCTACTTCATATTCATCTTCATTAATTGTTTTTGCAATCAACTCCGCAGATATTCCTCCTGACGACTTAACAGAGGGTTGGGGGGTGAGGGTGACAAGGCTACGCATTACCGCCAACTTAACGGCAGACAAACTCCCACTGCTTAGGCGCTGCCAATGGCCTTGGTAGTATGCCTCTAAACCAAGGGGAAGTGGTTTAAACCAAAAGGGTTGGGGGTAGAAGCCAGAGGCAATGGCAGGTAATATCTGACTTAGATACATAAAATTGTTTTCGCTTTGAACTATTAGCTGTTGGCTGAATTCCTCCTCAGTTAAACGGTGGGCGGTCAGCCAAGATTTTAGGTTTGTTCCTACTTCGCCTAAAATGAGGCAATGCTGAATGTACGATCGCAGATCTTCTAGGTTTTGTTCTGGATAATCTTCTAAATTAAAGATTTGGGACGGGGTTTCGACAAACAAACCAGCTTTGTCTCTGGCAAAAGGTCGGCGGCTGAGCAGGAAATAAACTCTCTTCGGAAGATATCTAGGGAGATAGAACAGATTTGAGGTTAGGGGTTGGCTGCTGCGGTCTATTGCATCCAAAGCGTCAATAACAATAATCAGCCGTCGATCGGGTTGCAGCCGAGCGCTGATTTTTTGGAGGAGAAAAGAGAAAAACCAGCTTCCCTGTGTAGCATTACTAGGTAGAGATGTGTAAGGGGAATCTTCTGTAGTTAAATTATCGTCGAGCGAGTAGCGATCAATGAGTTGAGTGCAGATAGTGGGGAGAAACTGGTCAACTCTATTTTTGTCCGAAACTTGAGCGCTGTAGTAAATAACAGCAGGCGTTGCATAATGGAAGTATGAAATGTCCTAAATGCCAATCAACTAAAATTAGC
>CAXTYC010000078.1:0-7500 GCA_964248365.1 uncultured Chroococcidiopsis sp. | reverse complement strand
CAAACAGGATGGACTGCCCTCGTCGCCAAACTAATTCAGCAGACAAACGATAAACTGTTTGATTGAACGCCCTATGCCAACTAAAGTCTTTGTCATTACCTTGATACGTTCGTATACGCTTGCTTAACCTTAACGTGAGGGCAATTTATTCTTATGACCAATACTTCATCACACGAGCAGACCCAATCGCGATCGAGCGGTCAAGAGAATCCAACACCGCCAACGATCAACTATTGGCACGTCTGGACTGACCAAGACGGCATCAGCCACCAGTCGCGTTGCCAAATTCAAGACTTCACTCTAAAAAGCATCTCACCGCCCGCTTCTCCTCAATGGCTCGATCAGTTGCAGCAAGCTGGTGCTACCGTCGTCTTTACCGTCCAGCCCGTTGGCTGGATTGGCAGCTGGCATGAAAATCCGAAGCCCCAATGGATTGTCCCACTGTCGGGGCGCTGGTTTGTGGAGACGATGGACGGGCAACGAGTGGAGATGGGTCCTGGTGAAATCTCATTTGGAGAAGACCAGAATACAAAAGCGAACGCGCAGGGACATAAGGGACACCTTTCTGGAACAGTCGGCGATACGCCCGCAGTTCTGATGATCGTGCAACTTCAAGAAACTCCGACAATTGGGCAGGCTTGCCGCTTTCGATAAGGGATTGGGGGGAATCGCAATGGCACTAAAAGATGATCGCTACGCCAGCTTGCACAATCGTGATTCTTATTTTCTGACACCTGCCAAACCTAATCCAGACAAGCCACTGTTTGTCTTTCTGCCAGGTATGGATGAAACGGGCAAGGTTCTGATGGAACTTCAAACCAAAGGGCTAGAAGTAGAATTTGACGTTCGTTGTTTTGTGATTCCACCTAATAATCTCGATGATTGGAACTCGCTAACCGAGGAAGTGATTCAACTGACCGAATCGGAAGACGCGATCATACCTCGATCGGTTTACCTATGCGGTGAATCGTTTGGAGCTTGTCTTGCACTCCACGTGATCGCAACTCGTCCTGACTTATTTGATCGACTGATCCTGATTAATCCTGCCTCTTCCTTTGCTTCTGTTCCCTGGCTCAATTTAGGCTCATTTTTACTGCCGTTGACACCGCAATGGCTTTATGACATTTCTTCTTTTGTTGCATTACCGTGTTTAGCTCAACTCACACGAGTCTCGCTGACTGGACTCCAGGCGCTTTTGCAATCCGTTCAATCGGCTCCCAAGCAAACCGCCGAACGGCGATTAGTTCTCATGCGGCAGTTTGAGATCGATGTAGAAAAACTGCGCTACTTTACCCAACCAACTTTACTGATTGCAGGTCAACGCGATCGACTCCTGCCTTCAGTTGCAGAAGTACACCGATTGGCAAAGGCTTTTCCTCATGCTCAAACTGTAACACTACCGCATAGTGGTCATGCTTGCTTAGTTGAGTCCGATGTGAATCTTGATCGGATTTTGAGTGAAACAAATTTTTTGGTTACTTCCATGAATGAGCCTCGCCATTCTTCTGTCTGTGTCCAAAGGATTCGGGCGATTGGAATCACGGTGAGCGATGTCGATCGCTCACAAGATTTCTATACTCAAGCACTAGGGTTTCAACTCGTTTCGGACATCACGGTCGGAGCACAGGAATACAGCCAGTTAACAGGTGTCCCTGACGCTACCATTCGCATTGTCACTTTGCAGTTGGGTGATGAATACATCGAACTGATGCAGTATCTCAATATCAAAGGAAAACCGATTCCAGCCGATTCGCAAAGTAACGATTTGTGGTTTCAACATCTAGCGATCGTCGTCAATGACATGGATCGCGCCTACGCTCACCTGCAATCGTTTCCCATAGAATCCATTTCAGTTGCGCCGCAGACAATCCCACCTAGCAATCAAGCTTCTGCTGGTGTTCGAGCCTTCAAGTTCAAAGATCGAGATCGCCACGATTTAGAGCTAATTTGGTTTCCTCCCGACAAAGGACAATCCAAGTGGCATCAGACTGTAGATCGTTATGGGGAAAGATTGTTTCTGGGTATTGACCATAGCGCGATCGCAATTGCCGACACTCAGCAGAGTTTACGGTTTTACCGCGACCTTCTCGGAATGCAAATCAATGGAGGCAGCCTGAATCAGGGGGAAACGCAAGCACATCTCGATGGTTTACCCGTTGCTAAAGTCCGCGTGACGGCGCTAAGAACCACTCAAGGCGGTCTAGGGATTGAACTGCTGGATTATCTAATCCCTCAAAGCGATCGTCCCATACCGAATGATTGGAAAAGTTGCGATATTGCCCACCTGCAAGTCGAGCTAGTAGTGAATAATATTGAGCAGGCAGTGGAGCAATTACGCCAGAACGGGGTTCAGTTCGTCTCATCGCAACTGGTGCAGTTTGCATCCTCAATGCCTTATCGCCAGGGTTGTCTTGTCAAAGACCCAAACGGACACGCGATGTTGCTAATCGAAGAATGACTCACCGACCAAAAATGATAGCATCGAGTGAAAACGCACCAGGACCTAAAACCGCGATCGCAATCAGCATCAGGCAGTACATAAACGCCTTTTCCCAACTTGGCGGTTCGCCTTTTCCTTTGGGACCTTGATACTGTCCTTCAGGAATTAAGTAGGGATCGCTGGCGACAAACGGTAATCCTTGTGAGATTTCTAAAAACATCGCAAACGCCATTGAGCCGAAAATCGCAACACTTGCTAGGGGTGTGAGGAGTCCTAGTATCAGGCAAATTCCGCCGCCTACCATGGACAGCGCCGAGAGAAAGCAAAGAAAGAGCGGCATATGTAGAGAATTAGCCCACTGCCGGAGATGCGTTATTTTCGGGTAGCCGTGCAGTACAAACAACACGCCAACACCAACTCTTAATAGTAAAAGCGTCCAGCCTTGGATTCCGGCAGGAAACCCAAGATAAGCCCAACTCAGCAGGTTGAGAATTGGTAGATGAGATGAACGATAACTAGCTAATAGAAGGGCGATCGCAACACCAAATACAAATTTATAAATCACGATTGAATTTGACTCTTACGTTCTAAGTTTAGTGTGTTGTAAGTGATGCTTATGGAGTTTCATCCCCCATTTCTCGATCTATTGCTTCAAGCTTTATTAAACGTCCCTTATTACCGTTCGTAGCGGAAAGTCGCCCCGTTTTTACTGATGGGGAAACCCCATCAGGGGGCGAACTTTTCCAGAGAAATTTATCGAAAAATTCTCCCCATTGCTTTGCCGGAATTTGTTTAGTAATTGACATTTTGTCCTCCTTATTTTCCTTGCTGAGGCTGTAGAGTTAAAATTTATGTTAGCGTTCTAAGGTCGTTGTACTCCCCTTGTGGTGAGGTCGATCGCATACAACGATTTGCCAGCTGTAATCAAAAGGCGATCGCGTTTTTGTCCTCCAAAAGTGAGATTGGCACATATTTCCGGCACGGGAATTTTTCCCAAGCGAGTGCCATCGGGTGCATACACCTGTATGCTATCTGCGGAGCTAGTAAAAATGTTGCCGTGATCGTCTACGCGCAACCCATCGGGTTGTCCTGGCTCAATCACTGCAAACACGCGACCGTTTGTCACCCGCCGACCGTCCGCGACCTGGTAGGCACGGATATGGTGGGGTCCACCTGGGATATTGAAAGCAGCAGTATCCGATACATATAGGAGGCTTTCATCTGGACTAAAAGCAAGTCCATTAGGACGGATCATATCTGTTACGACAGCATCGATCTCACCCGTCTGCGGATCGAAGCGAAACACAAAACACCCGTCTTGTTCCTGTTCGCCACCGTAGCCTTGGTCTGGCTCAGTGATACCGTAGGGTGGATCGGTAAACCAAATCGTGCCGTCGCTCTTTACCACCAGATCGTTTGGACTGTTAAGGCGCTTGCCCTGGTAACGGTCTACTAAAATCTTCCACTCACCGCTGCTTTCGCGTCGAACAATGGCGCGCAAACCCGACGAACAGGCAACAAGGCGACCCTCAAGGTCGCGGTAATTACCGCTTTGATAGTACGATGGATCGCGCAAGACGCTGACTCCATCGCACTCACTCCAGCGTAACAGGCGGTTGCCATGAGCGTCGCTCCACACTACGCTATCGTCTTCATGAAAGTAAACTGGACCCTCGCTATGAACTGCACCGTTGGCAAGCTTTTGAAGTGAGGCATTAGGATACGCGATCGCCCGCATTCGATCGTCATAGATCTCAACCGCTTCCGCCATAAAAACCTCCTGTGATTTGATTTGCCAACTTACGAGGCGCGATCGCGATCTCCAACTCAATCCTTTGCTGAAGACTATTACTATCTGTTAGAAGCTCCAAAATTAGTTTTATTTTTAATCGAGGCGATCGCTCGACTTATCTTGACAGTGCGATTGATCGTACACACAATCGAGCTGAAAGCTCACTCATGCGAATCTTTAAAAAATACAGTTTTGCCAATCTTTTATCAATGCAACATACACCTAATGTAGTTAAAGGCTCCTTTCATACATTATATATACCGAGATGAAATTCAATTCTTTCTCTAGCTATAAAAGAAGACTCAACCCTCAGATAGAGTAATTATTAAGTTTAAAGATTTATCCTATCCACATAAATCTATCGTAGCAGCTATTTGACTAGTGAGTTAATAACTCTATCCTCTAGTTGAGAACATTGACAGATCTTATAAGTCAAGAAACTGATTCTTTCGTTGCCAAAATTAGTTTGTTCTCAATTAAAAATAATTCAGTTAGTTTAACTCGTTCGCGCTTTGGTGACTGTTATATGGTAATGCGCTGCATTATATATAGTAATTCTATTTGAGTTATGAATATCTAGTTAGGTTGCTAATAGCTATAAACGATTAGCCAACACGTTGCTCGCGTTCATAAATCATTTAGAAGTGCTATAGTGAAGCGATCGCGCAAACACAACAATGCTCGCGGAGATATCGCAATGGTCAACTACGATATCATCATCATCGGTACGGGAGCGGGAGGAGGCACGTTAGCTCACCGTTTGGCATCTACAGGTAAAAAGATTCTCGTGCTGGAACGGGGCGACTTTCTCCCGCGTGAAAAAGCTAATTGGAACGCCTTGGAGGTTTACCAAAAGGAACGCTATCACGCTGACGAACATTGGTACGACAAAGACGGCAAGGCGTTTCGTCCCCAAACAGGCTACTGGGTGGGTGGCAACACTAAAGTGTATGGCGCGGCATTACTGCGGCTGCGAGAGCGAGATTTCGAGCAGGTCATCCACAAAGGCGGCATTTCTCCTGCCTGGGAACTGAAATATCGAGACTTTGAACCGTATTACACTCAGGCAGAAAAGCTGTATGACGTGCATGGCGAGCGAGGAAAAGACCCAACCGAACCGCCTTGTAGCGATCCATATCCCTATCCTCCAGTGAGCCACGAACCGGATATGCAGGAGATTGCAGACGGGATCAGTAAGTTGGGTTACTACCCGTTCCATTTACCTTTGGGATTAAAACTCAATGAAGCCGATCGCGCCAAGAGTCCTTGCATTCGTTGCGATACGTTTGACGGCTATCCCTGTCTCGTCCAGGCAAAAGCCGATGCTGAGGTTAATGCCATTCGTCCTACCCTTGAAAGTGCTGGCTCTACAGTCACGCTGATAACAAATGCCAAAGTCCTCAAGCTACATACAAGTGCTTCTGGGCGAGAAGTCACTGCTGTTGAAACTGATGTCAATGGAGAGTTACATCATTTTACCAGCGATATTGTTGTAGTTTCCGGCGGCACGATTAACTCCGCTGCTCTGTTGTTGCGTTCTGCGAATGATAAACATCCTCATGGACTGGCGAATAGTTCCGACCAGGTAGGGCGCAATTTTATGAAGCATCAGGCGATCGCGCTGCTGTCAATCCATTCCGAACCCAATCGCGCCAACTTTCAAAAGACGATCGCTGTTAACGATTTTTACTGGGGTGAACCAGATTTTCCCTATCCAATGGGGATGGTGCAGAACACCGGAAACGTATTGGCAGATATGATTCCAGCAGAAGCGCCGCCGCTGTTAGCACCATATGCGAAACTAATTCCAGAATTTGGACTGCATCAGATTGCCCTGCGATCGCTAGGATGGTGGTTGCAGGTGGAGGACTTGCCCGATCCTAACAATCGCGTTCGTGTCGTCGGTGACAAGCTACATCTCGATTACACGCTCAATAACACCGAAGCCGCCGATCGCCTGATTCATCGTTGGACGTCGGTACTTAAATCGATCGAGCGCAACGCTATGCACGTCATCCCGTTTAGCATCTATCCGCGCAACCGCGTCCCCGTGCAAGCTGTAGCGCATCAATGCGGCACTTGCCGCTTTGGGAGCGATCCGAAAACTGCCGTATTAGATCTCGACTGCCGCACTCACGATGTTGATAATCTATATGTTGTTGATGGCAGTTTCTTTCCCTCAAACTCTGGAGTTAACCCGACGCTAACAATTATGGCAAATGCCTTGCGAGTTGGCGATCGCATTGCAGAACGCATGAAGTAAAAACAGATCGAAGGAGACAAACAGATGACGAATGAGAAAAATCCTAATTCTGAATTACCAGAAAACGAAACTTCCCACACTCATCCAATTGCAACCGGATTAGGAGCAGCAGGAGGTGGAGTAGCAGGAGCCGCAGTAGGGCGCTCTATTATCGGTGGCAAAGTTGGAGCTGCGATCGGTGGGGTAGCAGGAGCGATCGCGGGTGGGATTGCAGGCAATACTGTAGCTGAGTTTGCTCTAGAAGCGATCGAGGAAATTCAACCTGGATTGGGGATGGGGTTAGGAGCCAACAACAAACCGATTGAGTTACCCCGTCACTACACGTGGGATGAGCTACAGGCGCTATCAAAACCTCAAGGCGGCTAAGTCCCAATTTTTAGTCACCAGGAAGCTATCAGATAAAACGGGATGCGATCGCTTCTAGATTTCTGTACGCAAGCACTCTTGGTATCGGAGTAAAGATCGCTTGTTTTTCCGAAAATCTAACGACCCAGTTAACTGAACTCTTATGAGGCTCGTTAGGATGCTGACCAAGTTGCGGAAACGCAATACTCATACAGGGCTTTATTACAGTTTCGTTTTCTAATAATTTCAGAGCTAATCTGCTTGTAGCCAAGCATTCTCATAGACTTAGAAATTAGGTTTGCTGTGTCAACTATATTGCCGAAAAAAGTTGAATTTCCGACAATGTAATGTAGCTCAGCACCATCTTTAAGAATATGTCGAAGTGAAGATAGATGTAAATGCACATCATGAAAGTACTTCAACACATATATTGCTAAAAGACCAGCATTTTTTCCATCAGATCTTTTTATTTCTTCTACAATCAAAAAAACTTCTTCTGGCAGGTTCATTTCTTGTGCTTGCCAATTGTTAAGGCGGCTAGTAGCAATTACCCATGTACCACCAATTGCAGTCCAATCTATTTCGCCTGCTTCCTTGGCTTCATTTACCGCTCTTCCATCACTCTAAGCAGAGGAAAATAATAAATCCTCAGAATATAAG
>CAXTYC010000077.1:0-7539 GCA_964248365.1 uncultured Chroococcidiopsis sp. | reverse complement strand
CCCGTAATCTTCAGTCGCTTTGCTTCACTTCTTCTGCGTTTAGTCTAAACTCCAGCAATTCATCTACAGTCAAATTGCTAGCATCTACTAGACG
This sequence comes from uncultured Chroococcidiopsis sp., assembly GCA_964248365.1. Taxonomy (GTDB): domain Bacteria; phylum Cyanobacteriota; class Cyanobacteriia; order Cyanobacteriales; family Chroococcidiopsidaceae; genus Chroococcidiopsis. The sequence continues at coordinate 7,445 of CAXTYC010000077.1, read as the reverse complement.
CAAATCGGCAGGTACTTTATCTCTAGCAGCTAGCCAAACTAAATCTCCTGGCACTACTTGGGTGGAGGCCATGCGCATCGTTTGACCCTCCCGCAGCACTGTTGCTTCGGTGCTAACAGACACAGCTAAGGCAGCGATCGCGTTCTTTTGCTTTTGATTCCTACACAAAGCCAATAATCGCGTTGATAATTGTGACCGCAAAAATGACTCCAGAATCAACCCACTCTTGGAGAAAAGCAGTCACCACGCCAGCCGCCAGCAAAATATAGAGTAGAGGCTGATTAAATTGCTGCAAAAATCGCATCCAAGCACTTTTTCTTGGCTTGCCGACCAGTTGATTTGGACCGAAGCGGGTATGCCGCCCTTCTACTTGAGCCAAGCTTAAGCCAGTTTCAAAATTGCTCTCTAGACGCTGGGCGACTTCCGGTACACGAAGAGAATACCATTGGAGTTGGGGCAAATTCTTTGTCGTTGTAGCTGTCATGCTCGCTGCTCCAAGATAATTGGATCTGTAGCTAGCTAAAGTATCTTAACTGACGGTGGTTTTAATTAAAAGATTATTTGTTGAGCCATTCCCCTAATTCTACCTTTTGAGGTACATCTTCAGTTAAAGCGTCACGAGTTCTCGCTTGCGAGCGCCAAAATGCTTATAACCATTCAATGGACCTATCCGTAAATTAAGCCCAGCCCTCTTGGCGGATCTGTTTTTTCCTACGTATACGCTTGTTGTTTAACGGTCGTGGGTTAATTTTAGGATGACTCTAATAGGTAGCGTTTCACCACTCAACATGTTCGCCTTGACGCTGGGGCAGCTTTATCCTTCAATCTCGCCTTAACAGATTACTGCTCCACGATGCTTGAAATGTCTTCCCCTCAAGCACAAGCAGATTTAGTTCGATCGCTCAGTATTAGCTTCACGGTTATCACCATTATCTATACGATCGCTATTATTGGTAAGTTGAATAACTTTAATTTGTGGTATTGCGGTTAATTTAATTTCTGCTTGCTGCAATGATTCTTTAATTGCCTGTGCTGCCTGGGAAGTCATTTCTATAAATGGTAGCCGTTGAGAATTAACCCAAAATCGCACTTCAACATTAACCTCAGTCGTACCCAATTCGCGTACTAGAGTTATAGGCTTTGGTTCTGGTTCGACTCCTGCAACTTTCAAGACAGTATCATTCAGAATTTTTTTGACAGTGTTAATATCTGTGTCATAAGTAATGCTTACTGTCACAGAAGTGCGGCGCTTACCGGAGACAGTATTATTAGTAATGACGGCACTAAAAACTTCTTGATTTGGAATATAAACAACACGTCCATCATAAGTGACAAGGGTTGTTGCTCGCAGTTCAATTTGTCTAACTGTTCCTTCAAACTCTTTGATGACAATTTGATCGCCCAGCCGGAATGGACGAGAAGCAAGTAAAATAATCCCAGAAAAGTAATTACTCAAAACGTCCCGCAAGCTAAATCCAATTACCACACTCGTCAAACCTAGTGTTCCCAATAAGGTAGTAAAGTCTAGTCCCAAGACTCCCAAAGCAACAATGCTACCTACTACCCACACGCCACCATATACGATGCGGCTTAGCAAAATTTTGGAGTTATCATCCCCTTGCCAGTGGCGTGTCCCTACGAAGGTGAGGCGGCGCAAACTTCGTGCTATCAACCAAGTTGCCCCTAGTGCTAACAGCGCTCCTATAAAGGAAGGTAGGTTACTAATAGCGTCTCGTTGAAACGAGCGCAATGTACTCCAAAGCCGTTGCCCGACATCAATGACAAACGGTGGCTGCTCAAAAGCCTGGTTTAATTCATCTGCCCACTGCCTAGCCAGAGCTTCTACCGTCGTGTTAAAGTCTTGGGCATCTTGCCCAGTAACAGTCATCAAAACTCGGTTGTTGAATTTGAGAATGGCTATGCCTCTTTGCGGATCGGGTTCGACGGTGACTGCTCCCTCAACTTCGGGCTGGGCTAGAACGCTAGCAATCCGCCGATTCACAATCTGCGCGCGATCGCTTGCGCTCAAATCTGACAAGCTGCCAACTTGAAACACGGGCTGTCCTCTCACAAGAATATCGGCAAAGTACACCCCATCAGATGGAATCTCCTCAGAGTTAGAGCTTTGAGGAGAAGCAGTTGTGGTTTGAGGTGTAGCTGGCGTAGGGGCAGCCTCCCCTTTTAGCCCAATGCAAGCAACTACTACTATCATTAAACTCGCTATCAAGATTACACCTGAAAATTGACGGGAGCGAAATCTCAAGTGGTTTTTTGCTATCCAATTAGGCATAATTTTCGATAGTGCAACAAGTACGCTAAAGGATCTCTGGGCAATTTTTCTAGCTTTATTTAAAGAGTGTATGGAGCGTTTGGGATAAATAAGTCCTGCGATCGCATCTTAATCCTAGTGCCATTCGGCTTAATCCTATAGTTTACAGGTTGTAAGGATAAAGCAATAATACTTAAGGGAGAGTAACTTACAAGATAATCGCTTAATTTTTGGTAATGGGTTTTTTAATTATGGAAGGAAAGGATTTTGCACAGGAATCTTCGCAACCGTTTTAGTAATCTTAGCAGGAGAAAACCCGAACTACAGAAGCTAGAGGAAATGCAACAAAGGCGAGTAGAAGAATCCAACCCTGGATATCAACTATCTTGTATTGATTGTAGGCTCCTGCACTATTGCCACCTTCGGACTACTCTCCAATAGTGCGGCTGTGATTATAGGTGCGATGATTGTTGCTCCCCTAATGTTACCTATTAAAGGGCTGGCATTTGCAGCATTAGCAAGCAACGTTGTTCTGTTACGTAAATCTGTGAGTGCAATTGCAGCAAGAACATTAATAGCAGTTGTTTTAACTTGGTCAATCGGTTTTTTGGTCAGATTTCCAGAATTGCAACGCGAAGTTTTAGCCCGCTTGCGAACCAACCTTACTATATTTGCTCAGTGATCGCACTCTGGAGGAATCAGTGGCTATGCCAAAGTAGAGCCGAAAGTTTCTTCTAGTGCAAGCTGGTACAGCAATTGCTGTCGCGCTCATGCCACCAGTTTGTGTAATTGGCTTGAGTATATCTCAAGCAGAAGAGTTACTTAGAAGAGGTACAACACTCTTGTACCTGACCAATTTACTAGGAATTACCCTCTCCTGTATGCTAGTCTTTTTGATCGCAGGTTATACCTCACTACGTCGCGGTCGCAAAGCTCTCAGGCAGACAATAATTTTTACAAGTCTACTTCTGATTGCCGAGTGTGGGAGCTTTGTACAATTAGTGCAAGAAGCCAAACTCGAAGCCTTTGTAGAGCGGGTGCTAGTGAACTGCACTGTTACCTTCCAAGACGTGGAATTGATTAGCAGCGATGTCAACTGGGTATCTAATCTGCCCGAAGTCCGGTTGAATGTGGGCGTTGTGGGAACTTTAGCGCCAAACCAAGTACGGCTTTTAGAACAATTTGTTGCCAAAGAAACAGGTCAACGCTTCACCTTAATTTTACAAGTCCGCCAAATTGAAGAAATCAGCAGAGGATATAATGAACAATCTCCGACGGCAACTAAGTAATTCCTTTGTCATTCGCTTTTTACTATTATTCGCCTTTGGTTGGGCAATTTTACAGCTTTTGACTTATTTTGAAACAGTTATTGTAATTTTTACATTCGCAGCGATTTTAGCTGCTTTATTGAACTATCCCGTTCGCTGGTTGCAACGTTTTTTCCCCCGCACAGTTGCAGTCATCGTGGTTTTCTTGGTAAGCCTCTTAATTATTATCGCTTTAGCAATCACTCTCGGTTTAGCAATTTTGTCTCAAGGACAACAACTAATTGATAGATTTTTTGAAATTGCTAACTCTGTTGGCTCTTTGGTAGCACAACTAGAGGCTTTCCTTCAAACTCGCAATCTGCAATTAGATCTGGATGCTATTGCAGAGCGAATCCGAAGCTTTGCCTTATCAGGTATTAATTATATTATTAGTCTTTTGGGAGCTTCCCTAACCAATTTTATTAATTTTATTTTTATTGCAGTTGTTACTCTCTTTATGTTACTGAATGGGAGAAATGTTTGGCATTTTGTTTTAAAGATTGTACCAGAAAGATCGCGGCAACACTTTGCACATACAGTTGAAGAGAAGCTGTTAGGATTTTTTCGAGGGCAATTACTTTTAATGTTATTTTTGTCAACTTCTACTTTTTTAGTTCTTATATTACTCCAGGTTCCTTTTCCCTTAGTTTTGTCCCTAATAATTGGAGTTATTGATGCGGTTCCAGGAATTGGGGCAACTTTAGGAGTTGGTAGTGTTTTTTTATTTCTGTTAACTCAAGATGTTTTGCTTGCTTTCAAAGTCTTAGCAGCCTCAATTATACTTCAGCAAATCCAAGATAACTTAATTTCGCCGCGAGTCATGCAAAATTCAGTCGATGTTAACCCTATAATTACATTTTTTGCTTTATTAGTCGGTGCGAGAATTGCAGGGCTGCTAGGCATTTTCCTTGCTGTTCCAATTGCTGGTTTGGTTGTCAGTTTGTTAGAAATTGATGAGTTGAAAGGAGAGGCTTAGAGAGTTGTAGCCAACTCACAATCGCCTAAACCAAGTTGTTAACAACATCTTATAATTGTCATCAAGTAGATGACTTGCGGGTGAAACTCTTATACCTGAGAGTGAAAACCTAGCTATGACAATCAAATATTAGCCTGACGCTGCGCCTACCTAAATGGAATGCTCGATGCAGCTCGATCTATTTTTGCCTGCATTGAGATGCTTCCCCCTAAAGACAGGTGGTGACTTCTGTCTAATGAGAGAGGTTTAAATACGTGCATTGCAGAAGAATGAAAGCGCGTTGAGCAGATTATTTATTTAATTCACATGGTAGAAACTAATAATTCTGCAACAGCACAACGTCCGAACATACTATTCATTCTGGCAGATGATTTAGGCTGGGGCGATCTCAGTATTGAGGGACAGCAAAACTACCACACGCCTCATTTAGATAATTTGGCAAGAGAGGGAGTACGATTTAGCAACGCTTACTCGTCATCCCCAGTTTGTACGCCAACACGAGTGAGCTTTTTTACAGGTCGTTATCCTGGAAGATTGCCAATTGGCATTCAAGAACCGTTAGCTGGTGCTAAGCAAGCAGGTGATAGCGTTGGACTACCTCCAGAACATCCAACGATTGCCTCCCTGCTCAAGGCAAATGGTTATGAGACAGCTTTAGTTGGTAAATGGCATTGTGGCTATCTTCCTAAATACAGCCCCTTGCGGAGTGGTTTTGACGAATTCTTTGGCAATTTCAGTGGTGCGATTGACTACTTTCGTCATGTAGACGCAAATGGGGAACCAGACTTTTGGGAAGCAGAAGTGCCTGTAGAGCAATTCGGATATGTTACAGATTTGTTTACAGAGCGAGCCATAAACTTTATTAAGAAAGACCGAAACCAACCTTTTTACCTAAGCCTACATTACACGGCACCTCACTGGCCCTGGGAAGGACCATTAGAGGTAGAACTGAGCAACGCATTGATTGGTAGAGATACTCTGCAAGATTGGATTAATACAGGGACGAATGAATCTTATGCCGCAGTTGTAGAGAGTCTAGATAATGGTGTTGGTAGAGTATTGCGGGCGCTGGATGATGCAGGAATCGCCCAGAATACTGTAGTCATTTTTGCTAGCGATAATGGCGGTGACAAGTTCTCCAATGTAGGTGGCTTCAAGGGTAAAAAAGGCTGCGTCTATGAAGGGGGAATCAGATTTCCTACTTTTATTCGCTGGATTGGTATGATTCCGGCTAATCAGGTAAGCGAGCAAGTCATGATTACCCATGACATTACAGCAACCATTTTGGCTGCAACACAGACAAATCCCGACCCAAATTACCCGCTAGATGGTGAGAATTTACTCCCAGTTATCAAAGGGGAAACGCCGAATCATGGGCGATCGCTGTTCTGGCGTTATAAGGGAATTGACGTACCTGCTTTACCATCAAATTTTTTACAAGGTGCTGTGCGAAGTGGGGATTGGAAGTATGTGAAAATGGGTTCTGAGGAATTCCTTTTCCATCTGGCAACGGATGACAGGGAAGAAAGAGACTTGCGGGCTGACAATATCAATATATTTGAGCAACTGGCTGGTGAGTACCAGAGATGGTCAGCCGAATTGGAGGCTTATCCAGTTTAGGGTTGGGCAGAGATCTTCTACGCTGGAACAAAGGCTACCGTTGATACTGGTTTTCTAGATTCAACAATAGTCACAATTTATGGTTACAGGACTTCTCCTTTTATTTTGTTGTCCTGGTAACAAAAGAGGAATATTAATACCACAAATGTTGAATGTTAAGAAATATTCTGAAAAAACAGCCCAAAACATGGTAGTTTATGCGCTGAAAACTCAAAATAAATATTAATCAGTGATTATACATTAGAAATTGCAATCTAAAGAATAAATGGACAAATCCTAAGATGCACAGATGGTTCAGCCGCACCATTCATCGATTGACTGGAACAACGGTTAAGCTTATTTTCTTAATCGGTGGATTCCTCGTGCTTTGGGGAATGCTTGCGCCCGTCAGCACGATCGTCTGGTGGCTGAATCAAACTGCCGAGAGTTTAGGGTTGGAAGATGAGCAAGAAAAACCGGATGTATTGCGTCAAGCTTCTATCAACGCTCCAAGCTCAAACATTGATTGCTATATCGTTTTTCTGCCAGGGGTTGGCAACTTCTCACCCGATGAGATTACGCAGGGCGAACGGTATTTTATTGATCAGCTTGCTACACGCCATTCGAACTGTGTCGTGGTGCGTGATGTGTTTCCTTACTCAGTCGTGAATCAAGACCTTGGTAGCCAAAAGTTCTTAACTCCACTGTGGGAAGCCTCGAAAGAAAGCGATGGAGTACTAGGTAATGTTTTAGTTCAAGTTCGCAACTTGTGGCGGTTTGCGATTTCCGCTGACGATCGCTACGGTCCGGTTTATAACTTAAGTATTGCTAACACGATCGTAGAGCGCATGAATGCCGCGCATCCGATTGCTCGCTCCAATCGACCGATTAACTTAATTTTGCTCAGTACGAGTGGTGGAACGCAAGTTGCCTTGGGCGCAACGCCTCACGTACGGGAATGGATGAACAACGCTCGCATAACGGTGGTGTCGATCGGCGGCACGTTTGAGGGCAGAGCAGGATTTAATGATACGAATCACGTTTATCACTTGTATGGCGATCGAGACTGGGTGACAACGCTCGCCCGCGTGGTCTTTCCTGCACGATGGCGTTGGGTGGTTGGTTCTCCAGTTAATCAAGCCAGACAGCAAGGGCGCTATACCGTTTGCAATGTTGGTTCCCAGGAACACTCTGGAGCCGAAGGGTATTTTGGGAATGCAATTGCATTCAACAACACCTGGTCGTGCAGGGCGGAAGTGTGGGACTGCTAGACTGAAGCATTGTGTAGTGATCT
>CAXTYC010000076.1:0-7855 GCA_964248365.1 uncultured Chroococcidiopsis sp. | reverse complement strand
AACTTTTGCTAACTTACTATCTCTACTACTTATTATAGTCAAGCACCAGATCTAACACACTACCGGCGAGCGCATAGACAAACGAGTTAGGGCAAGTGTGGACGAGTATCTAACCGCTCACCCATTGCGTCGGGAGGTGGCTGCTTTATCCTCTAAGATTGCTAACCTGGAGGGGCAATTAAGCGCAAACCTCACCCGCACTAATACTAAGCCAACAACTTTCAAGAAAGAACGCTCTGAATGGTTTATTCAGGAGCGAGCTAAATATTTGGGGGTTAGATTAAATGCCGACCAACTCATGAAGGTAGAAATGTTTGCAGCAGATGCCTATAAAGATCGTCACTCTAAACTACCTATTAAAAAACTCGTAAGAGGGCTGCCTGCTTCTGTCTACCCAGCAGCAGACGTTGATATTCTAGATTCGCTGATTCGAGGTGTGGCAACTAGAGGATAAGGCATCGAGACTATTAGCCGAACCTCTCACCACAACGACATCTGCCAAGCGCGAGACATTGGCTCGTTTGGCTTGTGCGTGCAGCGCATCTGTGGCACGGGTTACACAAAGCAATTAAATTTTGCTGCTGGTTATCTTCTGGGATGAAATTGGCGTGGTGTACCGAAAGTATCGCTTTAGTCCACTCGGAACGATTGGGGGATGACGGTTTTTCTCCAGGGCGCAGACACTGTTGTCCGCAATGCTGACAACGCCATTTGGCGGCTTCTTTCACACTTAAGGCGATTTTGTTCCAGTTAGTCGGGTAGCGCTTGCGGTCGATGGGCATGAGCTTGAGATTGGAACAAAAAACGAGCTACGCATTTCCAGACATATTACACGGTCAGGTTACACATAAGTGTCAGCTTATGCAACAAGGTTATCCGAGTGTCAGTAGCAGGTTATTCTATAGTCCTTACCTCAAATCTCACATTCGTCTTGAGTTCGTCCATGAGCAACAGCGACTATATTGGACTCGTTGCCTCTTATGTTTACGCCACTACCCTGCTCGTTGTCGGTGAGGCGCTACGACGGCTATTCGGTCAAAAGCCAGAAGTGACCCGCAAGATAATCCATATCGGTGCGGGGATGTGGGTTTTTGGCGTGCTGGTGCTGTTTGACCACTGGGAAAGTGGAATTGTGCCGTTTGCCACCTTTATCTTCCTTAACTACCTGTTCTACCGCTACCGGATTTTCGGTGCGATGGATACCGAGGATAGCTCCCCTGGTACAGTCTATTTCGCCGTGTCAGTGACGCTGCTGTTCGGGCTTTTGTGGCGACCAGATGGTCCAGTGGATCGCGCCCCGATTGCCGTCGCTGGAGTAATGGCTATGACTTGGGGCGATGCGCTGGCAGCATTAATTGGCAAGCGAATTGGACGACACCGCTACCGTGTGGGGCAAAGTGAGCGCTCTATTGAAGGATCTGCAGCGATGTTTTTTGCAAGTGCGGTGGCGATGTTTTTGGTACTACTGCTGCTGCCTGGTTCGTCGCTGTGTCCCTATTCAGAGGCTTTAGGCGCAGAATGGGCGCTATTGGCAGCGATAGTCAGTGCGGCTAGTGCCACGCTAGCTGAAGCGGTTTCGCCGCACGGCACGGATAACCTAATCGTGCCACTGGTAGCAGCACTCTTAGTGGGGGTAGTGTTGCAATTGTTTTAAATTTAACTTTTTCCCCACTGCACTTACCTTAATCGTCGTAAGGAATATGCAATAACTCTACGGCTTTACGCTTGGCTGCCTCACCGCGACGGTCGTATTTTGCCGTAGTGCTAGGATTCGCATGACCTGCTAGTTGGGAAACAGTTACCACGTCAGCTCCGGCATCGAGCAAATTAGAAATAAATGTACGACGGCAATCATGGGGAGAAAAGGAATCTACAACGGCTTGTTGCGCCCGTTTTTGGAGAATATACAGCACCGCCTGGTCAGTCAAGCGGCGTTTCATCACCTGATGCCCCTTGCTGACGGGATACAGTAGCGGACCTGCTTTCACTCCTCTGACTCTAAGCCAAGCTGACACTGCTCGTATCCCACTACTGGGCAGGTACACCGTCCGGTCTTTACCGCCCTTGCCACCACGTACTTTTATTGCACCAGTACTGGGGTCAAAGTCCCGCAAATCTAGAGACACCACCTCAGTTCGCCGCAGTCCCGAACCCAGGAGAATAGCAAGCAGTGCCGCATCTCGAATCCCGGCAGGAGTTGCATCTGCTTTAATGACCCGCATAATTGCCGCAATCTCTTTTGAGTTTAGCGCCCGCCCCCGCAATTCGGAACTGGCTTTGACATTCTCGATGTCAACCGCGTAGGCGTAATCCGTTGGCGACATCAACTTCAGCTTTTTAGCTTCCTTTAACACGCGGCGGAGAGCGCACAGCATTTGGTTGACTGTGGAGGCAGCATACTGCTCCACCAACACAGCTCTTACCGCTGCCGTGTGGTGATACCGCAACTGGCTCCAGTCCAGGGTGAGGGCATCGCAATGCCCATTCGTCAGCAAAAGAGCAATTAGATCCAAGGAACGCCGCATCGAAAGCTGTGACTTGGGACGCAGCTGCTTTAGGTACACCGCTGCTGGGTGTTGGGTCAGCCGTGGGGGCTGTTGCAGTTGCAGGCATTCGGTGGCGGACGAGACGGAGATCGCTTGGGGGACATCAGGCATCGATCAGGTCAAAGCTTGAACTACATTTTACTCTACAGAAGAATGGGTGTTCTGGGTAAATTACTTATTCAAACTGGCATTATCAAAAGTAATGTCGCGCTTAACTTAAGGCGCAAGCCTCAATGCTGTAGATTTGTGGGTTTGCAGCCCTGAAGCGAAAATTGTTGCAACCCTGATGAAAACCGTCGCGGACTATTTGAATCACGTTTAATCAAAGGAGTCACTAAAGGGCGAGGCTTGTATCCCATTATTTTTGGTCACAACCAATTGGTAGGCGCGAACCTCCTACCATTTAACAATAGGAAGCGGTATGATTGGGTGAATATTTGAGCAACGCGCTGCCTGACCACACTCAATACCGCTTGCTGTAAACGCTAGTATCGTTGCAGTTGTTGGGTTGTTGCACGACAAAAGACAGGGGTAGTCATATTGCAACAGGCGTTGGCAGAATGTCTCTCTAAGAAACAGCTTTGCTGTAATTAAAACTTTTGCTCTACACTCTGCGATAGAAGCAAAGAAGCCCATGTTCCACTACCAATCAAAAAATCTGACTACAGTTGAGATAGCTCTGGAAAGCCGAACGGTAGAACAGCTGAAAAAACTCGCTGCCCTACTTCCAACAAGTTCAAAACCAACCCGAAAAGCTGAGCTGGTAGCGTTTGTCTTGAAGCATTTGCAAGGGAAATCCTTACGCGAGCTGTGGCAGCAGCTCGATCCGCTGGGGCAGGCAGCGGTGGCAGAAGTGGTGCATTCTCAGTCAGATGACTTCCCCACAGCCCAATTTATCGCCAAGTATGGGCAGGAGCCTGACTGGGGTACGGGCGAACGCTACTACTACAATTTCCAGCCCTCGCTGTTAGGTCTGTTTTTTTATGACGGTTGGATGCCGCAAGACTTAAAGCGGCAACTAAAGCAATTCGTGCCAGAGCCAGCTGCCGCTACCCTCAACGGCAGTGAGGAGACACCGAAAACTCTCACTCGTGTTTGGCGCAGGTACAGCCCCAAGAGTAATGAGTTTGAGCAAGTAACCGACGAAATTGCCGTCACCATTGCCCAAATGGAACGAGCAGCACTACACGACTTGCAAGCGGTACTGCGAGCGATCGATCTGGGAAAGGTGACAGTTAGCGACAAAACCTTTGATCCCACCTCAGCCACCCTTAAGGCGATCGCCCCGCTACTGGAAGGAGGCGACTACTACGATAACTTTGTCCGCGCCCAGCCTAAGAAAAATTACGACTCTGAAGATTTTAATCAGCGCTCTTCTAGGGTGAAGTTTTTTACCCTAGCAGATATAGAACGCGATCCTGATGATGTGCCGGAAATTGGTGCGATCAAACCCTTTGCCTGGGTAATGCTAGTGCAAGCAGGTAAGCTAGCAGAATTGACTAACAAACGCCTCAGCCTGACAAAAGCGGGTCAAAAAGCCCTCAGCGACCCACTTGCAAAAACCATTCGCACCCTTTGGCAGCGCTGGTTGAAAACGACATTGTTGGACGAGCTGCGACGGATTGAGAGCATTAAGGGACAGACGGGCAAGGGGAAGCGGGGACTGACGGCTGTATCCGGTCGCAGAAGCACGATCGCCAACGCACTTAAGGACTGTCCGACGGGACAATGGGTAAAAGTAGAGGAGTTTTTCCGTTACATAATTGCAGCTGGCTACGATTTTGAGGTCAGCCGTCAGCCTGGGAACCTCAGCCTGAACAACTCCTGTTATGGCGACTTGGAAGAGGGAGATTGGACGGTGCTGGAGGCTCGGTACATTCTCTGCCTACTGTTTGAGTATGTCGCCACTTGAGGGATGATTGATGTTGCCTATGTGCATCCGGCTGATTCAATTATTGGCAGCAGTGACCTTGAGGCGAACAGTTTTACTTTCTTGAGCCGCTATGATGGCTTGGCTTACTTCCGCCTCACACCCTTGGGAGCATACTGCTTGGGAATTGCCCAAAGCTATACTCCGATGCCAATGGCAGTCAAGCCCGTGTTGCGCGTGCTGCCGAACTTGGAGATTGCGGCGATCGCCACTCTCTCTCCTGCCGATGAGCTACTACTTTCCACCTACGCTCAAAAAATTTCTGATTCGGTATGGAAGCTCGACCAAGCGCAATTGCTATCAGCGATTGAGAGTGGACGCAGCATAGCTGGGCTGCAAGAACTGTTGTCAGCACGTAGCAGTCATCCCCTCCCCAAAACCGTACTCCAGTTTTTGATAGATATTCGAGATCGTGCTGGTAGCTTGCAGGATTTGGGTTCAGCACGGTTGATTAAATGTGCCAGTCCCGCTCTCGCTGCTTTGATTGCCAATGACTCTCGCACCAAAAAATATTGCTTCTTAGCAGGCGACGATCCCACTAACACGACTGCTGGCAGTGCTAGCTACTTAGTTGTGCCTGCTCTGTCGGAAACTAAGTTCCGCAACTCTTTGCGTAAGCTTGGTTATAGCGTACCAGCAGGAAATTGAATTATGTCCTACGTACCCGAAAATGCCTTGATTGTACAGAGCGATCGCTCTATCCTGCTAGAAGTCCACGCTCCCTCTGCGGAGGCAGCAAGAGTTGCGATCGCCCCTTTCACTGAGCTGATCAAAAGCCCCGAACACATCCACACTTACCAAATTACGCCGCTCTCTATCTGGAATGCACGGGCAGCTGGAATGTCGATTGAAGCGATCGCTTCTGCATTGCGGCAGTACGCTAAGTATCCCGTTCCCGAAGTGATCGAGCAGGAAATTATTGCTCTAGGACAGAGATATGGCTTGACGGTAATTGAGCAATCACTTGCCCTGCCAGGATTGGTGCTGCGGGTGGCAGACCGCCCCTTGGCAGAGCTGCTATCGAGGGACGAGCAAGTTGCTCCCCTACTAGGCAAACGGTTGTCAAATCTGTCGTTCTGGGTAGATGCCAGCCTGCGGGGTGTGTTGAAGCAGGCGTTGGTGAGTGTTGGTTATCCTGCCGAAGACATTGCTGGATACGTATGCGGGGATGCCTTGCCGCTGCAACTTCTTGATGTGACGCGATCGGGCAGTCCATTTACGCTGCGGCGCTACCAGCACTCAGCGGCAGATGCATTCTACCAATCGGGACGAGCTCAAGGGGGAAGCGGTGTCATTGTGTTGCCTTGCGGTGCGGGGAAGACAATGGTAGGCATGGCAGTGATGGCAGCGGTGCAGGAGAATACCCTGATCCTGACGAGTAACCTGACCTCAGTGCGCCAGTGGCAGCGGGAACTGCTGGATAAGACAAGCTTGACAGAAGAGGCGATCGCCTCTTACAGCGGCGAGACTAAATCTACTGCTCCAGTCACTTTAGCAACTTACCAAATTCTCACCTACCGCTCTAGCCGTAATGGCGAGTTTCTCCACTTCGGACTATTCAATGCCCGCTCCTGGGGACTAATCGTCTATGACGAGGTGCATTTGCTTCCGGCTCCTGTTTTTCGCATCACTGCTCTTCTGCAAGCCCGTCGCCGCCTGGGACTAACAGCAACACTGATTCGTGAAGATGGACGCGAAGGCGACGTATTCACCCTGATTGGTCCCAAGCGCTACGATGTGCCCTGGCGCGAACTAGAAGGACAGGGATTTATCGCCGCTGCCGACTGTACCGAAATTCGCATTCCCCAAGACTCAGACCGCCAGATGGAATACGCCCTTGCGCCTCGTCGTCAGCAGTTCCGCGTTGCCGCAGAAAATCCCCGCAAGGTGGAGGTGGTTAAGGATTTACTGGTCAAGGAAGCCGGACACCGCATCCTAATTATTGGGGAGTTCATTACCCAACTAGAAACCTTGGCCAAGGTGGTCGCTATGCCGCTGGTAACGGGTAAAACTTCCCAGACAGAGCGAGAGCGACTTTACCAGCAATTTCGCTCTGGAGAAATTAAGGGATTGGTGCTGTCGCGGGTGGGCAACTTCGCCCTCGACTTACCTGATGCTGATATCCTAATTCAAGTTTCAGGCAAATACGGTTCGCGCCAGGAGGAAGCCCAACGCCTAGGTCGCATCCTCCGCCCTAAATCGGATGGTGGGCGAGCGCATTTTTATACCCTAGTTTCCCTCCGTACCTGCGAAGAAGATTTCGCTCGTCATCGGCAATTGTTTCTCACCGAACAGGGCTACAGTTATCAGATAGAGCTATTCGAGTGACAACTCCCATCACTGACTTGGAGTACCAAGTACAGTGTGGGCTTCCAAGACAATCCTGCTATTACATAGGAGGCTCTTGGCTTTAAGAACGGGTTGACCCGCCGCCCTCATCATTATTACAATTGCTGCATTATGGTCGCGTCCGAGTTCACAACCTCAGCAACGACGCTGCACGAATGACGAACTCTGGCACTATGCCAAGATTTGCCGAGTGCAGAATGTAATCCGCCCTTATCTGGAATCACTTGGATGAATCAAAAGCCGCTTCATAACGTAGCTAGCTCCAACAAGCGCGAAACTACTTCAACTCTCCAAACAGCAGGGGGGTGACTTCCTGGCTTAGGCATCCAGTTAGTTTTTACAGCCGCGTCCAGTCAGTTAGCTAGATGTGCGATCTTCAGAAAATGCCGCTACTTTCGCTTCGCCGCGAACGAGCGCAAAAATTGAGCCTTAAACCCCCAAATCGCTCAGCTTTGTCTTCTCGGCTCTTGCTGCAACCAAGCTGTCAAGTCGGCAGCACTAGCAAAGTCAAACAGTGCCTCGCTCAATTCATCTAATTGCTCAATAGACAGACTTTGAACCTGCGCTTGCAACTGGGGGGGGGACAGTTCCAATCCGGCGCGTGAGTTGGCGGATTACAGTGTCCTGCTTTCCTCGTTGCACGCCTTCTCGGATAATTTCTTGGTAAATGGGAGATTCTCGCATAAGTTCTTCTCGCAAATATTGTCGAATTAAATCTGGCTCGAACCTCAAAGAAGCCAATACCTCTACGCAGGCGGAGATATTGCGCTGTTGCTCTAGTTCTTCAATCATATCTACCTGCGTCGCAACTTGCTCTAACAAGGCGGCGCTTGAGTCCGTCCGAGCCAGTACTGCTAAAGGTAGGAGAGCCGGATTGGTCAGTAATGGAGCAGCGTCTTGCTCCCACAGGCGCACTACCCGATAACGGTGCTGGGTATCGCCCACACTTAACTGGTTAGTATAAGCAGCATTATTGGTTGTGTTGCAAGAAATGGTAAACTGAAATGATTCCACTAGAGAAAAAGATTGT
>CAXTYC010000075.1:0-8562 GCA_964248365.1 uncultured Chroococcidiopsis sp. | reverse complement strand
CAATTGCAAACTGCTTAAACCACAAGCGTTTCGGCTTTTCTTAGTGCCATTCGACACAGAGGCTAAGAGATTTTATTACTTTAAATATTTTTGGCAACAGAGCCGCAACTGGTAACCCCAACGGCACCCCGTGCTATAGGTAAAGAATTACAACAATTCGTGTGAGATGCTAAACTGGGCGGACTCTTGCTCATAAACTTAATTAAACGAGTACGCCAAAGAGCCGCAAAACTTTCTTTGCCTAAGTATTCAGGAGGTCGCGCCGGAACCATGAACATAGAAAAGACAAGTTCTTCCGACCCTATACTTGTGAATCTCGGCGACCTGCTTCCGAACTTGGAGGAGCTTTACAAGGATGTACACGAGCATCCCGAACTGTCTATGCAGGAGACACGGACAGCCCAGCTAGCAGCGGAGCGACTTCGCGCTGCTGGTTATGAAGTAACCACCGGAATCGGGAAAACCGGCGTGGTTGGTCTGCTGCGTAACGGCGATGGACCAACCGTCATGCTACGCGCTGATATGGATGCGCTGCCAATTGAGGAAGCGACTGGCGTGCCCTATGCCAGCAAGGTCAAGAGCACTGACTCTAACGGGAAAACGGTTCCAGTAGCGCACGCCTGCGGTCACGATATGCACACCACTTGTCTAGTCGGCGCAGCGACGCTATTCGCACAAGCGCGTGAGGCATGGCGTGGAACCCTGATGGCAGTCTTTCAACCTGCTGAAGAGACTGGGGAAGGTGCTCAGGCGATGATCGATGACGGACTCTTGACTCGCTTCCCTAAGCCTGAAGTGGTTTTGGGACAGCATGTTATGGTGGGTCCAGCGGGTACGATCGGTGGTCGCACTGGAGTCACTACTTCTGCTGCTGACAGCTTGCAGATCCGCTTATTTGGGCGCGGCGCGCACGGATCGATGCCACAAGCCAGCATCGATCCGGTTATCATGGCGGCGGCAACAGTGCTGCGGCTGCAAACTATTGTCTCCCGCGAAATTGCTGCCACTGAGTCCGCCGTAGTTACAATCGGTTCGTTACAGGCTGGTGACAAGGAGAACGTCATTCCCGACGAAGCGATGATCAAATTAAACGTTCGCACCTTTGACGAGGGCGTGCGCCAGCGCGTACTGTCTGCGATCGATCGAATTGTAAACGCCGAGGCAGCTGCATCCGGTGCCCCCAAGCCACCAGAAATAACGCCGATCGATCACTATTCACTTGTCACGAACGATCGAGAAGCGACACAGCGCGTAGTCAATGCGTTCCAACAGCATTTTTCCGACAATAAAATCCGAAAGACCGAACCTGCATCAGCAAGTGAGGATTTTGGCTCGTTTGGAACCGAGTGGCACGCTCCATCAGTATTCTGGTTTATCGGCGGAACTGACCCTGACACCTACGCAAAAGCGAAAGAGGCAGGTCGTCTGAATGAAATCCCGACCAACCATAGCCCACAGTTTCTACCCGTCATCCACCCAACCTTGGAAACTGGAGTCAAGGCATTGATTATTGCGGCACGACCTTGGCTGTCGGTGTAAGGCAGCGGCTGATGGCAGACTGGTCTGGCTTAGGACTACAGAAGGTTCGTTTGTCCAGTTTGGCACGAGGGATCTCAAGATGACTGCACTTTTGTGGGCAAGGATGCATGAGCTTCTGTTTGCCCTCGATCTGGTTGGTACGTTCGTTTTTGCGCTCAGTGGTGCAGCCACAGGAATAATAAACCGACTCGACCTGTTTGGCGTGCTTGTACTGTCCTTCGTCGCTAGTACAGTCGGTGGAATTACTCGTGATGTGCTCCTTGGTGCAGTTCCACCAGCAGCGATCGACGATTGGCGCTATTTCGCCACTTCCCTCCTTGCGGGTTTAATCGCATTCTTCTGGCATCCCTTTACCGAGCGCCTGCATAGATTCGTGTTGGTGTTCGACAGTGCGGGACTGGCGTTCTTTGCGGTTTCTGGTACACAAAAAGCACTCGCCTATGGACTCAACCCAGTTATGGCAGCGTTGCTTGGTATGCTAACTGGAATCGGTGGCGGCATGGCGCGTGACCTGCTTGTCACCGAGCCTCCTAACGTGTTGAAGTCTGATTTGTATGCGGTTGCTGCGCTCGCTGGTGCGAGCGTTGTAGTGGTTGGACACGTATTGCACCTGTCGCCTAATGCAACGACGATGACTGGAGCAGTTCTTTGCTTTGGGATTCGCCTTTTAGCTATATGGCGTGGTTGGCAACTCCCCTTTGCACAACCATCGCAGCGGACGAAGGCAAAAGCAGACGATTCAAGTAACCAAACGGACAGGAAATTCTGAAATGAGTGTACTGTGTGAAGATTTGCTAGATTTTTTCTACAACTTTCAAATGATGCAAGTGGAATTCTTTAACAGCTAGGGCATTGTCAACCAGACGCAATGGCTAATGATTTCAGGGGAAACCGGTGGCGGCTATCAGGATTTTTACTCTTCCCATTATCCGATCTCGTCTTGCACTTTCCTTAACCTGATAATACCTCTCCAGCCAATTCCGTTTGCCTAAAGAGCGAAACAGTATTTACAGCAGCGTGACTCTCCCTTATTCATCGCTCCACGATAAATTTCATCCTGTTCTTAGATACGTAACCTAGTGGGTTTGTCGCTCATTTTTAGATGCGTTTGTCCTGCTCTTTTTCCTTCTAGGGATAGATAAAAATGTAAATTGACCAACGAGCGCCTACTGCAAGAAAACTTTTGGTTAGCGTTCTGTATAACTTCTAAACTCGTTGAATATTAACAATAGTTGACTGCTTAAAGCTGTGTATCTGTCATGATGCACCCACTCTGATTCTCCTCCATGCTCGAAAAGCAGGATCGATGTTGCGGCTCTTGCCCCTGATTTCAACTGGAGGTAGTTCTTCACTTTTTAGCAAGAGCGATCGCGCAGGAAATTCGCCGCCATTTTCGGTCGCCGGTCACGGGTAAACACGCCTTTGAAGTTCATCTCGGCAGCACGACTGGTGCCTTGTCCGGTCTTAAAATCGGCGAAGTTCCATACGTGCATCCCCATCATGAATTGGTCGCTGCGCCGCGATGTCGAGGTAAAGGCGCAGGTATTCGACTTGATATTCTTCCGTCCACATCTCAGACGGCGTGTTGTGCGTTCCGGGAATGGTATCGGTGCCGAACGGCGGAGCTAAGCTGCCCGCCGCCATATTCAATTTATAGTAGATGACAAGATTGCTGGCGGCAGGTCAGCTTGAGCGACTTGTTAGGCGGTCGGGTTCAGCCAATTTGGACTGTGAGCATAGAAACTGAACCGCCATCAAATCCTTCAACCGGAAAACTGACTTGCTCATCTTCCCTCCTAAGAGCAATCACATAAAGCAAAGGCAAATAATGGTCGGGCGTGGGAACGGATAGCATCGCATCACGCCCTAGGGTCTCATAGGCAACGAGCGGATCGTCATCGCCACTGAGCAGTAATTCCCGCGCTTGTATTTCAAATCGCACAGCCCAATCGAAGGCTTCGACTTTGTCTCTGCCCCAAGCGTAGGTATGCAGATTGTGAATGATGTTGCCACTACCGATAATCAAAACGCCTTCATCGCGCAATGGTGCCAGCCGTTTTCCGATTTGATAATGAAATTCGGGCGGTTGGGTTTCGTCAATACTGAGCTGTACGACTGGAACATCTGCCTGTGGAAAGACATGACGTAGCACAGACCAAGTTCCATGATCGAGACCCCAATGCTCATCAAGCTCTACCGAGATTGGCGCAAGCAAATTCTGAACGCGACTTGCAAGAGACGGGTCGCCCAGCGCGGGATATTCGACTTGGTACAATTCTCGCGGAAAGCCGCCGAAATCGTGAATGGTTCGCGGTGCAAGACTAGCCGTGACCGCCGTCACCGGAAAATACCAATGAGCAGACACAGCAAGGATGGCTTTAGGGCGCCGCAGTTGATTTCCGATATCAGTCCAGCCATCCGTGTAAGCATTCTTCAACAATGCGTTCATCGGATTGCCGTGTCCGAAGAAAATAGCAGGCATCGGCTTTGCCATATCCACATCCCTCTACTTCGTTCTCTATCTCTAACTTTAGGATTTGTAGCTCTCATTTAGATCTCCTTCTACTTGGTGTAAATTCCTCTAAGCAGTAGTTTGTCTAAATCATCAGCCGCTAAATTTGTTCGTTTTTTGTCTACCGACTCAATACTTAACGGAAAACTGTCGTCATCTAAAACTTGAATGGAGCTTCTAACAAACACTTCCTCTAGTTAAAGTTCATTTTTATAGATCTTGCCGTCTTTCACGATCAGTTTAAGCCTGTTCTTAAAGTCTACTATCACCTAAATATTTTCTAAAGGGTTTATACATGTCCTATCGCAACCCCAGGTAGTTTTCACTTTGTAGCCCAGCGATTGCGCAGGAAATGCGCGACCATCTTAGGTCGCCGCTCGCGGGTGAACGCGCCTTTGAAGTTCATCCCCGCCGCACGCATGGTGCCTTGTCCGGTCTTAAAATCGGCAAATGCCCATATGTGCATCCCTACCATGAATGGTCGCTGCGCCGCGACATCGAGAAAGCCACGTGTGAACTCAACCTGATATTCCTCCGTCCACATTTCGGACGGATGATTGTGAGCGCCAGGAATGGTATCGGTGCCAAACTCGGTGACCATCATGGGCTTGCCGAACCGCTGGTGCAGCGCGTCCAGTTCGCTCGCCAACGCTTGCCTTCCGAGGTCGAGCCGTCCCGACTGGGTGTACCATCCGTAGTAGCCGTTGACGCAGACCACATCGAAAATGTCGTGCCAGTCGCGTACCCCTTGCTGCACTCCGACGAGCGTGACGGGTCGTGTCGGGTCTAGCCGCTTCGTCTCGGCATACATTTGGCGGAAGAAGCGCATCCCAGACTCGACGGCTGCCGGAACCGATGCTCCACCTAGCGGAACGCCACCCATCGGCTCGTTCGCCACGTTCCACATGATGGTGCTGGGGTGGTTCTTGTCGCGCGCGACCAACTCGCGGATTTGCTGCAAACACTGTGCCAGGCGCTGCCGAGTCGCTGGCTCTGGGTCCTCGAAGTTCAAGCCAACGGCGGGAATCTCGTTGATGACTAGGAAGCCGAGCTTGTCGGCGAGCATCATCGCCTCTTCAGTGTAGGGATAGTGCGACGTGCGGTAGGAGTTTGCACCGACCCACTTGAGCAGTTCGTAGTCGCGTATCCACATCGGCAGGTTCTGCCCGCGCCCCGTCAGCGGAAAGTCTTCATGCTTGCCAAACCCCTTGAGATCGATTGGCTGCCCGTTGAGCAGCAATCGATCTCCACGCACTGCGACGGTGCGGATGCCGATGTCGAGCGAATAGGAATCGGTGATGCGCTGCCCCTTAGTGAGCGTGACAGTCAGCGGGTAGAGGTGCGGGTCTTGCGGACTCCAGAGCCGCGCTAAGGGGACGCGCAAGGTGGCTTCGGCAGAGCCGGCGCGGAAGTTCAAATCAGCTTCGATCTCATTTATCCGAGCTTTACCCGTGCCGGAATACTGGTTACCAGTCTCCACCTTGAGATTGACGATGCCATCTCTGCCGTCGATGGTCGTGACAACAGTAATATCATCGATATGCTGCTGGGTTGGGACGGAATAAAGCACCACTGGGCGGTGCAACCCAGCGTAAGGGAAGAAGTCATACGTCGTCGCTGGGTACCCGCCCAAGACTCCAGCTACTCCGCCTCCATCCTTACTAGATCCTGGCGGAACTCGATCGAGCAGTTGCTTGTTCTCAACTGCGATCGCAATGACGTTTGGTCGCTCCCACACCAACCGATCGCTGATATCAGCGACGAACGGCAGATGTCCGCCCATGTGCTGTGCCACGATTGTGCCGTTGACCCACACCTTTGCGGCGTAGTTCGCCGAGCCGACGCGCAGAAACACACGCTCTCGTTGCCAAGCGGACGGGACATACACCTCGTGCCGATACCAGGCGAGTCCGAGGTAGTCGCGTGCGTCGTCGAACAGGTCGTTCCAACTACACGGCACTGCGATCTGACGCGGCGCGGGCAACGCCTTGAACCAGCCTTGCGCTTCGCCCTCCTCCTGTGGGTCGAGTTGGAACTGCCATAGACCTGACGTATCGAACACATTGCGGATCTGGTTTTGCTGCGGATATAGCAAGCCGCCGCGTCTAGATGTTGTGGTCATGGGAGAGGGAGGAACCGGGGGTGAAGTTTGCGCGCCGACGCGACGTGCCACGAGCAAAGCTCTACTAACTGCATCTGCCTGAAGTAATAAGTTGCGTCGGCTAAGAGCGTGCGATCTGGAGCCACTTTCATTTGTGTTATCGTCAGTGATGGTGGTTCTCGCATCTGGAAGCGTAATAAAAGATTGATAGCGGTATCTCGTAGCGCTGAGAGACAGGCTCAAGCGAAGAGATTGGCGTAGCCTTGCAGCCAAGCTGCGGAAATCTACATCACGCTAACAGGACCAGCCATAGGAATCTTCTCCAACAACGAATGGTTAATTATTGATCCGTAGGTGGGACATAGCAAATAGGTTTCATACTTTGCTTACTGACTTAAAAATTCATTCAATATCATTTTTATAGATCGTTTACAAAGTAACACTACCCATAGGAGGAGATCTCACGCACCGCCTACTCAATGTCATCAACGTGCTGAAGGACTACGATCGCAACTTCGTCATCATCATTAAGGACGGGAAAGTTTATAAAAACACGCTTTAGGATTTTCAAGTGTAACTTGGGTATTGATGCATCACCCAGTGATCGATCCCAATTAGACACATTGACTTTTTGTCTTAACCATATCAGTGTAGTGCAGTAGTGGCAGATCTTCTCGCCCTTACCACAACCTACAACCTGGACTCTCAATTTCCTCTTCAAAACTAAGTAACTCAACGTGTTTTGGGTTATTCATTATCTCTTTTGCGGCTAGCAATCCAGCAATCGTCCAAGTTTGATAAATTCTGGCTGATTTGCCAATTAAGCGCCCCTGCTTGCCGTCATAATATTCAGGAAATTTATCCTCAATTAAACGAGGAGCGGCAAGAGCGATCGCGCGATTTGCCAATTCTTGCCGCCCTGTTTTTTGCGCGGCGGCGGCAAATAGCCAAAGCAAAACGGGCCAGTTGCCACCATTGTGATAAGACCAAGGAATGTTTTTGGGATCAGAGCCAGTCACAATCCGCCACTCTAAACCTTCTACAGCAGGAAAGCAGATTTTCAAAGGCATAAATCCAATCAAATCTGAACTGCGCTCTGCAAATAGATTCATAATGCTTTGAGATTCCTTAGAGCTTGCTGGAGAAACTAAAATCGCCATTAAGTTTCCCAAGGCAAAGAAGCGAAAGTCCATATGTCCAGGTCCCAAATTTCCTGCTAAATAGCCTCCAGTTTCGGGCAACCACTCGGTTAACCAAGCGGGAATCGATTCAGGATGAATGTTAAATTTGTTGGCAACTTCTTTACCAAACTCATCATTTTTAAAGCGATAAATTTCATTAAGTCGCTGCAAATCTAACCAGTAGTATTCGCGGATGTGATATCTTAAAGCCCCCAATCTTTGATTAACAGCATCAAGATAGCGATCGCCTCCATTCTGGGGCAATAACAATTCTTTGGCAGTCCGTAAAGCAGCATAGAATAATACTTGAATTTCTAATGGATGCCCGCCAACCCCCATGCGACGGTCAATCATAAATGCCCCATCGAGAACTGGGAGGGTAGGATACATGGAAAACCGATGCACTAGACACAAATCTAGAATCAGTTTCATTCCCGTTTGGAAATCCGATTGATGTGCCAGCGCAATATCTCCTGTAGCTTTGACATAAGCTCGTAAAAGCAGAATCCACCACAGACAGGAATCAACTGGAGGAACGCGAGCGATCGCGCTTTCGCCAAAATCAGCTACGATAAATTCTTTTTCACCGTCATGTTTCACTTTAAAGCTAGCCGGCATTAAGCCAGGTCCTGGCGCAAAGCAATCCATCTCCTTATCGTGACTCTGCATCAAGAGCGTTTCAATTAAAAAGTTCCGCACGATTTCCGTTCTGCCATGCATGAGAAATACCAAGGCACAAGGGACGAAATCGCGGATAAAACACTGGTCGTAGTTAAGTGCTTCCAGTTCTGGATCTTGAGCCGCTACAGTACCAATCGGTCGCCCTTGATAATAAATGATGGACTTTTCCAGCAGGAGCCTGGCTTCTTCTGACCACATAGTTATTTGCGTTGCTAGTATCTAATTCGCATAACGAATGAGGAGCATCACGATAATGAGTTAGGTCAGGTATTCAATTTGGCAGTCACGGTTGCGAGTTTGCTGCCGAGTTGCATGATAGCTGTTTGTTGGGACTCATCTTTCAAATTACCATTCTCATCGAACGCCTGATAAGCGCTGCCAATTGCCTTCTGGTCTGGCAGTACTACCACGCCAATATTGCTGAGAATGGAACGGACATGAACCAATCCTCGCAAGCCGCCCAATCCTCCAGAAGAAGCACTCATTAATACAGGGTCGAATGGCACTAAGAAAAGCCGAAACGCTTGTGGTTTAAGCAGTTTGCAATT
>CAXTYC010000074.1:0-8616 GCA_964248365.1 uncultured Chroococcidiopsis sp. | reverse complement strand
GGCTCGTTAAATATTATTTTGCCATCTGTTGCTATATTTTGGAGAATTGGTATTAGTGCAAATTTATTCGGAAATGGTATTACGAGTTTTGCCGACATCCAAAAAATATAACGACGAGCAACTCTTATGGCATCTGTTGCCAATAGAATTCTCCATAAATTAAAGCCAGCCCTCTTTAGGGTAGACGAAGGCTTGAAAAAATAAGTTTGACCGTGTATTGAGTTGACTGGTTGTGAATGAGAGATCTGGAGTTGACGGCGTGGGAGGGTATAGCTTGAAAAATACTGCCAGCCCTCAAACAATTTCTGATAACTCAAGAGACACAACAGATAACTCAAATAGGGCTGGCAGTATTTTTTGTCGCCATTTTCCAGAAACTTATTTTTTTTGCGCTAAATGTATCTCTGCTAAAACTACGTATACGCTATCTTTTATAGAGGCTGTCACCTTAATTTTTGGAAACGTCTAATAGCTAAACGCTGAACGATTAAACGGAAACCCTATAAGATAACCTCTCGATGAGAGCCGTTTCTATGAATATACCGCTGCGGGCATATTCCTCCTCTTGGGAGGTGAAGTAGGGCGCTTTATCTACCAAATCTGGGTCAAAGTGGTAGGCTTCCTGTAAGAATTGACCGTTAAGGACAGCCTCATCTAAATCTTTTATGTAATTTTGTGCAGCTAGACACACTTCTTGGATGCCTTCGCGCTCGCCTTTTCCCATTAGCTTTTGTAATACTGTTCTGGCGGCGGCAAGCCGAGATGTAGTTCTATGCACCTCATAGAGACGGTAGAGAAAATCGGTAGCAATGCTTGCCTGTTTAAGTATTTTGGCTCGTGCCAATTCAGCATCAAGGCTTGGCCAATAGCGAGAAGTGTAGAACGGTTTCTCATCCTGGCGATACCACTGCTCCGAGCGACTAATGGAGGACGAGACGGTGTTGTGTAGCTTCCAAAAGAATAAGCGTAGAGAAGAACCATCGACCAGAGCAGATAGTTTTGCATCCAGTGACACCTCAAAATCGATTAGGTGTGCATCACGCCCAAGCAATAGATATTCCACTGGGTACATCTCTACCTCACGATTCGGGATAACATATAAGTTGAGGTGATGACGGCAATAGGGGCAGGGATATAGAGTGGCAAACTGTTTGAAGAATTCCTTGACGATCGCAACCAGAGCAATCTGTTGCTCATAGGGCTTTGTACATATAATCTCAGCACTGGTGTGGAGGAAACGCCACACCGCAGGACCTATGTAGTAAGGATAGCTCACGCGCATCTGGGAGTTCTTGATATCACTTCGACCTAGATACACATCAACGAAGGCAACATACTGTGAAAGCGCTCCTGATTCACGCCCACACTCCACACGTTCGCGTCGTTTTTGCACTCCATTAAGATAAGAGTGTGTGAGATTCCATGCCTGCTTGAGCATCAGCTTCTGTTTTGGAGTGCAGGTGGGAAAGCACGTAGCAACATCTGCCCCAAAGCGGTCAAACTCCCCCGCCTCCCACGCCGACTTATACCACTGGTCTAAATCCACTTCATTAGGTACGGTGTTGCTCCCAATATCTGCCGCTGTGCTGACACTGAACGCAGCTAGCAGCTTTGGCATGAACTCCTCATACCAATAAGCTACTGGCATCATCGCACCATCGACTTCCTCTAAAGCATCCCTAATGATGACACGGTTCCACTGCTGAAGGTATTCTTTGGGATTTTCCTCGGATGAATTGGCGCGTGGCTTCGTCAGTTCCTCATGCAAATCCATCTTTCTCAAACGATTAAGTTCGTTGAGAGCAAGCACACCAGAGGCTATGTCACGCAAGCTCAGACGCTGCTTCTTGATCGTGATGGCAAATTCAACTCCCGCCGTGAACTTTTCCTTAACGGTTGCACATTTACTACGCGCCGACAAGATCGCTTTGTGTGTTGCCAACATCTGGGGGGTTTTTTCTACAGTTTCCCACTTCTTGATCCGCTCTTCTAGTCGGGCATACTCATTCACAATTGAGGTAACAACAGCATCCAATACTGGGTGGCAGGCTGCTTCGACTATACCTAACTGCTTATACAGATCGATCGCACATTTTACAAACGGCACAAAATCACTGATTCGGTAGGGCAAGTTTTTCACGCGCAAGTGAGTTTCGTGATTGGCAGAAAAACTCTCGCGGAAGCAACGGTAAGCTGCTCCTTGAATCAGACGGAACAGCCCGATTTGCATCTGTAGGCGAGATGTACCACACTTTTTTTCGCTCCCAGATTGTTGTAAGAGCTGTTGGGTTAACTGCGTCATGTCGGGAGCTAGATCGGAAAGCGCTTCCCCCGCTGTGTGGTTTGGGGTGACGCAACAATCACCGTCGGTTGCCGTAGTTGTATTAGGTGGTGCGATCGCAGGAGGCGAATTGGCAGAGAAAATGAGTGTATCTTTATAACCCGTTGTATTCTCTGGCTCATGCACTACCAGTTGACAAAACTCCTCGAAATTGATCGCGCGATCGCCATCGTGATCGACTTCGAGTACGATCTCGTCTAGTTCTTCGTCCGTCAGTCCAAACTGACTCATGACGCTACGCATTTCCGAAGCGGTGATCTGACCGTTTCCATTTTCATCAAAGACGCAAAATGCTAGTTTCAGGCGGCTTTGGCGATCGCCATGCTTAGATATCATTAACGCTTTGAATTCCTCAAAATTGATTCCTCCTGATGAGTCAATATCTACTTCTTCGATCAGATCGTGTAGCTCTTTGTCGGTTGGACTATGCCCCAACGAATGCATCACCTGTCTGAGTTCGTCGGCACAAATGCTACTGTTGCCATCTGCATCAAGCAGTTTGAACGCTTGCCACAACTTTTCTATTTCTTGTTCATCCAGCGCTGCTTTTTCAAACTCGGAGGAGGTCATAAATAAACTCTTGCGATCGGGTTTTCCAAAGCGGACAAAACTTATGTATAGCGAGGCTAATTGGTTGGGGAACTTGAGAGCTTGCACACGCGCCCTAAGTTCATTGTTCTAATATTATGCAAAGCGATCGCAAATTGCGCCTCTAACCGAAGGTGCATGAAAAAGCGGTTATTTATAGCAGGAGTAGGTAGGGGTACGGGCTTAGCCCGTACTAGGGGCGCTCTTTAAACGAGTTATCTATTTGTTCACAAATGTGTCTAATCAACCCTTTGTACAGAAGTAGGTTCTGCTATAAATTCCTATTGGATGAGAATTATTGCC
This sequence comes from uncultured Chroococcidiopsis sp., assembly GCA_964248365.1. GTDB lineage: Bacteria > Cyanobacteriota > Cyanobacteriia > Cyanobacteriales > Chroococcidiopsidaceae > Chroococcidiopsis. The sequence goes on along the minus strand of CAXTYC010000074.1, from coordinate 5,384 downwards.
TCTTCTGCCTTAGCGTCTAGGGCTTTTTTCAGCCCAAGCCCTACTTCCCCAATCAATTCGTCAAAAGTCTCGCGTTTTTGTGTCATTTGTTCTTGCAAGCTTTTTTCTAATTCAGGACGCATTTGATCACAAATATTTTCAATTGTCTTATCTGTTAATGAAATAGAACGAATCCAACCTGGAATATCCACTTGTGTCTTGATTGCATCCACAATCTTTTCCCGATTTAGCCGCACTCCCTCTCCAAGCAATACTGCACCATATACTAGGGCGATCGGCAAGATCAGGTGTCCAGTTAGTAATAAAGCGATGATGCTTCCGATTGTACCTCCAGCAATTAGCAAACTGACTATTAAAGCCCCTATAGCAGTAAGGATATCGTCTCCAATCGATAGCTCTGGGTTAACCAGATCTGGGTTAACATCGCTTTGGAACCTCAAGCTACTTTTAGATATTTGGAACTTTTGACAAATGGGGTCAGTTTCTGCTGCTAAGTCAGGTTGGATATAGCTATTAAACCAAGTGGCACACTTACTGTTAATTATTTGCTGCGCCTGATTGCTTTTGAGCCACTGCTTTGCCCGCTGCTCAAGTTCGCTTTCAAGATCTGCCCAACTACGGATGCGATTGCTTCGCCACTCTTGCAAACCAGGTCTGACTACATTTGCGATCGTACCAGCTGACAAAGGCTCTACAAGCAACTCGATCAAAGCGGGAATATGTGTTTCGATGATAGCTTTGAGTCTGTTTGAGTCACACAGAAGGTTAACCTCTTGTTTAAAAGCAGCAGCACGTAATTCCCATCGTCCTACACGCGCTAGACCTAGTGCAATACACCGCTCTGGTTCGGGATCAGGACGTAGCTCGGATTCGGGAAAGATCTCTTGGCAAATCTGACGGGTGAACTGCATACGAGATGCCCCGCCAGTCATCAGCACTACTTTCGGCACAACGCCTTGTAGGGCAAGCTTTTCCTTTGCTTCACTTACGGCTTCCCGAAAAGCTTGAACCCAACTTTTGTCTTCCAGTTGGGGCAATTTTTGGTTCAAAATCTCTTCCATAATTGCTTTGTTGACTTGCGGGATAAAGAAAAGCTGTGGGCTGATACACTCAAAACCGCGTGCAAATGATTGAGAGTTGCTATACAACAGTTCATTAGAAAAGTAGTCTTCTTTAGCTTTGCGACATTGGAGTTCGCAACGTAGCTTGTGGTGCGGATGTTGGGCAAAAACTTTCTCTAGTAAGGTTCTTTGCTCGTGATTTGCCACAGTTCGGGCGAGAATCAACTTGTCAATCAGCGATGCTCCCAAAGCGTTACGCCCGAAATCGAGTGGGAATTCGGACAAGCTCTTGACGAGGGTAAAATCTGTGGTCGAAGAACCAATGTCAATCAGCAGGACGGCTGATTTGATTTCGTCATAGTCAAGCTTTCCCGCTTCCTTAGCTTGCATTAACGCAGCCCGCGACTCTGGTACGACGCTTACTAAATCAATATCGGCTTCTTTGAGTAGCTTTTGGTATTCTTCTCGTTCGCTGATTGACCATCCTGAAGGACAACCAACGTAAAAGTGGCTGGCATTTTTTCCAGTTTCAATCTGTCTGCTTTCTTTTAAAAGATGGTAAGAAGTTGCAACAAAATTGCGGATTGTCTGCTTGTAATGTGGATCTGGATTTGGTTTTTGTTTAAAACCAATTTGCAACTGTGTAACACCCGCATATATTAACGCTTGTTCGCCGACGAGAATGCCCAGTTCGGGATGCCAACCTATAGCGGTGATTTGAACTTTTTTATTATTGATCTCAAGCATTTGTGGAGTTTCTATACTGTCCACTTTCGCCTTAGCCACAGCTGTTTCACCATGCCCCAGATCAAACCCAACTATTTCTGTAACCAATGTACTCATATTGCTTAATTTTTGTAATTTTTTATTGATGAAAGTAAAAACTCCAACAGAGAAAAGAAAGTAAGGTACCTTTCCCCTGTTTCCTTAAAATCAGGCGATCGCGGTTCAATAGACGTATTGCACAAGTCTAATTATCAGCTTTAGCATCTACTGGCTCAATTACTCGACCGCGCCTGAGCAACCTTTCGCCCTTCAATAAAGCAGGCGTTAGGGTTACATAGTCTTTAGTAGAAGAGTCAATACTTGGCTCAAATTCAAAATACTCGCGCTCATTGTGTTTTGCGTCACTAGATTGGTAACTTTGTACTCGAATTCCCTGTTTCATGAGAATCTGTGGAATAAGCTTCGCAAGCTCAAGCGTCATTAGAGGATTGTCAATAAATGACGCGCCTATCAGCCTTTGAAGAATATCTAAGATTTCTGTCAAATCTTCTAGGCCACTTGATACAAGGGGTTTGTTTACTTCTTCAACAGAAGCAACTGCAATATCTATAGTGTTCAGAGCCGTAGCAAGGTTGTCTAAAAGAACTGTGCTATCGACTTGCTGGGGCAATTGAGGATCTTCTACAGGCACCCAAGAGGTGGATTGATTACTTTTGTCAAATTGGAGCGCAACTTCCAATCCGATCAGCACGGACATCAGTAGAATAGGCATCCAGACTCCTGGCTCGGTTCTAGTCAACGAAAACAACGAAAATAAAATGCCTATACAGATGATTGCTTGTAGCAGTTTCAGAATGAAGCGGTTGGGAGAAGACGAAACAGCTGGGGTAACGGCTAGATCCGGCTTTAAGTCTGGAATCTTGATCTCGTTAGCAGCTGTTAGAGCAGATAGTGACTGGCGTAGCGCTTCCAAGAAAAAGTTAACTAAACGTACCTGAGTTACGCTCAACTCACCAACATAATTTTTTTCAAGACTATCAATGCGATTTTGAACTAGCTTAATTACCTGCTTAAGGCTAGTTGCTTTGTTAATTTCTGTCTGAAGTTCACTGCGTTCGTTGCCAAAAAGTGTCAATAGTGTTCGCATTTCATTTACTATGTCTAGGCTCTCTTGGTCAAGCACATTAGAGCCTACTATTGCTCTACTAGTTCTATCCTAAGCAATAGCTCATGGGTGTTGCACAGCTTCTGGTATGTTTTGAGTAGGAAGAGGTACACAGTTTGTACTTCTTCGGCTCTTAACCCTTTTTCATCACTCTAGCTGAAGTAAAATGAGCGACTCTCCCCAGCAGCGTAAAAGACTGTTTATTGTGTCCTACTCCAACGGTGTCATGGTAGGCTGGACACAACCGCCGACCCGCTGGGAGAAACAAATTAATCACATGGCTGAAGGAGAACGGGCTGCAAGAGTTTGGATTGGTTTTGAACGCCGAGATAAAGGAAGGCTTGAAAAATAAATTTAGCCCTCTTGTGTGAGATCTCTGGCTCGTAGCTAAGTTTACCCTTCGACAAGTGAGGGGCGAAGCCCAATACCTAGCTAAATTTATTTTTTTGCGCCAGATGTAATGTGGAATTGCTGCAAGGTTTCCCAAAGGGCTGGACACAAGCTTTGGAGTCTTGCCCAGAACAGGAAAGCACCTTAGAAGAAGGAAACTGCTCGGTAGAATTGTTATCCCAGAAACTGCTGCGATCGCACTCCGACGAGTTCTCGCGCATCCCCGTGAAGTTGTTCAGGAATCCGATGTAACCTCTAAAAATAAAGGACCCCCTCGTAGGGAGATCGTCGGATGTTATGGGTGATTTGTGTTGTATTAGGGGGGTCCTTTATTTTTAGGACGGGAAATCCCTGGAAGTGTTAAGCTTGCTTCTGGGGCATTGGGCGAGCCTGTGGTATTCCACCACAGGCGAGGGTGTGCGCTCACTTATGTTTCAAGTAGCCTCGCACGCTCAAATGTCCCCTTTACGATTAAGCAATACTTGAACACTGAATATTGTGCGTCGGGCTGTTCCCAAATTTCAGCGGCTCGAACCACAAGAAATACCTTTTTTTTCACCTGGTTGGTAATGGAAATTTTAAATGAGCAAATACCAGAACCTGAGGGTAGAAGTAATCCGCGTGTAGTTAAAAAAACCAGAGCGGGGTTTCCGTCCAAGAAGCCGATACACAAGGGAGCCGGAGTAAAAAAAGAAACGCTCTCTTTTTCTGTACTCAATACCGCTTAGATATTAACCGAACCGTATTGCTATCTAATGATAATCTTACCAGCATTCTACCAAATACACTTAAAAAGTCAACTAAGGCTGACCGAATATCTCCTTCTTAAAATCTTGATTCACCTTCTGCAATCAATTAAAAAGGTTAGTTTAGAAGCTTTGGCTACTGCTCTACCAATTCCAATTACATTTGAAAGCAGAAGAAAGAAAATACAACGATTTATATCATTACCAAGTCTAACAATTGAGCGGAAAGAGTTGCCAATCGTTCAAACCTGCTTGGAAACATACTTTAGCTCCGCGAAAATAATTTATATAGTGATTGACCGGACAAATTGGTCGTGTACAAATTTGTTAATGATTAGCGTTGTTTGGGACAAAAGAGCCTTTCCAATATATTTTGAATTCCTGCCCAAGTTGGGAAGTAGCAACATCAATGAACAGAAAGCAGCTCTTTCTCAAGTATTACCATTGTTTAAGAGTTATAAAATTTGTGTACTGGGAGAGCGAGAATTTTGTTCAGTCAAGCTAGCAAATTGGCTGAAGGAAAAGGGTGGATAATTTTGCCTCCGTCTCAAAAAAAACGAACTTGTTGAAGTTGGAACTAACGTTTGGGTTGAATTAAACAATTTAGAATTAACCCCTGGGGTTTCAATTTTTATCGAAGGTGTTAAGGTGACAAAGATTAAAGGGTTTGTCAGTTTTAATGTTGCTTGCAAATGGAAGCGTAAAATTTTATGTGCTGCGCCAAAAGAGAAATGGTTTATTTTGACAAATTTTGATACTTTATCAGGAGCAATTACTGCGGATAAAAAAAGGGTTGGTATTGAAGAGATGTTTCGATACTTCAAGAAAGGTGGGGATAACTTAGAGGATACTAATGTATCTGGTGAACGGTTAACTGTGGTAATTTTATTGATAGCTATGCCTACACTTCTAGCACCCTTCAAGGACAACAAATTAAACGCAAAGCAATCCAAAAATATATTGGTCGTATTAAATAATTTGGACGTATTGAAAGGCGACATAGCAGTTTTTATATTGGTTTATCTGGTCAAAGCTGGGTTAATTTCATGCAATCTTGCATGGAATTAGTGACTCATTTAATGAAACGCACATCGCAATAAGCAGAAGTATTATCAACAAGGTTTGAGAGCCAGGAAGCTTGTCCTGGCTGCATCGTAGCTATTTTTATCACCCCGTCAGGTAAGTAACACTCCCACTACATTTGTAATGAGAGTGTTGGCTTATTGTAAAATAGGATAAATCTGGAGTTTAGACTAAACGCAGAAGAAGTGAAGCAAAGCGACTGAAGATTACGGG
>CAXTYC010000073.1:0-8769 GCA_964248365.1 uncultured Chroococcidiopsis sp. | reverse complement strand
AGGGAAATTAACCAAATCTATCGTTGCATCAATTGCTGGGCGCAGGTATATACTTAATGCTTTATCTGTTGCCTAATTTTAGAGAATTGGTATTACTTGGTTGATGGCAGGCCAGAAGTCAGAATTCGCAAAGGTAGGAATTCGGGCGAACCGACCAAACGGCATTTATCGCGTCGGCGCTTTCAGAAGGCTCTAGGTGTAGCTCCCACAAGGGAAGATAGCGGGGATAAAAGGAGTACCAAAAAGGCTGGTTCTAGCCTTTGTAGGATGGCGCTATGGCAATGGTTGTTTACCCGCATCGAACCAAAAAAAAGCAGGGTAAAAAACCACATGGGAAGCTTTTGGGCGAACTGCTAGACACCGAGAAGAAAACTCGACCAGTCAAGCTAGCACGAAGTCGGGTTTGTTCTAAAGCAGCTGCAATGCTATTTGCTCTTTTGGTGAAGGAAATCAGCTTGTAACATTAATGCCAGGGTATGGTTTCATGCCTTGGCTTTTCGCATTGGGCAGCTGCCCTAAAAACCCCCTAGAGTGAACTTTTAGGTCTTTGTAGAGTTGCCCAAAATACTCTTGGATTTTTTCAGGATCGTCAGAACCTAAAATTTCCCCAAACAGAATATCAGCCTTAGTATGATCCATCAGGAGCAGTTCGCGGATACTCATCTCATCCTCGGTGCGTGTTACCACACTACCCACAACGCCAGTTAAGGCTGCAACAGCATCCCCAACCCGCGCCCAGAGTCCTTGCTTTGCCTCAAGCCCTGTCATTTCACGCACACCCAGAAGCTCTAAAATGCCTTTGAGTTGCTCTTGGTGAGCGCGGTTTTCAAAGTTAACTGTATTTAAAGGAGCGATCGCACCTTCAATATCAGCACCAACAACTTGAGCAGCCTTGTGGATTAGCAGCCCCAACATCACCTGCTGATGCTTGAGCAATTCATGCTGAAATACTTTCTCAAACAAAGTCAGTTGGGAACCTTTCATTAGTTTCTCAACTGACTGGATTATCTTCCCAGTTGTTTCCTTAACTTCTCCCTTAACACCATATTGAACAATTACAGTATCGAGAACGCCGATGTTTTTGCGATCGTCTTCGAGCATATGCTGTAGGCGATCGCGTATATCATCATCAGAGCAATCTTTGATAAATTGCTCCTCATTACTAATCAGCAGATTTTGTATTGCTTTCATATCTGCCAACTTTGTTGCAATTGAAAGGCGCTTGTTGTCATCAAGAGTCGATACCATTTTTTACTCTCTTTTAACACAATCGTAAACTGGGCAAAATCTATAAAGTTTCCTGCAACTGCGAGTATTCTTTTTTGGTAAACACAGCTGGCTTATCTTGTGAGCTAGTCATATAAGCACAAGCCATGTCAGACGAATTATACGCCCAGCCAACCCGTCCTTGACTGTCTAAGAGAATGCACCCAGCCTCTCCTTTCACCTTAGATTTTAGAGTGTCAATCGCCATTTGTGCTGCTTCGTCTGGGTGTCTGTCTCCCGCCAGGAAATCGATCGCAGTCTTAGCCAGAACGACGGGAATAATCGACTCGCCATCACCCGTTGTTGAGCAAGCGCCGATATTGTCAGCGTACAAGCCAGAGCCAACTAACGCTGTGTCACCGACGCGACCAGCTGGCTGATTCATGGTGCCTCCAGTTGAGGTTCCAGCAACTAGGATGCCATTGGCATCTAGAGCCACACAGCCAACAGTGTTGGGGCGATCCACAACTTGCTCCTCCTCCTTCCACTCCTGCAACGGTTCATCAGCTATCAAGTCTTCTTTTGCACACATATCGGCACCGTTGTCCGCGGCAAAGCGTTCTGCACTTTGCGCTACTAGCAGCTGGGGTTTTTCATCCATAATCATCCGTGCCACCGAAATTGGATGGCGCACCCCCTTAACTGCTGCCACCCCTCCCTAACCTAAGTTAGCGCCTTCCATAATCGCCGCGTCTAGCTCCACCTCTCCCTCAGTATTGAGAACTGCGCCAAAACCTGCGTTAAATGTCTGGTCAGTTTCGAGAACGCGGATGGCTGCCTCAACGGCTTCTCCGGCACTTCCCCCAGCAGTTAGCACTGCCCAACCTGCTTCTACTGCTGCCAAGCAACCTGCATTGTTGGCTTCAACCTTACCGTCTGAGATAGTTTTCGCCCCACCGTGAACAATGATCGCTAGTGTCATCTATAGCTCCTTCTAAATTATTGTTAGATTTGTGTAAGTGTGGTCGGTAAACGGCTTCGTTTGTAAGCCCAAGCGCTGCCGTAGATGAAATAAAGATTGTTTAGGGATGAAAGCGATCGCTAAAACCACAGTTTGGTTATCTACGCGATCGACTATCGCCATGCGGGGCAAATCAGACAGTTCTCTATAATCGAACTTCCCACTCGGCAGGCATTTGATACTTCTTTTATTTCTTTTATATTTAAGCGCAGGAAAAACATTCAAGCTTCATCCAAAGAGGTGTCTTACCTGCGCTTTTTGGAAGAGTTCTGTATTAAGTAAGTTTGTTAACTTAAATACAAAATTCTAATGTTGTTTAACCAAGCCACTGCAACCCCTTATCATGTAAGTTCTGCTCAATGTGCTGCATTTGGTCGCTTGTCTCTCCAGCTACAATTCCATAAATTTCCGTGTAGATTTTTCCGTATTTGACCTTCTCCAGAGCCGACAAGATGATAAAGTCGAGGCGCTCCAGTTCGGTTTTCAAAGTGACTAGAATAGAGTTCAATGTTCCATCCATGCGGTAGTCACTGGAATATTTAGCCACCTCCTTTCCCTGTCTTAGTAGGGTATGGCGCTGCAAGCACAGGGGGGTTGAGCCATTGACTCGGAAATTAGCATCGATCCCATAAAGCTGACCATCTTTATCTTCCAACACGTCAAAGCCAATAACGCCGAAATACCCCTGCTGGTGAGCATACTGACCAACAGCAGCAATCATCTCAAAGAATTTGCTCATGTCGGTTTCGCGGTAGTGGATCAATCCCCCTAAATAGTTGCCCTCTGGGGTGACAAGTTGGGTTGTAGTGCCGATGAGCGTTATATCCCCCGCTTTGTTGATATAGAATTGCACACAGTAATTCTGCACCGCATTCTTGATAAACTCAGAAACAATAATCGTATCGAGCAACTTAATATTAAGATATTTCCTCAGTTCTTCAAGGCAGTAGTTCAAATCGCTAGTGCTTTTGATAATATAAGTGCCTTCGCCTGAGAGTCCGTGCGAGGTTTTGATCAGATAGGGGAATTGTGGTAGCTCAATGTCTTCGAGACTATTGGCGTGAAGATCGTAGCTCTCATATTTCGGACATTGCACCCCAAGGGAGGCTAGCGTTACTTTGCTGAGCAAGCGGTAGTGCGTATCTGGATTAACGGCGTGTTTTTCAGGTTTTAGATGATCAAAGGGAAATAGGGTGATAAGTTTGTCCTTGCGATCGCTTTGGCTCAAATCATCTAGATAAGTTGAGCAATCCATCATTTCATAGGTGTAGCAATCACCCAAATGCGATCGCCAGTAGTCAATTAACAACTTTGGCGGCGGGGTAATGACAATCCCTGGAAGGACATTGCCTAACACAGCTAGATTTTTCCAAGGTTCCTTCTGACAAATCTTGTCGAAGGAAGTTTTGGTAGCTTCACTACTACCGTCTTGAATAAAGTATTTTTTCCTGTTGGGGTAAGCCGCCCAACTAGCAGTCGCAGGGTAATTTAGGATAAATGCATATCGTGCATCTGTGATGTCAGTAGCAAACAGATCGGAAAAAGAACTTCCTTGAAAATAATCAAAGTCGTAGGTTGAGTTCATATCAAAATTCAAGTCTAGATAGGTGACATCTCCTTATGTTCTCATTACCCTTGTGTAAGCGCCGCCTCAAAGATTCGTCAAAAAATATAAGTCTTTAGTTGTAGAGCTTGCGACTGATGTAGTCGGTGCTTAAAAGAGCTTATTTATTGGTTGATAGCAGCAAATAGCGATTTTGCCCTTCTCAACCATTTCTAATAGAACAAGAGATGATGTATTATGACTAACTTACAGGCATGGAAGTACGTATTTCAGGTCAAGGCTGTAATTAATTGGGTCGAATCTGTAGCGTTGTTGTTTACCGATCAAGCAATTCGCCAGTGGCTTAACGAAAAGCCCCTGGCTAATCCTGAATATTCACACCTTTTTCTTGCCTTGGTCTTCGTAATCGGGATTGCCTATTGGTGGGTTGGTCAGGATATCTCACGCAATCTTGCCATAGTCAGATTTGGCATTTTTGCACAAACTTCTGTCTTCCTTGTGTTGGCTTATCACACCTTGATTGGCAGTGTTCACCCATTTTATTTGATTCCAGGTATTATCGATCTTACCTTTGCAATTTTATTTGGTGTATTTTTATACTCAAACCCTCAAAATCAACCCGCTCTGGAGTGATAGTTAGAGTCTTGCACAAAGAGTTTTTATCGCTGATGCTTGGTAAAGAGAATAATGTCACGCAACGGCGCAAAGCCGCGCTCGTCCAACAAAGGTAGTCATCTGTTGATTATGCGATCGCTCCCGCTTCGAGTGGTATTTGCGATCCCATCCCATGCCTGCCAACGCGGAAAACACTACAAAAAAAGGAGCGAAAGCCGCTGTGCTATTGACTACAAGCCAAGCGGATATAGATGATAATAGATTTAGTGAAAGAAAGCAGTTTTACTAAATGAGAATACAGTCATCCGTCTTGGTACATCTGGGCTTTGGGAAATATGTGCGCTCAGACCAAGTTACCGCAGTTATCCCGATTGAGGAAGAGCGTGGACCTGGGCGGCGTACTTTTATACACGTACAAGGGCAAACAGATCCCATAGTCGCCTCTCGCGCTGAAGATTCGATTGTGCGTGACTTGGTGCAAGAGCCGCGTGAAGTTACCCAATCACGTCAACAGCAGGAGATTCTGCACGATTTACTCATGGACTTGAGTAACGTCAATCGAACCGTGCGCCGCATCGCTCGTGACGAAGGTGGTCTTGATCTCGAACGCTTAGAACAGCGTATCCGCGAAGTTGTAGAAGAATAGTTAAAGAGGGGCTAGCGGCTAGCCCCTCTTTAAGTTGCTTATTATACAAAGTCTCTTCGCATTATCGTTGCCAGGAAAGTATAATTCTCTGCCTAGTGACAGAAGTAAACCTAGAAAGATCATTGATATAAGAGTAATTGAAGGATAAATCGTTCATCTCTTTACAAAAGAGACGGAAGTAGGGGTTATATTTCTTCCCGAAGGAACGCGCCTCATTCGATACCACGCGAACAAGAAAGAGGCGACTATGAAACTTAATAATCTCGGAATACAAAACGATGACAATTCTCGGTCGGTGTCTGCTCAAGCTCGTCTATTGATGAGCGAACGCCGCCAGAAACTACAAAATCGTCAGCAATCCATGTTGCATCGAGCAGCATCTTCTGTAGGTCTTGATGCGTAGTTCGCAGTAGTGTAAGGGGATGACCAAAATGCAAACAAATACGTTACCACGCTACGCGCAAGTAGCTCAACTTCATCGTGTTAACATTCAGAGGAGCTTAGAACATCGTCTGAAAGTAGCGATCGCTAAAAAAGATGAAAATTTGATTCGGCTATTGGAAGCAGAAAAGAACTACTACAACTAAATTTGAGTAAGTTGTAGGCATAGAACATAACGGGGATGTCATAGGCGGCATCCCCATTGCATTTAAATAATATTAGATTAACATTGTTTGTTTATTTGGTTACAATTATGATTAATTTGCCTATAAAAGTGCCAGAAACTGTAACATTTGAGCAAGCTATTGCCCTAACCCAATCCTTGCTATATCTGGTAGAAGCAGGTGAGCTAAAAGAGCTAGAAATAGCAGCAGTCATATCTGAGTTAGTCAAAACTGAAAACGGTGCGAGAGGTTTTTTTGTCACTTACCTGACATCTGAATCGTCACTAGCAGATAATCCCCCAGCCGCCGTCGTGCAAGCATTGCGGACAAGTCCAGAAGTGGCAGAGCTACTGGTTAAAAATCTGGCGATGTCAGCCGCCCAAGCAGTATACCATCGTCGCAACCACAAAGAAGATATGGCACAGGATTCAGAGCGAGTCCATAAGCGTACAGCCCATTTAATAGAACTTGTTAATCTTCCTGCTGTGTACGATCGCATTGGGCAGCTGCAAGAGACTATTACTAAAGGAGAAGGCAGCTATAAAGCCTTTCTCGAACGCTGGGGCTACGATATCGAACAAAAGCAGGTAATCTCTCAAGCATTGCAACAGGTGGTATCTCACCAGAAATAGTTGAAACTGTTTTAAATTAAATGTGCGAAAGTTAATGCAGGCGATCGCACTTTAGACAGGTAGAATTTGCATCTTAAAACCGCGATTATATGTATCCACCACTTACAAACAGCGTCTAAATGTCTGAGCCATTACTCATAGTTGATGTGCAAAAGGGTTTCATCAACTCCTTCACCCATCACATTGGGCAACGCATTGCCCGTTTAATCGTGCGTGGTGAACATAAGCCAGTTATATTTACTCGTTTCATCAACTTGCCCGATGGACCTTACCAACAATTTCTTGACTGGCACAGCTGCGCTCAAGAGCCAGAAACAAGCATTGTTCCAGAACTAGAGCCATTTGCTCAAAAGGATTTCGTCTTTTCTAAGTCGGGGCTATGCGGAATGCCTGACGACTTAGCACAGTACCTTCACCAGCAGGAAATTAAACGGGTTTCCATTGTCGGCATCGATACCGATATGTGTGTATTAAAAATAGCGATGGATCTATTTGATATGGGCATTGAACCGATTATACTTACTGATTGCTGCGCTAGCACGGCAGGCTTGCAAGCGCACTTTGCAGGGCTGGCTGTACTCAGTCGGAATATCGGCGCAGGGCGGTTACGCGATGCAGGGCTAAATGACGGATCGCTAGCTGCGCCCTCACCCAGCGACGGATAGAGAGATTTTGTTTTTTGGCAGCATTTAACGCCGTGTGTAACGGTGTTTCACCCCAACAGGAAAATACTCAGGATCGCCTGTTGGGGCAAGGTATACTTGTGGCATTTGGTACTCTGGCGGAACATAATTGGCAAATTCGCTATTGAGTCGCAGCAGCTGGGAGTAAATCGAAGATGCGATAGCGATCCTTTTCTCCTCACTTGCTTCCACTTGGGGCGCTAACTCCACCACAACAGACAAAAATCGATTTTTGTCTGCATCTTCCTTCACTTGCAACACAAACTTACCCGTTACCCATTGGGGAATCACTGACTGCTCTAACCCTACTGTCACATTCTCTGGATAGATATTTGCACCAAAGTAGGAAACGGTGAAGTTCGAGCGTCCAAATACATAGACGAAAGGTAAAGAATGAATTCCTCTGCCTCCCTCATGCTGTAAAGTTGCGAGGGGATCAAACCCCCATTGTGCCAAAAACTTGAGCATCTCCTGATAAGTGATAATTCCCCCAGTATCTGCAATGTGATAACGCACTAGTGGAATACCGTTATCTCCTGAAAACAGCAGCGTACCATTATCAATCTCAAAGAAGCGGTTAAGCGGATCGTACTGTACTAATGTCGGTAGGCGTGATTCTCCAAACAAAGATCGCGCCGCGTCTGGTTGATTTGCCAAAAAACGGCGGATACAAATGCTCAAAGGTGTCTCATTGCCCAAGACTCCCGCATCAGCTGTACCATAGAGAGAAGCCGAGTCATAGCAAGGATTTTTTGCACCTACCCTCTCGAACACTAGATTACGCCATTCTTCGCTAAAAACTTCTCCCGCCATCACCATTTTGATTTGATATTTTTGCCACTCGACACCCCGCGCAATGCCACTATCAATCACATCTTTGAGAAATGGAGGGTAGCCCAGCAATACAACCTGCTCAAATAAAGAACCAAGTTCCTGTACGACTCGAAAGATCTCTTCTTTGTTATTCCCAGGAGTAACAACCGTGATAGGATAACCTTTACTGGCAAGATAGCGACAGCAATTTGTTGTATACATACCGCCTACCCAAGTTCCCAGACTGAAACAGATCACAGCTAGGGTGCGGCGAGTGTCGGCATAAAAGCTGTCGTGGAATATCTGCTCAAAGCGCGTGGCGATTTGAAGTTCATCTGTGAGAAAGCGAGTCCAAAATGTCGGCTTACCCGTAGAACCTGACGAAACAGCGATCATATCGCATCTTTCCAGTTGTCCGTTGCGACACAACTGTGCAAGTGAATGATGTTGCAGATAATTTTCTTTCGTAAGCAGGGGTAGCTGTTGGAAATCTTCAAACTTCTGGAGCGATGCTGGATTGATACCAGATTCTGTCAAAAAAGCTAGGTAAGCTGGTACACTGGCAGCGACATCATGAAAAAAAGCTAGGGCAACTGATTCTAAAGAAGTCTGCTCATGTCTTGATAGCAAAGTATCCAAGGGTGTGGTGAGAAACTCTTGAAACGCCCGTAAAGCCCTTTCACTCTGTTTTTCTTGCATTACTCGTTGCGAGAATTCATAATTAGTTTACCAAGAAAATGGGTTTAAAGCCTCCCCCTTCTAGAGGGACTTTTTATTTTATCTACAATATTGCATGAGAAAATAATAGCATGATAGTCAGAGAAGCCAAGCCACTAAACGGAACTAAGGAACAATACCAAGCCATTAATGAGGCAATTCGTACTGCCCAATTTATTAGAGTGCGACGTGAAAGTTGCGGGTAGGTGCAGCAGCACTAATGACTGAGGAGCCGTCTCCTCTATAGGACTCCTTCCCTATATTCCC
>CAXTYC010000072.1:0-8854 GCA_964248365.1 uncultured Chroococcidiopsis sp. | reverse complement strand
TTACTTAGCATGGATTATAACTTATTTAAGTTAATCTATTGTTTAAGTCCCGATAATAGCCTCCTTCGACCCAACCAAAATTATAGTCTTGCCTCAAACAACACAGATCACTGGTCGGGTAGCGCAAATAACTCAAATAGGCAAGACTATAATTTTTCAAGCTTTACCTTCCTCAGCTTCAAACAACACTAATCTCTCATCACGAGGGACAGATCAACCGAATAAGCTTCCGTCTTATAATTCATCGCCCTGCCTCGCCAAAAGCGCCGTCTTTAACCATAATTTATTGTTAATAAGGCTCACTTTTTGCCAAAGCGAAGTGTAGCGTAGCGTTTAGGTTCCCCAATTTTCTACAGTTTTCGCCCAAGGCTTGAAAAATACTGCCGTGCAATATTCTGCGTGCATCACAAGTAGGCAAGCTGTGTTTGACGGTTGATCTTATTTTTGGCATTGGCGAGCAAGCTTGTCTTTTGCGTAATTCGTTACTTTCGGGCAATCGCTCAAGAGGTAAGGCGTATGCAATAAACTCACTGCTTTACGCTTAGCAGCTTCTCCCCGACGATCATATTGAGCACTAGTGACAGGACTGGCATGACCCGCTAATTTCTGGACGGTGCTAATATCTGCGCCAGCGTCGAGTAAATTACTGATGAAAGTGCGGCGAAAGTCATGCGGCGAGAACGAAGCAATTTGTGCCTGGTTGCCTCGCTCATGTATTATATCTAACACTGCCTGAGCGCTCAAGGATCGCATTTCAATTTTTCCACCTTTACGCAGGGGATGAAATATCGTTCCCTTATGTTCCCCCCGCAGTGCTAGCCAATCGAGTAACGCCGCAGCTGCGCCATCGTCGAGGTAAGTAGTCCGATCCTTATCCCCCTTGCCCCTACGCACAGTCAAACAATAATCAATGCTATTCCAATCCTCTAGCTCTAAAGCTACGTCTTCTGTTCGGCGCACTCCCGCCCCATACAAAACTGCAATTAACGCAGCATCACGGTATCCTTTCACACAATCGTCTTGACAACATACATTTAGTATTGCCCCAACTTCAAGAGCGCTCAATACCCTGCCTTTGAGTAGGCGCTGCCCCGTCCGTTGTTCAATTGCTATAGCCCGATGATAGTCTTCTGCGGAAAGTTGCCCCAACTTCCAAGCTTCTTTCAACACCCGCCCAACTGCTGCGATCATTTCATTTGCTGTAGCAGGTGCGCGAGTTTCAAGCAAATGGGTGTAAATAGCTTGTGTATGTTGATACCGCAGACTGCTCCAAGGGAAATTCATCGCATCCAAATCCCTCCACTCACCATCTGGGCAATATGTACTTAGACAAAAATAATTACACAGCCGATGTATTAAAGATCCTAGACTCCGACCAGTTTCCTCCCAGCCACAGCTGTGTAATTATTTATGATCTACCTCTTAAACGATTGTAGGCAAGATAAGATCGCAAACCTAAACATCAGGTTTACGAGTACGCTGCTCGATATCTTCGAGTGTTTGTAAAACCAAACGTTTAGCTTGCAGCCTCCAGCCGCGCTTTTGTAGGCTGATAGCGATCGCAGTTCCAGCAATAGTTGCAATAAAATCTAGCGGTTGAAAAAACGAAATTCCCAGCAATAGTCCCAGTCCAGCAATACCCCAAAAGGGTAAAGCGACAGTTTGCCGTTGTTTCTCGATCAATTGACTAATCGGATCGGCTGGCATTTCTTTGAGCAAAAATTCTTTGACCTGTCGTTGTTCTGCGGGAGAAACCGACAGACCAATCTTTTGCCGAAGCTTTTCAATTTTACGGGCATCTGTGCTGTATTGCGTCAGTTCATCCTCTGCCATGAGGAGTAAACGCTCGTATTGTCCCATTTGTTGCTGCTGAGTCTTTCTTAATTTAATAGTGTATGCACTCTTGAGTATTTAATTTTACCTAATTGTAAACCTGAATGTCTGTATTGCGATCGCTCCTACACTCCACAACTTCGCTTCATTGTCCCAGACATTGATAAATTCTCAAAGTTTAACAACTGGAACTCTAGTGAATTAAGGGGCTTTTTCGTTCGATTCAGGTATTTACTCTTGCGATCGCATTTGTGGCTCAAATCCTTTGGCGGCTCTCGACGATGCCCAAATCTTTATATCACATCTATTCAAAATCCGCTGCAACCGCTGTTTGGAGTAGAAAGGCACAGAGATTGTATACCAGTCACTCAGATTCTTAGAGCCTTTGCTATTGTTACATTTTGCACAGGCTGGAACTAAGTTTTTCCATGAATCCATGCCTCCTTTTGACTGAGGTAGGACATGATCTAAGGTGAGTTGTCTAAACTTAAAGCCGCAGTAGGCACAGCAATGATTAAACTCAATTTTAATCTTTTGTTTTACTCTAGATTTTACATCTCTATGCCTTTGGTAGTTGGGTAGTCCTAAATATGTAAGGATAAAGGGTAGACATCTCTAAAAAAGAACAATGCCAGAAAACATCATCTCCTGTCCGCGCTGTGAATCTAATCGGGTAGTTAAAAACGGCTTTATTCATAACGGCAACCAGAATTTCAAATGTAAAGACTGCTCTAGACAATTTGTTCTAGACCCGAAAAATAAAGTCATTGAGCAGGAAACGAAAAACTTAATAGACAAGTTGCTATTAGAGAAACTACCGCGCTTCTGGCATTGCTAGAGTTACTGGTGTGTCAGAAAGATGGTTGCAGACGTATGTTAATACTTTATATACTTCTGTTCCAAAAGAAGTTGAGGTTTGGCCTAAAAAAAGGGGCGACTGACGATTGAGTGTGATCAGATGTGGCGGCAATAATCGGGAGGAATTATTCCACCCGATTTTGCCTTGTCATTTGTGGGCAATAAGAACAACAAGCAGTGGATTTGGTTGGCACTAGATATAGAGACAAAAGAAATTATTGGTGCCTATGTTGGTGAACGTAGTCGTCAGCGTGCATCAGGTTTATGGCAGTCTTTACCCCCAATTTATCGGCAGTGTGCAGTATGTTATACCGATTTCTGGTCTGCTTACGATGAAATTCTTCCACCGTCTAGGCATCAAGCGGTTGGTAAAAAAAGCGGGAAAACTAACTTAATTGAACGCTTCAATTGCACTCTAAGGCAGCGAATTTCTCGTTTGGTAAGAGAAACCTTGTCCTTCTCTAAAAAGTTAGAAAACCACATTGGAGCTATCTGGTATTTCATCCATCACTATAACGAACTCTTGCGTATTTAGAGCTATCATTTACCTTCTATCCTTACATATTCAGGACTACCGTTTGTTAATTACTTCCAGGCTCTCTGGCTCTCCATATAGCAGTCTAGACTTAGCGGGACTTAGACAAAAATCAAGCCCAAATGTAACCCAAACTAGCTTTGTAAGAAGCAAACACGTCACGATTTAAGTTCAACCAATCAATAAATCGAAAAGACATGGCTGTTCTGAACGCATCTATTGCTTCAGTAAAAGTGTTTAAAGATTTGTTTGCCCACCGTCGTCTTAATCCTCCAGTTAACTGATGCCAAAGAATAAAAGTGTAGGCACAGAAAACCAAAATAAAATGGCGCAGCAAACTCCTTTTATCCCGAACTTGATATTCTTTAAGTCCTAACCATCCTTTAGCTTCCCTGTAAAAAACTTCTACCCAATTTCTTTGATAATATGTATCAACTATCCATTCTGGTGTGACAATTGATGAAGAAACATTGGTGATGAAATAGTCAATATCGGTAGCCTCTGTGAAAGTCGCAGCGTTCATGACGATGGCAATATTTCGCTTACTCACGAGTGGTGATATCTCTACTTCTCTAATTGCTACCCATACTCTTTTGGGTTGAGATAAGTTTAGTTGAATTTCTGTAAAAGCCTCTGGGTCTATGCTACGAGCTAATTCATCCAGCCTAGTTGTTTGTTGAATATTCTCACTTAGCGTCACAGTTACTTTTCGATTTTTAGCTAATCCTCCCAGATACTTTAACCGCCGCTTCTCGCGCCTCTAATAGGAAGGATGTATTATTGCCATATCCTGCATCTACAATTACTATTCCTGGTTGGTATTTTCTTTCTAAACTTCTGTCTATTAATTTAAGTGCTAATTCAGTTTTTTTCTCAAATAGGGGGTCTTGTTTCCCTTGGGGTAGAGAACCCATGTGCTGATACAACTCTAGATCTAATGGTAAGCTTTTTCTCCCATCATACAAATGCGTTGTTACCACTACTATTCCATTAGATGAAGCTTGAAAATAATGGTCTGACCGTGTATTAGAACGAGAGATTGCGGGCGGAATTATTCCTCCCGCAACTCTCTCGTTTTCGGGTAGGTGTCGCGGATCTTGAGTGACGGTCAGACCATTATTTTTTGCGCTAGATGATAAATCGGTTTTACCAATTTCTCCGATATACTGTCTCCCCACTCCAGCAGTAAAATTACCACTCTTTCGCTTGCCCTGAATCGTCAATTATTAAGCTAAAGCCTCTACTGATTCTCGCCTGGCTACACTTGTTCATGATTTCGCGCCCGACGCTCATTCACTTGAGAACTCGACCAAGGTGCGAGGTTAAAAAGTGGTGTAATCGGTGGTAAGTCACCCCTACAGCATTCTCTGCGATTTGAAACAAGTTTTTTCTCTCACTTTCACCCAGTAATCCCCCTAGATAGTGTCTAAACTCTCTTTTTTGAGCCTTGTGAGTAAACACATCATCAAACCTTTGACACCATCTTTCAAAGCATGGCGGCATTGCGGCAGGGGTGGTTTCTTTCCTGAGCGTTTTTTAACGTGAAAGCTATGCTTAGATAGCATTATACTCTTTTTTACTCTTGTCTTTTGTTTAAGTCTCGTTAGAAGAAAATAGCAGTCTGTGGTTTTCAGGATGGTTTTTGAGATTAGTAGCATTACTGTGTTCGTCCATCTGCCCAAAGGAAAATTCCGATTTTGGCAAAAAGAACTCCAGCAGAGTATTATCCAGGTTCTGCGCTAGGACTGATTTGTGGTTGTCAATGCTAGTATCTGTATGCAACCACTGGTTAAGCCTGGTCTCGAAGTGCTTAAGGGTGAGGGACATAAGGTTATCAAGTTATTAGTTGATAATTAATGGATAGTTGAAATAACAGGAGAACTTAATATGTCAAGACTGAAGCGTTTTTTAAGTATGTATCAGGAAAAGCTAAATTCCGATGGCACTGTTAAGTCAGAGTACAGGCAAAAGCAACGAGTTAAGGGTTTAAGTGAAGAATCCTGTGATGCGATTGCTAGAGAATTTAAAGAAGAATACGAACAACTTAAGGCTTTAGATGAAAAAGATCCGGAACCTTGGGTAGAGTATACCGCTTGGGATCTGTTTTCAGAAGAGGAGAAACAAAAATTCAATCGGGATGGTTCTCTCAAGCCAGAATACATTGAGAATGCCCGTCGCCGTGGTGCGAGTGAGGGATACTTGGCTCAACTGGAATATAAGAAGAAGCGTGATGTTGATGACTTTAACAAGTTGTCTGCAAGTTATGCCGAAAGTGGCGAGAACTTTGGCGAATATCTAATGCGATCGCGTATGAGTGCTACCAAAGACTATGCTGAGCGCCAAAAGCAACTACGTCAGGACATCCGTAATGGCGAAGAGATCAGTTCGCTACCGCTGGATGTTGAGCCGGATGAATACTACCAACAGCATGGCTACAGTTCCAGCAGGCACAGTTAATGCGCGAAAAAAAAGACTTTCTAGCAACACTAAAAAGTCAAATAGTATTAGCACTAAAAAATAGTATCTCTTGATGTTGTTTGAGTAGTATCAACATTAACAAATTTTTTTTAATGTAAAAATACTCCTAGCTTTTTGCTAGGAGTATCTATTGATTGTTAGAAGGGAATTTCTGAGTCGCCAGCCGTATTACTTAAGCGACCGTTGTTATTAGCGGCTACTGCAACTAATTCATGGTTTGGCTGTTGTGGCTGTGCTGCTGAATTGTTACCAATAAAGCTAAGTTGACTATCTGAAGTGGAAACAAAGTTACGGATGACCAGAGTACATTGTTTCTCTTTATATCCATTACCGCTATCTATTACTTGTAAGTCTAGATAACCAATATCTACACCACTAATAAGAGCGCCAAGGTGACTAAGTAGAACAGCAGCAGAGCTTTTAGCGCGGTAGGGAATAGTGCTATTTACCAAACCATCTTTGGAGTATGATTGGAAAGAGCAATCGCCGTAGGCAATCTTAACTCCTTGGCTATCGTGAGTCTCGTTAATTGACTGAATGCGTAGAGTAAATGTGACGTTAATCATCTGTTCTTTACCCAAAGTTTATCAAAATTAGAGGCGCATAGCGCTTTCAAAGAATTAAGACTGCACCTAATTAGAATGCAGCCTTAACTTAGTTAAAAGTTGGCATTAGCTACATCTTCTCTAGAAGACTCAGTAGTACTAGAAGTACCAATTTTTTCACGTTTTGATGAACTAATAAGGTCTAATTCATTAAATTTGATAATAGGCTTTGAGCGTGGTAATCGAGTATTTTTGTCAACCCATAGCTCAAATTTTAATTCACCAGAAATTCCAATAGTTGAACCTTTATGAGTGTATAAAGCAGCTACTTCAGCTTGTTTTCCCCATAACTCTAAGTCCCGCCACATTGGAGTTTCGCTTTTGTAAGGTGGTTTTACAGCCAAAGTTAAGTTAGCCTTGACTGCCCCTGACTCAAAGTATTTGATTTCTGGCTCTTGACCAACACGACCGACTAAATCGATTTTATTGATATATTGTTCAGTCATAAATTATCTCTCCTTATTACTCAAGTTGTTTGCGCGAAGCGCCGTAAAATATTCGGATAGTTTTAGGAGCGAGTTCTATCTAAGTCTTATATTAATAAAAAATATACCCAAACTTTTAAATCATTAAAAATATTGGGAATATTTTCTAGGTTTAAAGCAACTCTAATTTTGTAACTATACTCTGAAGCTTTTCAGCCAGCAAAGGATCGCTCATCTTGCTACGACCAGAAACTTTATATGTAGCAGCTAGTTTTTTAAGTCGAGCTAGCGGTAAGTTTTGTAGATCGTCCAAAGAAGCCAACTCTGGCTCTTTGGGAAGTAGTATTGTTGCGGATGAATCATTTGCAGCGATTATTGCTGGTAAATCGTTTGTAAAAACTGTTTCATCAAACTTTTCTTCAATAGATGCTACATTATTGCTATAGCTCAAAACTTGTTCAAGTGAAGCGATAAACGGTTTTTGTAGCAGGATAATTATATGCAAGTTCCCTAACTTTTTGACAGAAGTTTTTGCCCCTGCTATCCGTAGTCGTGCAGTTAAATCGTTAAGTTTAGTGAATTCAACGTCTATGTAATTCTGTTGTAGAGTTGCGATCGCGTTCATAACATTTTATCCAAATTAATTCTTTATGGTGGCGCATCAGCGCTAAAAAGTATTCGCGTTCAAACGCTAAGTTTAAAAATATTTCATTCAAAAAGTAGATAGTTTTTGTAGGTAGTACGCCCAGAGAAAAGCCTCTAGGCGCTTGCTGAAAACATTAAGCCCATAGCCGTTCAAGCATTTCAATTTTGGTTAAGTGCTTACCACCACGAGCATTCCGCCATTTGATATTGCGTTCTTTGCAGAGCGATCGCAGTTGAGCAACATTCATTTTGGCGAGTGCTGCCCGCCCTACTTCGTTCGCTTGAGTTTTAGCTACAAAGCGTTTGTTTTGGGTAGGCTTTGTTTTTCTTTGGGATCTGTCCTGAACAGTTTGCTCGACATTAAGATGTGCTGATTTAATAAAAGTAGTTTGGAGGCAAGAGGTACCTAGCGCGATCGCCGCAGGATTTTCTTGTTTTTCTGTAGCGGCAGGTGCAAGGAAAGCTAACTTTGGATCTTCTACTATTTCTTGTTCTGAAACTGCTTGCACTGTTGGCTTAGCTACTAATGAAGTTGTTTGAGGCTGTATCAGTTGTTGCGGCGTATGAGTCGTAGCCTGTTGTTTTAACATCTCTTGAGCTTTCTGCCGTTGGGAAGTTGGTGCAAGCAAAGCCAGGTAGAAACCGTAGATAATACCAAGCAAAATTTGGGCAACTGTATTCAACATTTGAAAATCTCTTTACTGCTGGTGTGTTGAGCGTGAATTATCAGCTAATCTTAATTTTACTGTTAAGACTTAAAACCATTGATGTAAAAGGCTTTTGGAGTACCCTGTTATTATCATTAACTCAATATCAATGATAATAATTCACGAGCATATGAGGCTTTTAGAGGACGGCATAGAGGCAGGATTTTTCTCTTCAAAAGATAACGGGAAAAGTCAGTGTGACAATGGGGTCAAACAATCGTTGGCAATAAGTCATCCTTTCAGCTTTTAGGACTTCTTTAATTGCAGATTCTGGTAACAGATTTTGAAAAGGAAGTCCGGTACTTTGAGTAAATTTTTGCAAAATAATCTGTACTTGATTACCTTGATTAACGTGAGTTCGGGATAAGAAAAGGATGAGCAGGTAAGCTGAAAGTGTTGAAGTTCCAAGCTACTTATACACTCATCCCATGCCTAGTCTAGAAGACCTGTTTTGTTGTGTCGATGACTTCTGCCAACAGTTTGAACCGCAGTGGTGAAACCAATTGCTTAGTGACGGGTTGACTCACCGCAAGCGGCATCGAAGCATGTGTTTGAGTGAAATCATGACGATTTTCATTGCCTTCCACCAATCTGCTTACCGCAATTTCAAGGCATACTACAATAAAACCGTTCGGGGACACTGGCAGGGGGAATTTCCTGGTTTGGTGAGCTATTCTCGATTTGTTTTGTGGATGCCCGATGCCCTATTGCCCCTATAGAACCCAAATGGGATCTATGCATTTGCTAGCCGTTTGAGCATCAATCTGA
>CAXTYC010000071.1:0-8955 GCA_964248365.1 uncultured Chroococcidiopsis sp. | reverse complement strand
GCACGGTTCTTAGGGGAGGGGGACACGGTGACGTATGCCTTCTTACCCGATCGAGGCAAGGCAGTGATGCCTTGAGGGGAGACTAAGAACCTCCCCATCCTTAGCCAGCCCTTAAGACGGCGTGCGAGTGCAAGCTCGGAGGCGACAGAATTTGTCTGCCAAACGGGTAGAAGGATTACAACGGGTTTTGGATGTCCAACGACTGATTCATAATTGGATACGACCGCACTGGGGAATCCGGCGTACCCTCTAAAAACAGAGTCAGCCGTCACTCTAGATCCCTCCAAACCATACCCGTAAACTCCAATACACGGCTGGCTCTGTTTTTAGGACGGAAAATCCAGGGACGAGGAAAAAATATAACTCCGGCTATGGCAATGAAATACTGTAATCGCCCAGTTTCAATGCATGAACTTTTGACGAAGCAAGGGCTTCATTGCATCACCTGTTAGAAGACCAGTGCCGTTATTTCTGCCAGGCTGCACTAGCTTTAGTTGTCTTCCCCTACATTATTCCTCCAGAGCTTACCATCTATGAGGCAGCCGCCGAGCCGAGGAAGCTGGTAATTATGATCGTCTTTGTCGGCTTCCTCATCCCCGTCATGTTGTTTTACAATATCTATCAATATGTGGTTTTTCGCGGTAAGGTGACAGGCAGTGAATATGGAGAATAAAGCTTTCTCCTATTGAATACTCATCACTTAAATTGCCAAGGAATAAGGAAAGGGGACAAGGAAAAATCCGATTTAATATCTAAAATTTATGCTCTTAATCTGCGGTGGAACATAGGGTAGGGAAAAGTCCCACCCTACCTTTATTAATCCTTCAAGGAAGTACGATTAAACCATTCTTGGTAAGTTTTCTTTCGTTCTTCGTTTTCAACTACAATTTGGACTCGGATTTGCTTACAACCATGATTGCGTTCTAGGGCGATCGCATTTAATAGTAAGCTAGCGATTTTAGGCGAATTAAATTTACCCCTTACTGTTAGCTCACCATTTAAGCTACTATTTATATCTTCTATAATTTCATTTGGGTTTACATCCTCAATACTAGTTTTAGGAGTATTCACCGTTTCAGGGATTTCCTCATTATTCGATGCTTCCCCTAAGATAATTTCTGCTAGTTGTTTAGGTTCAGCCCCAACTTCTTCAACAATTAATTTTTCATACCGGACTGGTACTTGCACCATCCGAGTTTCGATTTGTTTACGAATAATTACTTCGCCTACTTTACGCTTATTGCGCTCTACAACTACTCGCTCTCCTAGCAGGCGAATAATTTCTTCTCCTAATGCTGTATCTGGTGTATTCTGAGCTATATTAATATTATTCTGCTCTTCTTGCATATCTTGTGTTTCAAATAAGGGTGTTGTTTCAACGTTACCACCTGCACCTACATCTGATGAGTAGTTCATGCGATCGCTATCTTGTATGTCTTCACTGACTGATTTACTAGCCCAGTTAATAGGATTTATTGTACTTTCTGAAACGTTGGTGTTTGATTTTGCATACTTAGGTAGTTTCTCGAATTCTGCTCGCTCAAGGTTTACCAAGACAGTTTTATTTGCTGGTTCAATTTTTTGAATCAGTTTGCTAATCAATAGAAACGACTGCGAATTAGGACTATTACTAGCCTGAACAACTAATTTAAGCTGACGATTAGAATCCAAAATAAAATCTTGCACTTCCCCCAGTTGTTCACCGTTTGGAGCTACGATGGCAAAATTTTTCAACCTATGCTTTAGTTTCTCCACTAAGTTGTTGATGGAGGAATTATTATCGTTTACTGAGTTAGCCATATTTAAAACATAAAAGATTTATAAATAACTTTTAAAAGTACAGACAGTGCATAATATTTGCCCTGTCTGTACAATTCCTATGATGAAACAGAAATTCTACTTATGCTTCTAGGTTCTGCCTGGAAGCATAAACTCAACCCAAGGGTGAGGATTTACAACTTGAGAGCTAATAGAATTATTAGATCAAAACATGATTTCTATTAGGTGTGATCGCGTTGTTCATCAACTGGCAAATTACCAGTGTTAATGTCTAGCTCTTCACGCCGAACTGTTTCTTGGGCGTTAACTACTTCTTGTTCTACTTCTTTTCTCACTCTGACTTCTTCACGCACAAAGGCTTCTTTACGAATGTCAGGAGTTTCTTCGTAAACTTCCATGTGTGCTACTTCACCTTCGCGGAAAGCACCTTCTCCAGGTGCAACAGGTCTACCAGCATCAGCGGGTGTTACTCGCTCAATCACTACTCGCTCTTTTTCGACTGGTACTGAAACCCGCTCTGTTTCAGTTTCAACGTGTTTGCCAATTGCAACATCTCCTGTTTTGACGCGACGCTTGTTAGCAATTAGCCGCTCTTCGTATAATCTGAGCGTTTGATGATCGGTGTCATTCATCCCATACAGAGATGGTTCTTGCTGATAGTTATAGGTGTTGCGGTCATAGCTAGCATATGCAGGTGTAGCCGTAGTCTCTACTCTAGATGTGGATGTGGCATCCAGAGGTGCTGATGCTTCTAGAGGTGCTGATGCTTCTAAAGGTGCAGTTGCAGCAACAGAACTTGTAGTAGTAGTGGTAGTCGGAGTGACTGCTGCGGTAGTAGGAGTGCGATATACTCCTCTTACGCTCTCTTCGTAGTCATAATCAATCGCCAAGTCTTCGTTGAACTCTGGTAAATTATCTGCTTGGTCTCTGCTCATGCCAACAGCATAAACTCGCTGTGAGCTGTGATCAATTCTGGTGCGACCAACTGGCAACAACACTTTCTTACCAAAGATCCAGAAACCTAAGTCAACGATAAAATAACGAAAATGTCCTTCTTCGTCTACTAAAATGTCCTTGACTGTACCAATTTTTTCGTCATTTTGTGTGTAAACACCATGACCTTTGATGTCACTATCGTCAAAGCTTCTACTATAATCAGGGTCAAAATCTGAAATTTTCATCAGTGGCATAATCTGTTTTTCCTACCTCTACTTGTTTCATCTAAATCCTAAAATTTCATCAATTATTTACCATCTCCCAAATGACGTACTTTGTTAAAATTAAAGATTGTGAAACGATACATATTTTGCTCTGGCTAAATGTTAAAATATATTGCAATTATTAAATCTGTTAAATTCAAGCCTGTTTAAAATTAAGTCAATTTTAGGTTTGATTCAAAAATATTATTAATAACTACAAATTTACTTATATATTTGCTTAATAATTATCTATTGATTCTACAACTTAATGCATAAGGGTAAAAATATTTTGCTGCTCTTATATCTTTCTAATGATAGAGCTAATTAGATTTGTCTCCTCCCATCGATAGACTACATATTTAGCAGAGAAATATAGTTTCTGTAGGAGGGATTTTAAACAATATACTTATTATTGTCGCGTGGAGGTAGCAGCCTCCACCCGACAAAACTATATTATTGCAAGAGCATGGTTTCTAGAAAAAACCTGAGATCAAAGGCTTTTCATGAAAAACCCCTACATTAATTACTAGCACCAAAAGAAGCGATTAATGAGATTTAGACTGAAGTTGGGTCATTCTGACTTGGCGATTCATTCATAGCTGGATGCCCTTGTGTGTCAATATCTAGCTCTTCACGACGCACAGTTTCTTCAGCGTTATATGTTTCCTGCTCTACTACTTTCTTGACTCTGATTTCCTCGCGTACAAAGGCTTCCTTGTGAATTTCGGGTGTCTCTTCGTAAACTTCTATGCGTGCTATTTCTCCTTCTTGGAAAGCAACTTCGTTGCCAAAAACGACAGGTTGAGCATCTGTTACAGCTACTCGTTCAATCACTACTCGCTCTTTCTCAAGTGGTACTGAAACACGCTCTGTTTCAGTTTCAACGTGTTTGCCGATCGCAACTTCCCCTGTCTTGACTCGATTTTTATTAGCAATCAGTCGTTCTTGGTAAAGTCTAAAAGTTTGATGATTTTGCTCATTCAAACCATATAAAGATGCATCTTGCTCGTAGTTATAGGTATCGCGGTCGTAAGTAGCAGTACCAACGCCAGCAGTATTAGATTCTGTATTAGCACTCAGAGGGCGATAGACATCGCGCACTTGCTCTTCATAATCGTAATCAACAGTATAGCTTTCCTTATACTCAGGTAGTTGTTCTACTTGCGCTTTACTTAGACCATCTACAATAACGCGCTGTCTACTATAATCAATACGAGAAAGTCCAATCGGAAGCAATATTTGTTTTCCGGCAGTCTCGGAGCCTGTATCAATTACTAGATAACGAAAACGACCATTATTATCAACTAGAGCATCGGCAACTGTACCAATCTTCTGCTCACCTTCGGTATAAAGTTCCAAACCTTTTACATCGTCTCCACCAAAGGTTTCCCGATAGTTAGGATCGAAGTCTGCAAGTTTGTGAAGCGGCATATTTTTATTCCAAAGTATTTGAGGGATTCCATTAACTAGGCTAGAAACAGTAATGTGAAGCTCCATCCTTCTGACGACTGACATAGCCTGTGTTGCAAGGAATAAATATGCGGTTTTTATACTAAATGCCCATTTCTAGAATCAAAAGAATGTCTAATCAATCATGGTTAACACTGTTGCAGCAAACGAGTGCGATCGCTGTCATCCGTGCAGCTAAAATAGAGCAAGGTCGCCAAATGGCTTTTGCTGTAGCAGCTGGGGGAATGCGGCTAATTGAAATTACCTGGAATAGCGATCGCGCCGCCGAGCTAATTAGGCGTTTGCGTAGAGAGTTACCTGATTGTATGATTGGCACGGGAACGCTATTAACTCAAGACCAGTTGCTTGAAGCAATCTCCGCTGGGGCGCAATTCCTCTTTACCCCCCACGTTGATTGTTCTATGATTCAAGCAGCCGTAGAGCGGGGTATCCCCATTATACCAGGAGCGCTGACACCGACAGAAATTGTCACCGCTTGGCAGGCGGGGGCTAGTTGTGTGAAAGTATTTCCCGTCGCGGCTGTGGGAGGTGCTAATTATATCAAAAGTTTGCAAGCACCACTGGGTAATATTCCATTGATTCCCACTGGCGGCGTTACGTTGGAAAATGCCAAAGAGTTTATCGCAGCAGGTGCGATCGCTGTCGGTCTTTCCGGTCAGTTATTTCCCCCGCAACTGGTAGAATCAGGAAATTGGGAGGCGATCGCGCAATTAGCCCAAAATCTGATTCAACAGCTTGCTGTGTAGAGACGCGAAAGTTCGCGTCTCTACAAGGATGAATATGCGAAAACCCCATTCGGTAGATGAGCGGGGTTTTGTTGATTAAATTGGGTAGGGTAGGCGATCGCTTTGCTTGAACAACACCCTGTTATAGTCACACTTGATGCAAGTTGCCTATCTAAACGTTGTTCTATCCTTGTTTAGATACAACACGCATTCATACTACAACACACTGTTAGAACTATGGTTGGATAAGTTGCCTAGAGTGCGCACCATGCGGTAATAGCAGAAGGGATGCATGGTAGTTGCGGTGTTGGATCTGTTGGTGGCGGCGGCGTTGGATCTGAAGGCTTAGTAGTGATTACTCCAGCAATATCCGTTCGCGGATTAGGTATAGTCAACCCCTGGAATGTTTTGTTCTTAGATTTACTAGCAAGGATAAATCTCGGAGGAATATCGACAGGCTTCCCAGAATTAACATAAAGTTCGCTGTTTAGATAGCCATCTAATGTCTTTATTTTTGGGTTTAGCAGAACAGGTTCACCTACTACCATTACTGCCTCTGGATGAAGTGTTTTGTCAAAAATACTAGGCTGTGCTTTGGTGGGATCGCTAGCTACTTGCCATATCTTCGGAGCAATTTCAGTATCTGCACTAGTTATAAAAATTAGATGTGGCACAGGATTAAAATATCCTGCTTCAACCTTACTTGCGGGTGATTCGTTAGCCAAATAGTCGAGGTACTTTTTAATCTGATTACCTTTATCAGAATAATTGACTTTTTCGCCAAACTTAACGTCTACTAATGTACTGTCTTGTGACTCTAACTCAGATATTATACGATTATCCTGTTTTATTTTCACCCTAGAAGTTAATACCCCATCTGGTACTACTTTTCCTCCAATGTTTGGAGCAGTAAAAGATTTGCTACCTTGAGGATTAAGTTTTTTACTGTTTGGGTTTATCTCCATACTAAGCAAAGCTGTTGCTTCAAAAGCATCTTCAAGAAGCTCTTGATCTATGTATTTGTCTAAAGCTATTTTTTTAAATAAAAACTTAGTCATCGGTGTTCTAAGTGGACCGCAGGATTTGATGGCTAGTGAATTAATTTCTGGTTCTGGCTTCGCACTATTAGCGGGAGTCGATAGTAGCAATAACAGCAGACAATTTGAAATTGTAAATCCTGCTATACATATCTTTATATATTGATTATTTAAGGTTACAAGAAGGCTGTAACTATTTCTACGATTTTTTTATTTTCACAACTTATACTCACTTACGCTGTAACAATCACAATTTTCTACAAAATTTAAGTGATTGTCAGTCGAAAAATCACTAGAAAATTTGTAAAGTTAAGCTGAATAATCAAGATAAATTTTTAATTTATTAGGCTGTTTAAGTAATTGCACTTAAAAATCAATAAATTCACCTATAAAAATGCCAATTTTTACTCTTAAGCTCCTTTGATGAGGAGGTAATTAAAGAGGAGGTTTATACCAAATATCTTAATTTTATTTTCGTGTATAACTACTTAATAATTTTATATGTAGAAATTAAAATCAATCTAAAAATAGTTGTAGTTTATGCTTATCTAAAGCTAGATAAATCGCTATTTTTCCTCGTATACAGCCTACCTTATGCTTTACGCTCTTTAGTCAAACGCCTAGCAATAGAGACTCAATTAAAATTAAGTCAAAACAATATCTTGATAGTATTACAGTATTTTTCTTTAACTTATATGAGAGTTTTGTCATCAGCAAGTCAGAAGTGAGTACTATTTAGATACTATAAATAGTAACAACGCTCTTATGCATTTGCACTACTATAGCAATCCTATTTAAGTCATGAAATACTGCGCTTCGGGTTGTCATTAGTCATTTGTCAAGAACAAAGGACAAAGGACTAATGACAAAGGACAACCAGCATGAAAGATTTTACAAATCCAAGCAGGTTGCTATAAAACTAACAATAGGCATTGCTATACACTATAACAATCCCCACACTTTAATCCTCTTATCCCAACTGCCAGTGACTATAGTCTGCCCATCTACACTAATAGCGGCAGAGGAAATATGATCTAAATGCCCTTCAAGAGTTTGGATTTCTTTTCCTGTTGCGAGATTCCATATTTTAATTGTCTTGTCATAACTACCGCTAACCAAGATTTGCCCATCTGCACTGATAGTTACACAAGAAACACAGCCTGAATGCCCTTCAAGGGTATAAATTTCTTGCCCTGTTCTAAGATCCCAAACCTTAACTGTTTCGTCCCAACCGCCACTAGCTAAAATTTTTCCATCTGCATCAATAGCAATAGATTCAATTTCCCATTCATGTCCTTCAAGAGTATAGATTTCCTCTCTTGTCTTCCATTCCCATACTTTAATTGTTGAGACACTTCCATATATTAGTGTTTGTCCCTCCGGGCTAATGGCAATACAATCACTATTAAGTTCAGACTCAACTAAAAGTCCGATTTCTCTTTCTTTTCTCAAGTTCCATACTTTAATCGTACTGTCATAACTGCCACTAGCTAAAGTCTGTCCATTGCGACTGAGGGCAACACATTTAATTCGGGCTGAATGCCCTTTGAAATTGTGTAACTGCTGTCCTGTCTTCAGATTCCATCCTTTTATTATCCCAGCATTCGTACAGCAGATTAAAATCTGTCCATCTCCACTAATGGCGATCGAATCAACACATAAACTCCTATTGACGTTAATGAGGGTGCGGATTTCCTGTCCAGTTTTCAAATTCCATAATCTAATTTTGTCCCAACTTCCACTAACGACTGTCTGCTTATCTGGACTGATAGCAAGGAAGACGATGCCTTCTAGGTGTCCGCTGAAGGTATTGTGGCATTCAAAATAAGGAACTGAATCATTACCAGATCGATAGGGATTGCTAGCCATCAAACTTTGACTCCTGACTTCAAGCTTATTTAGAAGGCAAATAATCTTATTTCATTAAGTTATGGCGTGTTCATAAGCAAGGAGATTAACAATGATTAATTAGCGTATGTAGATGTCACTAATGCTGATTTTTATATACAGTTTAGCTCAATATTTAAATATAATTAGCTATACTAACAAAATTAGAAAAATCAAGGTTCTCTAAACTTACTCGTTAACGAATGCATTAATTGACCCAGACAGAAATTTTGACCTAGCTCTTCAGTAGTTGCCGTTAACTTTTCTTGCAGCTTTTTAGCTTCATCCGAATTTGCTGTTGCTCGTAACTGTTGAAACAAAAGTTTTTGCTCTTTTAGCAGTTTTTGGGTTCGAGTAGAGAAGGGCATTTGAGCTAATAAAGATGTCATAGCGGACTGCACTGGATCATCGCTGACGTATATATTTTTCTGCTTCGCTGTTGCAACAGCTACATCTAGACGCTTCAATTCGTTATAAAGAGCTATCGGGAAACCATCTTTATCAAAGGGTCCTTGACACGCTTTTGCTTTTTGCTCAGCTTGGCTTCGAGCTTTGCTTTGACACAAATTTTCCAGGTTCATAACCTGTCCCGATGAGTTAATCATAAAGCAGACTGGATAATCCTGGGCAATTCCGGTAGTGGGGAAAAAAGATAAAGATGAGATGATAGCGGCAGATATGCCGATTGGCAAACGTAAAAGTTTCAGCACTACTTTTGCAGAAGTTATTTTAGCTGATAAATACTTGTATAAGTTTTGATTTCCATAACCTTTGATTCTCAGGTTTTGGTACAGCTACAATTTTCTACAGCTTTTGCATGGTTGTTATCTGGAAGTATACTGAGAAATTTATGAATTT
>CAXTYC010000070.1:0-9222 GCA_964248365.1 uncultured Chroococcidiopsis sp. | reverse complement strand
AAAACTGTAGTCCTTATCCTGTATACCTCAGAGCTTTTCTTCGTGCCATTCGGACTACTCGCTCTATTAGTTCGGCTTGGGGCAGGAAACAATGCCCATCTTCTCCTGCTTCTCCCAAGACGTGAATAATTCCCGATCTGTATCTATATTCAGATCCAGGTGCTATTCCCAGATTTCGCGCGATCGCATCGGCGGTCACAAAGCCAATACCATAAATGTCAGTCGCCAGTTGATAGGGATTATTTGTAACTGTCTCAATTGCCTTGTCCGAGTACTGCTTGTAGATCTTCACCGCATAAACGGTCGCCAGTTGATAGGGATTATTTGTAACTGTCTCAATTGCCTTGTCCGAGTACTGCTTGTAGATCTTCACCGCATAAACGGTTGACACACCATGACCCTGGAGAAACACCATCACCTGTTTGATCGCCTTCTGGGTTGACCAAGCTGTTTGGATCATCTTCACCCGTTTTTTAGCAATGCCAGGAACTTCAATTAGGCGCTCGATAGAGTTTTCAATAATATCCAATGTCGAAAGCCCAAAGTGAGCTACAATCCGCTTGGCGGTTACTGGTCCAACACCTTTTATCAAACCGCTACCCAGGTATTTCTCGATTCCGGTGATTGTCGCAGGTTTCGTTTCCTGATATTGCGTAACTTGGAATTGCGCTCCATACTTGGGATGTTCACGCCAAAAACCAACTAGTTTCAGCGTCTGCCCCGCTTGCAGATTAGCAAAGCTACCCACGATTGTAATCAAATCTCTGTTGCCGACAGCTTTTAGCCGTGCAACACTGTAGCCCGATTCTTGGGAGTGGTATGTCAGGCGTTCTACTACCCCTGTGAGTGATTCGTACCTGGTAGAACTCGTCAACCTTTCGCCAACATTGGAGGCACTAGAGATGTTACTTTCAAAACTAGAAATAAAGCGATTGCGCTTTGAGTTCAAACGAATATTTTAGCTTTTAATTTAGTACAAATCTACTATATATCTATATATCATTGTGAAAAATTAATTATTTAACCCTTTTCCAACTTGGAAAATAACTTTGATTTCACATTTATTAAAAGTGTTGGTTGTCCTCAATTTCCAGATCAACTGAATATACTCTTACCCAATGCCGGAATGCCCAGGTTAGTTGCTGTGTAAGCGACGCAATAACTCTTTGTTAAGCTTGCTAAAAGGTAGTGATCCGGAAGTATTGGTGAGGTAAAAGCCCTGCCCCGTCAGCATACTGTATAATATTAGCTAATGCCAATAATTCTCATATAATCACCCGCAAATTGGTATTTTTTGATGACAACAATTTTAGCATTCTTACTTTATTCATTCGTATTACTATTATCAAAATTAACACGAGAGTCACTAGAACTATCCTAAAGAATATGTGAAGAACTTTCAGAACAAGTCTATCTTACCTGTGGCTCTGAGCATTTGATTAAGAATAGTTCAACTCATAACGGCAAGCCAAAATATCAGTGTAAAAGCTGTGGTCGCCAATTTGTTATCAATCCTACTAACTCACCTGTTTCAGAGGAAACCAAGCAGCTGATTGATCGGCTCTTGCTTGAGAGAATATCGTTGCCTTGGAATTGCTAGGGTATCCGGTGTACCTCTAAAAAATTGGGCGACCCTTCGGCAAGCTCAGGGCAAAGCCGTCAACTCCAGATCTCTCGTTCACAGCAGATAAACCTAATACACGCTCGCCCAATTTTTTAGGGAGGAAAATTATGGATGACTCAGGTGAGCTGGTCATGGTTACAAAATTATGTTAATCAAAAGCTAGCTCGAACTCCGCGCCAGGTCAAAGTTTCAGTCAAACTGCCAGGTAAATTGATTATTGAATGTGATGAGCTATGGTCATTTGTTGATAGTAAGAAAAATGAGGTTTATGTCTGGTTAGCTATTGACCGTAATTCTCGAAAAATTGTTGGTTGTTTTGTGGGAGATAGAACAAGAAAATCAGCTCGTAAATTATGGGCTTCTTTCCCAGAAATTTATCAGCAATCTGCCTTCGTCTATACAGATTTTTGACAGGCGTAACATTACAGTCATTCCTCCTAAACGTCATCGAGCTGTTGGTAAAGAAACTGGTCTAACTAATCATGTTGAACGATTGAATAATACCTTTAGACAACGAGTTTCGCAGTTGGTGAGAGAAAGCCTGTCTTTTTCCAAAAAGCTGAACAATCACATTATTGGAGCAGTTTGGTACTTCATTCATGGCTATAATGCAGAGCTAGCGCGGATTTGAGCCTCACCACTACTTCCATATCACTACCCAAACTTACGGATTTTAGTAGCAATCTTAAACAAACCTACGAGTGCTATATCCAATCCCCTGGCACTTCGATGCAGCAAGTTTTTGTCATCAAATGGAATTGACAGCTTTCTCATAGAACCTTACGAAAAAGGTAGGATTAATCAATTTAAGTGCGATCTCACTTATGATGCGTTCACTTCTTTGATCGCCTCTTTATTTGCTGCTAAGTACTGCATCATGGCTTGCCGCAGAACTTCACTCATCGTTGTTTGGTTAGCAGAACACGCTGCCTCAAACGCTGCCTTCTTTTCTTTATCAATAACTATTTGAATCGTGTCCTTGTCTATATAGAGTTTCTTTCTAGGCATAATCTCTAATCCTTATAATATCCCCACGATATCAGTATGTTATCAAATTTCTTCAAATTCAGGCTTGCATTCCTGATAATATACGGGTAAAATAGAAGTAGTTAAAAGGCAGCTAGCCCCAAGACCTGAGAAATCTAAGCTAGCTGCCCCACAACTTCACAACGAATAACCTGCTGGCAAAACGCAATGCTTGGCTTACAGATTACCTGTCGTAAGAGAGTATGCTTATGAATACTATCCTTTCAACGCCATCGATCGCAACCGAGTCGCTTTATTGCTACTTGGAAGAGCAAGTTCAAAAGGTAGCACCAGAGCCTATAACCGTTCGCACGGTGAAGCGGAAAGCCCGTTACCATGACAAGTCGAGGATTCGACTCAAAGATATCAAAGCTGAAGCGTTGAGAAAATGCGGCTGCAATTCTAGTGCCGAAATCAAGCAATGCCTGAAAGCATTAAACGTCAATTTGGATTTACGTTATACGTGCTCTTGGATTGTAGTTGCTCGCCAATTATGTGACGCGATCGCATCGGTACAGCCGACTGTGACTCTTAAGATAAGCGATCGCAAACCGAAGAAACCGCCGCAGCCAGAAATTAAGGTGGGCGATCGCGTCCCCTGGGATTACCAAGAGCCGATGCTGTGCTACTTGGAGCAGTGGTTCCCGTTGGAAGTACTGGCGATCGCAAATGGCGAAGCACAGCTTGAGTTACTAAGCCACCTGGTTCTGTTGCAAAAACTTGATCAGAACAAGAAATCCGGCTTGATTGAAGCGGATTATGCAATAACTGCGAAAATTTGAGACACGAACTGTGCTTGTGCGGCGAATGTCACCTTTGTCTATTCCTTGAAGAGCGCCCTTTTCTAATAGAGTTCATGGTTTCATAACCAATAATGGTCTTTCTTGCTGTGTAAAAAGATTTAAAACCCAAGCTCTTATTGACTAGCTTCTTGATAAATCTGTGGTCTTGCTCCACAATATTATTTAGATATTTGTTTTGACGTAATTCACAAGTTTGAGCCAATATTGCTTCTGCTTTCAACTGTTCAATGGATGGCGGTAATCGCTCATTTTTGTCTACATTAATTACACGAGGAGATTGACCACTGGTTGCCTTTAACGCCTTGCACAAGAACCGTTTCGCTGCTCGTTTATCCCGCGAGTGCACTTAACAAAAAATCAATAGTATTGCCAGCACAATCAATTGCATGGTATAAATATTTCCACTTGCCTTTGACCGGAATATAGGTTTCATCCACCCGCCATGAGTCGCTGGTTGGTTTCAAGTGCGAGCGGCATCGCTTATCTAATTGCGCTGCATAAGCCTGCACCCATCGATACACCGTTGAATGGTCTACCGTGAGTCCCCGTGACCGCATCATTTCTTCCAAGTTACGGTAACTGAGCCGATAACGCAGATACCACCGGACACACAGCTTTCCTGATGTTTGATTGGAAATGACGCCACTTGAAAGGGTGCTTTGGGTTCATGGACGAGGCTGGTTGGGCGAGCGACAATAAGTACTTTTGCTACCTCTATCAGACTACCACTAGTTTTTGCAACACAACCAGTTTTTTTTGGTAGCGATCACTCCTTCCCGCGACACTTACACAAGTTACAGGTAACAGCAGAACTTATGTGTAAACTAATGCTTAATAGCAGGCGCTTGGTGCTTTGGTTAAATTAGTCATAATGCTGGTCAGTGAATCACGCTGGCTAGCCCAAATACGCTTATCTTTATTAAAATAGCACTAATGAGGGATTAATATATGGAAACCAAAGGCATTTAGAACAAAGATCACAATCAACTAGGTATAGCACAATCCTTAAGCGCGGCTCCACTTTCCACCCAGCAGATAAGGGAGGAGTTGAGAAACGTTCAAGATCGCCTCAAAGGTAGAGGAATCAAAGACTGGGAAATTTTGGATATCTGGTCAAACATTGCCCACGAGCAAGGTAATTATACAATAGCAGATATGCGCTTCATATGCTGCTTATGAGTTAGGAAAGCCTGCCGAATGAATAAGCGCCCCCCTGGTCTATTAGTAGTTATTGTCTACAAAGCTTTTACTGCTGCCTTGTTTGCAGTTACTTCTATTGCCATCCTACTGACCCTAAAGAATTATGAAGGACTGGGGCAATTTTCAGAATCCTTATTTCTGGCTGGGAAGCAAGGTGTCATTGCTTGGCTAGTTCAAAAAATTCTCAACACCAATCCTGAAACTTTACACTTTGGCGGGATTGTTGCAGGAGTTTATGCGGGAGTGACCTGCATTGAAACTATTGGTCTTTGGTATCAAAAAAGCTGGGCGAGATGGTTGGTAATCGGTGTGGTTGCAATTAGTATTCCTCCAGAAATCTTTGAATTGAGCGAGGGATTTTCACCTCTAAAACTTATTGCTTTTCTTCTCAATTTGGCGGTTTTAATTTACCTACTACTAAGGTTTCCTAAAGAAGCAAGCAAGACTGAATAGTAGGCTATACAAACAAGACACCAGCTATAGTTATGCTAGGGTTAAGAATCAAGCAAGAAAGGTTAAATAGAATGCGTTCGCGCTTCAAGAATATCGATAGCAAATAGCCCCAGCAGAAAACTCTATCTATTGCTGTGAAATGTAGAGTTTCAGTATAGTTAGTAGATGAGCGCGATCTTAGCTTCTATATACTTATAAGAGGCTGTTTGTAAACGATTATGAAGCAAAAATTTGTGACCAGACAAGCCGTTTTAACATCAAACGAATCATGACGGTATAAATCATAGATTCGCAGGTTTCAGGTAAGAGTTCATAATCTTTACTTAAGCGACGATATTGATTCCACCAAGCAAATGTACGCGTTGGCAACCAACGTTTTGGTAAAACTTGAAACCCAGGCTTAATGCGACAAATCACATTTACTTTCGCCGCGCATAACTGTTTAATTACCCGCTCAAAGTTCTGAGCGCTAAAACCTTGGTCAACCCAAATTACGACTAAATTCTCGGTTGCTTGTGCCGCTTGCGTCACCACAACTGCACCCCCAACCTTTCTGGGAAGTTAGCTTCTGTAACAATAACTGCAATTCGTAATCCTAAGGTATCAACAAGGATAAAACGCTTGCGTCCCTTCACCTTTTTTCCAGCATCGTAACCGTAGACTTCCCCCTTTTTTGTGTGGTTTTCACCGATTGGCTATCGATGATGCCTGCAGTTGGGGTGTTGTCTTTATTCACACGCTCACGTACTTGTTCTCGTAATTGTGTGTGTATTTGTTGCCATATTCCTAACCTCTGCCAGTGCCGAAAGTAGTTATAGACACTTTGCCACGGTGGTAAATCATGCGGTAGCGCACGCCATGTACATCCCTCATGCAGGACGTAAAAAATTCCATTGAGAATCTCTCGCAAATCGACTTCACGAGGACGACCAATCCATTGTACTTTTGGTAATAACGGTTCAATGATTTGCCACTCGGCATGACTGATATCACTTGGGTATGCTTTTCGTGCCATATTCACACAACGTAATTGCTTTACCGCAATTCATCCTCTTATATCGCGCTCGCTCAATTCGCTTTCCTTTACATTTCTTTAGAGACAGTCTCTAAAATAACAATAATCTTTAGACCGACTTTTTCAAAATACTTGCTAGGGTTCCCCTTTTCTATCCATTCCTTTTTGACAAACTCATGCAACTGCTGTATCTGCTCATAAAAAATGTCAGCATCACCTTTTTTAACGAAAAAACATAGTTGTTTTCGCTCAATCTCTCGAATCCCTCCCATGACATTGACTCGTCCATGTCGCCGTTGTCCTGTTAGCTTCTTGCGTTGACCTTTCTTTCCCAACCCTTGGGTCGAATCACCCGTAAACTGAATCCACTCTCGCGCCCATTACCATACCTGGCGAAGCTTTGGATATTGTTTTGTAATTGCCAAGTACTTCGCAACCATCTCTCTAAACTCTGCTCTTTTGGCTGGGTCTTGCTTATCCTCTAGGCTATATTTCGCCCAAATGTAACTATACTTTTTTCGCTTTAATATTCTCCTAACCTGTGAACAGCTCAACTCAATCCCTGTAGTTTTGGCTAGATAGGTTGCTAATCTTTCTCCAGTCCATCTACCAAATTCGTAACCCAATTCTTGCGGAGTATCAACTATCTCTAGTAACTGTTGAATATATTCAGGGGTTGCCTTTCGATGTGATTCCTGCTCTGGCTTGTTGTGTAAACTCTCTAAGTGGTCAGTATCTCCATGCATACACCACTGAGCAACGGTTCGGGGAGAACAGCCCAAAAACTTAGCAATCTCTTGCTGTGTTTTCCCATCATTTTGGAGCAAGATTATCAAAATTCGTTCCCTAACATGAGCCTGTTCGCTCTCCCTGAGAGCCTTTTGTAACTTGCTGACTTGCTGTGATGTTAGAAAATTCTTGATTGGTGGTGGCATAAAGATTTGATAGCTTCTTTATCTCTACATTATGCAATTTAGATGCCGATTAGCTTAATAATGCACGTAGTTCGATTAGTTTGCATGACATTTAGCTGGTGTGTGCCAAGAATTAGCAGGTAATGCGGGAGTAGCAGAGGCTGTAAGGATAACATCGCCATTGTGAGCGATCATCCACCGACCGCTGAAAAATACAAAAGGCTGCAATCCTTATCAAATAAGCATTTCACCTTATCTTAATGCCATTCCATTTCACGCCTTGTAATCAAATAATTTTTGAGCAATAGCCGTACCAGTTACCAATTCTGGTTCAGAATCAGAAGTTTTCCACACCCAGAAAATATCCCCCTCATCGTCCTCCCTAAAACTGGCGATTACTCCTCGCTTGACCGCTTCCTTGAGCAAGCGTATCGACTCAGGAATTAGAATCTTTAACTGCTGCTGTTCGTGGGGAGAAAGCATTTTCCATGCTGCTAGTTTATGCTCCTGACCGTTGACGAGGCAAGTGCGCAAATATTCCCAATCGTTCGACGCAATTGTATCAAGCATT
The DNA here is from genome assembly GCA_964248365.1 of uncultured Chroococcidiopsis sp. Taxonomy (GTDB): domain Bacteria; phylum Cyanobacteriota; class Cyanobacteriia; order Cyanobacteriales; family Chroococcidiopsidaceae; genus Chroococcidiopsis. The sequence continues at coordinate 1,616 of CAXTYC010000070.1, read as the reverse complement.
GCCTGATAGAGAATCTCAACATCGGTTCGTGGTTCAGGTTTTCTGTAGTCCGATATTTTTACAACTTTACCCATGTTATTCTCTTCTGGCGAGGGTGAACCTAGAAAAATGGGGCAGGCTTCAAGCCCAGTCGATTGATCTGTGTGTATTACGAGAGATCGTAAAAAGCCTGCCCCATTTTTTACGCAGATGCATGACTTAGCTTTTTGTGCCTTAATTACGTGGGCTAAATCAACCCGCACGGCAACCCATGCGCTGGTCATCCGAAGATTAAGAAGGTTGCCAACACCTAATAAGTTTAGCCACTTGCGCACGGAAGCAGTGTCGGAACATTCAGCCGCCTCTAATGCCATCCGCTTGGCATCCGCCCACTTCAACCGATTTTTATCTTTCGGGTCAGCCTTCCGCTGCAAAACGGTAATTAAAACTTGCTCTGGGACAAAGGCATATTCTTGTGTGTCTTCGTATCTATCTAGTTCTTCGTTTGCGATATCTTGAGTAGGCTTGTAATAACGTGGAGTTGTTGCGATCGGTGACTCAAATTTCGTATCATACATATTAAATAGAAACCTTTTTTACGAAAGGTGACTTTAATGGCGATCGCCCAGCCCGCAAAGTTGTTGCGATCGCCATATATATCCTCTCTTATTATTATATAAATTACAGGTAAAATCAATCGGTTTAATGATTACAGGAAGAGGCAAACATCCAAATAGCTTGGCTAACCTTACTAATAGGGAAGGTAGACCAATAGCTTTTGAGGAGAAGAAAAAAGTTCGTGCTGTCAGCGTCACCCAGCAGGGATGGGACGGCATAAGTGAGATAGCTACTGCCAAAGGCTGTAGTAGTATATCTGAGTTTTTGGAAAAACTAGGCAGAGGGGAAGTGAAAATAGCCTAAGCAGCAGGTTGTGTTGCAAAAAGTTGTTTAGGGGGAAATGATTCTGACGGCGATTTGCTGTTGTGGAGTTTAGATTCGGCTCCTTTAAGCATGGTGATTGATGTCTCAACGGGAGCGCTGCGTTGGAAACCGCAGGCTCTTGACGTTGGCTAACACGTTGTCCCTGTGCGCCTTAATGATAATTACGGGCTATTTGCTGTACAAGACCTATCCGTAAATTAAGCCCAGCCCCGAAATCCTCCTAAAAATAAAGTCTTGGAATTGGCGACAAAAAATACGGTTCTGTTGCAAAAATCGGTACAAAACTGATAGGCTATTCTCGCGCTTAGAGTTAATTCTGCCTCGATGAACCACTCGCATCCGTTTAAATGGCGACACTATCAACCCGAAATTATCCTTTTGTGCGTGAGATGGTATCTGCGGTATCCGCTTTCATACCGTTCCTGGGCAGAAATGATGAGCGCTCTTGGGGTTAGATGTTGACCATTCCACGGTCTATCGATGGGTACAGGCTTATGCTCTACAATTCGCAAAACGCACTCGTCCACATTTGCACCTTACGAATGATTCATGGCGAGTGGATGAAACATATATTCCGGTCAAAGGCAAGTGGAAATATTTATACCGTGCAATTGATTGTGCTGGCAATACTATTAGAATTCTGGTAGTCCTGAATAGGTAAGGATATAGTATGGATATCTCCAAAAAGAACTATG
>CAXTYC010000069.1:0-9990 GCA_964248365.1 uncultured Chroococcidiopsis sp. | reverse complement strand
TCACCCCCACTTTCCGCTTGTTTACAAGTATGTTTGATAAACCCGCCCCTACCAATTACCAATTTACAACTTAGGTTCCTGGCATATTGTACAGTTCTGGGGGCATATGATTGCGATCGCCCAAAACTTCTAGCAAGGGTCCATGCAAATCAAACTTGACAATACTAACAGAGGCAGCCAGTGTCGCCAGGCGATCGCGGTAACGTCCTAGATCAATTCCCAACAAACTGCATAGAATAATCCGAATTGTAGCTTTGTGGGAGACAACCAACACATTACCCGATCGATATTTTGCCTGAATTTCTGCAATTACCAAATCAGCACGGCTGGCAATCTCCACAGATGTTTCGCCTCCGGTGGGAGGATTCCAAGCAGGTTCAGTTAACCAGCGCACGTAATCCTCGGAATATTTCTCCTTGACAAAATCGGGGGTTTGCCCTTCCCACTCGCCATAACGAATTTCTTTGAGTCCGTCCCGTAGCTGCATTTCCATCCCTATAGCATCACACAAAGGCTTTGCCGTAGCGATCGTCCGTTTCATAGGGCTAACATAAATAGCAGCCCAAGGTAGGGATTGATAAGCATCAGCAAAAGCCTTTGCCATCCCTATCCCTTCTGGGGTCAATTCGGCATCTAGTTCACCGCAGTACCCACCTGTACGGCTGTAAACTGTTTCTCCATGTCGCAGCAAATATATTCTTAGGCTCATATTTAGAGGCTGGGGGCTGGGGGCTAGGGGCTAGGGGAGGACAAGGGGACAAGGGGACAAGGGGACAAGGAGAAAATTACGAATTACGAATTACGAATTACGAATTACCGAGTCCCTTTTCCCTTTTCCCTTTTCCCTTTTACCAATTATCAATTACCAATTCAAAACCTAAAATCCCTTTAAACCACAGTTGCTACTGTGCGATCGCTCAATATTCCTTCTTTTTGTGCCATCGACACCATTAAATCAACAACACGATTTGAGTAGCCCCACTCATTATCATACCAGGCGACAACTTTAAAAAAGGAGGAGTTTAACTCCATTCCGGCTCCGGCATCAAAGATACTTGAACGGCGATCGCCTTGAAAGTCATTGGAAACTACTTCTTCTTCAGTGTATCCCAAAATGCCAGCTAGTCCATTTTCGGCAGCCTCTTTCATAGCAGCGCAAATTTCCTTGTAACTAGTTGATTTGGCTGTTTTGAAGGTTAAATCAACTACTGAAACATCTGGCGTGGGAACTCGGAATGCCATTCCGGTCAACTTGCCTTTCAATTCTGGCAATACTAAAGCAACGGCTTTAGCAGCACCTGTAGAAGAAGGAATAATATTTTGTGCTGCACCTCTTCCACCCCGCCAATCTTTCTTGCTCGGTCCGTCTACGGTTGGTTGAGTAGCTGTCATGGCGTGAACTGTAGTCATCAACCCTTCACTCAAGCCAAAGTTATCATTGATTACCTTCGCTACAGGCGCTAAACAGTTAGTCGTGCAGCTGGCATTGGAGACGATCGCATCTTTTGCTGGGTCAAATTTATCATGATTGACACCAACTAGCAAAGTGGGAACTAGGTCGGGATCTTTGGTGGGGGCTGAAATTACTACTCGCTTCGCCCCAGCCTGTATGTGGTTTGCTGCCCCTTCATGGGAAGTAAATAGCCCTGTAGACTCAACTACGTAATCTACCCCTAGTTTCCCCCAAGGCAACTCGGCGGGATTTTTGATTGATGTACAAGGGATCAACTGCCCATTGACAACAATGCCCTCTTCTGTACACTCAACTTTACCGTCAAATTTGCCGTGAGTTGAGTCATATTTCAACAAATAAGCAAGATTATCTGGCGGTACTAGATCATTAATGCCGAGAATCTCAATTTGTGGATTATTAAACGCCGCCCGTGCTACTAGTCTGCCAATGCGACCAAAACCGTTAATCCCAACTTTCAACTTAGACAAGATCAAACCTCCAGCGTAAAACAACCGACTTATAGCAGGGAGTAGGGAGTAGGGAGTAGGGAGTAGGGGGGAATCAATTATCAATTATCAATTGATAATTGATAATTGACTTGTCCTAATCTATCTACTCACTGGTTTACCTACAATGATTGCCTTTTATGCCAAGTCTTCTGCCAATTTTACCGAGACAGGTTTTATCTTTGGTATTTCTGTACACAATTTCTTATAACTTCTGGGGTGAGGAGCGAGAAGAGAGCAAAAGGAGGCAAAAGGAGGCAAAAGGAGGCTGAGGGAGAAAATGCCTTCAAATTTATTGAATTAAAAAGATAAACTATGGTATAATTAGCAAATTTATCTTTAATCAGCTCCCTCAGATCAAGATTGCTTCCCCTCTTTCTAATCGAATTTCCTGACTAGGAACGCGATTTTGCTCCCCCTTCTTCTCCTTCTAGTGAGGGAGAAGTGGTAGCGTTATCATGTTGTGTATCAACTTGGGAAATGGCGTTAGCTAACTCAGGGTTGCTGTAGTATTGCCATTTCCAATTGCTAACTTCTGGCATATCCTCGCCGTGTTCGTGGATGTAATGCTTGTGTTCAATTAATTTGTTGTGCAGGATTTGCTTGATGTGTGCCTTTTCGTACTTAAATCGAGAAATACGATCTAGCGCGTCATCGGCTAAGTTAAAACGGTCTATCTCATTGAGAACAACCATATCAAATGGTGTTGTCGTCGTTCCCTCTTCCTTATAACCCCGAACATGAAGATTGTCGTGATTGGGGCGACGGTAGGTTAGGCGGTGAATTAACCAAGGATACCCGTGAAAGGCAAATATAATTGGCTTATCCGGCGTGAAAATTGCGTCGAAGTCCAGATCGCTCAGACCATGTGGATGCTCACTCGGAGGTTGGAGCGTCATCAAGTCTACAACGTTGACTACTCGAATTTTGATGTCTGGAAGCTTAGCACGTAGAAAATCTACTGCTGCTAGAGTTTCCATCGTCGGCACATCACCACAGCAAGCCATAACTACATCTGGCTCTGCTCCCTGATCGTTACTTGCCCATTCCCAAATGCCCAATCCTATCGTACAGTGCTTGATGGCGGCATCCATATCTAAGTACTGCAAAGCAGGTTGCTTACCAGCTACAATCACGTTGACATAGTTACGGCTGCGTAAACAATGGTCAGTTACCGATAGCAGGGTATTGGCATCTGGGGGTAGATACACTCGGACGATCTCTGCTTTTTTATTGATCACATGATCGATAAAACCAGGATCTTGGTGAGAAAAGCCGTTGTGGTCTTGTCTCCAGACGTGGGAAGTGAGTAGGTAATTGAGAGAAGCGATCGCTCTACGCCAAGGAATGTGACGGGTAGTTTTCAACCACTTGGCGTGTTGGTTGAACATCGAGTCGATGATGTGAATAAACGCCTCGTAGCAGGAGAAGAAGCCATGACGACCTGTAAGCAAATATCCTTCTAGCCAGCCTTGACACATATGTTCGCTCAAGACTTCCATTACTCTCCCATCTGGGGAAACATTGCTGTCGATGGGGAGAATTTGGGCGGTAGATACTCGATCTGTCACTTCAAAGACAGCACTCAGACGATTTGATGCTGTCTCGTCAGGTCCCATTAGCCGGAAGTTACGGCTTTCTAAGTTAAGCTTGATTACGTCTCGGAGAAATTCACCCATGACGCGGGTGGCTTCTGCTTGCTTTGTGCCTGGATTGCTCACCTCGATCGCATAATTCCTGAAATCAGGCATCTTCAAGTCGCGTAACAGAACACCGCCGTTAGCGTGAGGATTGTCACCCATGCGCCGATGTCCGAGGGGTGCTAGTTCTGCTAGTTCGCTCATGAATTTACCATCCGAATCAAAGAGTTCTTCTGGTTTGTAACTCTTCATCCAATCTTCGAGCATTTTCAAATGCTCTGGTTTACTTGCTAACTCTGATAAAGGGACTTGGTGCGATCGCCAGTAATCCTCAACCTTCTTCCCATCTACTTCCTTGGGACCTGTCCACCCCTTGGGAGTCCGCATAATAATCATGGGAAACTGGGGACGCTTGGTAAAACCATTAGTACGAGCATCCTGCTGTATTGCTTTAATTTCAGCAATAATTGTATCGAGAGTGCCTGCCATCTGCTGGTGAACATCTTCAACTGGATAGGAACCCTCAACAAAATAAGGTTTATACCCGTAGCCAGTGAACAACTGTTCAAGTTCCTCGTCGCTTAGCCTTGCCAACACTGTTGGACCTGCAATTTTATAGCCATTCAGATGCAGAATTGGCAGAACCGCCCCATCATGTACTGGATTTAGAAATTTATTACTGTGCCAACTAGTAGCAAGAGGTCCAGTTTCCGCTTCCCCATCTCCGACAACGCAGGCAACAATTAGATCTGGGTTATCAAATGCTGCACCATAGGCATGGACAAGGGCATAACCCAACTCACCCCCTTCATGGATAGAACCTGGGGTTTCTGGTGCAACATGACTGGGAATACCGCCTGGGAAAGAGAACTGCTTGAAGAGCTTCTTCATCCCCTCGGCATCTTGCGAGATATTTGGGTAGTACTCGCTGTAGGTTCCCTCCAAATATGTATTAGCAACCATACCAGGACCACCGTGACCAGGACCTGCAATGTAGATCATGTCCTGGTCGTATTTTTTGATGATGCGGTTGAGGTGGACGTAAATGAAATTCAGACCTGGAGTAGTACCCCAGTGACCTAAAAGCCGAGGCTTAACGTCTTCTAATTTAAGCGGTTCTTTCAGTAGAGGATTATCCAGAAGATAGATTTGTCCGACAGAAAGATAGTTAGCTGCGCGCCAGTAGGCGTTCATCTTATGCAGCTCTTCACCAGCTAAGGGGCTTTGTTGCACTGTGCGAGCGATCGCTTGAACCATACTGAATTCCTGCTAATTTCTGAAAGTTTTCAGTAGCGAACAATCTTTTTTTCTCTAATTAAATTACTTATACTCCATTTAACTGGATTATTTAGTAGGTTTTTCAACAAAAAAACACAAGTATTCTTAATTAATTATTAAGTTCTTTATCAACCCCAGAAATTTAATTTTTAATAAATTTAAATCTCTGTTAAATTAGCCTTAACTACCCAAAAACATTGCTATACAAGCTTTTGACTAAACAAACTTAGCATTATTCAATTTGAAAAAAATATATTTATGTGTAATATTAAACAATTTTATTTGCTATTCATGTTGCTGATATTATACTTTAGTACATTTACAAAATTAATTTGCTGCCCTACAATAATTGTTCTAAATTTGAAAAGATTTATATTTAGATGTAACCTTAGATAGATGTAGATAAATTATTGAGTTATAAGCATCTAGGGGTTAATATGACAGTGCCACACATTGCAGGTATATCTATCTTCCCGATTAAATCATTAGACTCAGTTAGTGTTACTGCGGCAACCGTGCTAGAAAGTGGTGCTTTGAAACATGACCGCGAGTTTGCCATAGTCGATCAAAAAGGTAACTTTGTCAATGGCAAGCGTAACGCCAAAGTACACTTGCTGCGATCGCATTTTGAATCTGATTTTAAAATCCTCTCCCTGCAAATTCAAGGACAAAAATTTGTTTTTCATCTAGACGAAGAACGAACCGCATTAGAAGCCTCGCTAAGCGATTATTTCGGTTTCCCCGTCAAACTTGAACAAAATTCTATAGCTGGCTTTCCTGATGATACCAATGCATCGGGACCAACTATAATCAGTACAGCAACCCTAGAAACAGTCGCCTCATGGTTTCCAGGCGTAAGTGTAGATGATATGCGGCTGCGGATGCGGGCGAATCTAGAAATTGGTGGAGTACCCCCATTTTGGGAAGATCAGTTATTTGCTCAAACTGGTAGCAGTGTAAGATTTCAAATCGGAGAAGTAATATTTGAAGGGATTAATCCCTGCGCTCGTTGCATTGTACCAACACGAGACGCGATTACAGCAGAAGCATATCCGAAATTTCAAAAAACATTTGTCACCCAGCGCAAAGAGACATTACCATCCTGGGTAGAATCCTCACGCTTCGATCACTTTTTTAGATTGAGTGTGAATACCAAAGTACCCGCAGGGGAAGTTGGGAAGGTTTTACGTCGGGGAGATGAAGTTAAAATTCTTGCAGTCAAACCAGATTACGCTGTTGCAGATTAGCACTTGCAGCAGAAGGGACAATATTTATCTGATTTTAGCTACGTACTTTCACTAAAATTGAATTTTAGCTATATCCCAGAGCAGCAAGGCAAAATAAAGATGCTGTTACCATACAGGCAGTAAGTTTTACTCGTAGAGTCCTTATGTTACAGTACGATCCCTTGCAGTCACTTCCTACGGCTGAAGATCTGCCCGACAGCGACGGTAAACCAGTGGATAACGAACTACAAATTTATGTCGCCAGCTTGTTAGGCGAAATCTTGGCTTGGTATTGGCGCGATCGCACCTTCTGGTTTTGGGGGATGAATATGGGAGTATACTACGAGTTGCAACTCCCTGCGATCGTCCCTGATGGATTTTTGAGCTTGGGAGTAGAGCGACGGACGAGGGCTAGTGGTAGATTGAGCTATGTAATTTGGCAAGAACGCATAGTACCCATCCTAGCAGTAGAATTTGTATCTAAAAATTACGGTCAAGAATACGAAGACAAAAAAGACGAGTATGCCAGAATTGGTGTATTGTACTATGTAGTCTACAATCCCGATTATTATCAGCGTAACAAACACCAACCGTTTGAGGTTTACCGTTTAGTAGATGGTGAATACATACTGCAATCGGGTGAACCAGTGTGGATACCTGAAATTGGATTAGGAATTGGAAGGGCGCAGGGAATTTATCAGGCTTGGGCAAGAGAATGGTTATACTGGTATGACCAGAACGGAAATCGACTGGCTTCATCAGAGGAAAGGGTTCAACAAGAGCGTCAAACAGTAGAGAGATTAGCAGAAAGATTAAGGCAAATGGGAATCGATCCAGACACTCTCTAGTCGTTCAATAGTAGTGAATCTACATCGACAACAACCGCACCGCCTCGCCAAACGGAAACTCTGATAAATCTAAACCCCCAGGAGTTACCACCCACAGCACAGGTAATTGGGGCGGCTGTGAGGGAAAAGTACCATATCCATCGGTGAGATAGATACAAACTCCCCCAGTTATACCATCCCAACTTTCTTGCACCTTAGTAAAAAATGGTACAAATGAAGTTCCGCCCCCACCTTGGGGACTAGGTATAATACTATCAGGATTGAGCGGATAAGGATCATAAGCCTCTGCATCTGCATAATAGAGATCGCACAGTAAATGCGGATAAGCATTCAAAATTCCCTGCACTTCACTCAAAAACATTTGCAGTTGCTCATTATCAATCGATCCACTAGTATCAACTGCAACATATACTTGCACTGACTCACCTACCAACGATTCGAGATACAATCCTCGCCCGATAAAACGGCGATCGAACCCGATAAAATCAGTAGGAGTCTGCACTAGATAGCGCCACAAATAAGAACGCCAATCAAGCTGTGGTGAAGTGAGTAAAGATAATTCCCGTTCCATCCCTGCGGGTAACTTACCATGATTCACAGTACGCGCAACCACCGCCGCCTGTTGCAAAGCATTCCGCCAGTGAGTTTCTACCTCGGCTTGCCTCGCCTGAGATAAACTATCCTTATTCCCCTTTGTGTTCTTTGCGTCTTTGCGGTTCGTTTCAAAAACAGAATGCCTCGCCTGAGATAAACTATCCTTATTCCCCTTTGCGTTCTTTGCGTCTTTGCGGTTCGTTTCAAAAACAGAATCCGAACAACCCCCAGGTGCATTACCTATTAAATCGAACATTGGTAAACTAAAGCGATCGCAACCATCTTTCATCAACAACTCATATATCTCTTCCACACTCAAATGTTCTAGCTGTGTATCTCGCAACCCCCCAGGCGGTAATTCAAAACATCCTTGCTGCGATATCATACCGTTAACAACAATATCAGCCGCGACGTTCCACACCTTCTGATCTTTTACACCGCGCCTGATGACATGAAGTAGTGCTGCGTGTAAAACTTCATGGAGTAATAAGCCATCTTGCTGACTAGTAGGTAAAGATCGCAGATACTCTGGATTAAAGAAGATATCCTTACCATCGGTAGCAGCAGTATCTAATAATTGCGTCGGGCGAAACTGTGCAAACAAAGCCAATGTTGCAAAAAAGGGTGACTTCATCCGCAAACGTAGGAGGGAAGCACTGATGATTTTTTGGTTAACGTCGTTCAATATTTTTACCCCGCATAGAAGCACAAAGAATTAATAATTATAAATTTCATCATGAGGAGATATTGAGTTTAGCTGCTATTAGTTTTCTTGCAGCTTTTGCAACAGCTTGGCATTCATCGGTTGACAGCCTTTCTAAAATTTCTACCGTTGTATGTTGATTTTGTGCGACTTCTTGGCGGACACATTCATTCCAATCTTCTGCTAATAATGCTAAACATTCTGCTGGAGTATTAGCATTATAAGCAACTTGTTGGCGGATAGAAGATCCGCTATCGTGGGCTAATTTCTCTAAAATATCTACTGGAGTATTAGCATTATAAGCAACGTGTTCGCGGACACTCCATTCGGTATCGTGGGCTAATTTTTCTAAAATATCTACTGGAGTATAAGGATTTCTAGCAACGAGTTGGCGGATATACCATTCGGTATCGTGGGCTAACTTTTCTAAAATATTTCCTGGTGTATTAGCATTATAAGCAACGTTCCAGCGAACAGATTTGGATCTATCTGCTGCCAATTTATTTAAAATATCGATTGGTGTAGTCGAACTACGTGCTAACGAAAGTCGAATAAATTCAGGATCAGGATTTTCTAACATTAAAAGAGTGAAGATGGGATTACTGGTAATTTCGTCGGGAAACTCTTCGCCTAGCTTGACTAAAACTTCAATAGGAGTGTTGGGGTTACTTGCTACTAAAGCGCGAACGGTGCGATCGCTATCTGAACTTAATTTTTGCAGAATATCGGCTGGGGTATCCTCAGCCGCAGCAATCTTTCTTTTGATTTCCGGTGAGGTATTGTTGTAGTCAAGCATAATTTTTTCTCGCATGAGCAAACTAAATTTGATATGGAAAGGGATTATAGACGTGAGTGGGCAACAAGAACTGGCGCGTAAAGCAATTGCTTACAGTACCGATGCACTGATTCGGTGGCTTTTATCTGTGGCTAGGTAATTGGTCATTTCGCATTGGTGGAATTGATGCTGAAGATAGCTATCCTGGTGTAATTCATAGTTCTATAGGTATAGCGAGCGCTTTCCCTGGTTATTACATTTGGAGTACATATTAAGGTAGTTATGACCCTTGATAAGCATCGAATTGATGGACTACCGAAAATACTTGACCACACAATGGTTAGTTCGAGATTTGAGCAATTGCGGGCTTGATGAAGGTTATGGTAAGGTTGGTACTGATCCGGCACTCGTGCGATCGCGTTAAAGCTTGGTGGATACACCCATTTTCTCAATGAGTGGAAGTTAACTACACAACCGACCAGTCACTAGTAGTCACTGCGTACCACGTAAACTAGCTCACAATCCCACCAATTGCTGATAATCCTTCAGAAACTTCTGCAAGTTGGGATCTTTCTGAATCAACTTTGCCAATTGTCCCATTTGTCCTTTACTCCGCATCAAGCGAAACATATCTACAGCAAATAGTTGCACCCATTCCGCTGTCGCAACCGAACTTAGCCAAGTAAAAGCATTGTAAGCCTGATTTGCATCCTCCGCCCTGACAGTTAACCCAATCGTAGTGGCATATCTTACCGATGGTTCTGTCGGAAAGGAAATTTTGTCACCTTTACCTTCGAGAATTGGCTGTAAATCTGGTAGAGTTTTATATAGTGTGAGAAAAGCTGTAAATTCAGCCGCCGCGCCTGTTCCCACAGCGGGAGTAATATCTAAACCAGCACTATGTAAGCTACTAGCCATTACCCAAGAACGTGGTGAACACCAAGCAGGTTGCTGCGGATCTATTTTA
>CAXTYC010000068.1:0-10292 GCA_964248365.1 uncultured Chroococcidiopsis sp. | reverse complement strand
AGTTATCTCGCTTGAAGTAAGGCTTGAGCCGGATGAGTGTGAAAGCCTCACGTCCGGTTCTTAGGGGAGGTTCGAGCGTCACCGCTCGAACCTCACCCGACACATCAGAGGTCTTGGGAAAGGTCGAACCCCAGGCAGGCACTGGCGAGTAGCGGAACTCCTCGATGTGGGTAGGATGCGGCGTAATTGCTGCAAGGCGCTTGCGAACACACCAACAGGAGTAGAGTATGGTTGGATGCAGCCACGAGGCTAGCGAACTTTGGAAAAAAACGCCCAGGAAAAAACTCCGGCGTAATCTATTCCGCCTACAAGTGCGAGTGTACAAAGCTATTCGAGCAGGAGACAAGCCCAAAGCGCGCGTCCCTACAAAAGCTGATTCTGAAGTCCTACGCGGCAAGAATGCTGGCAGTACGTCAGGTATCACAATTAAACGCTGGTCACCAATTCCGTTAAAAAAATAAGTCAGGCTTCATCGATATGTCGGTTAGTACAAAAGGGGATCTGCTGGGTATTAAGCCTGACTTATTTTTTAAGGAAACGTCGGTAAAAAGACAGCAGGAATAGATGGTAAAGCCTCTCTGACTTTCTACGAAAGGCTAAACCTGAGTAACTATCTCAGGAACCATTTTAACAACTGGAAACACCAAAAGTTACGAGAAATACCTATCCCAAAAAAGGATGGAAAAACTCGAACCCTAAAAGTCCCAACCATAGCGGACAGGGCGTGTCTTTGCCTAGTTAAATACGCAATGGAACCAGCGCTACGTCCGCAACCTTCCACGCGCTTGTGCTACGGTTTTAGACCAGGACGTGCAACGCAAGACGTTCAAAAACTCCTGCAAATAAACCTGAAATCCGATGCAAGGGGAGCAGAAAAACGAATCCTTGAATTGGATATCGAAAAATGCTTACGCCTGATAAGCCACACATCCATAATGGAAAGACTCATCGCCCCATTGGGCATTAAGACAGGAATCTTTCGCTGTCTCAAAGCAGGAGTAAACCCAGAATACCCCGAACAAGGGACACCCCAAGGAGGTGTGGTTAGTCCGTTACTAGCTAACATTGCGCTCAATGGAATAGAGGAAATACATTATTCAATCCGCTACGCGGATGACATGGTTATTATACTCAAACCCAAAGATAACGCAGGAAAGATACTTGACCAAATCAGCCAGTTTCTTGCCCAAAGAGGAATGAATGTCAGCCAAAACAAGACAAAGCTAACTACAACGACAGATGGGTTTGATTTCTTAGGGTGGTACTTCAAAGTGCAAACCAACGGAAAATTTAGGAACGTCCCATCAGTGGACAACTTTAAAAACTTCCGTCAGAAAGTAAAACACATTATCAATTGCTCGAATTATGGTGCAAAAGAAAAGGCTAAGAAATTAGCCCCAATAGTACGAGGATGGAGAAATTACCACCGCTTCTGCAAGATGGATGGGGCGAGAAACTCGTTATACCACATCGAAACAAGAGCGAAAAAGGTATTCAACAAGGAACCAAAACAGAATCGTTATACCAGCAAGAAATTACTGGACAAAGCGTTTCCAAAAGTTCCCTACTCCGAGTCCAAACACGTCATGGTTAAAGGCGAAAAATCACCCTTTGACGGAGACCTAGCCTACTGGAGTGAGCGAAACAGCAAACTTTACGATGGCAAAACTTTTACTGCCTTAAAAAGGCAGAACCATAGATGCGGATACTGTGGCTTAAAACTGCTCAGTGATGAGAAGGTACATTTACATCATGTAGATGGAAACCACAACAACTGGAAGAAAAACAACCGTTCGGCTGAGCGCGTGAGGCGAAGCCTTCTAGCCATTCACGAAACCTGCCACGATTATATCCACATGAGCAAAAGCTAAAGCTAAGAACGTCGGGAGCTGGATGAGGGGAAACTTTCACGTCCAGTTCTAAGGGAGAGGGGCGGGAGGTAATACTCCCCCTCGACTCCACCAAATAGAGACAGCCGCTGTGTTTAGGGTTATCTGTTGGTATTACGGGGGATTGTAGTTGAAGGCTGTCTCTATTTTTTATGTCGTCAAATCCTGGGAATCAAGAACAGATCCAAGAAGATTTTTCTGATGTCGCTACCCAAATGCAACACTTAAAACATAGCCAAAAGAAGTATAGACAAAATGTCACAAAGCTGTGTTATGCTCTGAGCGTCACTTTTTTTTAGCAACGGGTAGCGTTGCCGCAGACATCTTGTTGTGGTTGCAAATCCACCGACCAGAAATTACCCAAACTTGGCCAAGTTGGTTGCGATAGCCTGGGCAATTCCAGAGCAAACCTACTGCTGCTACAGTACAGTCTCCGAAAAACAACTCCATCACTTGTGAGTAAAAAGGAGAAAAAGCAAAGTGAATGAGATTTTGAGCATTGGGCAAACAGTTCGCACAGAATCTTCTGGAATAGCTTGCACAGTCGAGAAATTCCTCGGCGGTGGCGGTCAAGGAGAAGTTTATCAGGCTAGTTTAGGCAACCAAAAAATCGCTTTGAAATGGTATTTTCCTCACTACTTGCACTACGAAATTCAACAGCGAGAGCGGTTAGAAAAAGCGATTGGATTAGGCGCGCCAAGCGATAAATTCCTCTGGCCGATGGAATTGGCATCAGCACCCGACGTGCCAAGCTTTGGCTACATTATGGAGTTGCGAGAACCACGTTACACCAGCTTTGTAGACTTAATGAAGCGGCGAGTCGAGCCGAGCTTTGCGGCATTAGCCACAGCAGGATTTCAGCTAGCCGACAGTTTCTTTCAACTTCATGCTAAAGGTCTGTGTTACCGCGATATTTCTTTTGGCAATGTTTTTTTTGACCCTAACACGGGTGATATCCTCATTTGTGACAACGACAACGTTTCTGTGGATGGTGAGGGTAAAAGTGGCATCTTGGGTACGCCACGCTTTATGGCTCCAGAAATAGTACGCGGCGAAGCAATACCTTGCGCCCAAACAGATTTATTTTCTCTGTCTATTTTGCTGTTTTATATGTTCATGGTTCACCATCCACTGGAAGGTCAGAAGGAAGCACAGATTAGATCTCTAGATTTACCTGCGATGAACAAGCTCTACGGCAGCGAAGCTGTGTTTATCTTCGATCCTCAAGATAATTCCAATCGTCCGGTTCCAGGCTACCAAGACAATGCTTTGAGCTTCTGGCCGATTTATCCTCAATTTCTACGCGATTTATTTATTAAAGCTTTTACTGATGGCATTCGGGAACCCGAAAGCGGGCGGGTTGCAGAAAGCGTGTGGCGTAGCGCAATGATTCGTTTGCGTGACTCCACCATCTACTGTCCTGAGTGCGGTGCTGAAAACTTTTACGATCCCGATGTTTTAAAAGCTACAGGGGGTAAGCTCAAACCTTGTTGGGCGTGTGGAATGAGTTTACCGCTACCTCCTAGAATTCGTATTGGTAAGTATGTGGTGATGTTGAACTATAACACGCAACTGTTCCCCCACCATGTCGATCCGCAAAGATTGTATGACTTTTCTCGACCAGTGGCAGCTGTCAATCAAAACCCGAAAGATCCAAAAATTTGGGGGCTGAAAAATTACTCTGACCAAAAATGGGCGATCGCAACGGCAGATGGCAGCATTAAGGAGGTGGAACCTGGACGCAGCGTTACCCTAGCTGTGGGAACAAAAATTAACTTTGGTAGTATAAAAGGTGAAATTCGATTGTAATTCAAGGTTTAATCTGAAGCTGATATCATCTCCGGTTGAACAACCTAAAAATCCTCATGGAGTGTTAATGGTTAATAGTTAATGGTTAATTGCTGTTAACTATTAACCGTTAGCTATTAGCAAAAAACATTGTATTATTAAGATTAACCGGATTTGATATGAGAATATCCCTACCCACCAAGGGCGTGCCTACTAACCACTAGTGCTGAGTTTTTGGTTAATCTGATTAATTTCTGTTACCCAGCGTTGACGGATTATGTGGTCAAGATTGAAGATCTCTTCCTGCGACCAGTGGAAGTGAAACGCAATAAAAGCTACCTCCTCATACAATTGGGCCAAGGGGTAGCTTAAGACTCCCCCGATAAGGCAAGCTCCACCTTAAATTCACAATTACAGTGAGGGCAATGGGTGGGGATACATGGTTGTCCGCTTTGATTCACTCGATTGTAAAATTCTCGCAAGTAAGCAATATCGCGCAACACTAAACCTTCCAAAAGGTCGGGTGTTACACAGGTAAGGCTGCCCAAGCGCGTAATTACCCGCGACAGCATAATTAAACCACCATAGGCAGGATTATCCTCAACTTGTTGCTGTCTTTGCACGAAAATTTCATCTTTGGCAGTGGCTAAGCGCATTTTTCCCTGACGATGGATGCGGTTTTGGGAATCGATTAGCCCACATGGTAGCGTGAAGGAAAATTCTGTAGCATTTGCTTCTTTACGAGGCATGGGCAAACATAACTCCGGTAGCGTCAACTTACAAGCTGGGAGGCTGAAGCATCTAAACTATCATTTGCCTGTGCAGTTTCACTTTCTAAACCATTAATTTGGCGATAGAAGTTTTGCAAATAATTCAAATCCTCAGCAAAGAAACCTTCTACTACGGTAGACGTAATTTCTGCAAGCGCTCCTAAACGGGTAATCGTGCGTGCTAAAATAATGATCGTGGAGTAAGCTGGATTACTTTTAACACGAGGATCGCGTAAAGGGGAAATCTCGTCGATGGCAGTTGCTAAGCGCATCACTCCCTTACGGTGAAGATTTCCTTGGGCATCTAAATATCCCTTTGGAAGGGTAAATTCAAACTCGGTAGGAAACATATAATTTCTCTGACTAAAATTTTAGGAATGGTAATAGGTAATGGGTAATGGGTGAGTAGACACTCTAGAGCAAAGAGATCTCATATCTTCTCCGGTTGAATAACCTAAAAATCCTCATGGAGTGTTAATGGTTAATAGTTAATGGTTAATTGCTGTTAACTATTAACCGTTAGCTATTAGCAAAAAACATTGTATTATTAAGATTAACCGGATTTGATATCGCAAAGCAATTCTTCAATCTTTAAATCTAAAATCTAAAATCAAATTACCAGGTGGGTTTCTATTTGCGCTCAAAGCCTTCAAAGGCAACTTCAATCTCCTCAATTTCAATGTCTGTACTTCGAGCATTGACATCGGTGAGTTTGTAGCTCGCAGGCCAGGCAGCTTTCAAGTTAAACGTGGCTTGTGGCTGCCCTGCTTGGTCGTAGATCGTTAATGAGGCATTTTTTCGCTGGATTGCCCAGTTGCCGTCTTGTACTGATTGAAACCACTTCCAAAAGGTGATGGACTTCGTCATGCCACGACGCAACTTCAAGTTACCACTTTTAACATTGCCAGGTAGCTTCGTCCTCACAACCTGACCTTTACTGGCTTTGCCCCACTTATTTGGTGTCACTTCACAAATTTCAATCACCTCTTGGGTGCGTTGAAACCCCTGGCACTCCAAAAAAATAGCATCGACTTGTTCGTTAGAGCCATCTAAACTTAACTCCAAATAAAACTTGTGAGCTGTGAGAATTTCAGCTTGGGCTGGCATAAAAGATGTGATTTTAGGTTTTAGATTTTGGAGCCACTTGTGGGGGAAGGGTTTCCCTTAGTGAGCCTCGTGGCGTGATTTTGAAGATGGGAATTAATACCCCCAGCAATGAGGATGAGGGGGTATGGTTGGGTTTTAAGGGTTGCGCGATCTATGCTATGGGATCGCGTTACTGTGTTCGCTTAATTCCTTCATGCACTAATTCAATCGTTTCATTTGCCATATCGCCACTTGAAGCTGTTAGCGTCGGACCTGTGTATTTACAAGGGAAACAGTTGACAATTTCCCAACGAGCTTGCGGAGAGCCTGCTTGATCGTAAGCCGTTACTGAGCCTGCTTTACGGTTACTAGTCCACTGGCTAGATTCTCCCATATTTTTGTTACATTTTTCGTACCAATCGTAGAGATCTTTATCGCTTGTAGCAATGACTTTAATCGTCACATTAGTGAACTTAGCTACAGTAGGAGTTGCTTGGCGCGTCACCTTTCCTTGCTTGGTTGAGCCATGTACTTCCTGGGCTGGGGTTGACTCAACTCCCAAGCCGCTGATCTCTTTGATCACTTTTTCTGTAATGCCATCTGCTTCAAAGTAAAACTTACAAGCTGTTAAAAATTCTCCTGCCATATTGACTCTCCTGAAAACTAGAAATTTGAATGATGAGACCTAAGAAAAAGAAGTGGCGAGTGTAAGGATTTTAGATTTTGGATGCGTGGATTTTGGATTGGTAGTTGGTAATGGGTAATTGGTTGAGTGTTTTTGGTTGTTGGTTGTTGGTTGATAGTTGATGGCTGAGTATTGTTTTTCTCCCACTCCCCCACTCTTCCACTCCCTCACTCCCCCTTGTCTCCCTTATCCCCCTACTCCCCTACTCCCCCTGCTCGCCTTCGGGACCATTCCACTGACTGATGCGGAAGATCACGAATTCAGCAGGACGTACTGGGCAAACTCCAACGTCGATGTACAAGCGTCCTAAAATCATCGTCTCAGGCGGGTTGTTTTCAGCATCGCACTTGACAAAAAACGCTTGATCGGGAGTGGCTCCAAACAAAGCCCCCTCTCGCCAAATGCGCTCTAGGAAGTTGTTAACTGTACGCCGCACTCTTGCCCACAAATCTTCGTCGTTTGGTTCAAAGACTGCCCATTGAGTTCCCAGTTCAATCGATTTTTCAATGTAACTCACTAACCGTCGCACGCTGATGTAGCGCCATTCAGTTTTGTCTGGTTCTACGAGAGTACGCGCACCCCAGATGCGAATGCCGCGATTGGGAAAATTGCGAATACAGTTAATACCCAAGGGGTTGAGGAGTTCCTGTTCGCGGAAATTGGTATCGTAGCCTAAACCAATTACTCCTCTGGGAACTTCATTTGCAGGAGCTTTGTAAACTCCTCGCGTTTCATCAGTACGCGCCCACACGCCCATCATATGACCGCAGGGTGGAACTAAAATTGGACGACCGCCATTGCGGGGGTTCGGGACTTTGATCCAGGGATAGTACAAGGCGGCAAACATGGAACGGCGGTTGAACGACTGCAACCACTCCACAACGTCTTGAGGTTTGACGCGATCGGGGGGTGTGTCGAATACCACCATGCGATTAGGTGGGTTAGGAGTATCCCCACTGGCAGACCCCTCGCACATACTTACCATTAGCTCCATAATGCCGTGAACTTGATCCAAGTTCATCGCTTGAGCTTCGTATACACGCATCAAATCTGGGCAAGCCAGCATTGTAATTTCATCAATCTCAAAAATGCCGCGCACGCCTGTGCGATCGTCCCGCACTCCTTCAACATCGCGGGAAAAACTATCGATTGTTGATGCTACAAGTGGTGGTGATAGGTCGTATTGCCCGTTTACGGGGCGACGAGCCAAAGGCTGTCCTGGCTGAGCTTGATCTGCGAGCGCGACATACATCGAAGAACGCAGCGCATTCACCACATATGTTGCTACTTGCGGTGGGGGATCTGGATTCATGGTCAAGTTCTCATACTGCTCCAGAACTTCATCGCCTCGACGCAGTTGCAAAGTAAAGTATTCACCTGTATTTGGCGGTGGTTCCCCTTCGGTTCCTTCTGGGAGGGCGCGAGGTGTCCCGTCACTAATTATGATATCGATAGGCCCGCCAGCCGCTTGTTCTGGACGCAGCGTAAAGTTTAAGCTGGGGCGATTTCCCCGTCTAGGAACCCTCACTATAACTGGTTGCTGTTGGGCGGGTTGAGCAGCGCCAGGTAGTTGAGTACCAATACTCGTGATCCAGCAGCGTCCGCCACCATTCATGAAGTAGCCATAGACGGCAAAGGGCATATAGGCGTTGAAGTCGGTGAAGCCATCGGAGTTGGGACGGGCAAAGTAATTCAGATATTGCGTCCAGTTGGTAACGAGCATTGGCTTATATAGCTCGGCTCCACCGCGTACATCTTCTGTGAAACCAACAAACCCAGCGATCGCAGTACTCACTCCTTCTATAGGGCGACTACCGCGATCAATTTCTTCGACGTATACGCCAGGAGCAAAGTAGTCAAGTCTAGCCATAAAAGTATTCCCTCAAGTTGTCATGCATAAAGATTTCCCCGTGTAAGGAAGCATGTTTGCGCCAAATTTCGTGAGAATTAGGGTTCTGTCAGCAAAGTTGGTTAAACATGGTGTTAAACAGGGTTCAGCAAAATTTCCTTAAAAGTGTAAGTGGAACTATCTACTAGCACGTTGCAATTTTGTACCTGGTAGCCAGGGCAACTTAACTGCAATATGTAGTTGCCAAAGTTGACATCTTCAAAGAAAAAGATTCCTTCCCAATTGCTGATAACTGCTTTTTCCGTTCCCAAGAGAGCTACCTTAACTTTCGCTAATGACTGCGTAGTTACAGCATTTTTCACAATTCCAGCAATGACCATATGCTTGGCGATCGCGTTGGAAACTTTAGTTTCCAACGACGAATTTTGTTTGCCACTTGCTTGCTCCCACAAGGCTGGGATCTCAGCCTCAAAGGGGACTGCTACCGTGAGATACAAAGCAGGACGTAGTGGCACTGCTAGAGCGCTCCATAACCCTCCAATTTCAATTGGTGGGTCTAGA
This sequence comes from uncultured Chroococcidiopsis sp., assembly GCA_964248365.1. GTDB lineage: Bacteria > Cyanobacteriota > Cyanobacteriia > Cyanobacteriales > Chroococcidiopsidaceae > Chroococcidiopsis. The sequence goes on along the minus strand of CAXTYC010000068.1, from coordinate 1,664 downwards.
GAAACAGTTAGGGATAAATTACCGTGTCCCCGCAAGTGAGGAGCGAGAAATTCCTCCCGCAGCAAATGATGTCGCAGCAGTAAGGACAGTGCTTCGCCCAGGAGATGATGCTCTCCTAGTGTCGTGCGATCGCTAGCTGTAAGTAAGATGGAAACATCAAACCAGCTAGTCGAACAGGTAACAATTGTGTTTGAGCAGTTAGTCTCTGCAATATGACCTGCAACCTGCTTGCTAGAGTGTTGGTGCTTGCTCTTTCGAATATCATACAGGTAGAGATTCAGCAATGGCCCTGCACTTCGATCTTTAAGATCGCCAGGATGGCGAAAGTCAATTTGCTCTGTACTGGTGAGCGTCGTTCCCCCAGCCAGCAGTTCTGCCAACGTCTGAAGAATCGAGGTTAGCATGAAGAAGCATGAGATTAGTTCCAATGCATTTAAGTTAAAGGCACAGACCTAGAAACGTAATTAGACTTACGTCTAGTCCCTCGTTATAGATCCCAAATGGGTTCTATTTGAGATGGGCTAAAATCAAAATAAATGTCGTACCCTAGTAGCTTAACCGACAAAGAGTGGGAAATCATTGAACTCTTGCTGCCAAAAAAGAAGCAAACCCGACCGCCCACGTGGACACGACAAATTTTAGATGGGGTGTTCTATCAACTGAAGAATGGCTGTAACTGGGGCAATTTGCCGAAAGACTTACCGCCCTACTCAACCGTCTTCTGGCACTACAAGCAATGGTGCAGCGAGGGAGTATTGGATGAGATCATGAGTGCGCTTCATGCCCAAGTGCGCCAACAAGCCCAAAAAAACCGCAGTGGACGCGATTGCTAATCATCGACTCGCAAGCGGTGAAGAATACTTGTAATGCCAGTGTCGAGTCAAAGGGTTTTTGTCACTACAAATGCACGAACGGCATCAAACGGCATCTTGCAGTCGATACGCGCTGGGAGCATCCCACTTTTGCAAAAACACTTAGACAGCTAATAGACCATTGAGGTAAGCACAGCGCAAGTGCAACATCTGATTGACAGTTTCAGGTTTCCACTGCGCTCCTGAAATTTTCAGTCGGCGGCCAATCTGCTTGACTGCTGACTCCACTGCCCCTGAACCAATCGAACATAACTGTTCTGCTTGATAGTAAGCATAACCCTGTTGTGTCACTTTAGGCAGAAGAAAAAGAGAATTCAGAGTGAGCGAGGAATACAAAAATTGGGGAAGTGAGCCTATAAACAATAGATTGAAGTTGCGAAAAACCATTAAATAGTTGAGGAACAGAAAAAACTGTTAACCAGGGGTATATGAGATTAAATAGAATAAAAGGTTGAATAACTAAACGCAGATTGTTAAAAATATTCTTCCAACCCTTACCATGATCCCACCAGGGATGAGAAGCAAATTTCGATTTTGAGTCTGGTGGAGAAGGACGCAGAGTTTCTGAATGAAGGCTAACCATCAAGTAGGCACTACATATAATCTCCCACCACCGCTCAATATCTTGATAGCGAGTAAAACGATAATCTGCAAGAGCGTAATTCATTTTTACTTTGCTTCAAGCCATATTCAACCCAGGTTCTTAACCCATAGAAATTACCAACTTCACGCTTGTTACTGAAGTTTAGACTAAGGAATGCAAAACTACCCAGCACTGCTGAGTTAAGAAAA
>CAXTYC010000067.1:0-10420 GCA_964248365.1 uncultured Chroococcidiopsis sp. | reverse complement strand
CCCTTTTAGGGCATATCTCTCAGTCTACCGACATCAACGGATTTTTTACAGATCGGCATTTGTTGCACTAACAGTTGAAGCCTTTCATTATTTGTTTTAGTTGAGGTTGAATTTCTTGAGTTGTAGCTAGAACGAGCTTCAGTAAAGTATTGCTGAAACTGGGAAGTATCTGCTTCTAAAAGTTCTAACTGTTCTGCATTGAGTTGTAACATAATGCGACCCCTAATCCTTTTTTTAGGAGTCGCGTTAGCGAAAAAAAAATAATTTCCCTGACAGATTATTGGGTACTTTGTTCGATTTGATGAATGGCAGCACGAGCCTTTTCTAAGGTTATCTCTGTTGAGTCTGTTGCTTGAATAAATACGATACCAGGTCGGAGCGCCAATTCTTCTACGAGTTCTTGAGACGGTTTACCTTGAAGCGTTGCTGATTTAAATTGTTCCACCAGTTTATTGGTACTGAGATAACTGAAGTGATTTGCAGAAACCATTAGAGTTAATTTTGTTAGATTAGCAATAGCTAAATGTTCACAAAACAATTCTTTTAATTCTTGCGATCGCAAGCACTAACAGTTGTTCTGGGCATTCACCCAAAAATTCAGCTAGTCTTATTGCGTAATCAAGCGATCGCATTTGATCGGTCATGATAACTCCGGTAACAGGCAAGCCTTCAGGAATTTTGATGTAAAAAGGGTTTTTCCTTTCAGTGTTACTAATAGGACAGACAAAAGCAAATCCTCTTTTTTGGTTGAATAGGGTGTGGCTTACAACAAGTGCAGGCCGCTTGCCCTTTTGCTCATGTCCTGCCTGGGGATTAAAGTTGATCCGGATGAAATGTCCACGATTTGGAATGTAATCTACCAAATCTCTTCCCCTTGCGCCTGGTCCCAGTCAACCTCCGATTCTTTTTCCAAAGGCATTGCCAATAATTCTTCTAGGGTTAAATCATCGTCATTTTTTAGCAATTCAATCACAATCAAGCCTGATTCAATTCGACAATCAATTTCATCCGCAACTTCTAGTTTCAGTTCCTCTGTCACATACTTGGGGAGCCTTACAGCTAACGAATTCCCCCACTTTCCAATTTGAGCTTTCATGTCTTTACGGTTTTAGATATACATAGTATATCAAAACTGATTTGCTGAAGTTAAACAATCTACTGCTTGTTTAAGCGTACTAAGTTGGTTCGCGTCCTAGCTCGAATCCTTTAAGAGTTCCGCCGCAGTTATACAGCGATTGCATCGTCCCTGACTGACCATCAAAATACGCAGCAAACCGCCGCAATCCTCCAGTGTGCGTTTTTAGGTTGTGTCGCAAAAACTTTTTAGTGAGAAACGAACTGGTCTGGTTCGTATTGCTTTAAGCAACAACTCCAAAGATTTTGTTGATAAACTTCACTTGAGATACACTGTCCCCTTGGTTGATTCCTTTCACTTGTCCTTTGCGGATCATAGTCATTGCTTCAATTCCTCGCAAAGTCCTCCTTGCCGTGTTGAACGATTGAAATCCCATCATCAGGTTCACAATGCGCTTTACGTTCCGAACTTGAGATACACTGTCCCCTTGGTTGATTCCTTTCACTTGTCCTTTGCGGATCATAGTCATTGCTTCAATTCCTCGCAAAGTCCTCCTTGCCGTGTTGAACGATTGAAATCCCATCATCAGGTTCACAATGCGCTTTACGTTCCGATGATCTTGCTCGATGATATTGTTTAAATATTTGCTCTGCCGTAATTGTGTCTCCACTTTCAACTTTGTTTCGTCTTTTTTGAGTTTCTTGAGCGCGATGGGATAGGCAGCGTTTTTATCCACCGCGATCACTCGTGGCGTTTGAGTGTGCGATGCTCCCAAGACTTTGCGCAAAAAGCGTTCCGCCGCTTTGCCATCCCGTTTCGCACTCAGCATGAAGGGTTGTGTGTTTCCGGCTGAATCCACCGCAAGGGTACAGGTATTTCCACTTCCCTTTGATTTCGATATAAGTTTCATCCACCCTCCATGAATCATTTGTCGAGTTCAAATAGGGTCGAATTCGCTTATCCAGATAGGAGCGCGTACTTCAACACCCACCGATTTATGGTGGAATGATCCACTTCCACTCCTGGCTCCTGCATCATTTGTTCCAAATCTCGCTAACTTAGAGCATAACGACAATACCATCGCACATTCACCAAGATGATGTCGGGCAGAAAGTGTCGCCATTTGAACAGGGATTGAGCAGTCATTTAGAGCAAGGCTAGAGAAAAACAGGCTTTTAATCCTAGCATTTTTGCGACACAGCCCCGGTTCGAGACCACTTTCACCCCAAGCAACATCAACTCACCGCACAACGATACCGAGAACAACTGCGCCAACGATTTGAAGATTGGCAAGAAGTTGCTGGTCTAGTTTTTGCTGCATAATCTCATGGAGCGCTACTTTCTAGGCACAAAAGTGCTTAATTTTGCACCTGTTCCTTTAAGTTGACAATACCCTTTGTTATGACTAAAGGATTATGACAAATGGTATTAACTTGAGTAAGTTAAGAGTATCAATTGATAACTGATTTTTGCTTTCTATGAACAAAACAATCAGATCTACTCTTATTCCTTTGGCGATGAGTTTTGCGTTTGCTGTTCCTTTGGTTTGTTCCATTCCCAATGCTGAAGCACGCAAACCTCGGACTATAGTGCAGACGGCACAAGGAACTTATAAATGCCACAAAGCCGGACTTTTAGGCAAAAAGCTTTCTTGCAAAAGAGTTAAAAATACAATAAGAAGATAATATGACTTGCTGCCTTCACATGAGCCTAGTAACATTAGCAGCAGTAGTCCGACTCTGAACCTAACTCAAAAGCAAAAGCATTTGGGTGAGAATCTACCGGCTCAAGCTGCTAGCGGAAACAAAGTTATTAAAAGTTATTAACTGATTTTTCCACTAGTAGCTTTAATTATTGCTAGGGGGAGCTATACATAAGGTATTGTCAACTTAGTAAGACAGTTGTAGATAGCCTATAACCCTTGCTCTGCGGCGTTTGTAGTCGTAGTATTGTGCGATAGTTTTATGTCTTCTACGCCAACTTAACCAATATAATCGCTTTTCAATCGAAGGCAATTTCTCTTGAAATAAATATCCGAGTAACTTTCTTACTTCGGATAACGTTAAAGATAATAAAGGCCACGCCTCTTTGTGAACTCGAATAAACTGTTTTGTGCGGGAATTGCCCCTTTTTTTACCTCAAGGTATGAGGCTTTTAATACTGTGAGAAACGCATGTGCCAGCATTGATAATGTAATGTAACGATACCAACGCTCGCCAAGAGCGTACTTCATACTGATCGAGACGAACCTCGCATGCAGGCACTTTGAAAACAGCTTTCAATCGTCCAACGCACGTGACTTTTCCCGTTAAGTCTGTTGGGCAAGTTGCCAAACCTCACAAAGAGATGTCAATTTTAACCAGCCACGCCAAAGTACCATGATGCCAATTGGTATTTTCTTTCGATGTTCCAGGTATCCCCCTAAGCGTGCGACAGCCGCAACAGCCCAAGCAACCATCAGTACTTTTGGCAAGTTGGCAAACTTTGCCTTGAGAACATCCAGTTGGATTGAAGACAAGATAGCTGCGGCAGGAGTATCTGGTTGAGTGCGATGAAGATAAGTGACTCGTAATAATTCAGCCGCAATAACTGTCAAGAAACCGAGCATTGCTTCCATACTAGTGGCGGCAAGGCGATAATCTTCAACTTTGCACCCTGACTTCAGAATTTTATGATATTCTTCAACGCGCCAACGATTTCAAGATTGGCAAGAAGTCGCTTGCCTGAAAACTGCCGCTTAAATTGAGCGAACCTGATGATTGAAGAATGATTGTGCTTAATTCTGAACGTACCCAGTTAAGTTGATAATACCCCGTTCCCCCATCTCAAATCAGGCACTCGCCATACTGCTACTCTGCCAAGCCCTACAGCCAGCCGTATTGTGTTGGTTAGGCTGGCGTGACCTTGACGCAAGCTGAAAAGATTATAAAAAGCGCATGATTGTTGAGGACTGCTGGTAGGTTAATGTAGATTGATATGTTAGGAGAGGTGGAATTACGATGTGGCTCTTAACCCTGCTGTTGACTTCAAGAATCGCCTTCGACTTGGGGCTGCCGCTATAGTTGAAAAGGCAATAGTAGGAGCAGGCAACCCTATTGTGCTTGAAGCCTTGTTAGATGCCTGCTATCTTTTAGAAGATAGCTCGAAGAGTAATGCGCCCTTAGTAGCGATTGAACGAGATGTTCGTACTGACACAGGAACTTATCACTTGTTTGTGCGACGGCTCAGCACCAGTATTCCTGCTGGCAAGTTCCAAATTTTAATCACTCGTGAACTTGCATCCGGTTTAATCTGTTAACGTTTGTGGCTTTGAGCTTGAGAGCCAAACTGCTAACAAAAGAGGCTGGTTTCTTTAAGAGTAGATTAATCATTTTTTCTAGTAACCATCCAGCCCAAGTGACCAGAAATACCCCAAAAGGAAGTCACAGCCAAATTCAGAGAATGTTTGTGGCATAGATGTTAACGGGGCTTGAAACCCTGAACTGACAAAAAGTCTAAGTGTAATACTTAGTTAGTTGTATGGCGGCAAGCGCAAACGACAAATGTCAAAACGCACTTCGCGTCGCTCCCCAGTCGAGCGCAGGGTCTGGCTCGTGTCCCGCCACCTTCATCGCACGTTGGTAGGCAGGGCGATCGCTAATCCTGGCAAGCCACGCCTTGACATTCGGACGGTTATCAAGACCAACGTCGTAGAACGCCTTCATCGTGCCGAACGGGAAGTGCATCATGATGTCGGCAGCTGTGAACTGTGTCCCAGCAAAGTAGGTCGCACGCGACAGGTAATCTTCGACCATCTGCAAGTGGCGATCAAGCCGCTCGTGTAGGGCGGATAGCAGTGGAGAATCGCTGCCCGCTCCCGCAACGATCCCCGCAATCCAGTTCCAAGCTGATCTGCGGCATTAAACTACTGTTCGCGTAGTGGAACCAGTACAAATAGTCGGGATACTGCGCTGATGTGATAGGTATGGTGAGCCGCCCCTGACCATAGCGGGCTAGTACGTAATCAATAATCGCACCGGACTCGGCTATCACGATCTCGCCATCGCGCAGAACGGGCGCACTGCCGAGCGGATGAACGGAGCGCAGTTCGAGTGGAGCAAACTGTGTGACCGGATCGCGTTGGTACACGCGCAGTTCATACGGCAGATCTAGTTCTTCTAGTAGCCAGACGATCCGCTCGGACTGGGAGACGTTGAGATGGTGGACGATGAGCATATAAAACCAAGGTGGCGCGCCTTGCGTGAACTGCGCTTTGACTATAGCAGCGCCGACAGCCTAAGATTGTTGCTTAATGGTGGCAAGCCTATGTCAACGACTAGAGCGGCAGATGAAGAGCGAATTTTTATACTACTGCTTGGCTTTCTTACTATTAACGGTATCTATCAGTATCAGCCGCTGCCAAAGTGATTATGAGCGATCGCAACAGTTGTTGTTTTGAGCAAGAGTGCTGATACTAGGGCTGAATTTATATTCCACACAGTCATTGCTTGGAATGGGCAGCACCTCAAGGATACTTTTGCCATGACTGACTGGTTACTCGAAGGCGTACTTAAAGTTAACCGCAAAGCTGCTAGAGAGTTTTATTTTTGTATTTTATGATGCAATTAGACAACATCACTTAGATATGAGCATCCAGAAACAAAGAATACACGCACAGCGGTAGAAATACCTCAAGCGTAAGTGACGAATCGCGCGATTCGCATGGGGCGCGAAAAGTACCAATCGGATAGGTAATCTAGATGTTGTAGTGTAGATGTGATTATTGCAAGTAGATTATAAATGGATTCTTCTGGACAATTAAAGCAGTTATTGAGCGGGGACCTACCCAGCCTGAGTACTTATTACCGAGAAATGTCTGCCGACGGGGGAGCAGGAGTATTGTTGGTGAATTACTACCCTAGTGGGGAAGTATCACAAATGTCAGCCTCGTTTTTAAAGCCAAGCCAGATTAAGCGATATGCAAGACAAATGGGGCTACCTACCTTGCAATTCGAGTTTTCGCAGCACAACCCACAAAATCAAATGGTAGTTGCTCTTGTCACAGCACAAACAAAAGGTGTAGTTACTGTCGAATTGTCCTCACTAGAAGTGCATTCAGCCCCAGCCCAAGCGCCTGAATCCCAAGGTGAAACTAAGAGCGCACCTCCGTCAAAGCGCAAATCTTCTTCAAAAACAACACGGCATAAATCTTCTAATTCATCAAAGCAGCAAGACCAGGACAATCAAGCTCAAACTCAAACAGCAGAACCTGAAAGTCAAACAACTTCAAACCAGACACTAGAGCCAAAAAAGGCGGATCTACTACCAGCAGAGGCACAAATTACGCCCCAACCATTAGCAGAGCCAGAAACAACTCCTGAGCTAATAGCACAGACGAAAACGAAGCTAAAACCAGCAGCAAAGCGCAAATCTACTGACAAGATACCAGCAAGGCATAAATCTGCTGCCAGAACCACAAAGCAGCGCCAAGACAAAGGTAATCAAGCAATAGAAGAACCCCAGAGCAGGGAAACTTTAGACCCGATAGCAGAAATAGAAACTGATGATCTACCATCAGCAGAGGCAGAAACTACTGCTCAACCCCCAGTAGAGTCACAAACGAATTCTGAGCTAACAGGAGAGGAAGATGCTACTTCAAAAATAGCAGCAAAGCGCAAGTCGTCTTCAAAGACACAAGGAACGCGCAAGTTCCCTGCCAAAATAGCTCCAAACCGACAGGAGGACACTCAAGCCCAAGAAGAACCCTCTGGTGGGGCAACCTCCAATCCGGCATTAGAGCCAGAAACGGCTGCTCAACCGACAGTAGAATCAGAAGCTATGCCCCAAGCGTCACCAGAAGTAGAAGCTACTTCAAAGCCAGCAGCAAAGGGCAAGCCGGATTCAAAGACACCAGCAAAGGGTAAATCTGCCACAAAGACGACCAATAGGCGTAAAACTGCTTCCCCATCTAGGGCAAGACTCAAGAAACAAAGCTCACAATAGTAGGCATAAGAATTCATGTTGAAGAAGTTGCAACCGATTTATCCTAATTTTTCTCTAAATGGAAAATACTGCTGAATATACTTGTGCTTACTGCGGCGAACCAAATATGACTTTTGTTGACATCAGTGCAGGAGGGCAGCAGTCATATATTGAAGATTGCCAGGTTTGCTGTCAGCCTAATGTGCTTTTCCTTGTTATTGATGAACAAACCCTGGATATCGAAATTAATAGCGAACCAGAGAATTAGCTACTCTGCCGCATGAGAAATTAAATAACCATTTACCTTTTTTGTACCAATACAAAGCCGGAGAAAAAGTTTCTTTTGTTAAAGCGATCACACTACCATTTAGTTTTCAGAGGGTAATGCCAAATCTTTCCAACACAACCTCCTTCATCCACAGCCGCCCATCGTCGTCAAGCTGTTTGTTGTGCTGTGAAATCTCTTGCTTCTGTTGTGCGGTAAATAATTGTAAGTGATTACCCAAGCGATAAAGCAAAACGTCTTTCACACTCTGCTTTGTCGCAGTACGATAGCTAACAATGTCTTTAACGACAGCAGCGGGATTATAGAGCGTTTCACCAGTTATGTTTCTACTAGCTGCAATAATTGCTGCATATTCTGTATCTAGTAGATCGAGTTTTTCTATATGGAGTGAATTCAGTTTTTGCCCATGTTTAAGGTGCTTGACTATATGCACTAACCCACTACCCAAAAACCAAATTATCATCGCTGTTGTTTTAGAGTAACCAGCAATCACAAGGACGGCAACTAGTAGACAAACCAGAAAAGTTGCTACAAGCATTAGGCGGATCATCGTGTCTACCAAATCACGAACCCTTTTGATTTTGAGAGCGAAACCGCCCTTGGACGAAGTCACGCTGTTTGAGGTGTTTGGTTTTGCGCCCATTGACACGCTTACGCCACATTTTGAAACTAGACTCAAGCATTTGTTGCCGCATTAGAGCAATGACTTGATTTTCATCTAGCCCAAACTGTAAAGTGATCGCTTCAAAGGGGGTGCGGTCTTCCCACGCCATTTCTACAATGCGGTCAATAGCTTCGGAATCGAGATCGGGGATAGCCATGTGTAATAGAGTCAAAAAAGTTGCGCCATACTCATAATCTAACTGATTAGATTATGAAACTTAGAGCGGTTATCCGTTGAAGCTATTACGGTATGATCACGCTTTGCAATCTACTACCAAGCTAAAAAGCCTTGAATACTTGAATTTTGGTAGCTACCAATTGGTACTTCACTCACATTAGCTACAACAAAGCGATAATATGAACGCTGTTGCACAGTGCAGATTTATGCCATTGGCGGCAGATAAAGCCCCAACTCTAGTTGTACCCAGCCAGACTTGAGCAGGATTTATCGTCCTACAGTAAGAGTTCTGCTACGAGGGTTGAAAGAGCAAGTGCATACATTACACTCAAAGATACGGCATTTGGTATATTCAAAGATATGGAAGACACTCTGTTCAATCGCACTTTTCGGGACAGCCAGGGCAATATTGTTCTGGCTCAGATGCCTAATTTGCCGATTCTCGTCTGGCTAGCAGCGACTTTGCTCAACCTAATTCCCCCTCCTGGCAACATTCACACTGGGCTAGACGCAATTGCATTTGGCTCCTTGTTTACCTGGGCGTGGCTAGAACTGTTTGAGGGCGTTAACTACTTCCGGCGGACATTAGGGTTTATCGTGCTGCTGGGCGCGATCACCTCTAGGCTACCCTGGTCGTAATAGGCTTGGTTCAAGGCGTTGTTAGTGCGACTCGTATTAGTAATCCATCACGACAGACACAGAAGTATGCCAAAGCTACAGCATCTTAACAGAATTGCTCATGCTCTTTAATGCCTAGTTTTTTACGCTAACCACAAAGGTAGTTTAGTGGATTGTGATCGCACGTCAGGACTGAGAGTTGCTAACGCTCAAATAAGCTTAAATACGGCACATAGTGAAAGCTTTATCAAATGCTGTCATCCTTCCAGCCAACACTCACAGTCCCAGTCAACTACCCGCCGCTAATTGCATTCGAGCAATATAGCGGGGGCTTGTGAAGAACTAAAAGCCAATTAGTTCCAACAAGACTAAATAGTTGTCTAGCCTGTGCGGAAAACGTAACCTGAGCTAACTGGGCGTGGCAGTCCTGCATCACATACAGGATGCTTCCCAAGTCTTGTATTTCTGAGTTAGCCAGAGGCGAAGGGAGGTACATACCTAGAAATAGGACTTATCTTAATGTTTGTTCCAGTTGTCGATAGTAATCAACGTCCCCTGATGCCAACAACGCCTTCTAGAGCTAGAAGGTGGATAAAGTCGGGTAAGGCTACCCCATTTTGGAAACGCGGAGTATTTTGTGTTCGACTAAATGTAGAGCCATCAAACCGTAATATTCAACCAATCGCGGCAGGGGTTGATAGTGGGTCTAAAAGGGAGGCGATTAGTTTGAAATCGCAATCCCATACTTACTTGAACTTGCTTCTTCATGCGGTTGATTGGGTAAAAGATGCCGTTCAAACCCGCCGTAATATGCGATGAGCTAGACGATTTAGAAAAACTCCATTACGTCAAAATCGCGCCAACAGATTAGTTAATACCCAGAAGCTACCACCCTCTACAAAAGCTAGATGGCAGTGGAAGTTACGTATTTGCCAATGGCTTGCCAAGATGTTTCCCATTACTGCTTTTGTGGTGGAGGATATCAAAGCTAAAACCTGGAAAAACAGTAAGAAGTGGAATAATTCATTCAGTCCATTAGAAGTTGGTAAAAATTGGTTTGTGCGGTTCGTTGGGTAGAAACTAGCTCTGAAAAGAGCGGAGGATTACCCACAAGGTTTGAACCTTGACAACTAGTGCGATTCGTTGGTAGCCGAATCTCGGTAATCAGCCCGTAGCATAAGCTACCCAACCTGACAGCAGATTACTGTCATTAAAAGGTTGAACTCTCGGTTGTATGTGGGTGAAAGTCCCACCCGTCAGACTCAGACGTGAACCCCTATCTGCCCACGCCGAGCCGACTCAGAGTACCTGCGGGGAAATCGGCAGAGCGAAGCTGGGAGCTGGGCGCAATCAGACATCCGTTGTGGGGTGACACTGGCGAGAGAGTTTGGGGAAGAATTATTCTCCCCCAAATCTCTCATGCTAATGGGAAGTATCTACGGTGAAAATAGAACCTGGAAAAGTAACCTACAAGGAAGTGGAGGCACAACATCAAAACCCCAACTTTACTGGAACATTATTCCCGTCACGCTAATCGGTTGAGCAGTGACATGAGTCTAGGGAATCCAGTGGTTAAATTGGTTCCACCTAACGGAACGAAACAATCCAACCAAGGGAACGAAGAAAAACGCGCGACCTC
>CAXTYC010000066.1:0-10998 GCA_964248365.1 uncultured Chroococcidiopsis sp. | reverse complement strand
CTATCTCAGGCAACAATATCATTATCTGATTCTAGCCTTAACCGAGAGGTATTGCATCGAATGCTTGTAGTCTTACTCCCAAGTCTTGTCCTGGTACAATTTGTGATGACCAGTCCGCTGTTTGTAAATTTCCACAGCGCTGACAACAGCATATATGGCGATGATATTCGACGATTTCGATTGGACGTTCAACTAGTTGCGCTACTTGTTGTTTTTCGATTTTTATCGGTTCACCCACAAACTCTGTGTGACCGCAACAAGCGCAAAATTCTGGACGCAATATTTCAAAACGGTCTACCCGACTAAATCCTTTACGAGTCCTTCCTTGGTGCCCTGGTTGCCCTCCTGGCTTTCGTTTCTCTTTATTTGTTTCTGGCTTATTCTCAGATTTCTTCTTCTGTGATTTTTTCAGGAGATCACTAGATGGGGGTTTTGATGAAGTTTTACTATCTAGGTCTTTACTGACACCAAGCCGCTCGATTTCTTGCTTGAGTTCTTTTATGTTCGCTTGCAACTTTTCGATGGCGATCCCCTGCTCAATGATTATGTTCGCCAGTTCTTCTTTCGGCAACTGGCATAGACTTTCCCGGTCTACTTGTTGAGGCAGGTTTTTGTTCATAATGGCGATACTCCACCTCAAGCGTCCCCTTTGTCAATACCCCCCCACCTGAATCCTTACGCTCGGTTGGCTCTGCTCGCTGTGCGGCTGTAGTTCCCAGGCACGAATGCTGCAATATCCAGTTAAAGTAGCTCAGGACGAGCCTTACAGTGATCTCGGTCTGCTCCCACACCTTGCCAAATTTGTTTTGCCGGCGATGCCAACGCCCTGGAAAGCTGACGAACAATCCCATTGGTTCGCTCTAAGCGTTGCGTCAACCCTTGACTAATATAATGCTCTACTTTATCAGGCAGCACTCGCTCATATCCCTCCCAACCATCCGTATGCCATTCCTTGCAATCGGTCTTGGCTTCAGTACTAGCCACTAACTCGATGGCTAGTTCGTCAGTATGCTTGCCTACACAAGCGCAGAGAATCAACCCGCTCAGTTGAGCTAAACTCAATGCTATCCAGCAATCTCCAGCCTCTAGTTCTTCTGGCAGGCAGTGTTTTTGTTTTTTTCAACAAATGACCACAATTCATCGGCTGCAATCGCATCCGTATCAACATTTTGAACAGAGGCATTATGCAGCATCTGCGCTTTTTCTGCCGCTGCTTGAACGATACTGACAACTGTGTCGTAAGCTAGACCACTTATACGACTGATACCTCGTAAACTACTGCCTTGTGCATGCGATTGCAGCACAATTCGCACGTCTTCTTCGCTCACTTGGCGACGGTAGTAGAGCGGAGCGAAAGTTTCAGTAAAAGTTTGACGGCATTTCGGACAGAAGTAGCGTTGCGTGCCTTTACTGGTCAAGCCATGTTTATGAGATTTTTCATGACCGCATAAGGGACATTTCATTGCGCTGCTCAACATCAACTCCTAGTCAATTCACCGCAACAGCTGCTGTGAATGCGCTTTTTGGAGATGACACAGATGTGGGAATATCGGTAGGAGTTGGTTACAACTTCAGCGGATTCTAGGGACAAGTTGATAAATTCATTCTTGCTAGAATTGGGAGCAAGGTTGCTGCCTTATACTTTTAGTTATTGGCGCTTAGTTGCTTCGCGCATAGAACAGCGCTTTTTTACTCGATCTGCTATGAATGGAACTGCCCTCGACCGATTTTGGGAACTATTGGGATGGGTGCTTGCTCTTAAGTCTGAAGCATTTGAGCAAATTAACACCCTGCCTCATGGCTCAACAGTGGCACTAATTGTTGTTCTGGCTGCTAGTTTATCCCAAGTTGTTGCTCAAAGCATTATTTTATTCATCAACCGTATCACACCAGTGCGCTTTGTTTTCAGCTTGCTGATTGGCGCAGTATTGTTTGCCTTTGGCTACATATTTCTGGTTGTTAGTACCTGGCTGATCGGCTTTGCTCCATTTACAGTCGAAGCTCCTTTTGGTATTGTGGCACGCACTTTAGGATTTAGCTACGCACCGCTGATTTTTAGTCTTTTCGGGGCGATGCCTTACCTGGGAGAACCGCTCCTATCACTTTTGTCGCTGTGGCACTTGTTGGCGATGGTTATAGGTGTTGCCGCTGCGAGCAATACAGGTGTATGGCAGGCATTTGGGACTGTAGTGCTGGGATGGATGACGCTTTGGGTGTTGCAGCGAACCATTGGACAGCCAATTGCCTCTTTTGGTCACTGGGTTACTTGTCAGGTGGCAGGTGTAGAGCTAGTTACAGGGCGTGAACGGCTTTTAGCAATTTTGCAAAGAAGATTACGCCTTATCTCTGCCACTAATTCAACAGCGGTTAGCGTACCCCAAACCAGTGATGCAGTCACGTCTGACCAGATGGAAGAGGAAATAGTAGAGTCGGTCGAACAGTCGATCGCACCAACAAATAGGCGATCGCCTAGTTCCGTATCTAATGCAGCGATAGCGCAAAGCGCAGCACGTCATGCGATCGCAAGGCAGACTGATACAACAGCTAGAAATCGCCGTATGAGGCTAAGTACAATAGCTAGGCAGTTACCAGGCATCATCATTCTAACTGGCGTAACTTTTAGTACGATCGTCCTCCTTTCACCGATTCACTATTGGTGGTTCGCCTGGTATGGAAATCTAGGCGGGATTTTTAAACTAGTCTTCGATTTAGTTTGGATCGGCATCATCGCTCTTGTGACTGCTGCACTCTTAGCTCCCCTAGAAGCCCTTGGCTGGTGGGCGGGTTGGTATGGCGATCGCTTAGACACCACACCCGATGCAAAAGGGAAGTCGCAACCTACCCCACAACAAAAAGTTACACGTTATGTAATTTATCTCGATGGCATTGGTCAGTCTACATTTGAGTATCTGCCAGATATTCAAGAGTTTCTAGACTCTTTAGCACCCGTCTTACCAGAGGACGTGGTGCTAATTAAAGGAATCATGCCCTACTCAGTCCGCAATAACCCACTAACAGGAAACCGTCCCCTGGGATTCTTCTGGCGCTTGGCTGACCGATTCCGGCTAAAAAATCCTGCTAGCTTGTTTGGTTATTTAGTCAACATTCGCAACGTTTTGGTTGTCGCGGTTTCTGCTGACAAACGCTACGGTCCAATTTACAACCTGGGAATTACCCAGGTGATGTATCAAGCTCTAATCCGACAGGGCTACCAACCCGATAGCAGCGTACCGATTACCCTAATTGGTTTTAGTGGTGGCGGACAAATGGCAGCAGCAGCAGCCCCATTTTTGCGACAGGCGTTGACTGCACCCATCGAGGTCATTTCCCTCGGCGGCGTTATCAGTGGCAATATTAATGTCCTAAAACTTGAGCATCTCTATCATCTAGTAGGTGACAAAGATATGGTTGAGCGTATTGGTTCGGGAATGTTCCCTGGACGTTGGGCTATCTTCTTCCTGTCTTACTGGAATCGCGCGAAGCGATTGGGCAAAGTGAACCTGATTTCTCTAGGTCCAGTCGGGCATCAAGTACCAGGAGGATTAATGGACTCCGAACAGCTTCTGCCCGATGGTCGCACTCACTTGCAACAAACCATCGATTGGGTAGTAGGAATTTTACTTGGCACTGCCCAACACGAGGATCGGGCAACTCCTCGCAAATTAAGTAATTACGAACGGTATCGGCAAGCAACTTTCAATCGACAAGAGTTCTATCCGATTCATCAATCTGTGTCACAAGAATATTACCGACCGATCGCGTCTTGGATGGGACGATTAATTCTGCCCGCTAAAGAGCAGCGACAAGCTATTAAAGGAGTGTTGTTTGAAGTACATCATGCACCTGGCGATTTTCAACATCTTGTTGGACAAGTCGTAATTTTGCGCCTTAGCGACGATCCACAGGTGCAGACATACGTCCAGGCAGTGACTAAAGACGTGCATTTCAGCGCCCAAGCAGAGTATAGCAGTCAACAAGGCAACATTCATCCGACGAGAATTAATCACTGGCGACTTGTCAATCCCTTAGAATCGCTAGCAGGTTCGCATCCCCACGATGACGTGATGGTGATGCTACCTGAACCTGTTGTGGTGCGCTCATTCGGCAATGACACCAACACTGCACACGGTGAAAGCAGTTCTCCTACACCACACATCTTGTACATCTCTCACGATCCCGTTCAAATCACCGGACGTTACTACGGATTAATAAAATTCGTTCAACCGATTAAGCCAGAAAGTGACTTGTTTAGGATCGTTCACTTCAATCGGGCTAATGGGCAATTTGATGGGGCAGAAGAAATCGTCAGAATGCCTTGTGTAGTAGCCAATCGCAATAATACCTATCCATCAACCAGTAAGAATATTGAAAAATCTCCTCTCAACGAAACCGGATGGTACATTTATGGTGCGCCGGATGAGTCAGGGCTGTTTATTGTGCAGGCTTTAGCCCCTCGTATTTTATTGCAGGTCGAACCCCAACGCATGGTTGTGGGCAAAAAGCCAGTCAAAAAGTATCTCAAAAAAGAGTCTTGGGACAATCTAGCTGCCCAAAAAGGTAAAATTAGCTCTGTTGTGCTGGGTGACAAGACAATTCAAGCAAGAAGTGCTGCCCCGCACGAAGGTAAACGGGCGTTGCTAATTCACATCTATGGTGGGATTGGTGGCAAGAAAACGGAACCCAAGGCGAAAAGTCCGCTCTACTTCGGTCACTTTGCTTACGGAATTGCCAAAGTAGTGCTCGAACCGTTAACCGATGAATTGCGGTTCGAGATAGTTTATCACCAAATCTACACTCATAATACTGATGGACTGATTGCAGGTAGCCTGCATTGGTCGCGTTACATGGGCGATCGCTCCTTTGGATGGCTAGGATTGCGTCCAGTTGCCGATACCATAGTCGAACTCGACGGGTTTACTGGTGATTATGAAACCCAGGACGGTTGGAAGCGATCGCCTCTAGATCAAGTCATCCATCAATTGGAAATTATGGCGGCTCGCTATCGCATTGGTGACGGGACAGGAGGCACTTTCGTTGGACCTGCAAATAACTGTACCCAGGATGCCAATCAAGCTTTATATGCTGCGCTGAGGCAAATATCTAGAGCAATTCGTTCTCACCCAAATGTTGAGGAATGGAAACAACAACATCCCTCACAGTTGCATAGATTGGAGCAGCTAGAAAGGTTAAGTAAAGATTTGAAACATATACTGTTGCCTTGGGGAACGGCACGAGCAGACTGGAAAAATCAAGCTGAGGTATTAGGTAGCACCCTGGAGGATAATCCAGTGCAAAACTTAATCCGCAGTTTGCTTACTTGGCGCACTATCTTACCTCGTTTAACCAGTGATGAGGTGACAGAAGCATTCATCAAACAGGGTGGTTCGGCGTGGGTGTTGCGAACTAATCAGGTTGGTGGTATAAATCCTGATATTGAACCTATTGCGCCGATGACGCTGTAGTTGAATTTCTAATAAATTAACTTGTCCTAAACAGGAACGAGTATAAATCGTGAACTGCTATTAAATTCGCCCAGATGCAACATCTGGGCGACTGCTATTTACTATTGCTCTAACCAGTTAAGCAGCCCAAGTGAAGTCATACTTCCGACAAGGTGAGCGCCAATCAGATTGACGTTTGCCAAAACCACAAAAAGATCTAAGGAACGAATGACATTTTCAGGTCTATAGACTGCCACTCCTTGAGGCAGAGCTAGCGATTTCGATAGTACAGCAATAACGGTTACTTCAGATGCTAAAAAAGCTAACAATAGCCCTATCAAACTGACGATTAAAGCAGTTTGTAATACTTGAATTACGTCCTCTTTCCTTGGATGTAATTCCCGATTAGGCGACTGCAAAAGTTTATCTAAACGCCTATAGCGATTCACCCAATAGAGTCTAAAGCACAGCACTAAAATTCCAATAATGCCTAAAAAGACTCCAAACCCCATGACCGAATTTGTCGTTGTTTGGGCAGTGACATTACGGCTAAATATAGCTAAAAACAAAGCCAAGCTAGAAACAGCGCCTAGTGATAATTGTACCCAGAAGCTAATCGGTCTTACTACGTGAAAAGTAGCTGCAAATTTTTGCTTAGTTGGTACAGGTAGGTATGAATTTAAGTCATTTGTCGTCTTCGTTCTCCTTAATTGTGATCAAATACCTTTTGATTTTTGAAAATGTCTTACTTTCTAGAGGTAGGCTTGAAAAAATTGAGGCAACCCTGTATTAGGAATACTGGTTGCGAGTCGAGAGATCTTTAAAGAGGGCTGCCTCAATTTTTTTTGCGCCAGATCTAAAGCAATTTTAGTCTTGGCATAGCATCTTAAGTAGTTAACAATTGTCTACTTTTTATTGATTAGAAGCATCTGCTGGCAATTGCTCTGGTTTAACTGTGATAGTTTGGGGTAAACCATTGCGGTTAACTTCAAATTGAAGAGTATTTCAGGCATGTGTTGCTTGTACTTGAGCTTGGACAGAATCGGCGTTTTGAATTTGAACTCCTTTTACTGAGGTAATAATATCACCAGGACGTAAGCCACCACGCGCTGCTGGGGAGTTGGGAGCTACAGCTACAATTAAGACTCCTTGCGCTTGATTGACTTTAAAACCAAGATTACTTTGGTTGATTTGCTGTTGAATTTCCGGTGTTAGCTCAATCAGCCGCACACCTATATATGGATGTTCGACTCGACCAGTTGTGATTAATTGATTAGCAACCCGCTGTGCTGTTTCAATCGGTATTGCAAAACCTAACCCTTGCGCTCCGCTAAGAATTGCTGTGTTAACGCCAATTACTTGTCCTTGAGCGTTGAGCAAAAGTCCGCCAGAGTTACCAGGATTAATTGCTGCATCAGTTTGGATAAAGTCAAGGCGTATGTCTTGCACTCCAATATCAGATCCACTACGTCCCGTAGCACTGACAATGCCTTGAGTAACTGTGTTATTTAGACCTAAAGGATTACCAATAGCGATCGCCCATTGTCCAACCACAATATTATCAGAATTTGCTGGTTGAGCTGTTGGTAACCCATTTGCTTCAATTTTGATAACTGCTACATCTGTTACCTTGTCAGCACCGATAACCTTACCTGCAAAACTTCTTCCATCTTTGAGAACGACTGTGACTTGATCAGCACCTTCCACAACATGGGCATTAGTCAAAACGCGGCCATCCGAGCTAATAATAAATCCAGAACCAATACCGCGTTGGACTCGCCCAGTCGGTAATTCACTACCAAAAAAACGTTCAATCAAAGGATTACTAGTTGCTGGTACATCTACAGTACGAGTTGCATCAATACGTACAACCGCAGGCCCTACCTTTTGGGCAACTGAGGCGACAAAATTGAGATTGTTTGGCTGGGCAGCAACTTGAGAGGATGGATTTTGTCCAGTGTTAGTAGCGTCAGGTTGTGCAAGTCTTGCTTCTCTATCTCTTTGCTCGGTACATCCTACACTGCTGCCAATAATCAGCATTACCAGATAGAGCGTAGGTTGCTTTAAAAAATGTTTCATTTTACAAAATTTTGGTAAACTTAGCAGCTAAGCCATAACTAGCTTTAAAAGAATTGGCACTCGTGGCTCGCTAGTATTTATTAAAAAAATCTGGGTGAAAAACTTGATAAATATATACTTTGCTAACAGCCAATCCAGCGTATCCTCTCTAAGTAAGTAAGTCGGGGAAGAAATTTATAAGTATGTAACAGAAAATTAAGCAGAAGGATTAGAGCTAAATTTCACACGTTGCGTACTGTAGTTTCCCTTTTCTCCTCTAATTTGAATTCCATCAATCACAGCATAAGCAAGGTCGCGCCTCATCCTCAAAACTTTTCGAGGCTAGTTCATCTTTTTTCAGGTGTTGCCACTCTAATTCAATTGGGTTCATTTCGGAACAATATTTAGGTAAAAAGAAGATGTACAAACCCATCTCTTCCCACTTTGACCATAATTGCTGTACCTCTTTGCAACGATGTATTGGACCGTTATCCTGCACTATTACCCTGATGCGTCCCGATTGTTCGGCTTCGGCGGCTTCAATTTCCATCATCCGAATATAAGATTTGTGTGAAACACCTCCAATCACCAAACCGTACACAAAACTAATTTCATGTTGAAGAAAACCAATGATGCTTAACCTCCGACCCCGACGCTGACTTTGTTCTAAACGTTTCTGCTCGCCTCGAAAGTAATAGCTATAACTTGGTTCGCTCCATGCACAAAATCCTGATTCATCCACATACTTTAAATCGATTTCTCCAGTTAAGGAAGCTTGAAAATAAAAATTTGACCGTGTTTTAAAGTTTATTCGTTGGTAGTGAGAGATCTGGATATGACGGTCAAATTTTTATTTTTTGCGCTAAATGTAATGCCGCAGACAATTCCAACATTTCTAAGTCTGCCTGTTTGATTTATTGTAATACTGGGTCTTGTTTTCCTTTATGGCTTTTTCTAGTTCGCTTCCAGATGATCCCCTTTTTTTAAGTACCTGCCTTAAGTGGTCAGGACTTAATTTCAACGAGCGTTCTTGTTCTAGTTTTTGGGCTAACTGAACGCTGTTATATGTACGTGGTTCTTTCTCTAAACATTCTTCTAAAAACACCTAGTCAGCTTCCGCCCACCTTGGTTTTCCTCCTCGCCCTAGTTTTTCCCAAAGCCCTTCCACACCTAGTTATTTCCATCTATGCAAAACTTCTCTCACTATTTGTGCAGTCCAATTAAAGTGAGCCGCTATCTTCTCTACGTACCAACCATGTGCGCTCAATCTAATCACTTCTGCTCTGTCTTTCACTTTCTGCGGTACATCTGCCGTTCTTAGGTTAAACAGAGTTTTATCTTGATCGGGAGTCAGAAATACCCTTAAACGGCTACCCATGTCACTGTTACTGTGGTAAATGGATTATGTACATTTAAATTATCTTTACACAGTTTGGTTTTTTCACCTTGTTCTACTTATCAAATATTAACCTAAATCAACTCAGTCTTTAGGAGGATGTAGCGAATCGAGAGAGGTTTATTCTAGACACTAAGAATTGATTTATAAAATAAGCGTTCACCTTAATAACCACCTAGCTCCTCCATTGATTCCTGCTCGACCAATCAAAGAGGGGTTCGCTTACTTTACAAATGACCTCTAAGCAATTTAGATAACTCAAATAGGAATAACATGGTTCTTTACAGACTTAAAGATTTTGACCCAGACTACCAGGACGCTGCTGGTCGTGACGATATTGTAGGGCTAGATGTTTACACAGACAAAGATGATGAGAAGGTAGGCACAGTCAAGAATATCCTAGTTGATGAAGCAGGTCGTTTCCGGTATTTAGTTGTTGACACTGGTTTTTGGATTTTTGGTAAACAAGTATTGCTACCAGTTGGGCGTACCCGTATTTTTCCGAACAGTAAACGTGTCTATGCTCTAGGGTTTACCAAAGAGCAAGCACAAAATTTACCTGAGTTTAGCGACGACTTGAAGATTGATTACGATTATGAAGAGCGGGTACGAGGAGTTTATCGCACTGTGCCTTTAGAAGCATCAGCACCTTTAGAAGCATCGGCACCTTTAGACACACCGACGGCATATAAAGCTCCTACTCCAAGCGCTATCCCAGCTCCAGCTACCAATGCAAATTATGCTCGTGATACCTACACCTACGAGCAAGAGCCACAACTGTACGAGATGAACGATTCCGATCAACAAACCCTCAAACTCTACGAAGAACGGCTAGTTGCAACTAAAAACCTTCGCAATGTAGGAGAAGTAACGATTAACAAACACGTTGAAACCGAGGCAGCACGGGTTTCAGTCCCAATCGAAAAAGAGCGAGTTGTGATTGAGCGAGTAACTCCAACAGACCCTGGTACTCCAGGTTCTCCTGCAAATGCCTTTCGTGAAGGGGAAGTGGCACATATGCAAATATACGAAGAGACTCCTGATATTCGCAAAGAAACGGTTGTAGGTGAGGAAGTAAGAATCAGGAAAGAAGTACAGCAAGATACGGTTGAAGCCCAAGATACAGTTCGTCGAGAAAAATTAGACATTAATACGCAAGATCCCTCAGATGTAGATAGAAGACTCTAATGGTTTTTTATCTAGCCTTCTTTAGGTAACGTTCTCATATGAGCTTTTGGGCAAGTTGAAGCAGATGAGTCTTGAAAAACAGTGCAGGTGAGGCGGTTTCAAGCTCTGCTTGCACTGTTTACAGTGTTGCAGACTCGCCGTACCGGAAGGATGTCTAATTCAAATTCAGCAGTGAGTGATGCATCAGTACCCGCTCCATGTCTGAAAATTCAAAAATGTTTTACCTCCAGCGTTCTCGATCATGCTTTAGAAAGCAGACGCAGACACATTTGATGTTTGCGTCGTTATTTCCAAAGTGGATGGGACAGACTCAGCCGTGCGTTGTCACAATTGACGCAGATATTCTTCACCTGGGTACCGAATCGCCGATTAAGTCCGGCGGAAAAATTGTGATGTCGTATCTTCAGTGGAGGCGGGCGGGTAAAGAATAACGCCGCGATAATTATGGATAATCTAAATATTCGCCCTCGATCGCCCATTCAACAAAATAAGAGGACTTTATGGCTACTGCCAAAATTCTGGCATTTGCTGGGAGCGTCCGCCAAGGCTCTTACAACAAAAAACTGGTGAAAATTGCGCTTGTTGGAGCCAAAGCCGCAGGTGCAGAAGTCACCTACTTGGATTTTCGCAATCTGCCTCTCCCGCTTTATGACGAAGATTTGGAGGAAGCTGAGGGGCTACCAGAAAATGCCCTCAAACTCAAGGGGTTGATGAAAGCGCATCAGGGATTCCTGATTTCCTGCCCAGAGTACAACAGTTCTATTACTCCATTGCTCAAAAATGCCATCGACTGGGCATCACGACCTGAACCAGACGAACCTCCATTGGCATTGGTATGTTTCAAAGAAAAGACCCTGTATTGAATGGCACGAAGAAAAGCTCTGAGGTATACAGGATAAGGACTACAGTTTTTAA
>CAXTYC010000065.1:0-11248 GCA_964248365.1 uncultured Chroococcidiopsis sp. | reverse complement strand
AAACTGGTTTACAAACTGTTGTTACTGTACCTCATAAACCTTCAATCCGCTGTATGTTGAGCAGTTCAATAAAAATTCACAAGGTAAATGGGTATTAACTGAATATGAGTCAGAAAATGCAGTATTAGCACTTGAGTCAATAGAGTTTCAAATCCAATTTAGCGATATTTATCAGCGAGTTAATTTTGATGTGAACGAAGAGTAGGGGTGGGTTCACCAAAAAACTCGCTAGCGACAATAGATATTTAAATTAAACTCACCCCTACTAGCCACAAAATCAAAATCTTATTAATTTTTGGTTGACTTCGCTATTATGCCCAATTGCAAACCAGGTGGATAGCTACCCTCTTCTTTAACCCGCTTAATTTCAGCATCAGAAATTCGTAATTTCAACTTTTGCACTAGCGATCGCACAATGTCACCCCGATCAATTATTCCCGCCACAGCACCCGCAGGAGAAAGCACAGTAATCCAAGGTAACTGCTCATTCTCCATTGTATTAATTACTTCCGCCAGACTAGTTGATTCCACCACATGAGGAATTTCCGTTAACGGTTTGACAATACTTTGCACGGTTTGACTTTCCCACTGACTCCTTTCCACCTGGCGCAAGTCGTCAATTGAAACCATACCTCGATAACGCCCATCTGAAGCAGCATAATATACCTGATTTGCCCCTGTTTCTAGCAGGTATAAGTCGGCAAAAGAACGTAGGGAAGAATTTGCATCCACGACGCGAAAATCGCGGCTCATAGCATCAGCAGCAACCACCTTCAGCAAGGCTTGTTGTAAAGTACTCACGCGGTCATAGGTAGCGGCGTTGCGAATACCAAACCATCCCAACAGTACCAGCCACAGACCGCCCACTAACTCGCCCGTCAAGAATTCTAGTGCTGCACCAGCAGCGATCGCCAACCAACCCAAAATTTGACCTGCTAGAGCCGCCCAGTGTACAGCTTGAAAGCGGTTGCCTGTAACTTTCCATACCACAGCTTTCACTATTTGTCCACCATCTAAAGGCAACCCAGGCAACAAATTAAACAGCGCCAGTACCAAATTAATTCTTGCCAAATCTCCCATCATCACACTAGCTAAACTAGATGCTGGTAATACAAAACTTAGCAACGCCAATAGAAGAGACAACACAATACTGACAGATGGACCTGCGATCGCCACCTGCAAAGCTCCTCCAGGTGTTTTCGATTCTTCCTCAATTGCCGCAATACCACCAAACAAAAACAGGGTAATTGAATTAACCTTAATGCCTTGCGATCGCGCCACCAAGCTATGACCCAGTTCGTGCAACAACACCGAACCAAACATCAGCAGCGCCATCACTAACCCAGCACTCCAACCTAACACACCCCCCCATTGCAGATAACTCAAACCAAAATTGAGAGTAACAAAACTAAGAATTATAAACCACAAAGGGTCTAAAAATAGGGGAATTCCAAATAAAGACCCAATTCGCCAACTTGTTTGCATAATATTTTCCTAAAAAAGATTTATAACTAGGAGCTAGAGGCCAGAGGAACCAGAGGAACCAGAGGAACCAGAGGAACTAGAGAAAGGTGAATTCTCCCCTTGTCGGGTTGTCCCCTTGTCCCCTTTTCTCCTTAGCGCCTTTGCGTCTTTGCGTGACAAAAATATATCTGTCCTACTTACCAGAATAAATAAAAAAAGACTGCTTGCGATTAGCGCCAGCCGTACCTAGCTAACACGCGATCGCCACCAGTCTTGTTAAAAAAGAGCAAATACCCTAAATTTAAGGAGCCACCCACCGAGCTGTTAATAGCAGGTTGGTAGATTACCCCTTTATACGGATAACCGCATCAAAAAACGATTGCTAGCAATGGCTACTTCAGAAGCCCCAGGTTGTTCAGCCCCAAAACTGCACCGATGCCGATTATGTGACCAGTACTCATTGAAGCAAGGAATGAACCAACGCTGGGATTATTGAACACCGACGGGAAAGGAAGGGGCATCTTATTACCAGTGTGCGGAAAGCGAATCGTGCGGGGGATAATCAAAAGAGATACTAGAGAAGCACCAATGATGATGGCTGAGCCAGTCCAGCTCCATTTAATGGTGTCAGGTACGGTTGGTTGGACTGCTGCTTGTGCTAGTAGTAACATTAAATTAGTCAAGGTTCTCGCTCCTACATGAAATTAGGCTAACAATTTAAGGATTATCAAAATTGTTTAGCTCAGAAATAGTATCTGTTTTAATAGTTAACAATTACTTTAATTTTTCTATACAAATCTCGATGCGAGTTAAAATCTGCGGCATTACACAACCAGTACAGGGCAAAGCGATCGCTCTTGCAGGCGCTACAGCTTTAGGGTTTATCTGTGTACCCTCCTCACCCCGATACGTTACAAAAGTACAAATTCGGGCAGTGGTAGAACAGCTTGAAGACACAGATCGGATCGGTGTCTTTGCCGACAGCACGACCGAGGAAATTTGTGAAATAGTCGCCTTTTCGGGCTTGACAGGTGTGCAGTTACATGGTGATGAATCACCAGAATTTTGCCAGCAGTTACGCTCAATGTTACCCAACATAGAAATTATCAAAGCACTGAGAGTAAAAAATGCTCAAGCGCTGGACAAAGCACAGATGTACTGCGGCTGGGTAGATACCCTGCTACTAGATGCTTACCATCCTCAGATGCTAGGTGGTACGGGTGCTACCTTAGACTGGAAAACCTTGCAACAATTTCAGCCTGGTTGTCCTTGGTTACTAGCTGGCGGACTTACACCAGATAACGTATTAGATGCTTTAGAACAGCTTAAACCCAATGGCATTGACCTATCGAGCGGAGTCGAACGCGCCCCTGGAGATAAGGATTTAGATAAGGTAGCCCAGTTGTTTGAGAAGCTAGAAACTAGGGGCTAGAAAAAGGCAGGTTCGCGCTTTGGGAGCAGGGGGGCGCAAGGGGCAGAGGAGAGAAAAGCGAGTAGCCTCTAGCTTCTAGCCTAAGCGCCTAAGCGCCTCTAGCCCCTAAAAAAACGCTGGTTGATGACGAATTAAGTTAAAAAACTCTTCGCGGGTTTTTTGCTCGTCCTGAAACACACCCAGCATCGCACTGGTAACAGTCCAAGAACCTGGTTTTTGCACACCACGCATCACCATACACATATGGCTAGCTTCGATTACGACAGCAACACCCTGCGGTTCTAAAATGGTTTGTACTGCTTCGGCAATTTGGCGAGTTAACCTCTCCTGCACTTGCAAGCGGCGAGAATACATCTCGACAATGCGGGCAAGTTTACTTAGACCTACTACTTTTTGATTTGGAATATAGGCAACGTGAGCTTTACCCATAAATGGCAGCATATGATGTTCACACAGGCTGAAGAGATTAATATCTCTAACCAGTACCATCTCGTTATGACCTTCATCAAAGATGGCATCGTTGACAAGTTGTTCTAATGACTGGCTGTAACCACTCGTGAGAAATCGCATCGCCTCCGCCACTCGCTTGGGCGTTTTCAGAAGTCCTTCTCGTTCTGGGTCTTCTCCCACTCCAACTAGCAAAGTGCGTACAGCCTCGGTCATTGACTCGTCTACTTCTTTTGTGGGAGGTCGCAAATTTGGTTGTTGACCGTTGTGGGTGTTGCGATCTGGTCTGGGTTGAATAGCTTCTGCTAATTCGGGAGTCAGAGGAGATTGAGAGCGATTAGAACCGTTGGAAGCACCAATAGTCATGATGTCGATTTTAGTTAATGTTTGTAGAGGTTAATAACAAGGAAAGCATTTGGTAGTAGGGACTGTTTTGTTATAGATATGTCAATTAAACCCGCTTCTACACAAAAAACCTGCCCTTACATATTTAAAGAGCGCCAGCACTAGGCATCAGAGTCAATTCCTCAACGACTGCTTGTTCTGGTAACAAAGCAGTATGCAAAATCGACTGGGCGACAATTTCAGGAGTTAACATGGCAGAACGGTCAAAGTTGACTCGAACAGTTTCCGTCTCCCAAATTTCTGTATTGACCGCACCAGGACAGATGACAGTCACGCGAATACCGTTGGCACGTTCTTCAGCCGCCAGGGTTTTAGACAAAGCAATCAGACCAGCTTTGCTGACACTGTAGGCTCCCCAGCCAGGAAAGACTTGTTGACCAGCAATGGAGGCGACGTTAATAATTGTGCCACTGTTGCGATCGCGCATCATCGGTAAAACCCCCATAATGCACACAAACACGCTGGTAAGATTTAGGTTCATTACACCAACCCAGTCCGCTAGTGGCGTTTCACTTAAAGCGCCTGTGTAGCCCATTCCAGCATTATTAACCAAAATATCGATCGCGCCAAAATCGGCGGCAATTGATCCCATTTTCTCTTGCACCTGATCAATCTGTGCCAGATCCAAAGGATAAACTTTCGCTTCTACCCCAGTCTGCTGGGCTGCACTTGCTACTGCTGCTAATTTTTCCTCACTGCGGCTGACTAAGGCTAAGTTAATTCCTGCTTTAGCAAATGCTAATGCCGTCGCCTTACCAATTCCACTGCTTGCACCTGTAATTAAGGCGCGTCGTTGTGTTGCCTTAGTCATGATTTCCAACTTTTTTAAGCACTGGTTTCATTGCTTTCCTACTTGTCTAAACCTCTTTCTATTGATAGATGAATAAACTCTAAAAATCAAATAATCTCGCTATTAAGATGGTATATTCTTGGTAATATAAGTATTTATCCCTAATTAAAAATTTAGCTACCATATTTTTGCTGCTCTGCTTATTAATTGTCCGGTGCAGCTTGCAGACAAACAGAAACAAGGTGTTATAGGCAAAATACCAAACACCTGAATAGGAGAAGTAAAAATATTCACATCCTTGCTGATTATACCATCATCTCAACTGGTAACAGAAAAGCTCAATGGGATTGAGTGAAAACACCAAGATTACGGAACTTTTGATATCGCAGCTGGCGGCGCTGTTGACCTGTCAACGTAGTTAGCTCCTCCAAGTTCTGCAACAAAGCCTGTTTGAGAGTCATTGCTGCCTTCAGGGGGTCAGATTGAGCGCCGCCGATTGGTTCTGGTAACAATTGATCGAGAATGCCTAAATTTTTGAGATCCCAGGCAGTCATTTTGAGAGCAGTTGCCGCTTGAGGAGCTTTGCTGGCATCTTTCCACACAATGGCGGCACAGCCTTCGGGAGTAATAACGGTATAAACAGCGTGTTCAAACATCAAAAGGCGATCGCCCACACCAATACCGATCGCCCCACCAGAAAAAGCCTCACCAATCACAGTGCAGATAATTGGTACATCCAAACGGAACATTTCTCGCAGATTATAGGCGATCGCCTCCCCAATACCTTGTTGTTCAGCGGCTACTGTAGGTAAAGCTCCAGGCGTGTCAATAAAAGTCAATATCGGCATTCCAAAACGGTTGGCGTGTTCCATCAACCGCATTGCCTTGCGGTATCCCCCTGGACTTGCCATGCCAAAGTTCCGAGCAATATTGTCTTTGGTGTCCCGCCCTTTTTGATTACCCAGTATGACTACAGGTTGTCCAGCTAGTCTAGCTACACCCCCAACTAAAGCCGGATCGTCACTGCCAGATCTATCGCCATGCAATTCCATCCACTCATCACTAATTGCTTGAATATAATCAAGCGTACTAGGACGACGAGGATGACGAGCAAGCTGTAGTCTTTGAGATGGAGAAAGGCTATTGAAAATTTCCTGGCGCAGTTGCAATGCCCGTGCTTCCAGCTGACGAATTTCTTCAGAAACATCCACACCATTTTCTGCCGCCAGTTCCCGAATCTGGGTGATGCGTGACTCAAGATCTACCAAAGGTCTTTCAAAGTCCAGAAGTAGCGGTTTGCGCTCAGTAGTTGCCATTAAGAGGGAGTAGGGAGTAGGGAGTAGGGAGTAGGGGAAAAGGGGAGAGGGGGAAAAGGGGAGAGTGGGAGAATTACCAATGACCAGTTACTAGGCGCGTGGTTAGCAAAGCGTTGTTACCAATTACCAACTACCAACTACCAGTTACCAGTTACCGGCGCGCCAGCTAATAGCTAATAACTCAAAAGTGGGCGGAAGCCGTGTTTTTGGGATACTTGACCAATTTGCTCCATTTTTGCCACCGTAATCTGATTACGTCCCCAAGAAAAGTTTGTGTGTAACTTTTCAAATTCCAGTAGCATCGATTCGGCAAAACAGGCAAATAGTTGCCGTCCTGGTACTTCCATAAAGTTAACTATTTTCATAATTTGCCAGTCAATATCTAGCGAATGCTCTACGATGCCGCCGTTAAGTACATAAACACCTGGATGCTGAATTTTTGTTGCCAAGTTTTTGGGATAGCCTCCATCAATCAGCAGACACGGTTGCTTTAACACAGTTGGGTCAATTTCGATTCCCTTTGGCATACTGGCGACCCAAACTATAATATCAGCTTGGGGCAAAGCTGTTTCCAAATCCATTATTTTACCGCGACCCAGTTCCTCTTGTAAAGCTTGCAAGCGTTCCTGGTTACGGGCGATTAGCAACATATCTGCCACGTCTGTCTGAGCATTTAACCAACGACAAACTGCACTACCTATGTCACCTGTTGCACCACAAACAGCAACAGTTGCCTGAGAAAGTTCAATTCCTAATTGTTTCGAGGCAAGTTCCACCTGGCGACAAATAATATACGCCGTGTGCGTGTTACCAGTTGTAAATTGCTCAAACTGTAGCTGCACATTCCGCACTTGCTTGATCTGCTGTAAGTTAAAATTTTCAAAAATAATCGAGGAGAATCCGCCTAAAGCTGTAATATTTATGCCATGCTTTTGGGCATGAGCCATAGCGTTGATTATTTTTCTGGTTGCTGCCTTAATGCGGCGGGTAGCAAGCATCTCTGGTAGAAAGCATGATTCTACATATCTACCTTCAATTTTTTGCCCTGTAACGCTAGTGACAGTAATATGATCGACAATTTGCGGTGGGGCGCTACACCAGAAATCAAGCCCTTGATCGGCATATTCAGGATAGCCCAACTCTTTAGCTACTGATTGCGCGTGTTCCAGACTGTTAAGATGACCGATTAAACCAAACATGAATTACTTTATTAGACTTATAGCTCCGGTCAAGTTGGAGCAGGTGGATGATAATTAAATTAACTTTAACCTTAAAAATACTACATAAAATCACCGCTGGACAGGGAAAGGGAAAAGGGAAAAGGGAAAAGGGGTAAAGGAGACAGAAGACAGAAGACAGAAGACAGGAGACCCACGACACAATAGTTAATTCTTCATTTCCCCCCCGCTCCCTGCGAACCCACTCTCTCCCTACTCCCTACTCCCTACTCCCTCCTTAATTCATGCTCCTGTCAATCCGTAGGCGGATAGACGCATAATGTCGCGGGTGGTAAAGCCGATATTGGCAAGGGCTTCACCATACTGAATCATGAAGTCTTCAACCAAAGCGTCTTTTTCCATTGCCAAGGTACGAGCATCTGCCTCTACCGAGTTAAGCATCCGCCAAACTATAGGAAGATTCTCACGATTGGCTTGTTCTAATTCAGCTTTGGACTCTTCAAAGTGGTCTTTAAGCCAGATTTCACCAAAGTTAAGATGGCTGTACTCGTCTTTGACAACGCCTTCGGTGATTTTGCGAGCGAAGTCATCAGCGACGGGAATGTAGATGTTGTAAGCTGCGATCGCAAAACATTCAATAATTAACGACTGAATTAGCAAGCAAGTCACTACCCGTTTGTTTGCTGCTGCTTGTTGGAAATTCTGGTGCAGTTGGGCAAAGAACGAGCGCGCGAATTGCATATCCGGCGTGACTTGAAGATTCCGACCACAGGCTTCAAACCCTTTCTTGTGGCGACTCTCCATTTTGGATAAGCGAATTAGTTCATCCTTGTGTTCTGGCAGTAGTTCGGCTAGACGAATGTAATTTTCATGGGCTTCTTGTTCCCCTTCAATTACGATCGCATTGATGCGACTATAGGCATCTTTGTAGGTGTCGCTATGAAAATCCAGTTCGGAGATGGCAGCAAGCTGCTGCATAGGTCGGTTCACTCCTGTTTGCTTAGATCCGGTGATACAAGCGCTGTCAATGCCTTTACTTGAGAGTAAGGGACAACAACTAAACTTAAACTTAACAAATCCCTATGGGATCTGTTGTTGCCAAGGTAAGTATTCCATTTCGGAGAATATCACCTCTAGGTATAAAATCATAGGGTAAAACTTATAATTCATGCCTAAGAGAGATTTGAATCACAGCAAGAGAACTCGGTTATGGCAATGGCTCAACTCGATTGTTCTACTATTGGGGGCAGCCCTCGTAGTGCTGCCACTGGCTATTGTCTTTCTCACATCGTTTGCACCTGCTGGCGCACAGGGGACACTTTTACCTGGTAATGGTTGGTCGTGGGTAAACTACCGCGATGCTTGGCAACGAGGTAATTTTCTGCTAGCTTTTGCTAATTCCACCTTGGTAGCCTTAGCCGTGACTGGTTTTCAGATTGTCACCTCCGCAATGTCCGGTTACGCTTTGGCTAGATTAAAATTCCGAGGACGACAAGCACTGCTACTAATTGTCTTAGCAACATTGGTCATTCCATTTCAGCTGTTGGTAATTCCAATTTTTTTGGTGCTTCGTTGGGGACATTTAATTAATACCTATCTAGCGTTGATTTTGCCCACAGCTGTTAACGGCTTTGGGATTTTTCTCTTACGCCAGTACTTTCAAACCATACCAGTCGAATTGGAAGAAGCAGCCGCAATAGATGGAGCAAACCGACTACAAATTTTGCTTAGGGTGATGCTACCTCTATCTCGTCCGGCTTTGGTAACGTTGTTTTTGTTCACTTTTATTGGCGAGTGGAACGATTTATTTAAGCCGCTTGTCTTTACCACTCGACCCCAGTTAAGAACAGTGCAGCTAGCATTAGCAGAGTTTCAGGAACAATATACAAATAATTGGTCTTTGCTAATGGCAGCAGTTGCGATCGCCACCATCCCTGTTATACTTCTATTTCTCATCGGACAGCGCCAGTTTATCCAAGGCATTGCTAGCACTGGGATTAAGAATTGATTACAAAGCGATATTGGGGTCTAGTTTTAGTTGTTGTATCTTTTTTACCTTGGGCAGCAATTCCCTTGATTGTGCCATTGCTCTGGCTTTCAGTAGCACAAAAAGCAATACTGGTTCCAGTGCTTCTGGTTGTCGCTGAAATTTTGTGGTGGCTTGGTGTACTGCTATTGGGTAAAGAAGTAGCGCAACGGTATCGGCGCTATTTGAATTTTGGTTATTTATGGCAGCAGCTAAAAAGATTCTGGCGCAAATTAACAAATAGGTAAAATTATTATCTAAAAAATTTTTGTTGGAGAAGTAGGGGCGATCTTCAATCGGCATACTACTTGAAAACCCATCCTAAAGATAAACCCGTCGCTACTTCGCAACGAGGTAAGATGCAAAAGCCCCTATTGCTCACTCCTCACTTATTTGCAAGCGAATAGTGTGTTCGTCACTACCACCTATATTTACTTCCATCACTTCACCGCCAAGGGGTTCTAGACAACTCAGAAGCGATCGCAAATTCGGTGTGCTAGCCCCCGTATCTACATACAAGCGATCTGCTAAACTACCAATTCGCTTCCAAGTTGTATAAAGTTTAGTTATGGTTTGCTCTAAAAGGGACGCTTGATTAACTAAGTCAGCTGCTACGTTTATACATCCCAGCCTCAGAGCTTCTTCTAATGCTCTTTCCAAGTCTAGAGAATCGTCATTCAGAGCTTGGACACTGGTGGCAGCATCGAGATATTTAGCTAGATATTTAGCTTCGGTTGTCACCTCTTTGATTGTATCTACGTTTGGGTTTTCAGCAATTTCCCGCTGTATCTGTTTTTGGTGCGATTCTGGTAATTTTTCCATTTCCTTAACCAGTGGGGCAAGGTAGCGGCTGGGAAGGGAATTGTCAGCTGCTTTGGTTTTGACTGGTTCTGGTAGCAATTCGGATGACATCGCCGTCCATTCATCAGCTAGCTGACGTACTTCTCTGCGAGTGATGCGATCGCCTTTCTTGGCTGCATCCGTAACTAATTGTTGAATTTCTGGTTCTGCTTTAGCCGTTTCCAGAAAAGCTCTTTTACTAAAGCATCGAACAGTATTTGGATCTAGTTGTCCCTGTTCCATCAGCGTATCAGCACTGTTAGCAAGCTGTATCAGGGAATAAGCTTGACTTTTAGTGATTTCCCGTGCTTTTAGCCAATTGACAAAGCCACTACCACGCCCATCGCCAAGTTGTTTCTCCCGATCGCGCACCGCCCGTAAAATTCTGCCCCGCCAGATTTCGGTTTGCAAGTCGAAGCGATCGCATACCTGCCAAGCAGTATCTAACTGTTGTTGAAACTCATGTTCTGGAATTTGTTCATCTTCGGGATCGGGCAGTTGGAAATTTAAATCGATTTGTTCTTCAAGGGCTGCTACAAGTGAGGCAGGAGAATCGGGTGGTTGCAACATTGTTGGATGTGCGATCGCATCACAGACCGATTATTATTGCACGACCTGGCAGACGAATTCGCAAACCCCCAATTATTTCTACTCGCAACTGTAGTACTAAGGCAGATATATGTGTATGCTGTGCGGATTTTAAAGATATATTTATGGAAAAAAAGATAATTTGAAACAAAGCGCCCCTACCCACTTTCGATCCGATTAACTTTTCAGATGAAAGTGGGGAAGATGAACATAGTCACGATCAACCCACCTCGCCTTAAACAATCCTCCTGTCAAATGCTCTAATAAATCAGGTGTATGAGGACCTGGTAGAATATCTACTCCCAGTCTGCTTTTTACTTTATAAAAAGGTATAACTGAAAACATAATTATCAGACTGATAATGATTAAACGTTGTTGCTTATTCAATTACTTCTCCTTTTATAAAGGCTGAACAATAAAGCATCTTTTGACTCATTATAATATACATCTTTTACAAAAATTAACTGTATATTTATATACATAAAGAATATATATTACACTGATAACTGGTAACTGATAACTGGTAACTGGTAAATGTCACAGGCGTTAGCGAAACTTGCCCAAGACTTCGCCTGTTGGGTTTTATCCTCGAAAGACGCATGAATGATATCTAATGTTTCTTCAGATAAATTATTGGCAGTTACGGAAAATTGTCTAGGGTAAACAAAGTTGATTGATAATATTTCCAAATCAACTTGGAACACTAATTAACGTGAGTTCGGGATAAGAAAAGGAGGGGAGTAGTAAGCTGAAAAGTGTGAT
>CAXTYC010000064.1:0-12354 GCA_964248365.1 uncultured Chroococcidiopsis sp. | reverse complement strand
ACTTTTTTTCCTCATCTAAGCATATCTTCTTAGACCGCAACTTGGTATTAGAACATCGGGAGATGGATGCGGGGAAACTTGCACGTCCAATTCGCGCATGGGAGCTGCGGGGCATAATAGCCCCCTTCGACCCAACCAATGTTTTCCGTGTATTGGTGGGAATCCGATGTACCTCTAAAAATAGAGCCAGCCACAGTTTCTTCTTCTAAAAATGAAGCGGTCTCTGTATTAGGGTGATCTGTTGGTGTAACGAGGAATCGTTTTTGAAGGCTGTCTTCATTTTTAGGGGATATATCGGATACCGTGTATTGGGTTAGCTGTCAGTATTACAGGGGATCGATTTTGACGGCACGGGAGGTAAAGCTAGAAAAAATAAATCAGGCTTTTTTGAGTAGTTTGTTGGTAGGATGAGTTATTTGTGTTGTTTGAAGCCGGATTTATTTTTTTGTTGCCAATTCCAAGCTCTATTTTTAAGACGGAAAACCCTGGATCTGTTGTGTAGTATGGGTTGTCTGGTGTTGACGGGTAACAAATGACGCATAAAAAAGCGAGCTTTGAGGGGGAAGCTTCCCCCTCAAACGTCGCGCATGAAGGCAACCTTCAATATAAATCGCCCTAGACGCTCACAGATAACTCAACACAAGGTTGCCTTCATTTTTAAAGTTTCCTCTCTGGTCTGACATTTATTTAAGAGTTCCTGCTATCACGTTGAGCCAATCATCAATACCCAAAAAAACCAAACAACCAATCCTCTAGTACCGCCTCGTCCAATGGCATCATTCAAAGCGGCACGAGGTCTATTATCCGCGCTTTGCGTGCCAGAAATGCGACAGTGGTTGTGCAAATTACTGTTTCCAGCAGTTTGGAGAATTGAGCTAGTTTTGCAAGAGTCGTGATGGCGACGCGAACATCAAGCATGGGCACAGTACTACCACTATCAAAAGCGATCTCATCTTATTCTTAACAATCTACAACTGTAATACTTAGGGTGGTTTGAAAGGAGTGCTGCGATCGCACCGTAAGAAGCAGCTATTTTTAAGTAGTGGAGCTTTTGCCCCAGTGAAAGCCGCAAAGCAAGAGAAATTCAGCTATAGTGTAAAACTACTTAATAAATTTATAAATAAAGAGCCTTGGGCTTGCTGTAATCTTCTAGATTCCATATATCTAATCTAATTAAGTTTTGTTATGTAGTTTTGGACAAGAATTCTTTAAAAAGAGTTTCAACTCTGGACAAGAATTCTTTAAAACCGAGAAAATTGCTGAAAGTCAGGAAAATACGTCACTTGTGTCCCTTAATCTGCTCAAATTGGACAAGAATTCTTTAAAACTGACAATAATTATTTAATGACAAATGGAGAATAGGGAACTCGAATCCCTGACCTCTGCGGTGCGATCGCAGCGCTCTACCAACTGAGCTAATTCCCCTTAATACGGATGAAGGATAAAGGGTGAACTATGAATTGCAACCAATCAAATCGCTATTAGTTATTTTAACACTCAGTAACAACAGGCTGAGGGTTTGCCTGGGAAAATACCTGTTGTACCCATTGCAAATCTAGATCGCAAAGATAATCTACAGCCCAGTTAGCTTGTCGTTGCATCATATGAAAAGGGTAGGTATTTGCCACTCCAACCACTGATATTCCAGCTCGTTTAGCCGCTTGTATGCCAGCGGGAGTATCTTCGATCGCTAAACACTCATCTGGTTGCAGTTGCAAATGGGGATCTTGCTGATTCAAGCGTTGGACTGCTAAGAGATAACCATCAGGAAGGGGTTTACTGGTAGTTATGTCATCTCCAGCAACAATTACAGGAAAGTTTGGTGCTAAAGAAGCCCGATTCAAGACCGATTCTATCTCACTTCGCATTGCCCCACTGACGAGGGCTAGTTTTAGATTACGCTTACGCATCTGATATATCAAGTCTGACAAACCAGGGTAAAGTGGTAATTTCTCTATTTTTTCCAGTTGTTGCTGATACGCCAATGCCTTACGTTTCATCAAGTGTGTTAAATAACTTTCGCTGACAACTCTACCCCGTCGCCCCAGTAACTCGGTTAAACAAACGCGATCGCTTCTACCCAGACAAACCTGTCGAAACTCTCCTGCTATTGGGCGTAGGTTTTCCTCAATTAATATTTGCTCAATTAACTTCTCATGGAGCGGCTCATCATTAATAATAACACCGTTGAAATCAAATAAAACTGCTTTTAAAGTCATGCCTATATGTTACCTTAGAATTCAGGAGCTAGAATCCAACAGTCAGAATGAACAGCATTTTCACCTGACGTGGGACGTGGAACAACTGATTCCTCTTTCAGGGGTTTAACACCCCTCGTCACTTGATGTATTAACCATAAATCATCAGTTTGCACCGCTTCAAACCCCGCTTTACCCATCCACGCATCTAAACTCCCTGCTGCAAAGTCCCGAATATACGGTTCCTCAAAAATATTATTCAGCCAATCTAGATGGCGCAGTGTTTTTTGGTTGCCATCTAAAATTAACACTTCGCCGCCAACTCTAAGCAGCCGGAAACATTCATTTAAAATTGATTGGGTAACTGCTGGTGGGGTTTCGTGAAATAACAAGGAAATCGTTATTAAGTCAAAACTTTCTGCTGGGAATCCAGTTTTTTCAGCATTACCATGTCGCCACTCGATGTCTAACTGGGCTGTTTTAGCTTTGTCTTCAGCCCTGACTAACATATAGGGCGACAAATCTAAGCCAATCACTTGGGCTTGAGGAAAAGCCTGCTTTAACATCAATGTGGTGGAACCTGTACCACAGCCTAAGTCTAAAATCCGGCGGGGCTTAACTCGAATACGATCAATCAAGCCTTGACGAACTTGCATTTCGTTGGGTGGCAGGACATACCCAGTAATAGGATCGTAGGTAACTGCTGCACCAGGATTGAGATATCCCTTCTCAATGCCATGAAAGTTTTGACTACTGTAGTAGGCGGGAATTGTTACATCTGCTCGTCGAAAGCGATCGCCTTCTTTTTGCCAATCAATACTGTCAGCATAACGCTTTAGCTCCTCTTCATTGATGAAGAAGCGAACAATGGGGGATAAGAATTGTTCCCAAATCGTGTCTTGACGTGCCATAGGAGTTTAAAACAATTTTAGATTTTAGATTTTAGATTTTAGATTTAAAGATTGGTCAGATTTTGCTGTGTAAACAATTTCAGCCATTCAATTGCAACTATAAATTTAACCTATATAATCCATAACAAGTGAGAGCATCGCTTTTTACAAGCGATCGCCCGAAGAGTTATCTTCTTAACAAATTGTAATACACTGCGCCCAAATCCTGCTCATACCATGCACTGATTTTTGTTGGTAAAACCCGCTCAGACTGCTCTTGCATTTTGTATTATAATGTATTATAAAAGTATTATAAAGGAATGAACTGGTGTAAGTTAAGCTTGCATCCTCCTGGGGAATCCGATGTAACTCTAAAAATACAGCCAGCCTTACACCTGACGCATAAAAATAGTGCGGTTTGTGTATTGGCTTATCTGTTGGTCTTCTAGGGTATCTGGTTTGACGGACCGCACTATTTTTAAAGTCTCCTTTTTCCCTGTATTAGGATTTATCGGGCGCGTGGGAGAGTTTTTGTGAAGAGGGCTGGCTGTATTTTTAAGTCGTTTTTTCCAGGGGAAGTATAAGCTTGCGTTATGTCAAAAGTATAAAGTTATGCCATACGAAAAACTAGAAATTTCAACGCGCTCGCCTGTACTTACTTGGGCGAATCATGCCCTTGGTTTTGAAGAAATCAAGATGGCAAAAAATGTAGCTTCGCTGCCATTTGTTTTCAAGCACGTAGCGTTAATGCCAGATGTCCATTTAGGCAAAGGAGCATTAGTAGGATCGGTAATTGCCACCCGCGATGCTATTATCCCAGCTGCGATCGGTGTAGATATTGGTTGCGGCATGGGTGCGATTAAAACGCCATTTGTCGCCGATCAACTTGAAGGTAAACTAAAGCAAATTCGTCTTGACATTGAAGCCACTATTCCAGTCGGATTCAGTGAAAACAAAAACATTGAAAAATCTGTAACAAATTGGCAGCGTTGGTATGATTTCAAAGATTTGCATCCAGGGGTAAAACGCTTGGAAAGCAAAGCAATGAATCAAATGGGTTCTCTAGGTGGAGGAAATCATTTCCTAGAAGTTTGTATCGATACCGAAAACCAAGTTTGGTTAATGCTACACTCTGGTTCCCGCCATATTGGTAATATGCTAGCTCAGTGCCATATTGGTACAGCTAGGGAATTGGCAAAGCTGGTAGAAAATCGTTTACCCGATCCCGACTTAGCCTACTTCGTAGCTGGAACACCTGAATTTGCTGCTTACTGGCGCGATTTACAATGGGCGCAAGACTATGCGCGTTTTAATCGAGATGTAATGATGGCTCGTTTTAAGCGGGTAATGGAAAAGCATCTTGCTGGTGGTAAGCCATTTAAGCCTTTATTAGAGGTAAACTGCCATCATAACTATGCCGAAAAAGAAGTGCATTTCGGCGAGGATGTGTATGTTACTCGTAAAGGTGCAGTAAGAGCGCGTACAGAAGATTACGGTATTATACCTGGATCAATGGGTGCAAAATCTTTCATTATTAAGGGTAAAGGTAATGTTGAAAGTTACTGCTCTTGCTCTCACGGTGCGGGGCGTTTGATGTCTCGAAATAAGGCAAAAAATCACTTCTCGCTCGATGATTTGATTGAGCAAACAAAAGGGGTAGAATGTCGCAAAGATAGCGGTGTTTTGGATGAAATTCCTGGGGCTTATAAGCCGATAGAAGAAGTTATTTGTCAACAAACAGATCTTGTAGAGGTAGTTGCTACTTTGAAACAAGTTATTTGCGTGAAAGGTTGAAAAATGGTAGGATGCTTCAAGTATTAGTAATAAAATTTCCTAGAATATGAAGCGTTGTACCAACATTACTAAACAAGAAATTGAACGCCTGCTTTTCTCAAAAACAATAACAGAAACAGCAGGCATTCTTGATATTTCTAGAAGTACCCTTGTAAGAAGGATGAAAGAATATGGCATTGCTCATCCTATTTACGTTCAATCGGCAGAAACCAGA
This sequence comes from uncultured Chroococcidiopsis sp., assembly GCA_964248365.1. Lineage (GTDB taxonomy): Bacteria > Cyanobacteriota > Cyanobacteriia > Cyanobacteriales > Chroococcidiopsidaceae > Chroococcidiopsis. The sequence goes on along the minus strand of CAXTYC010000064.1, from coordinate 7,258 downwards.
AAACTTCGTTCAGAAGCGCTAAAGCAAGCGCACATAGCTGACCCTACTCTTGCTCAACGCCAAACGAAAAATATACGAGAGTGGAGCATTCAGATTAGTAGATTCGGTAATGCTACTGATTTAAATTTAAATAGTTGATGAAGAGAAGCGCTCAATCAATAAATCAAAAGCTACAGCTTTCGGCTTCAACTAATGCTAAACCCTTTGAGCAAGCTGGTGGTTACAAATTCATTGAATCCTCATTTCATACATTATGCTCTGGTGTCAAAATCCCCAGCGTCCAGATGAAAAAATATTTGATATGAGCGGGCGATCGCTAACCTTTTTCTAGTATGTAGGTGGGCATTGCCCACGTTTTTCATAAGTGAAATAAATATTTATAGAATAATACTTATTATTGTGTTAAAGCCAACACAACAATTAGAGCTATCTGCAAGTGTTAGGCATATTAAGTACAATAGAAAATTGAAAAAGTTAAAGGAAGCGTAGACGCGAAGCGGAGCCTGTTCGCCAGGCATCGCACCCTCACAATTGCTCATAAACTTGCGGGTGTAACTAACTAGACAGAAATCGCCCACCACAAAGTTACTCGGCTACCCGAACGCTAATTTTTCCAAGTATAAGTAAAAAATATTACACTGGTTGAGTATCTTTATAGGAAGGCAGACGCGATCGCCAGCCGTAAATATCTCATAAGTAACTTTTAGACTGTAACAGTTAAAAAGTTTGTAGCAACTACCCATAGCTAGCCAGGGGCAAAGAAGATAGATAAGAGTCCTTGTCAAAAACTTTTTAAAACTAGAACGACAAAATGATACTTTTAGGCGTTGCTAGTAAAATAGCCTATTGCTTGCGTAGAGCTATGGGTAAGCACCAACTGATAAAATCAGCGGAGGAAGTCATAAATGGCTAGAGTAGCATTGCTGATTGGAGTGAGTGACTACGGACCTGGCTTTAACTGGATGCCTGGGGTAGTAAAAGATTTAGAGGCAATGCAACGTATATTACAAAACCCCCTTCTGGGCGATTTTAGTTATGTGCAAACACTAAAAAACCCCGATCCACTGACAATGCAGAGGGCGATCGCGCTTTTGTTTACAGAGAAAGTGCGCGAATATGATGACTTGGTACTGCTATTTTTCTCTGGTCACTGTGTAAATGACGATCACAACCAGCTTTATTTTACAACCCGCCTCAGTTGTAAAAATTCTCAAGGGGAACTTGTCAAATCAACAGCAGTACCAGCTACTTTTGTGCAAGACATCATGAACGATAGCCTCTCTAGACAACAAGTAGTGATATTAGACTGTTGTTTAAGTAATGCTTTTGCTAATATTTGGTTATCTCAAAATTCCAATTATGTAGATATCAAAAACCAGCTAGGGGGAGAAGGGCGAGTAGTCCTAACAGCTGCCACTTCAACACAAGAATTACCCTCACACAAGGGTTTTGACCTTTCAAGTTATACCCGTTATTTAGTTGAAGGAATTGAAACAGGAATAGCAGATTTAAATCAAGATAAATCTATTTCTGCTTATGAACTACATCAGTACATTAGCAGAAAAGTAGAAGAGTCTACCGTCACATTGGAACCAACAATATATACAGTTGGAGAAAGCTATAATATTGGGCTGACTAAAGCACCAATTGGGAACCTAAAACAAAAGTGGAATGAAGATTCAACCGAGAGCGATTCTGGTGGAGCAAGTGATGAGCCGTCAGCGGTAACGACTGAATATGACCTACGACAGTTGCTTGCTGATAAACCATACCATCTAAATTCAACTCCAATTCACCGAGTTAATTTTCCGCTGCCAAATTTGAGAAACTCACAGTCAGTGATTGGAGCTAGTCTTGTCACTGTATTATTACTTGCCGGAACAATATACACATTTACTCACACTCAAGATTTACAACATCTGCCGATGGGTGAATCTATTGCCGCAGACACAAAATATAAAAATCAGGTTTCTACCGTCTTTGAGCATAGAAACACAGTTTGGTGTCTTGTCTTCAGTCCTGATAGTCAACTCCTGGCTAGTAGCAGTGGAGACAAAACAATCAAGCTATGGCAGCTAAAAAATAGTGAATTATTTCGCGTCTTTCCCTCAGCGCATTTAGATACAATTTGGTCTATTGCAATTAGCCCAGATGGACAGACTCTTGTCAGCGGTAGCGGAGATAAAACAATTAAAATTTGGAATTTAAAAACAGGAGAATTGCTGCGTACAATAGTTGGGCATACAGATACAGTTCGCTCTGTAGCAATTAGCCCAGATGGACAAATTATTGTTAGTGGCAGTGGAGATAAGACAGTTAAAATTTGGAATTTGAAAACAGGACAATTGCTGCGTACAATAGTTGGGCATACAGATACAGTTCGCTCTGTGGCAATTAGTCCAAATGGGCAAATTATTGCCAGTGGCGGGAAAGACAACACAGTTAGAATTTGGAATTTACAAACTGGGCAGTTGCTTCATACTCTCAAGGGGCATACAGCGAGAATTATTTCTGTTGCGATTAGCCCAAATGGTCAGATGGTTGCTAGCGGTGGTAATGATAATACGATCAAGCTTTGGAATATACAAACTGGGGCGCTACTACATACTCTATCTGGGCATTCAAATCATGTTAATTCTATAGCCTTTAGAGCAGATGGCATGCTTGTTAGCGGTGCAGAGGATCGCCTGATCAAACTCTGGAATCCACAAACTGGAGAGTTGCTAAACACTATATCTCGTCATGATGCGGATGTTTATGCTGTGGCAATTAGTCCTGATGGCAAAACGCTTGCTAGTGGTGACAAGGATGGGGAAATTAAGTTAGGACATTGATTTTGATGGGTGGATTTTGGATTATTGTCACGCAAAGTCGCAAAGACACAAAAGGAAAGAAGTGTTTAGTTTGTTGGTGTCGTAGCTTTTTGGTGTGACGATTTTAGCGATCAAGCTCAAGAACTGCTGTCTTAATGAGAATTCTTTAGTTAAAATCGCAGGATCTCACGATCGCAGTTGTCTGGCATCGGTTCTACTTCCCATACCAAGCCTTCGCCAGGTGCAAGAACTACGTCAACAAATAAATGCTCTTGGGCATTTATAGCTACGTCTTCGTTGCCTTCAAAAGCTTGCAAATCCTCAGTTAGTAGTCGCAGTTTAAATCCGCCTGGAATGCGATCGCCCCTATTGGCATTTATAAGCTCAAACCGCCAAATTCTCTCATTAGCATCACCTTTGGGAATCACCCGCAACTCATAATTTTGACCTGCGATCGCCAAAGAGCGAGACAAAAAATCTACTGATGGAATTGTTGTTCCTTTCCCTCCTGCTAGCTGCCATTCTGCTTGTCCCCAACCGATCTGTTTTGCCGCTTCTGATACTCCACTTTGGAGCCATTGTAAAATTGACCACTGCTCTGAATGTCCCATACGGCTCTGGTACAGCCTTTGTCTCCAGCCGCCATGCTCTAGAATAGCTCCCCACAACTCGAACGGGAGGGCTAGCCGAGGATTAATTACATCTGGATTACCCAAACGGGCTATTAAGTTTTGTGCCTGTGCTAATGGTATACTAAGTAGGGCTGATATATGGCTTTTAGTTCGTTCTTCTAGACCAAGTTGACGTGCCACCCACAAAACACTGATATCTTGAATTAAATCATTTTCATCCAAGCTATATGTACGATCTTGCGGATCGTAGCTACCTTTTTGTTTTAGCTGCTGATTCGTTGTGTATCCCCAGATTCTTACCAACCCTTCATCTGGATTAACTTGCACTCCCAGATAATAATCTCCTGCCCAGCTTGGAATATCTACCCATTCTTGCGGCACTCGCAGCTCACTTAAATCAATCGCCTCGGTGGGAACTAAAACAAATCGGGTTCTGTCTAGGGTAATAGCTGATCCATTAACCACCTCCCAAATGCTTGGCAAAGTAGCACTTAACCAAACATTAGCTTGGGGTGCGCACTCCTCTCGTAGCCAGCCCAGAACACTATTGAGGCAAATAGAATTGAGATAAGCATTCCAGCAACAACTATTGCTAGAAAAAGACTGGCTGCGCTGCCAAGCCTGGGTTATATCTGTTTCGGACAAATCTAAGCACAAGTGAGTCGAATCAGCGGTGGGAAGCAAGGCAGGATCAAAAGTCATGGGGAAGACTCCAAGCGAGGGCAGGGATGGTCATAGTAGACTTTTAACCATTCCTCCAGAACGGTATTTATATAGCTAAGTACTTCTGAAGTTAATGAAATATGCAGTGTCTCACCACTCCAACGAGCAAGAGAAGTCAGCAAAATTTCTCTAGATTTTGTTAACCGCCGAGAAACGGTATACTGCTTGATATCGAGATTTTGGGCTATTTGCTGTTGCGTGAGTCCTTGCCCGTAGTAAAGCTGCACGATCTTCTGTGCCTGGGGATCTAGCCCCGCCAAAGCCTCTGCTAGCTCGGCTTTAAGCTGATCTTGCTGTAGATGTTTGCTTTGCTCTTCTTCGGCGGCAATAATTTCATTAAGAAATGTTTCTTGAGTGAATTCGGTTACATCGTCTAAAAATTCGCCTGATTCTTGTCCTGGTTTAGGAGTATTGATCGATATAAAAGTCGGATATAGATAAGAACGCGCTGCTTTCGCACAAGCGCCCAGCCATTTTTCTAGGGTTTGAGCATTGCATTGTTGGGTAGATGGCAGTTGAACCAGCCGCTGTTGGTTGTATAATTGGGCGATCGCTTCCCAAGTAGCAGCATCAGGTTTAGGGAGTTGACGAGTACCAGTAGGATGATTTGGGACATAAACAGTTTTGAAACAATTCCAAGCAAGCACGTAACAAGCAATTGCTTCGGTATTCAAACCAACATTTTGCAAAGATTCGACTAAGCGTTTTTGGCTGATCTTGCGTAATAACGACCAGTTAGTACAAATATCAACTTCCTGATGCTGGCGCAGGATATCTTTAAGGACACTGGTGAAAATTACGGTTGCATAATTTTTGAAACCGTAGCCAAGCTGGGGATTAAAGCCTTTCAATACTTTATCCAACCGTGCGATCGCCATCATGAAGCAGTCAGATAAAGTGTACTGGGTAGAGGAAAAGCTAGCATTTGTTTTGTGTGCCGCCCAGTAGCACACTTCTTGCAAGTAAGCGCACAGATGGGATTGTGCCAAACTATTTGGCTGGGTTTGCCACAGCTTGTACCAATAGAGAACCCAAAATTCTTCTCTAGACTCTACGATCCCCGTTCGAGTCAAATTTACTTGCATACTCCGCCGCAGTCGTGGTTCAGTTGCCCAAGCACTGAAACGATCAGCATCAAATTGCAGAAAAGTCGAAAAGACTTCAATAATGCCTTGACGAGGACGCATGAATTAACAGCTCACGTTGATTGCATAACTTGGCAGCAGCAGACCTATCTATAAGTATGAAGGTACAAAGGTAGCAACAGACATTATTTAAATGTATTACAAGGAGCGATCGCTATGTTCACATTTAGCAGTCTACGAGATCAAGTTTGTAATTGGCTAGAGGCAATTGAAGTGCATGACCCCAAGTTAGCGCATTTATTCTGCAAGTTAATTCCTGCTCGTTGTCCTTTTGAGCGCAATATCAAATTAGGACACCAGGTATTGTATATTCCACCTCTTTGTAAATTAAATCCTTTCTACGAGCAAATTGTAAGTCTTCGCTTCAAATGTCTATGTTTTTTGGCGGATGAATGTGGTGAAGATATCACAATTTATTGCTAAGAAAGTTGGTAGCGATTAGCTATTAGCTATCAAGAGTCATTTGTCCAGGGTCATTAGTCATTGATAATTGATAATTGTTAATCAGAATATTGTTTCTCTAGAGCCAGAAGAGTCTGTTTGCGGTCAACACCCCAGCTATACCCTCCTAACCGAGCGTACTGCTGAGCATCTAAAGACTCATTCATTTGATTTGACAGCGTCCCTGTGTCTTGCACTCAATTCGATTTTGGCGAGTGGCAACAATCGTTGCTAGATCCGGTCGTCCGGTGAGGAAAAGCCGCCAGTCAGCCCAAATTCCATACAAAGCATCAACGATAAAACCAATAATGGGTAATTTGGTGATTGCATAAATCCACCCCATTCCCAGAATCTCGTAAACTCTACGAAAAACTTCCACATTTTTGACGATTGTGCCGTCAGTCAGAACGGCGTGGATTCGCCCCATTGCTGTTTCATAGTCAATCCCACCATGTTCTTGGGGATTGTAGTTGTCGTCGGCAATGTCCACAAACTCGACGAGTCCTCGACCAGCATCCCGTTTCTTCAAAAAGTTAACCTCTCGCACACACAACGGACATTCACCGTCGTACAGCAGCTTGATTTGCCAAGACTTTGAAGCCAAGGGGGATTGTGTAGTGACGGCATCGCTTTGCTGGGTATTCGACAAGGGCATAATCTCGAAATCAACTTATTTCTTATATGGGGATAAATCTACCTACTATTTTAAGAATAATTAATAACTATCTACTCCCTACTTTCTTGGTGATGGAAGAACCTCTGTCTACGGAGTGATCTAGCGATGAGCCAGTTGAAGTTAATGTAAATGCTGAATACTAGGAGATTGTATCCTATGAAACTCTTTTCTTTGACAAAGCGACTTTCGACTTTCGGACGCTTTCTGGCTACAACGCTGTTTTGTCTTAGTGCGATCGCCTTCGTTTGGCAAGGTGCTTTTTTCTCGAACACGGCAGCAATGGCTAATCCTGCTACTAACTTGATCGCAGCGGCAGACGTGGGCGATGCGGTTAAAGGGGCAGCCGATGACGTTGCTAAAGGCTCCAAGGATCTTATCCAAGGTACAAAAGATAAAGTTGAGAAAACTGCAAACAAAAATGCCTCAAAAGTTGATCAAGCCGACGACGAGGGTACTTTTGTTGAAGGCAAAGCCAAAAGAGATAGGGATCGAATTGAGCAAAGAGCCGAGGAAGATGCATCTCGGACTGAAAAACAAGTAGACAAGTCAACGAATGCTGTTAAACGCACTGTTGATAACATCAAGGAAGCTTTTAACAAGTAGAGATGTGCTAAAAGCAATCTGTCATCAGTTGTAAGAACGTTGTGAGAACAATGGGTGCAAGGTACAGGGAATAGGGTATGCACAAGTGCACTTGCCCATACTCTGTACCTCCTACCCATTGTCGCCCTGCCTTTATATCGCCCCAGTGGGAATGAATGCATTGGACATATTACGAATGGCACTAAGAAAAGCCGAAACGCTTGTGGTTTAAGCAGTTTGCAATTG
>CAXTYC010000063.1:0-13230 GCA_964248365.1 uncultured Chroococcidiopsis sp. | reverse complement strand
ACCGCTTAATGGTTCTGTGACAAAATCTGTGGGTGCTAAAAATCGCTTATTCAATGCAGATAACACTACTGCATCCACTACCAAGGGGCGGAACTCTTCCATTAAATCCAACGCCAGTGATGGTCTACCATAACGTTCGCAGTGCAAGTACCCTAAATACGGGTCAAACCCAGCAATGTTGATTGCGCCTTGAACGTCATGGCGGAGTAACGAATAGCCAAAGCTGAGTAAAGAATTAACTGGGTCAGTTGGTGGACGGCGGATGCGACTGGTGAAAGTAAATTCTTTCGCCCGAATCACTTGATTGAAGCAGCCAAAATAAGCAGCACTACCAGCGCCTTCCAAACCGCGCAATGAGTTAATACTGTAAGTTGTATCAATAGGTGCAATCGCTTGCTCTAAGCGTGTAACATTTGTGGATAAATCTAAACCAGGGCATTCACGTTGACGACGGATAAGAAAGTTTCGGTAGTTTTTCAGCTTACCGCGCACAAACCCTTGTACTACATGAATTGCCCTGGCTGACTCGCCCGCTGCCAGCCATTGTGCCTTACGGACAAAAATGTTTTTGGTAACTTCTGGTTCTAACCTTCCTAAGTAGCGACCAGTTTCTGTAAGAAAAGTAAGGGGAATATGCCGTTCAAGTAGTTCAGAGATTGTAGCAGGTGAAACAGTAGCACGTCCTAAAACCACAATGCCGTCTACTTTAATCAGCGGTACTTCTAAAATTGTCTTTTTTTCAAATCGAACATGGAGACGTTCATCTGTTTTACCAATAAAAGCATCGGTTTGTGTGATATAAACTGTACCCATAAATCCATCTAAATCCTATCAATTAAATTAATTTAACCAAAATCATTTTGCTTCTTGATAACGTTTAACCTTATCCACAGCACCAGGTAGACATCGTGAAAACAAACTGCATCCATCACACCGTTTTGTTTTGATAGCTTTTGGCATTACTCCTGTAAGTAGTAATGTTTGAACAGCTTTGATAGTAGCGATCGCACTTTGACGCAGTTCACCCGTAATTTCCACTAACAGGCGCTGGTGGGAGTGTGCGTAATAGATATAGCCACTACTGATATGCTGCCCAGTCATTTCCTCTAAACACAAAGCTTGAGCGCAGACTTGCAGTTCATCGTTATCCCATTCGCCTTTACGTCCTCGCTTGTATTCAACGGGATACCACTCACCGTTTTCTGCTTCAATTAAATCAGCTTTACCGATAAGTTGGTATTTTTCTGATTTCAGCCAGATCGCCCGAATTTGCCAAATCTCTTCCCGCTGTCCTTCTCCCACTGTATGAACGCGATCGTGTAAGCTTGTACCTTCAATTGTGTATTGGTTGTCAATAAATTCTCCTGCACAAAACATTCGCCAGCAGCGGTGTGGACAGTAGGCATATTGGTTTAATGCAGCAATAGGTATGTAATCAGTAGTATCATTCATGGCTTTGAGCATTTGAAAAACGCGAATTAGCATTTGATAGGCGGCGCGTCATCCCCATACCCATCGTTGTTTTACGTCCTACTCCTGTAAATAAAGCAAAATCAGCTAAGGCATTAATTTGCTTAATTGCTATCGGTTCAACATCACCAAGAATGCGATAGCTAATTTCACCAACGCTACCAATAAATTTGCTGTCATAGTTGCTGATAGCTTCCGTATGAATCTTGACAAAACTTGGATAAATTGAATCGAATGACAAGTTGGTAAATTCAACCCCACTATATTTATTCCAACGGCCTAAAAGGCTTCTGAAGACGCATTCTTCGACGGGAAGAATAGTATCATATTTACCTTGACGAAAGGATATAGGCGTAGCAAAGATGAATTTAACAGTGCGATTGCGATCGCTTGCTTGCTCGTACAGTTGTGCGTAGGTGCAAGCATTTGCCCAAGGTTGCGTTGATTGGGGAGTGCCAAGAATGCTAGTAATGTGCAAGTCTGCGGAACCTAGATGCCAAGGGTGATTAGGGTTGAGATTTAGCCACAGCGGGGTTAATTTGCTAAATAAAGTGTCATCGAGTAGGGAAATACGCCACCAGCATGGAGTACCTGCTGGGATGGGTTTTTGATGACAAAATTGCAAGGTGTAGTGATGTTGTTTGTGTTCTCGTTGTATTTGCAAGGGTGAGAGTGTGAAGGCTTTATCTGCGTTAGGCGAGTGCAAGTAGTTTCCCAAGGTTTGATCGACCCAACTGATAAGAGTGAGGAAGAAGGCGTGATAGTGTCTACCAGTTAAAAATTCGGGATAGATGGGAGACTGAGGAACAAGGTTAAGGACAAGGCTGTGAGGCATTAGTAATTCAAAATAGTGAATGTAGGGTGGGCAATGCCCACCCGCTTAGATTTAAGCTTTAAATCGATACTGCATTGTTGCAGGTAAGCGCAATTTTTCAGTTTTGTTAGGATTGTAGAATTCGTAATACTGCCCTTGGTGAATACTGACATTTTGAATCAGGCTCACTGGCGGCATATTTACTACATCGTAGCTAACAACGTGATGGGTAAACATGACATCTAAGGGGTTAAGTGGATAAGGCAAAGCGAAGTCACCTGTTTTTAATTCAACTTTGGTAACTTCTTGAATCTTGAGTTCAGCTTTACTCATCCATTTACCTAAGCGAATCCATTTTGGTAATTTCAGTTGTTTCTGAGAGATTACATAAAACTCAAATTGACTTTCCGGTGCAATCTCTTTTGCCCTACCAAAACTTGGAATATTTTTTTGCGTTTTCTCCATCTCCACATGGTAGTTGTTATTCGCATACTTCCATGTATTGAGAATTGCAGTATGACTAACTGCGCGAGCCGGAGTGACATAAATTCCTTGTTGATTAAGGGGTGTCAAATGCTCCTCATATTTAGGAACTTGCTCAGGGCAAAAGTAACGATAGGAATGTTCTTCAGCAACGGTGGTAGAGTAAACTTCACTATCAACAAGCCCCAGTGCATAGCTGAGGGCGTAATTGTGAATTACTGGTTCTGTCTCATAGAGCCGTCCAATTTCACGAGTAGCGTAATACAAGCTGTCATGGAGTTCTAATTCACAGCAGTAAATTTTTGGCATAGCTATGACCCTGCCTTAGCAGTTTTCTTCTTGCTGATGTGTTTTTTAGCATATTCTTTAGCTTCGGCATCAGCCTTTTGCAAAATTGACTTCATTCCTGCTTCGCTAGCTGTGAGAGTCTTAACTTCATTTAGCAGGGGTACAAAAGCATCACCAATGAAGTCAGTGTGAACGATAAACTCATCAGCCATCAACGCCTCAATTGCACTTTTAGCAGCAGTAATTACATCATCTTCATCTAGAGGTTCAGGTAGATTTAAAGTATTGTTAGACTTCATTTGGTCATATATTGCTTGAGTCCAACGCAGATTACTAGTAATTTCTCCGTCAGCAAATACAACACCAATTAAATCATTCCTAACCCGACCTGTACGGGTTGTTTGCGCTCCATAGTGACGAGTTCGTAATATGTTATTAAAAACGTAAAGAAAACTAGCTTCAGTGGGATCTTTAAGCGTGACAATACTAGGAAAGAAAACTTGCGGTCTAACATGGTCTTGCTGGTTAATTCGACTGGTAACTTCACCTGGCTTAGAACCATTTTCTCCTTTAGAAGCCATTGTGCCATTTTCATAAGGAGCATTGAGAGTAAAGGTTTCGTGTGATTCATCAAAAGCTGTAATTGAAAATGCGGTATCTACTACAACCTTGGACTTTTCAGAACCAGAATCACCTATAGCAAAGCCGTAAATAATGCAATCAGGATTATCCATCGCAAAATTCACGTTATATTCGCATTCCTCAGCAGTCATTAAGCCATAGTTACGTAGTAATTCCCGACCGACTAACCGCTCTGGAGTAGACTGCTTGCGCTTGAACATTGACAAACGACTGATTGTAGTTTTTTCTTTAACTCCGGCTCTTACGCGCGCTTTATTCAGTTCTCCGTCTGTCTGAAATAGAGGATAAGATTCGGTAATACGGACAGTCAATAGATGAGCATATTTACCCATTGGTTTGTAGGGAATTTCAGATTGAAATAACTTGGCTTCAACAGTTTTTAGAATTGCCATAATTAATCTCCAAAGAATTATTTACTACTTATTTAGGCAAGATGAGACTTACTGATTGTCATCATCAGTAGATTCGGTAGATTGTTCATTTCTAGCTGAGTTTTCTTTGTCGTCTTCTAAACGATAAAGAAACTCGCAGGTATCTCGAATTAAGTTTAGTTGACGACCTGCTAAACGAGCGCGATCGCCTGCAAAAGACTTCTCAAATACCTCCACTACAAAATACTGTGCAAAATCTAGAACAGCTAGGCGTTCTTCCTCCCTTTTACTTATTACCCAGCGTCCTTCAGCAGTAGAAGAATGAACGCGATCCATTAGCTTAAAAACTTCTGCTGCAACAACCACAACTAATGTTTCACCATGAAAGACACTTAAGTCAGCTTTGAGTATAGTTTCAGCCGCAATATCAATTGGTTTCAAAACAGCATTAGATTTGGGATTATAACGCTTATTAGCTCTATAAAATTTTCGGTACAAATCTGTTAACTTCTTAGGGTGATTTAGACTTGATTTTTCTTCCACAATTAATTGCTCCATAGCAGTGTCATATTTCACATAAGGGTCAAAACAAGGATAAAAATGATACGTATAAAGCCGAATTTTCTCGATTCGTGCCGTTTCTACTCCCTGGTTACGAACCCAACGATTGAGATAAGAAAAGACGTATAGCGGACTAGTTTCAAAATCTTTTGCCAGTTCAGTAAATCTTCCCCAGTTGGCATCATAACCAGACTTACCTTGTCGCGCATTCACATCTAAATGAATCGCATAAGCAGCAGTTAAGACATTTAAGGGTGCTGGGTATTGAGTACCGTTTTCATTCCAACCTTTAAGGATGTAGTCAAGCCGGAAGCGATCGCGTCTTACCAAAGCACGGAAAGCATGAGGCGCACTATCAAGAAAGACGCTTTCTTCAAATTCAGCACCATCATTAAAAGGTGGAATTGGGGACTCGGAAACTACAGTTTTAACATCTAAAATCATTGGAAAAGCAAACGCCAGCCAACTAGGCATTACCCAAGATTCCGTATCAGTGCTTTCTCGTCCTGGTGGTAGCGCCATGAAGTAGAATGTTAAAGGTTGGTCTTCAGGATAAGAAAGCTTAAATGTACGGTCTTTCTCGTTTTCTAAGTTTTCATCAATCAAAAAACTATCGACGCTTTGATAGTCTTTCTTTGCTAAATGAGCTTGTAAATCCTTAGTGATAAAATGATTGCGGACACTCGTATCAAACCGAGTCTGAGCAATTCCACTGTAAGCTTTTTGTAAAAACTTGTTAGTTTCTGGAGTAAAGTAATAAGTGGGATAAAAGTAGAGATAACGATATTTACCATCTTCAAATCGTTTACCGACTGCTTGAGTTTGATTCATTAAAATTTGTCTGAGCATCATTTCTACACTTGCAATACTGGAAATATTGCGCTTGGCATTAGAACCACCCAGCATTTGTTTGTTGGTATAAACTTGCGGTGTAAACAAAACTGCTGATTCCATCTGCTCAGTTACTGTGTAAGCAGAATGAGAAATTGAACAGATTAATTGTCGTCCCCGTCCAGCTTTTTTAGCAGCATTGTAATTATTTAACTCCTTGAGAAAATTCTCAGTTTGAGTTTTAGGTGATGGCTGTTGATTTGCGGTTGGTAACATGAAAACTCGTGATACCCATTGCCTTAAATCGTCCCAACCATCAGGTAATTTATATTGAGCAAGTATTGGAGAAATTAATCTTGTCAAGTAGTCAATAACTTGCAAGCAAGTTTCCCGTACATCTTCAATGCCTGGATGTTCTTCAAGATACTTAGCTGCCAGATAATACCATTCGTAAGGGACTCCGCCAGTATTGCCTTTTAACTTGTTTTCTTTCAAGCATTCATTAATGCGCTGAATGTGGTGAATTTGAGGGATATATTTTGTTAAATTCCAGAATTCAACTACCTTATGAGTTAAATCAAGAGCAGGTATTTTTGGGATTTTTTTATCTTTTTTGCGAACTGCTTCAATACGATTAACTGTTTCATCCCAAATCTTGCGACTTACTAAATCACCAAATTCTGCTATTTGGTCAATGCGGATATCATCAGCAAAATTAAAATCAAATTCAGCAGGTAAAACTCCTTGTTGTTGGAACTTGGCTAAATTTTCACTGCGACTTTTGGCAACAGATGGTTTACTAGAACTTAAAATGCGTAACGTCGCATCTAAAGCCACTTGCATTAAGCCTAAAGAGTCAAAAAATAAGTTGTAATATTCGGCATATTTCATGCCTTTACCATCTCGACCAAATCCTGTCTGTCTTAGGCGTAGTTGGTCAGCACAAAGTGATTTAATATTGTTAACTACAAGGTCTGGTAAATCTTCTGATGAGATAGGAGGAGCATTACGCGCAGCCAGGTAAATTACACCTATTGGCAGATATAGTAAAGGTTCATAGTATGTATGCTCATCAGTATTGAGGCTAGTATAAGCTTGAATTACAGCATTATTCACAACATTGGTTAAAACACCTCGGTTCTCAGCAATGCTGTGATAGGTAAATTTCAATTGTCCATCACTAAGATTATGAATAATTTCTTGTAGTCTGGGATGTTCTGCATCTTGGGGATGTTTAACAATTGAAGCGAGAGAATCAGCTAAACAGGTTAAATCAGACAGACTACGAAGAGTGCGGTCTTTGAGAACAGGATTCAAGCCAAACTCAGAAAAATTCCAGTTAGTATCCCAGCGTCGTTGTGCATTATAAACCATGCACAACAAATCATCTAAATACTCTCGATAAGCCTCTGGATTATCTGGATTGATAAAGCTATCAAGTCCTAACTGGCGAACTTTTTCATCAATAATTTGACGATGTTCTGCTAACGATAAATTGCGGCAATTTTCTGGTATATCAGGAAATTTTTCAAAATCATGTAAAATAAACCCAGCAATTACTAATCGACGTTCTCGTTCTTTCACCACTCGCCGCACGGTAGTATCGAGTTTTTCTAAACGTCTCTCAATTAAATTAGCTGGAAATAAGCCATTCAGTAAGTGAGTATTCAGTGATTGGTCAGCAGCATTATCTCGCCTAACTTTAGTTTTACCTTCGGCTTCTCGCTGTTGATCGATTTCATCAAAAAACTTACCACCTTTGGCAGTGACACCAATAGCTATTTGCAACAGATTTGGTAAAACATACTCAGCAAAATCCGCCATTACTTTGTCATCTGGATTTTGAGCCTGAATAGCTTCACGTAATAGCTTGAGTGTTAATAATTCGCCTTTGGTTTCAATAGTGCGGTGTGAAGAATCACCATCAAATCCAAAATCACCTGATAACCAATCTTCACCATTAGCCATTTTTTACCTCCAAAGAATGACCAACTTATAAGTCTGAGCAATTTCTGCCACCAATGGCGGCAGTTTTTCAACCTGTATAATTGATTACAGTCAATTTCTGCAACTATTGGTTGCCGTTTTGCGCGTTAGTAATGAAAAATCTAGAGAAACTAAAGCCCGTCAATTTCTCGCACCATTGGTATGAGTTTTTTATTGGTTGAGTTCTAGCCATCATTCTCTGGTGGTCTAATTCTCACTCTGCTTAATTCCGCAGTTACAATCGCACCCGACGCTAATTCATCACCGTACAGCTGAAGCACCCGCACACAAACAATTGATTGCTCTTTAGTACTGAGATTAACTAGCCGCAAAATACCACAATGAGGATTTCCCCGTACAATCGCTAACTCTCCAAAGCCAATATCTTCGCGTTACTAAAATTCGACCTTCACGGTAAGCAGTTGCTAAAATCTCCTCATCGCCTGAATCTTCTGACCAATCTCCACTCCAAACTACGTCATAGCCAGCAGCAAGTAAATTGGTACGCACTCCAAACCAGACACAAGTATCTAGCAGTATTTTCACATTGCTTACTCTATCAATAATGGTTCAATTCGCTCATGACCAACTAACCTCCGCGCATAAACTAAACAGGCTTGCAACATCTTCCCGTTCTAACCAGGGATAAGCTTCTAGCAAGGTTTCGATAGTATCTCCTGCTGCAAGCATCCCTAAAATATGTTCAACCGCTAGCCGACGACCTCGAATAATAGGTTTACCGCCAAAAATTTGAGGATTGACAGTGATTCTTTCCAAAATTTTTTGTTCGTCCATGATTTACTCCCAATATTTTTAATTGTGATGAGGGGGGCTTTTGAATTAATGAGTTCTTAGCCCCCTTTTGAAGTTATGCAGCTAATATAAATAACTCGGAAGGAGTTTTATAAAACTGCTGTCGAAAGAGATCAAGTTCAAGTTGCTTATAGTTGCTTAATTGCTGAATCTCTTCGACCAATTCAGTTACTTCCTCAGTTACAGACGATTGTTCTGAGGTGTAAGATCGCAGGTCAAAGAGTTCCAACTGAACATAATTGTTCATCAGTTAGAACCTCCACTTAAGTTTTAGGAATCGTGTCTTAAGAAATTGGAATCAAAAGATCTTTTATTATCTTGGAACCTCCTTGTAAATTTTGAACTTATGTTTGCTTCATAAAGAAGCGTTGCGTTGGACGGATGAGAGTATCAGTTCAACTACAGTAAGAAGCGTAGCGTCGGACGGATGCAAGCATCGGTACAACGAATTTCCTTCTCTGTCCTTGCAGGCTGATGCCAACAAGTAAAGAATAGCATACGAAATTTTTATGACAATAAATTCAGTTATTAAAGACTACATAAAAATCTTGTGAATTTCTCCTATATGATTGAGAGTGGAGGGCAATAAAACATCAGGCAGACTTGAACCCCTATCAGGGATTGAAATTTCCTTCGCTGTACTTGAAGGCTTACGCCCTCTTACTGTAAATCAGTAACCAAAATCCCTATTAGGGATCGAAACCTCAAGCAACCCATATCTCATCTCCTTTGCTTTTGAACGTATAGGCAAGGGTATCCAGTAGCAGCGCAGAGTGACCGAAAGCGATCGCATACGGTGCAGTAGCATCATGAAAGCTATACCGATCGCTAATTGGGTAAATCTGAAAGTGCATCGGTAGCCGTAGCCGCATCCGCACTTCTGCGACTGGACGGCGTATCAGGTAGCTAACTAAACCTTCCTTTTTCAACTCTTTGTTAATTGCACCAATCCATTGATTGTCTGGTTGCCAAATTCCTACACCAGTTAAAACCTGAACTTTCCAAGCATCAGCTATTGGCTGCAAGTCGCTAGAGTAGGTAAACTTCCAGTTCAGCCGCTCCTCACGGTAGGAACGCAACTTCATAAATGCGAGACAGTGAGCAAATCTACCTTTGGCAATTGGTTGTCCGGTGCGTTGGGCGGTTTCTTTCAAAGTTCGCATAAACGCTGCTTCTGTCCACATTCCAATTTCTAAATTGCTTAAAATTCCTGGTAGATCGTAGGTTTTAAACCTCTCTGCCTCATTTTGTGCCATTAAATCGTACAAACCACATTGCAAGGGGCTAAAGCCTCGAAAACTAGCAGCATCCTCAGCAATTGGGTTACCCTCCTTTTTACCAGATATCTGTCTCCACTCATTTGCCCATCCTTGAATACGTCCAGCCGCAGACTTCAAAGTTGTTTCAAATACTTGCTCACAGGCTTCTTGAAACTTCTCACGGCTTTGGGCATACTGTTGTTTAATTGTGCGATCGCCTAACTTGTAATACAGCCAAAATGATTGGACAGCACCCCAACGGCGATAGTAGCCATGAAAGTCATTGATTTGGCGATATTGCTCTCTAATGATGTGTTGGAGAGTGGGGCGATCGCAAATACTATTAACTTTTAACGGTGGAAGCTCTAGCTGAAATAAACGCTCTACTAAAAAGTTAGGAACCAGTGCAAAAGCAGTAAAGTTCTCAAACTTGATTTTTTGACCATTCTTTTCATATCCACCATGCCTTCCTAAACGTCCTAATCTTTGGATAAAATTCCCTGCATCTGACGATTCAAAAATCAGAAAATTAATTTTAAAGTCAACTCCAACATCAATGGTACTCGTGCCAAGGACTAAATCAGCAGCAAGACTGCGTTCTTTTTCACCTTTTCCAGATAGTCCTGTATTTTCTCCTACGGTCAAGCCATATGGCTGTAAAATTTCTTGAAAAAATGGAGTCAGGCGTTTGACTGCTGCAATTGAGTTAAGAATAATTGCACCTTTACTACCTGGATACTGCTTAAACTGAGCCAAAATAAAATTACTATTTTCTCTTAACCAAGTTTCAGAAGCTTTAAAATCAGGTGACAAAGGAATAAAATTCAGCGAAATTGCTCGCGCTACTTGCCTCCATTTCTGCGCTTGTAGTTCCTGTTCTTTTTCTAATGTCTCAGGAAATTGATATTTTTTTTGCTCAATTGGATTGATTTCTTGACACCGAAACCCAGCTTCTTGCAATCGGCTAATTAAATGTTTATCTGGCGTTGCTGAAAGAAATAAGAACTTCTTATGACGGTTTGTGCAGCGTATTAACAGCATTGTATTAATAATGCTGGCAATTTGGGGAGCCGCAAAAACATGAAATTCATCGAAAATAAATAAGTTAAAGTCTTTATCTATTCTTCCCCATAATTTATCTGGACTATCACCATGAATAATATAAGCACCGTAATGTAAGTAATGGAAAATATCAGGGTTAGTTAACAATGCTTCTCTTTGGTTAGTGAGAGTTGCGATCGCTGCACCTTTTTTCAATCCTTCATTTTCTGCATAAATTTCTAAATCAGCGCCACTAAGTCGCGCTACACGAGGTTTCTCTTTAGGTTGGAATTCTTCAATATATCCTTTAATCTGTATTTCTTGGTCACGGGCTAGTTCGTTTGTCGGGTAAAGCGCAATAGCGGATAATTCACCTAGAAGCACTTGTAAATAAGCTGCCAAGCTTTTACCATCGCCAGTCATGCCAGCGTTGAATACTACATCAATATTTGGATCTCGCAGCGCTTTTAAAGTTTCAACTTGATGCCAAGACAATGACCACCCATTAGGCATTTTCAAGCCCTCTGGTGTTGGCACTGTTTCTGAATAGACAGGTTTGAGAGTTATTGTGTAATTGTTGGACATATACTTAAATACTGTCCGTAAAATCTTGTTAAAATCTATATTGGCACGCAAAATAAAGATTAGCAATAAAATAACTGTATAAAGTGTCCGTACAAAATGAGTCGAAAAGGTCAATCGATAACTTTGTCTCTACACGAGCGTGACAAAGCTGAATTAGAAAACCTAGCCCAGGAGTTTAATCTGATGTGGGGCGATCGCCCGAATATCTCCAAGCTCATAGAAGCAATCGCCCAGCATCATTTAATTATTGGGAAAAATCATGACTGGTCAGAATCGCGTATCCGTGCGCTTTACCGTGCAATGCATTTGTTTAGCGACATTGGGCAAAACGAGCAGGCACAAACAATCGCACGATTACTACTTGAACGTAGCGAACTACTAATACCTCTGCGAGGTGAAATCGAAAGTTTCTTAGGAAACTTATCCCGCCACTGGCGTTTGGAAATAGACCGTTACATCTTACGCCAGCAACCCTTTCAACTCAGCTATCAAGATGCAGCACATCGAGTATGGGATTTTACTGTTCGCCATGCCAAGGTTACACCACACGAAAACCGTCAATATCTTGATTGCTGGTGTGAAGAGACAGATGGCAACTTGGATGTCGAACAATTAAGGCATAATTGGAGTTTGCGTTTAGACAGGATACAAGATGCTGCCATTTTACCTGTTGCTGGCCAGTGGCGTTCTAGTTTGGCAGAGATAGATGTAGAAATGCATCTGTTTGCTGGTTTAGCCTTTGCTTATCAAGCTAAACCAGAAGACAAGCTAAATGAATGGCTACCAGATACACAGCGGGTGCGGCGAGTTGTCAGGCGGGTATCTATTACATTTTGGTTTATCAGGGAAGTAATGCAATATGCACCTGATTGTGTAATCGTAGCGCCTGAAAATGTGCGATTGCTCATGATCGAAAAATTTAAAAGTTTGTGCCAGCGTTACAGTTTGAAAGTTTCTTCTTAAACGTTAACCTTAAAACGATGACATAGATAGCATAATCGTTGGAGACGTGCGTCAAGTAGTGCGACGAGTGGCAAATCGTTTTTGGCTAATTCGTTTGGCTAATTCGAGAAGTTTTGCGATTTGAAGAAAATTGTGTAATTATCTCACCTGAGAGTATGCGCGATCGCTTGAAGCAGAAAGTACGCACTTTTAGGCATTTGTATGATATTGACACTGGTGGATAATACCAAGATAATTACATTCCAAACAAACTCCTTGCAATCCTCCAGACTGCGCCAAGCTTGCCACAAGCACTTCTGTAGCCTTCCATCCCGATACAACTAAGGGTAGCAATAACCTCCCCACCTATACCTCACGCAACTCCACCCCTAACACCACCCACCAAGGCAACACACCGGAACCAGTGTTGACAGCCACAACTTCTGGATACCCCAGCTCATTCAGCTTTGTATAAACCAACTGACCCATTTCTCCCAGTTGATTCAACTGTTCAAGCGTAGGGCGCGGATATTCTTTACTCACAACTGATGCTTCAGCTTGCTCTTTTGACACACCATTCTTGAGTGTTTGGACAAATAACCCAGTCGGTTGCTTGCACCAACCCTGTGCGATGCCTGCGGCGGTTCGCAACGCGACCATCGCGCTTTTAACTCTAGCCAGCCCCGCCGGAACATTATGCCAGCACGAGCGGATAGCACTCTTAACCTGGGGATTAATGCTGATGGCAGGAGACAAACGGCGTAGTTGTATGCAAACGTCTTTTACCTCCTCATCTGTCGGCTTGTCTTGCTCTTCCACTTTTACTTTTTTCTCAACAGCAGCTGGCTCTGCTTGTGGTTGAGTATAAGAAGAATTTGAGTTAGAACCTATGTTATTGTCCTGATTTTGGACTATTGATGTACCAGTATCAGACTCTCGATGTTCTGATTTATCACATTCAACAGTCTGATTTTCGCATAATTCAATATACTGGGATAGCTTCTGGGAAACAATGCGGTACTTCCAAGCCCTGTCAGTAGCCCAACGCTTTGCTCTTTGTCTCTCAACTACCCCCAACTCTAATAACCGTTGAAGGTGGCGAAAAATAGTATCCTTACAGTAGCCTAATTCGGCAGCTTTCGTC
>CAXTYC010000062.1:6932-13263 GCA_964248365.1 uncultured Chroococcidiopsis sp. | reverse complement strand
GCAATTGCAAACTGCTTAAACCACAAGCGTTTCGGCTTTTCTTAGTGCCATTCGCTCAAGAGCCAAATTGTCTATGTTGATGAAGCAGGCATCGATAACCGAGAAGACTATCCCTATGGGTACTGTGAAATTGGTCAACGCTTCCATGCGCTCAAATCCGGCAAATGAACTGAACGAGTGAGCTAGGCCGCTCTGAAGCAGGAAACCTTATTTGCACCGATAACATTTGTAGGTTCTTGCAACCGAGACTTGTTTGAGATGTGGTGCTTAGGATTGTCTCTTACCCCAATTGCAAGCAGGAGATGTCATTGTGCTCGATAATGCGAGTTTCCACCGCTCCCAAGTGATTAACGCTCTTTCATCACTTCTATAAGAGGATAATAGTACTGAGAGCCAAAAGCTATATGCAGTCCATGTTAGAACCTAAATTACCGTCAGCGACAGTGAATTTTGTAGATGAATACTGTGCTGCCTATCAAACTTTGTTTCCACAAGTCAGAAGTTTTGAAGCTTTTAACCATCTTCATTTGGGGATGATTTTAGAAATCAAGCGCAAATCATTACCTGCAATAGCGCTCATTGGTTGGATTGAATAATGAACAATCTCTGCACCATTTTTTAACAGAATCACCTTGGTTAGCAGCGGACTTGATGACAGAAAGAATCAGAATAATTCTAAAAATGTTAGGTGGGCGAGAAATTGTCTTAATTATTGATGATACAGGGGACAGGAAAAAAGGAAAAAAGACAGCATATGTGAAACGGCAGTACATTGGGAATCTAGGAAAAGTGGACAATGGCATAGTAGCAGTAACTGCTTATGGAGTGTTTGAAGGAATAACATTTCCATTAATTGCTGAAGTATACAAACCATTAGAGCGATTGGAAGAAGGAGACACTTACCGTAGTAAGCCTCAAATTGCTGCTGGAATAATTCGCCAGTTAAAAGAATTCGGAATTAATTTTAAACTAGTTTTAGCAGATAGTTTTTATGGAGAAAGTGAGAGCAATTTTATTAAGATATTAGAAGAACTTGAACTTAGTTTCGCTGTTGCCATTCGGAGTAATCATGTAGTTTGGTTACAGCCTAGGGAAAGGGCAAGGTGGAATAAATGGCGAAAATTCGACCGCGTTTTTTCTGATGGTAGAACCGAAGTCCGCTGGATTCAAGAAATAATCTTTGGTCGGCGTGGTTCAATTCAGTATTGGACAATTACAACTGAACCAACTACTCTGCCACCAAATTCGACTTGGTACATTATGACCAAAATCCCTGGAGTTAAATATAAACAAGTTGGAAACTTATATGGGTTAAGAAATTGGGTTGAGTACGGATTAAAGCAAAGTAAAAATGAATTGGGATGGGTTACAATGGCGCAAAAAAATGAGGGCAGCCGTGTTTTGGGTTATCTGTGAGTTACATAGCGGATCTATGTTGACGGCTGCCCTCATTTTTAAAGCTAACCGTCGGGGCAGATTTTCGGATGACCGATTACTCTCAAATTCAAAAGTGGTGGGAAGTCGTAATGAGTACCTATTTGATGGTAAGCCTTCATACCAATCCCCTCAACCCAGATCCAACTTCTAAGCTAGATGATTCGATAGCTCCAATAGTAAAAAGATTTGACTCCCATGCCCAGTGGGAGCAAGGCAGTGGTTGGAAAAATACCCTAAACAATTTGCGTTTAGTTATCCAACCTTTTATCTTTTTCAATTTAATAAAACAATGGCTCAAAGTGTTTCCCATTCCTCACTTATCTTTAGGGTTTTCTCGACTCATTGCTCTAATGAATTACTTCCCTGGCGCAATTCCAACGGCTACATCAGATAATATGTTCCTATTTTCTTCTGCTTAAAGTGATGAAAGAGCGTTAGCTCGCGAATCCGTATAAACGTAGTGTGCGGCAAAAAGCGAAACGAGCGGCAATGGATATCAATTATATGCTTCAGGTCTTGGCATCTACACTGCCCCAATAGCACAAAATGCTGCACTTTTTCTTGCGCTTACCCTGGTCCTATACCTTGCAATGATTTAGTAGAACCTATACAAATGAGACATTTTCAAGCGCTTGCTAAAACATGATTTCTAACAGCGATCTGTTAAACTAATAAGTAGTACACGAAAATATATACATATGAGTAATTTCCAGTCAGACGAGCCTGATCCGAAAGAATACTCCTACCTTGTGTATATTATACGCGCTAGCTTAGGGTTGGGTTTGGCGGGTCTAATTTGTTTTTCTCTTTTTTCTTTTGGTGGGTGGAACACCCCTAAACCGTGGAGCGTATTTGGCATTGCTATACTGATAGCAGCTGCTTCTTTTGGAGTGGGAGGAGTATTGGGATTTCTTTTCGGAATTCCCAGGTCAATCCAACAAGAATCACTGACTGGTTCTTCAAAAGAAGATTATAAGCCAAACACGAATCTGGAGCAAATATCAGATTGGCTTACAAAAATACTGGTGGGCGTTTTATTAACTCAAGTTCCGGGAATCCTAACATATATCAAAAGCTATTCAAAATTTGCTTCACGCGGCTTGGGTGAACGAGCTGACAGCCAAATTTTCGCTCTTTCAATCCTTATCTATTTTTTAATCTGTGGTTTCTTTGCTGTTTATATATGGGCAAGATTAAGGCTTCTACATATGCTTGGTGAAGCAGACAATCCCTCGCCAAAAGCAATTAGTATAAAAACGATTAGCAAGTCATTAAGCGATTTTTTGCATAACTTAAACCCTGGTTCAGAGGAGAATCTTTGTGCGTTGATTGATAATGAAGGCGATTGGAGAACACTTTGGAGCATGATAGATCAGGAATCGAAACAATGTAAAATAGCTGCAATGTATCGACATTATGGTAAACGTAATGGTATCGTCCTTGCATTTGGAAACGATTTTATACTGGACAATAACGATTGTGTACTGAATAAGAACAAGGGGGATGATGGACCACCATCTTATGATTATTCAAAGGATTATTCAAAGGATTATCCAATGAATGCTCTTGTTAGACCTTACGGCATGGTGTTTACTAACGATCAAATTAAGTTAATAGATATTTTAACACAGTTAAATCAACCAGATCCTAAAACACAGTTAAATCAACCAGATCCTAAAGCTAAAGAATTCAAGACACAATCTATAGGAGCTATATTCGATGAAATATTGAAACTTGAAAATGACAAGAATAGGATAATCGTCTCAACTGGGCATAAAGAAAAATTTACCTTTAAGAACAAAGACTTAAAACACACTCTATATGACTTCAGAAAAGTTCTAGCGAATTTATTATATCCACCATTAAAGGAAATTACAGCTCCCATTAATGACTCAGAACTGAAGAAAGGAGACATTCTTATCGTTGGAGATGCTCGAGATCCCTTCAAGCCAGAAGAGATTGACGCTGTTGAGAATTTTGTATCACAGGGAGGTAGTCTGTTTGTTATCGGAAATCCCAAGCCTGGTAGCTAGTAGTTCAGGGCGTAAGTTCGGATACCCTTTCTAAGCCGCTAGTGCAGCGCGGCAGAAATAACCCATCAGTTCAAGTTGGCTGTGGGTAGCCCTAAAACTTCCACAAAAAAAGTTTGGCGATTACCAGTAGAACGGAAGGGTAGGAGAGAGCGATCGCATCGGTTCGAGGGAGATTGATCGCACTACTCATTCACACATAGGCTGTAATTGAGGTTAAAGCAAGCACATTTCAGAGGTAAAGGAGTCGGAACGACCAGTCAGTCATTGGACAACAAGGGAGTTAGCACAAGAAGCCATCAAACGTTCAATTGTCGAAAAGATTTCACCTCGGAGTGTGGGGCGTTTTTTAAAAAGAGGCCACGTTACAACCTCATCGTCATCGTTACTGGTTAAATGCCAATCCAGAGCACCCAGAACAATTCAAGCAACAAGTAGCCAAAGTTTGTCAACTGCATCAACAGGCATTAGAATTATTTAGTCAAGGAATTCATCTGATTAGTACAGATGAAATGACCAGAATTCAAGCATTAGAAAGACTTTTTCCCACGCATCGGATGAAGCTAAAACAGGTGGAAAAGGTAGAATTTGAATACGTCCGGCATGGAACTCAAACACTAATTGCTAATTGGCATATTGCCAAGGGTCAAGTTCTGAGTCCTTCCATCGGCGCAACTCGTACTGAAGAAGATTTCGTCAAACATATCGCCCAAACTGTTGATAACGATCCAGATGCCGGGTGGATTTTTATTGTTGACCAACTAAATATCCATAAATCTGAATCTTTGGTTCGTTTGGTGACAAAACGCTGCCACATCGACATAGATTTGGGTATCAAAGAATAATCAGGTATCCTTCAATCCATGTCTACTCGCGCGGCTTTTTTATCAAACCCCGCACATCGAATCCGATTTGTTTATATTCCCAAACATACCTCATGGCTTAACCAAATTAAATGTTGGTTTATCCCTCATTTGTCACTCTGAGTAAGGAAAAAACTTACTAAACCTTGAAAAGGGTTATGATGTATGGCTTTCATGCTTGATTTCCTAACAGTTAGCTTCATTTAAAGCGATTTTACTAAAATCCTTATCCACAGTAGCTTCTAGATTTTGCTCTCTTCAGAGTGACAAATGAGGGATTATTAATTGCCCTGGCAATGACCAGCCCTTGGTTACAAGGTGAAAAAACTAGTAGTTTGGGCAAATCACCTTATATTTATCGACCAAAAGAAAGTGGGCGAACTAGACGGAGAAATAGTAATTTTTGGGTAGGTTTGTATAGTCATAATTGGATAGTCGCCTTTCATAAGTGTCAGCACTGGGTAGCATAATTAGTCACTTCTGTTCGCAATAAGCGCACATTTTATCAACGGGGGTTAAAAGCTCTAATTCTTATTCAGCAAGCTTTTTAGCTCTCTTGTCGCCCCCTGAAGTTATGGCCTCTCAAGCTGATTTTGTGAGAAATTTGGGATTAGGGGTAGTATATATATCACTGTAAAGATTTTCCACAAAACAACTTTCTGGTCTGTAAAACAGTTATCTTTATTAGTAGAGAATAAAACCTTGATTAAATCGTTCAGCTTTTTTGTAATTCGATTTAAAATGGGCTAACTGGGAGATATAATTTGAGATGAGCATAAAACTTGGACACTGGTATCACTTAAAACAAAAACAAAGTGGTAATGTACTTGATGGCAACAATGACCATTGCTATGTTCTTACTTTAAACGGAGGAGACTTTCAGAAATGGAAGTTTGAAGACGCAGGTAATGGCTATTACACTCTTCAGCAAAAACAAAGTGGTAATGTACTTGATGGCAATAAAGACCATTGCTATGTTCTTCCGCGAAACGGGGGAGACTTTCAGAAATGGAAGCTTCAAAAGGCAGATGATGGAAGTCACTATCTTCAGCAAAAACAAAGTAGTAATGTACTTGATGGCAACAATGACCATTGCTATGTTCTTCCGCGAAACGGAGGAGACTTTCAGCGGTGGGTTCTTATAGAAGTTTAAGCCCAGAACCCCCACAAAAACAGGGGCTCTCTCTGCGCCCTGCACGGATTTTAGTATTTCAATCTGGGCTTCATTTGATTAGAATTTGCGACGTGGTTCAATGAGCGAACAAAGAGTTAATAGCTGAAAAGCCTATTGAATTAACTTTTCAGTTATTAATTACTTTTTTGTTGGGGAAGTTCTGCTTCAATATACATAAGAATCACGTAGATCCTAGTTCATTCTAAATCTATAAAAGTACATCACCGAGAAATTTTTTAATGAATATTCAAATTGTAGAGTTGCCTGCAGGAACCCTTGGATATAGAGGTGTTCCAGCAGGAAATTGGACACCGATAGATCAGGATGTTAATGTTACCAATGGGGAATTGCAATCAATGGCGCCAGAGGGCTGGGAAGGTGTTTATGTAGCACAAACGGCAGAAGAGGCAGCAGGGTATACCGGTCCTCAAATCGGACAAGGTTCAGGCAGCTTATGGCGAGTATCTTTAAACAATCAAACCAACTTTGTTAGAGTTCAAGGGACTATTAACATACAAGAAATAAGACAACTACTCGCCAACGAAGGGATAGAAATTGGCAATGAGGAAGGATTAATAGAGGGACTCGGCAACAGAGAGTACGGATATATGGGATCGGGAGCAGAGGGAGGACAAGAGATTGCCCTTTCTCGAAATTTCGCAGCCCAGAGAGTTACCCCAGAGTTAGTTGGCAGAACTACGTACACGAATTTTGAGAACAATGGTTGGGTGGACGAGGGAGGACAACCAATAGAACCTGCCAACGCTGAATCATTTCCAGAAGCAGAGTGGCCGGCAGAACCAATACCACCAGAACCTGTCCAACCT
>CAXTYC010000062.1:0-6832 GCA_964248365.1 uncultured Chroococcidiopsis sp. | reverse complement strand
GACGCTGTAGTTGCTGAAGGGGAAGCTGACGCTGTAGTTGCTGAAGGGGAAGCTGACGCTGTAGTTGCTGAAGGGGAAGCTGTTGCCGGAGTTGCTGAAGGGGAAGCTGTTGCCGGAGTTGCCGCCGAAGCCGAGGAAATCGGTTTAGGGATTTTCGAGTTAATCAAGTAAATAAAAACTTTTATATTAACGCAAGTTGCTAGTTACTCGCCCCAACTGGATTCAAGGATACAAAAGCAGTGTTTTTGTGTCATGATACGCGATTTTTAATCGATCTATAGCCACTTTTAAGGTGTTTTAGATAACTAGCAACTTGGGTTATTACTATCTTGGACGTTGCTGAAGAGTAATGCTTTTTCCACGAAGAAATCTGCTTTTGAAATAGCTAGATTATTACAAAATCAGCAACGCCCTGTTTTGGAGATGTTTAATGACTACTGACCAAAATAGAGTCAATGATACAAGCAGTCTGAAGTATAATTTGACGACATCAATCAGAAGCAAAAAAGCAGCCGAAACACTTACAGAGCTTGAGTTTTACCTTGAAGAACTTCAAGTCATTGAAATTCTAGACATAACACTTCCAGGGCTAAAGGTTCTCCCCGTTTACCAGGTGTTTAGAAAGAATCACCGCTCAGGATACTTTAACTATGGCAAAGGATTTGACCATATTGTCGCCAAGGTCTCCGGCCTGATGGAAGCCGTCGAGATGGCAGTAATGGAGTACCCAGACTCAGATATTTCAGTAAATCCTTGGCAAGGGAAAGTCGATTCGGAGAACATACGCAGAGCAATTAATAGCCCTAGATCTGAGAGTCCAGTGCTTCGAGGGAGCATTTCAGGAAGATTCAACCAAGGTTTGGAACTGTTAAGTGGAGCTATCGTTACGGTTCCAACTGAAGATCTCTTTTTCGATTGTGTCAACAATCGTCTGAAAAAACAACCAAGCACAAACGGACTAGCAAGTGGAAACACAGTTGAAGAAGCAAATATCTCCGCAATTCATGAGTTAGTAGAGAGACATCTTATAGTTCAATCGCCATTTGGAGTGGAGCTTGAGCCAGGAGGAAGTTTTTTCAGAATCAACGAACAGCTGAATGTAGCTATCAATAGGATGCTAGCTGAGCAGATGACTTGCAGATTCTTTTTTCTTGGATCACGCGCAGGAATCTTCGTATTCAAATCAGAAGTCACCTTTCCTATGGACAAGGAGGATGAATTTGGAACGAGCCCAGGGTGGGGCGCACATTCTGATCCAATAATCGCTGTTAATCGCTCTGTAGCAGAGGCAATTCAAATCATCTCAGCCCACAGAGCAATACGTACTGGGTTAACTCCTGCTACTGAAATGTATGGTGGGTCAGTAGTCTCAGTAGAGACACAAAAGTCAATAGGAAATAAGAATCAATTCCGCCCTATGATTCGAAGAAATTCCCTTCGAGAAGTGCATAGCTATCAGAATGATTTAAAGTATATTGAGTGGAATGAGATTATGAAATTAAAGAAAAAAAATCCAGAAGAGACTGACCTTGAGAGCCTGATCAGACGATTGAGAGAATGGGGAATTCATGAATTAGTAAGTGTAAAACTAAGTTCGGAGCATTTGCCATTCACTGTTGTAAGGTGTTTTAGTAATGAATTCAACGCTCCTTGGTAGGAAAGGCAAGTGCATCAACAGATTATAATTTATTAAAAGCAAACACATCAATAGCCAACACATCAATAAAGGGCAGTTATGAAGAGAAGCAAGTCTCCCATTCTCGTACGATATCAGGAACATTTTCATTCTGGAATTTACCGCAATGCTTTAGAGATTTTTGAGGCCATAGAGGCTGAAGGCTTTTTTTTTGACATTGGTTCGGAGAAGTCAAGAGCATTTTTTGGAGCAGTAAGCCCGAAGGTTGGACTCGAAACATTGACTAGTATTCAGTCTGGGGAACGATCAGATGAGTCTGACTATTCCTTTGTTAATCCAGCTACAGGGAGTTGGATACATATAAAAAAGGTATTGGCAGCAATAATTGTTAAAGAGTTGAGTGTATTCTGCGATCAATGCTTCCAGAATCCAGGAACACCCCCAAGACGACTACAGACCATAGCTGAAGATCAGGAGTCAGCTATGGTCTTCGCAAAGTTTGGGGTCGTGGCTCTGCTGAAAAATCTTGCGAGAGAAGTACAACCAAGTCTGGGACAATCTCTTACAATTCTTACTAAAAGAACATTCCTCAGAAGAACCTATCCAGTCTATATTAAATACAAAGACCCATTAAAGAATATTCACAACCAAAACTGGCACCAAGATAGCAATCCTGCCTTTGGGGACAGACCAATGCTGACGATCTGGATTCCCTTGCAAAGTGAATCTGGTATATCCCGACCAGGGCTAAGCATCATGAAAGCTCCTATAAATAGGTTTCATCCTGACCTTGGAGATGGCTGCGAGAAAGCCAAGGTAGAACTGGAGCAGGAACTCGGAGAAGTAGAAATTGAGACACCTTTAGTTGATGCCGGAGATGCCATAGTTTTTAATGGACTTACATTTCATCAAACATTCTCAACTAATAAGATGCTGCATCATCGTGACGCTCTAGTCATAAGGATAGTAAGAAGCCATGAAGCAAGGTATTTCCCAATAGACCACAAAGACGATGTTGTTGTTAAGTTCTAAAAAGATATGCCAAGACTTCTGGTCGTAGGCTCAGGTCCAGTTTCACTTTACTATGGGTTTCTATTCTCTAGATATAGCTATTTAGTAGATCACACAATCACAACTGAACGTAGAAAGAACGACATTAGGAGTATGGTCTCAATAGGCATTGAGTTGACTGATTTCAAATGCATTTATAAACCTAGCTTAGTGCCGACATTTCAACCTTGGAAATATGAATACATCATAGTAGCCTGCGAGTCTAAACGTGCAGAATACATATGTAATTCTCTTCAACAGAGCGATCCACCCACAATCGTGTTGACAAGTTGTTGGAACACTTATCACGGAATTAGCGACAATGCTATTCCGATTTTATGGGGGTTTCCGAGAATTTTATGCGAATCGACTAAAAGCTGCTTAAAAGTAGTATCTTCGAGAGATATTTTGATTGACTCCCTGGGTATGAATAAAAAGCCAGAAATAATCAAAAATTTTGAGACACTCTTTGCAAGCATAGAAGTAGAATTGCAACCCGTTAATCTTGAATATGTTTATCCCTACCTGTTCATGCTAACAACATGTATGTATACCCAGCTCTTAAATGAACAGAAAGTAAGTCTCGATAATAGTATAGTCAATTCTGATAGGCGAGTGATGAATGATTGTTACATTGATGCATATATCCTTCTCTCGGAAACAATGAAGATTCCAGTAAATCAAGCAGAGTTACAGACTGGAATCAGGTGGATTCCAGATCTATTAATTAATACGGCTGGATTGTTGATGCGAGAGTCAAGGTCTTCTTTGTCTCCAACAGGATGGATAATTAATCAGTTGATTAACCACAAACCTGCGAAGATGCAATATTTTATAAAGACTCTTCTTGCAGACAGTAATACAAAGCAGTTCAAGCGATTGAGATTTGCTATGGAGAAGGGCTCTCTAGGGAAGTTGGGGTAGAATGTATGTAAAGTGACTAAACATTCCTATAAGAGCTATGGACTTTCATTTACAACTAGTTGCGGGTTTTCTGAAAAGTGATCATCAATATTGATCAACAAGGTTCAATGGAGCATTCAGAGAGGCAACAAGATCCGTTTTGAGTTGATTTCGTTAGAGTCAATGTTCACATATAGAACCCATTTGACATCTTTAAGAAGTTGCTAATCTCTTAATCATTAGCCTAACGAAACAAAGATTCAGTTTGGTGGTTGCATTCGGTAAGGTTCGCTCGAAGTTCTTCACCAGAATCTTACAATGCTCCATCCAAGCGTTAGAACGCTCAATCACCCACCGAGCAATAGCTGGCACAAATCCAGACTTACCTTGGGCTGCTTTCTCTTGTTTAGAGGGTTTCGTTGAGCGCTCAAACTTAATCTTCTGCATGATCTGGGGATACACGAATGGCACTAAGATAAGCTGAAACGCTCATGATTCAAGCAGATTGCAATTGCCTGCGTAACTCATGTCTGGGTTGCTTCATTAGAGGATAAGACTTAGGGCGACGCTTTCTAACTCTGGGTTCAGCCCGCCCTGGACGCTTAATCACAGACTTGTGAACAATAATTTTCAGCAAAGTCTGATAAATCTGGAGGCGTTTTGCGTCAGTGTGTGCCAACAATTTGGAAATAAAATTACTTATACCATTTCTCCATGAAGATGCACTAAATTAATAGAGGTATAACAAGGTGCATCTGTATGGGAAACCAGTTTCGAGTGGAAGTGCGTGAGAGTTGTGAGGAATTACAACACCGATTGCGTCATGCAGTTACTGGCGCGACCAAAGAAAGGGTACAGATGCTCTATTGGCTCAAAACCAAAGCTTACGCTACAAGACTTGAACTGTCACAAAGATTAGGAAGAAACGAATCAACCGTGTATCGTTGGCTAAAAATGTATCAAAAAAACGGAATCGAAGCATTGCTGGAAGTGAAAACGCCTGCTGGAAAACAAAGTTTAGTTCCACCTACAGTGATGAACCAACTACATCAAAAGTTGACTCAACCTGAAGGATTTAACAGCTACAGCCAAATCCAACAATGGCTCAGTCAAGAGTGCCAAGTTGCACTCTGCTACAAAACTGTACACAAAATTGTCCGCTATAAGCTGAACGCCAAATTGAAAGTACCTCGTCCACGCAGTGCCAATGCCAAACCAGAAGTGCAAGAAGCTTTTAAAAAAAACTCCCAGAAATAATAGAGGTGTTGTGGCGTCACTTTGGGGGGGAGCAACCAGTACGCTACTGGTGTCAAGACGAAACTAGATTGGGGCTGAAAACTTTGACTGGTCGCACAATTACACTTAAAGGAGTCAAGCCTTCAGGAATTGTTCGTTGGCAACGTCAAAACTTTTATCTGTATGGTTTGGTCGAACCAGCAACTGGAGATAGTTTCTTCTGGGAGTTCTCTGATCTTGATGCTGTGTGCTTTCAAGATTTCTTAAATCTGTTCTCAACCGCATACCCTGATAGCCTAAATTTCATACAAATGGATAACGGCAGTTTTCATAAATCCTTGGTTCTTAAATGGCCAGATAATGTCATACCCATTTTTCAACCTTCCCATAGTCCCGAACTCAATATTCCGGCTGCTGGGGAATTGTTCACCGATCATACGAACAAAGCGCCTTTATTGGTGTGGGTGGTGAGGTGGTGGAGTATCTTTTTACCGATATTAACCAGATAGAAAATCCTAGTCCGCTTTTGTCCCAAGTGTGTGATCGCATTACTTCTTTATGGCAAGTACCAAACCTACCAGCGTCTGTGCAACATCTACTCGCAACGTTTTATCAGCGCAGATTGGATTTCTCGCAGTCGGATTTAAATGTTTTAGCAGCGATTGAAACGTGTGTCAGACCAGGCTTTACTACTCACCTAGCTTCTCAAGAAGGGGATAATCAAACAAATGTGCAAAACAATATGAAAGGAGCTGGTGTTGATAACCAGATTACCAGTATAATATTCCCAACTGAATAGAAGCTTGCCCGGTGGAGACGCTCTGTTGTAGGGACAGATATTTATCACCACCTAACAAGTCCGACCCTAAACCTTTAGCGAGGAGGTCAGAAGTGCAATGCGATTAACTGTATTGTCGCAGTTCCGTGCGCCCGTTGTCAAGAATTTAGTTGTTAAATGGGGACTAAATTCGGAAAAGTGGAGGGCAATAACCCCCGAAAGTAGAGCAGCGATGCCAGTTGTTGTATGGCGCTGCCGCTTTGGTGTTAGAAATATAGTCAAGTGCGCGATCGCCTGTCGCCTCACTACAACGGGTAGGCGTGAGAAAGCGCGACAAGTTTGGGGCGGTTTATGTTTTGTGCGCCCGAAAATCAGTAGTTATCTAATCACAGCCAGCAGCCTCAAGGACTCTAGTACTGGACAGTCCGAAGCTGCTGGCTGCTTGCGTTAATTCGGTTAAAAAATTATTGCCGGGGCAAGCGCTCTATTAAGCACGACTGTCAGTAGGTAAAGCTGTTTGGAGTAAAGCTTTATTCACTGCTGGGCGTAGCAATAATTTAGCTCGTGCGATCGCGCACTTTACTTGTCCTGGCTCCACCAGAGGAGTCATGAGATGTCACAAAGCAATAAAAATTTAGATAGTGTTTTAGATTTGTTAAACAAAGGTTTGAAAGAGGCAGATAAGCTAAAATTTAATCAACAGATTAAAGAGAAAGTATGACTGTTTGGCTAGCTGTCCACTGCCCTCACTGCCAAAGTACAGATGTGAAAAAGCATGGGACATCATCAAATGGCAAACGACGTTATCGTTGCCTCAATCCTGATTGTCCTTACTGTACCTTTAGTCAAAGCATAGATTACCCAGGTCGCAGACGAGAGATCAAGCAACAAATCGTGGAAATGACCCTTAATGGTAGTGGAGTGAGAGATATTGCCCGTGTACTGCATGTGAGCACAGCTACAGTCATCCAAGAATTAAAAAAAAATTCCCCTGCAAAGCGTCAATCAGAAGTTGTTGAGCCAACTGCAACTCGACCAAGTAGAGGTAGTAGTTAAGCAGGCTGAGGCAGATGATGTGCCTGGAGTAAATGAATCTGAACTGGATGAAATGTGGAGCTACGTGGGGAAGAAGACAAATCCACGATGGCTGTGGCACGCGATTGATCGCAGTACTGGGCAGGAACTGGCGTATGTTTTTGGTCGCCGAAAAGATGAAGCATTTCTCCAAC
>CAXTYC010000061.1:0-15137 GCA_964248365.1 uncultured Chroococcidiopsis sp. | reverse complement strand
CGCATCTAGCCAACTTGGGGCTTGTTTGGGCTTGAACAAAGTTCAAGTCCCGCTATTACAGAGGGGTCTAAATCCTGATTGTATGATATTGCTGGATACTCTTGATTGATATCATATCCACCTGCAATGACGTAAGTATCTACATTTGGATACTTATCCGAAACCTCTTGAACATTCAGCTCTAATTTTTGCCAAATATTACGATTATTTTGAGACTGTTGTGGAAGTAGATTACTTGTTAAAAAAGTAGCTGTTTTATCTTTTTGATTTCTACTTCTATCTGCATTAGGTGATAAATGTCCTCGAGCTGTTTCCAATATTTTCTTTGGATAAATTTTTCCCGATTTTATTTGTTCGTCATTTGAAAAATAGTTGGATCTATAGTAATACTTGTCATTGTTTTTAGGACCGTATTGATAGTAAACCTCACCGTTTCCGTCAGGAGCGAGTACATATCTTTTTAGGAATCACGTCCTACTATCTTATTATCTTTGTCTCGAATATATTTATAGCTATATACATATTGTTTGTCATCACTCATCGTAAAGACATCTACGCTAGGGTCTAATGGATCTGTACCATTGTACTCAAAAAGTTCTCCTCTATACTCGTCGTTATATTTAGACCAATTCAGTACAGCTTTTCCAGTCGTTGGAGATTTAAAGTAATTTCCATCATATAGGACTAATATTTGATTTTTGAAAAAGCTCCGTACATCTGAAGAGCCATAAAATCAAAGGTAGTGTTTTTAATAAACCACTCAAACATCCACTTTAAATGAGCGAATGTTGGAATTAAAGCACACAAACGTCGAACCCAAGTTTTGGCTTGCAACCAGATATCTTCTATAGGGTTTTGGGAAGGATAGTTGGGAGCAAGTAGCAAAACTCTCAATAGCCCTGCTTCTATTTCTTCTCGGCGACTTGCCAACAGTCAAGAAATCTCTTTTTTTTTCAGCAACAGCGTCCTCGTCAGCTTTTGGATTCAAAAAGGAAGCTTGAAAATAATTACCGGTCCGTGTGTTGAAGTTTATCTGTCTGAGTCGGGAGATCTATTGTGACGGACCGGTAATTATTTTTGGCGCTAAATGTAAAGAGGTAGTTTTTTTCCAACTAATTCCTGCCGCTTCAAACAAGTTGTAATAGCTGCGTTTTGACTCATAAGTTACGTCATATTCAAAAGCCAATTTATATTCAAGTTCGCTTTCCCAACTTGCTTTTGTTTGTAACCAACCTAATACTTCTTCTCGTTGCCCTGCACTTAAGTAACTTTTCCTTCCCTTATGGTTCAGGTGTAGTCCCGAAATTCCATATTCTTCCTAGGTTTGCTTCCAGCCTATTATCGAACCAAGTGATACATCTAAAATTGTTTGAATTTCCTCATACTTGTAGCCTTGATAAACCAGTTTGACTGCCAACGCTTTCCTTACCTCACGTGCATCTGGGCGAGCATCTATAAATTCTTGTAGTTCTGCAATCGCGGTTTGTAGATGCTGGTTTATCATTGTTCGCTCTTAGACAGATGTAACTCGAGGTATTATCTTGTAGTCTTTTTCAAAAATCAAGTATGATTCCTATATTATCTATTACCAATTAGCTGGGTAATACCGTTTGGTTTTATTGGTGCAATATTTGAATTACAGCAAACCAATTGTATAGTAAGGGTTTTATAATCTTTAAATCTAAAATGGTATAAGCTCTTAAATAAAATTGAGTTGGGTTTTGTTGTGGCGATCGCTTGCCTCATCCCCGCAGTTCTGGTAAGAGGCTGTCTCTAAAGAAATGTAAAGAGAGTAAAGTAAGGCGAGCGCGACAAATGAAAATTGATTATGAAGCGATAGAGTAATGGTTCGATAATGACACGTAAAGCGTACGCGAGTGATGTAAGTGATACACAGTGCGGAATTATAGAGTCTTTACTTCCCGCTTCACAACCCATTGGTCGTCCCCGTGAGGCTTCGCCGTGAACTGAGCGTTCGACCGAGCTCACGCCGATTGCTCACGCCGATGTCCGAACGGTAGATTTAAGAGAAATTCTCAATGGAATTTTCTACGTTCTGCATGAGGGATGTACGTGGCGTGCATTGCCACATGACTTACCACCTTGGCAAAGCGTTTATAACTATTTTCGTCATTGGCAACGTTTAGGAGTATGGCAAGAAATTCACACACAATTGCGATACCAAGTTCGTGAAACCATGAATAAAAAAGAACAACCAACTGCCGCCATCATTGATAGCCAATCAGTGAAGACAGCAGAAAAAAAGGGGAGGTATATGGTTATGACGGTGGAAAACAAGTAAAGGGGCGTAAACGCTTTATTCTGGTTGATACTTTAGGACTAGTGTTGGCTGCCATAGTTACAGAAGCCAACTTTCCAGAACGTTTAGGCGGCGCAGCAGTTGTAATGGAAGCCGCACAAGCCACTGAAAATTTAGTTGTGATTTGGGTTGTGCAAGGCTTTAGCGGTAAGAACTTTGAGCGCGTGAGAGGCAATTATGTAGTGCTAAAGTTGATGTGATTTGTCGTACTCAACCTGGATTTCAAGTATTGCCTCGTTGGATTGTCGAACGTACATTTGCATGGTGGAATCAATACCGTCGCCTGAGTAAGGATTATGAACTTTTACCAGAAATCAGTGAATCTATGATTTATACAGTCATGATTCGTTTAATGTTGAAACGACTAACAAAGTCTTCTTCGATTACTTCATAATCATTTACAAACAGGCTCTAAGGTTGCATTTGTCGTGACAAGTTGAATCTACTGCTTTCACAAAGAACTACTTTCCTGCCCTCAGCGAGACAGCCATTCCGTCATGATCGCCGGTCGTGATCTTTGGGTCATTCACAATCACATTGCCTAAGTTCACATACCCATTTTTTTGGTACTCTGTTTTTCTACTCATGTTCTTGGCAAAATCATCTCGCGCCTGATCGAAGGAGACGTACTTGTGCTTGATTTTTGACAACGGAGTCACTTTCTCACGGCTGAATGCGCCGATGAAAAGATACGTCCTTTCGTAACGGTAAGGACCGAAGATTCTGCCATGATCATTGTTGAGGATATACGGAGCGTTGGAGAAAGCATGGTCTTGACCTTCCGGGAGTTGTGCATAGAGTTGTCCACCGATGTATCCCCACCGATCTCTGGGAGAAGCGTGGGCTGCACCTGTACCACGTCCTCGGGTTGGGGGCGGTAGTTGGGAACAAGTCCTCCACTGGTCGCCTCAGCGATACCAGGCTTTTGAGAACTGGACAGTTGGTCGACTGGGATCGTGCAGGAAGAGATAGCCGTGGTGAGCAGCAACCAAGCGGCAAGCTTAATCAAAGTGGTTTTCACGTCTATCTCTAAGCTTACTTTATAATGGAAATCTTGACTTTAAAAATAATTTTGCACATATGTCCATTATCCAATAAATTAGCATGATTCCTTAGATAAAGGAACAGGTAAGGGAAAAAATCAAAAATTTTCCAGAAATATTTCTTAATAAACAATTTGCATTGTGTCTCCTACTTGTTTTGAAAGAGTGCTCAAGTTAGAGTTTTTGTAGCAGCTAGTCGGATGAGAAAACATAAGGGCGAATGCTTGAGGCGAAAGGAATTAAACCCACCCTGGTGGTATTTGGCAGCATCAATATGGACTTGGTTGCCAAAACGCCCAGATTGCCTGTTCCTGGTGAAACATTGCAGGGGCGACATTTTTTTACTGCACCAGGAGGAAAAGGAGCAAATCAAGCAGTGGCGATCGCACGTTTGGGAGTGTCTACCCAAATGGTAGGGCGTGTGGGTGGTGAAAGTTTTGGAACAGAACTACTCGATAGTCTGCAAAGTGCTGGAGTAAATACAGACAATGTGTTAGTTGATACTAATACTAGTTCTGGCGTTGCGGCGATCGCCGTTGATGATATCGGAGAGAATCAGATTATTATCATTCCTGGGGCAAATGGGCGTGTGGACCAGACAGATGTAGAACGCCTGAAGAATTTGTTAGCAGGATCTGCGGCATTACTTCTACAATTTGAGATACCTATGTGTGCTGTTTTATCTGCGACAAAGGTAGCAAAACAAGCTGGAGTCAAAGTAATTTTAGATCCAGCACCAGCTGTTATGGATATACCGGATGAACTTTATTCATTGGTTGACATAATTACACCAAATGAAACTGAGGCGGGGCGTATGGTTGGTTTTGCTGTAAATGATGCCTCCACAGCCGCCCAAGCAGCAGATGTTTTATTGCAACGAGGTGTAGGAAGTGCGATCGTCAAATTGGGGGCTAAAGGTGCTTATTGTGCAACAATTGCACAAACTTTTTTTGTACCTGCGTTTTCGGTTACAGCTGTTGACACAGTAGCGGCTGGGGATGCGTTTAATGGTGGTTTAGCAGTAGGTTTGGTAGAAGGGCTTTCTTTACAAGAAGCGGTTGTGTGGGGTGCGGCGGCGGGTGCTTTGGCTGCAACGAAAAGGGGGGCGCAATCTTCAATTCCCGATAGAGAGACTTTCAATGCTTTTCTTCAAGAAAGAAGAATTTAAAGGTTATAAGTAGAAGGGACAAGGGAAAAGGGGAAAAACTTTTACTGCCATGTTTTAAGTAGGAGCGCATTTTACATTTAATTATGTCCACCTACTTACATTTGAATTTAGAATTTTAGATTTGTTTCGCGCATAGATGTAAAGGCGCTAAGAAAATGAAGTTATTAACAAAGGCGGTTTTTGCAGTTGGGCTAGGTTTGGCGGCTACTATCTTTTCTTCCTCAATTACACTGGCACAAGTAACAAGCCCCTTTAAGGAGAATCTGCCTCAAGGTCGTTGTCTTTCTGGGTATCCTGATGGTACTTACAAAGGCGATCGCTCCTCAGCTCGTTATGAATTTGCTGCCCTTTTGAATGCTTGCTTAGAGCAAGTAAATCAGCTTCTCCCAGTCAACACCAATAGGGCAACGAGGGCAGATTTTGAAGCTCTAATCAAACGGCAGCGGGAGTTGAATCAGCAATTGAGAGAATTAAATCAGCGAGTTGGTAATCCACCTGCCAATTAATATAGGGAAATAGGGGGAGACAATGCAATTTGATAGTAGATATTAAAAACAACAATTTATGACACAAGCATCAATTAAACTACCTGATGGTCCTAGCCGTTCAGATCTGCTTCGCAGGCTAAGTTATATTCAGTGGATTTTTCGCCCTTTGCAAGTTTTAGAAGCGCGTACTAAGAAGTATGGCGATCCTTTTGTTGTCTCAAAAAATACATCGCCCCAAGTGGTGTATTTTAGCCATCCAAAGGCAGTTGAACAGATTATGACTGCTGATCCAGAACTATTTGAGATCGGAAGTGGAAACGATCTTTTAATTCCACTGGTGGGTGTAAATTCATTGCTTTTACTTGACGGGATGAAGCATCAACGTCAGCGTAAGTTGCTAATGCCTCCGTTTCATGGCGATCGCCTACGCACCTATGGACAGCAAATTTGTGACATTACCAACCACGTCATTAGTGGGTGGAAAGTAGGTGAATCGGTGACTATCCGTGCATCTACACAAGAAATCGCCCTGCGAGTCATTCTCAGCACTGTTTTTGGTCTGTATGAAGGAGAGCGTTATGACCAACTCAGAAAACTGCTAACGTCAATGTTAGACTCGGTTGCTTCTCCTGTAAGTTCTACTTTACTATTTTTTCGGTCACTACAAAAAGATTGGGGCGCGTGGAGTCCTTGGGGACGCTTCTTACGGTTGAAGCAGCAAATTGACTCTCTGCTAATGGCTGAGATTCAAGCACGTCGTCAACAGATGCAAGATCTTGCGTCTCCAGCGCGGGATGATATTCTCAGCTTACTCCTACAAGCGCGGGATGAGGCAGGTCAGCCGATGACCGATCAAGAATTGCGCGATGAATTAATCACATTACTGTTTGCTGGACATGAAACTACAGCTTCCGCCTTGGCGTGGGCGTTTTACTGGGTGGATCGTCTACCTGAAGTTAGGGAAAAGCTGCACAAGGAACTTGATACCCTTGATGCTGATGCAGATCCAAGTGCGATTGCTCGTCTACCCTATCTAAGCGCAGTTTGTAATGAAACGCTGCGAATCTTTCCAATTGCTTTAAACCCCTTACCACGAATTTTAACAGCACCGATGGAGATCATGGGGTATCAGTTTGACAAGGGTACGATCCTACTCGCTTCTACTTATTTAACTCACCAACGAGAGGACATCTACCCAGAACCTAAGCGGTTTAAACCCCTGCGCTTTTTAGAACGACAATTTTCTCCCTACGAGTATTATCCCTTCGGTGGCAGCAATCGTCGTTGTATTGGAGCAGCCTTTGCTCTGTTGGAAATGAAATTAGTGCTGTTTACCATTCTGTCACGCTATGAACTGAAATTGGTTGGCGATCGCCAAATCAAACCCACTCGTCGCGGGGTAACTGTCGCTCCGCCAGCAAATATGCGGATGATGGTAACACAAAGGCAACCACAAAAAACCCCAGTATTGGTTTAATCTAGCTATCTCACAATTTTTCCGCCCTGGCTGCTACCAAGCCAGGTGGAAAATTTTTTCATCTGCTGCAAATACAGTTTGAATTGAATGAAATTAAATTAAAACCATCCTTTCTCTGTAACAGTTTGAGGTTTTATTATGAAAAAGCTATATCAATCTCTAATCAGAAAAAGACAAATAAAAAATATCCAAAACAATGGTGTAGTTTTATGTAACTTACCTCCTGGTAAGTTTTCTGATTATGATAATTGCCTACTAATATCTGAGCAAGAGTATGATAAATATGATTTATTAAATCCTGATGTCATTCTAACAAAAAATAGCACTCAACCTAAAATATATACATGGGAGTATGTCACCTTTGCACAGTGAGCCAAAATCGTTCAGGATCAAGACAATCAATTGTTGCAACTGCCACCCCTATGACTCCCGAACAAGAACAAGCCCTCAAATCCCACCTCAAAGCGATTGCTCAAATCTTATATGACGAAAGCGATCGAGAAGCAATGAAAACGCGCTTCAGGGATCGAATTGACTGTGCGGCAGCAAATCCAGACGCATGTGAGTTCAGAATTAGGGCGTTTTTTATCCAAACTGTCACAGGAACGCAAGTAGGCAAG
Source organism: uncultured Chroococcidiopsis sp. (assembly GCA_964248365.1). Lineage (GTDB taxonomy): Bacteria > Cyanobacteriota > Cyanobacteriia > Cyanobacteriales > Chroococcidiopsidaceae > Chroococcidiopsis. The sequence continues at coordinate 8,021 of CAXTYC010000061.1, read as the reverse complement.
CGCCGAAGACTGAAAAGTAGCTTGGGGGAGATAGAAATCACGACTCGGCAAGCACAGAAGCTAGCGGTTCAATCTTACCGCCAATTGAGTCCGCATCTAGAAAACTGCTGGAGAGCGCCTGAGTGCGAATGTCTCCTACGCGCAAGCGGAACAAGATATTGCTTACCTGGTAGGCATTCGCATTCCAGCCAAAACCCAGCAGCGTTTGGTGCATCGTCAGACGTTTCCCTTACCTAACGCCGATGAACCCCTGGAGGAATTGTGCGTTGATGGCGGCAAGGTGCTGGGCGCACGCCCGCCCAAGCTTGCTTGTCAATGGCGAGACTACAAAGCTATTGCCACCGACTCTGGCATCATCGCCAACTTCCAAAATAATGCACAACTGATTGAATGGGTGAATGCTCAACCCCTGAGTAATCCAATCACTTGTCTGGGAGATGGGCATGATGGCGTTTGGAACATAGTGCAGCAACTTGCACTAGGCAACCAACGACAGGAAATTCTCAATTGGTATCATCTCAAAGAAAATCTCTCTCCAGGTGGGCGGGTCAATCAAGCGCCTCAAGCAGGCGGAAGCCTTGCTGTGGAAAGGTCGGGTGGATGATACCCAAGTCTTGTTTGAGAATTGCCAGAAAAAACAGGCACAAAATTTTTGTCAATATTTACGCAAACACCAACATCCCATTGTCAATTATGACTACTTTCAAGCTGAACAGCTTTGCGCCATTGGTTCCGGTACTGTTGAGTCTGCCATCAAACAGATTGACCGCCGGATTCAAATTTCCGGCGCACAGTGGAATAGCGAAAATGTTCCACAAGTGCTGGCACATCGTTGTGCCTACCTCAATGGCTTAATCGGCTTGCAAAACTGATATGCTCCCATCTTCTATTTCCTTTATTCATTCTACTCGGAAAGTGACAGAAGAGGGATAATAGCTAATAGCTAATAGCGCGCCTGTTATAAATGACCCTTTAAAAACTAAATTGCGCCCGTAAATTTCCTACATATATATTCGGGTTGTCGCTGAAGTTATTCGGGTTGGCAATTAGGTAAAACGCTGGAACAAGGGCAATATTATCAGTTAGTGGAAAGTAGTAATTTGCTTCAAATTCATATTGTACACCACCATTACCACCACCAGACACCAAGAAATTCCGACCGTCCAAAATTGAGAAGGGGATGACATAAGAAAGTGTTAACAATGCTCCTTTTTTACCTAAATCAGGAAAGGCAATTCCCGCTTGAACTGCTTGAGCATTAATATCTTCGTCAATTGGTTTGAGGTGAGTACTACCATAAGTATAGCGCCCAAAAATCCCAAAGCCAGAAGCGATTAACCAATCAAAATTAACACCATAAGTATCAGCGGTAGAACTGTCTAATCCACCATTTGCTACTTGACCTGTAGCAGGGTCGAAAATAGCTGATACACCATCGTCTGCAACTCCATAAATTGGTTCTCCTGTTGCACCGCCAATTACACCGTTAATTTGTTGAATCCGAGAACGATTATATATTAGTCTGAGGTTAAAGCGATCGCTCGGTGAAAAAGTTAACTCGGCTGTTGCTGTATAAGTACCACCAAATAACCCAAAATTTGGATCGCTAGCAGTATTATACCCAGGTGCAATAGATCTGGATAAAAATTCTGTATTTTCACCTAAATAAGCAGCCGCAAAGCGCAACTGTTTACTCAATTTCCAAATTACCGCCGCTCCAGAACCTCGATCAATTGCATTTAATAACGTACTACCATTAGAATTGAAACTGTTTGCCCCTGTAAGAATAAATGTAAAAGCGTTATTATCAAAATAGCGATACCAATTAATTCTAGGACCTACCACTACCTCAAAGGTGTTGCTAACAGGAAAGCTGTAAAATAACTCGCGGATAACCACATTATTACCCTGTCCTTGTATCCCAGCAGTTTGGTCAAAAAAAGGTACGCCAAAAGTGTTGTAAAGACCGGCTGATGTAAACTGATTAGCAGGAGAGTCACCGTTACCTGCTGCTAGCTGCACTACAAGGCTGTCTTTACCACTAAAAGAGGTATTAAAATTTAACCACAAAAGATCGCTAAAGGTAATGTTAGGATCATCTGTTCTGGTTTGTATAACAGGTCTACCAGTCGCTGCATTTCGTCCTCCTCTTCTGGCTACAACTCCACCAAAGCGAGTAGGCGGTGATAAATCTGCTGACTCTAATCGAACATCTCCATCTGCAAAAGCTCCAGTGATATTACCCCAAACTAGACCAGTTAATTTAGTTGTGGTCGAAAATTGGTTTGCTTCTAATTCGGCTGTTTGCGCTTCTAAAGCATCTACACGACCGCGCAACGTGGTGATTTCGGCGGCGAATTCGTTTTGTAGCCGTTGGATAATGATTAAATCTTGTTTATTAACTGTGTTGGTTGTTGCAATTAGTTCATTTACTCGCTCTAAACAGCTATTTAATCCAGCAGCAAATTCATACCTTGTTAAAGCACGGTTTCCTCGAAAAGTGCTATCAGGATACCCAGCAATGCAACCGTATCGTTCTACTAAAGACTGTAGTGCAAGAAATGCCCAATCTGTGGGTTGAACATCTGATAATTGAGACACAGATGTTACTTGCGCCATTGAGCTATTATTTACTTCTGATTCTTTGACGGGGGATGGTGTTAATGTCGTTGTCTGAGCTAAGAGTATAGAATCAATTTGAATTTTATCGGTGTTAGTTGCTTTGTTGTGATTAATTTCGGTGGCGATCGCAGCACCAGTGCAGCAATTATATGTCAATATACTTAGATATATCAGCAATCCTTGCCAAAACAATTTTCCCATTTATCCTCACACCAGTCAGCATATTTTAATGCAGCGTCAGACTAGCAAAATTTACATAGATCTTATGTATATTCATATACATTTTTTTACTGAATTAGCGATCTTCTTCGTGTCTAGCAAGTGCTTAAGCGGCTTGAAGTGCAGTATATGCCGCCTGAAAATTATACTTATGCAACACGTCTATTAAATTGTATTTGTATTTCTTGCTGCTATCTTATATAGCGAGCCTATTTGATGTGTGAAATAGGCTTTTTTAACGAACCGCATTGGCGTAGCCTTCTCGTAGATTAGGCGCATAGCCTGGGGTTTAAACCCCAGGAAAGCAAAGATAAAAGTTAATGAGAGATTTTTACCAATCATCTAAGATTGCTATAGTTGTGATGAATTTTAGATATTGGGAAATTAATAAGTATTTGATTACACAGAAAGCCTTATATAAACGTCATATCTTTAACATCGATTAGTATATTATTTTAAAATACAAGCGATGTATAAAACTGAAGAATTACCAGGTAATTCAACTATAACCTTGCCGCGCAATTGCACCTTTAGTGAAAACGATTGGAAAGCACTTGCACCGTTTTGGTATCCGGTTGCTTTTTCCCACGAAATTACAAACAAGCCTTATGCGGCGCGGCTGCTAGATGAGCGGATTGTGCTTTTCCGGCTTAAATCTGGTTCGGTTTTTGCTGCACGGGATATCTGTTTACATCGTGGTGCGCCATTAAGTCTTGGTTGGGTTGAGGATGACGAAATTGTCTGTAGATATCACGGTGTCCGCTATGACAAGCACGGTCAATGTACCTGCATTCCCGCTCAACCCGATGCAGCTATTCCATCCAGACTAAAACTGACGACTTTTAGTGTGATCGAACGTTATGGATTAGTTTGGGTGCGGCTGGTAGACGGTTTAACCGAGTTACCCGAATTTAATGAGTGGGACGATCCAGAATATATTCGTGTTCTACCTGATAAGGTTGATTTGGATGCGGCGGCTGGTCGTCAAGTCGAAGGTTTCCTTGATGTCAGTCATTTTGCTTTCATTCACACAGATTCGTTTGGTGAACCTGATAACCCAGAAGTTCCAGATTACTCAGTTGAGCCTACCCCACATGGATTCCGTGCCGATTATGTTAGCACAGTTAGCAATTACCCGCTCAGCCTCAAGCATGGAAATCCCCCTGGTTTTTTATGGCGCAGGCTGTTTGAAGTTTGGCTTCCGTTCACAGCAAAGCTGACTGTTTTCTTTCCCAACGGACAACTTCACATTCTCAACGCAGCTTCACCGATTTCTGCTCGGAAAACCCGCCTATTTGTGCCAATTTGCCGGAATTTTGACAAAGACGCTCCGCTACAAGACACGCTTGATTTCAATCATCAAGTGTTTGCCGAAGATAAAGCAATTGTAGAACAGCAGTATCCCGAAGATCTGCCGCTGGTTCTGCAAGATGAAGTACACATCGCAGGTGATAAAAGCTCGATCGCGTATCGTAAGGGATTAGCCAAACTAGGTCTGGGGCGATCTTTTACGGCGTAGCGATCGCCGTTCACATTTGTTTAGCATAAAACGAAAAAATATGCAAGATAAGTAAATACTTAAAAAACTGCCAGCCAGTGGGTAATTAGAATTTGAGGAATTTAGTTTAAATGAGTAATGAATTAGAATTTCACAGACCAAGCCCACCAAACCCATCTTATACTGGGTGGCAGGCGAAACTCGCCAACTTTTTCCAGTTTGATTTCTACAAAACCAATTTCAAAACCGAGATTTTAGCGGGTGTAACCACTTTCATGACAATGGGTTACATCCTCGTCGTGAACCCGATTATTCTTTCAAATGCTATCTTTTTAGAAAAATCAGGAGATTTATTCTCCCAATTGGCAGTTGCAACTGTAATTGCAGCGGCGGTTGGTACGTTCTGCATGGCAATATTTGCTAACTATCCTTTCGGTTTGGCTCCTGGTATGGGAACCAACGCTTTTTTTGCCTTTTCTGTGGTATTGGGACTCAAGATCGATTGGCGGCTAGCCTTGTCTTGTGTGTTTATCCAAGGCATTATATTTATTATCCTCACATTCACCGATATTCGGCGTTTGCTAATCGAAGCAATTCCAGCATCGCTCAAACACGCAACCGCAGGCGGTATTGGGATGTTTATTGCCTATATCGGTTTATCGGGCAATGTGGCTACAGGTGGAGCGGGTTTGATTGTCGCCAACGAAGCAACAAAAACAGGCTTTGGTAGCCTCGCTCAACCGAATACGATGATAGCAGTGATTGGGCTATTGATTACGTCTGCTTTTGTCGTGCGCCGTGTTAAAGGTGCTTTACTTTTCGGAATTTTGGCAACAGCTTTATTAGCATGGATAACTTCAGTTTCGCCTCCACCCAAAGGAGTATTTGCCCTACCTGAAATTCCCAGAGACCTATTTGGACAAGCGATCGCCGGACTAGTTCACCTCAACGCCCAAAACTTCGTAAATTGGGTAGCAGTTTTGTTTGTCTTTCTGTTTGTGGATATTTTTGACACAATCGGCACACTTACAGGCGTGGGAATGCGAGCAGGTTACATTGGTGCTGATGGTCAACTTCCACGAGCTAATAAAGCACTAATGGCAGATGCAGTGGCTACAACTGTGGGTCCATTGTTTGGCACTTCCAGTGTTACGACATACGTTGAATCTGTCGCGGGTGTGGCGGAAGGAGGACGCACCGGATTTACAGCTTTAGTTGTCGCTATATTATTTGTCGTTGCCTTGTTTTTTATTCCGATTATTCAAGCTATTCCAGCCTTTGCAACCACACCTACCTTGGTAATTGTGGGAGCTATGATGTTAGCTGAGGTGAGAGAAATTCGCTGGGAGGATATGGCAGAGGCGATACCAGCGTTTTTGACAATTTTTATGATTCCGTTAACTTACTCGATCGCTGAGGGGTTAGCATTTGGTTTTGTTTCCTATCCACTGATAAAAACCTTTCAAGGTAAAGCAAGCGAAGTACCACGCGGAACCTGGATCATTGCCGGAATTTTTATCGCTCGTTTCATATTTATGGCAGTACGTTTCCACAAATAATAAAATAAGTACGAGTTTATTTGAATTATTTGTTGTAAATTGAAATTATTGGTGAACCTACCCGTACAAATGTTAAATGTTCAATCTTCAAATAATTCCCTTCGAGCATTTCGCAGTTCTTTTATAGATTTTGTTGACGATCCATTTTATGTGTCTCAAACAAAGTGCGTTCGTTATATATTTGATGGATTACTTATTTTAGAAAATGGCAAAGTAAAAGAACTGGGAAGCTATGAATTTTTGAAAGATAAATATTCAGGAATTCCAATCACAGCTTATCCTAAAATGTTGTGTATGCCTGGATTCATCGATACACATATTCATTTTCCCCAAACTGAAATGATTGCTGCATACGGGGAACAACTTCTAGAATGGCTAACTAAATATACCTTTCCCACCGAGCAAAAATTTAAAGATAAAGCTTACGCTCAGAAAATAGCATCTATTTTTCTAGATGAGTTGCTCAGAAACGGAACTACAACCGCGCTAGTATTTGCTGCTGTTTATCCAGAATCGGTCGAGGCTTTTTTTGAGTCAGCACACATCCGCAATCTGCGGATGATTGCAGGTAAGGTGATGATGGATCGAAACGCTCCAGACTCGCTTCAAGATACACCAGAATCGTCATATCAACAAAGCAAACAACTGATTCAAAAATGGCATAAAAAGGGACGTTTACTGTATGCTGTAACGCCTAGATTTGCTATTACCTCTAGTGATGAGCAGTTGCGCTTAGCCGGAAAATTGTTAGATGAGTTTCCTGATGTTTATTTGCACACTCACCTATCAGAAAATCAGGAAGAAGTCGCTTGGGTGAAAAAACTTTTTCCCCAATGTAGCGGTTATTTAGATGTTTACGAGCAAGCGGGATTAGTACGCGATCGCTCTGTATTTGCTCATGGCGTACAATTAACCGATCAAGAGTTCCAACGTTTGTCAGAAGTAAAAGCAGCAATCGCCTTTTGCCCAACTTCCAACTTATTTTTAGGTAGTGGATTATTTAAAATTGAACAAGCGAAATCCGTTGAACATCCAGTAAAATTGGGGTTAGGAACAGATGTAGGAGCAGGAACCAGCTTTTCTATCTTGCAAACTGCTTTGGAAGCATACAAAGTTGCTCAACTTCGACGACAAAAACTATCCCCTTTTCAAGCTCTTTTTCTAGCAACATTAGGAGGAGCTAGAGCGCTGAATTTGGATAATAAAATCGGTAACTTCGAGCCTGGGAAAGAAGCAGATTTTATTGTTTTGGATCTGCACTCAACCGATCTGTTGGCATTGCGCAATAAAGACGTAACGCCAACCTCAATTGAAGCACTAGCAGAGCAACTATTCACCTCGATTGTGTTAGGTGATGATCGCTCTATTCATGCCACCTATATCATGGGGCAAGTATACAAGCGCGCTAAGGCATTGTCAACTTAACTGGAGAAATTCAAAATTAAGCACGATGATCCTCTGAATCATCAGGATCGCCCAATTTACGCAGCAGCATTTAGAGGATGTATGAAAAGTCTAAAATATGACTCTAGTGTATCTGTGAAGAAGGAGTCATGGCTATATACATTTACTATTCCAATTATTATATATTATAAAGAGACTAATATTGTTGAGCTAGACTATTTTTCTCAAAACTACTCTATAGCTCATGTATCAAATCTAGTATAATCTGTGATAATACAGGGAGTAAAAAATAATTACAAGCTAACCACAGATCTACAACTAGTTCCTATTATTCAAGAACACTTGCGAATTTTAGATGAAATTGAAGAGCTTGACCAGCGATATATTAAAATAAGTAATTTAGCTAAATTAGTTGCGGCTTCTGATATATATAATGAACGGTTGCATACGTATGAAACAGCTTTAAGAAAGATAAGAAATTGCTCAAACCAAGCTGTTCAGTTAGACCAATCATATACTCGTTTAGTTAAAGAAATGTTAATTGGTATTAAAGTAGCCGAAGAGGAATTTAAATACCTACCAGACTGGGAGAAAACTTTTGATTTACAGTACCAGCGAAGGTAGTCCTCAAAAGGAAAGGATAAGATGAGAATAGTGAACTATCATTGGCGCGTTGACTCATGCCGGAAGCTCTGCCATCTTGCCCAACCTGCCACTGT
>CAXTYC010000060.1:0-15342 GCA_964248365.1 uncultured Chroococcidiopsis sp. | reverse complement strand
TGCAAACTGCTTAAACCACAAGCGTTTCGGCTTTTCTTAGTGCCATTCGGGCTTGGACCTTGCCTTATTTTTTTGTTCATCATTCAAGGTCAGCGGCGCGTGCGGGGTGCTGCGAGCGTTCATTTCGTATGTTTTGCTCGTTTCGTATAATTGTTAGTATAGGTAGCTCGCCCTTTTGACAATCCGATCTCTCAAAAGCGATCGGTCGGACACCATACAGCAAATGACTATTTCGACACCTTTGGAAACATGACACTATCAGCTCCCCGTTCCTTCGACACCATTGCACCGACAGCAGAAGATTCTGCAATAGCCCAAGCCAGCAGCCAAATTTTGGCATCAATTGTGGACTCGGACGCATCTCATTGCACAATTAGGGTGATGCTAGATGGCACACAAGGTGAAGCGGTTACTATCCCAACATCTGCGTTGCGTCTTTTCGTTGACATTTTGACCCAGATGGCTAAAGGCAATGCTGTCAGCATCGTTCCCATCAAAAAGGAACTCACCACAGGGGAGGCAGCTGACATTCTGAATGTCTCCCGTCCCTACTTAGTGGAGTTACTGGAGTCGGGAAAAATTCCTTTCCGCAAAGTTGGAACCCGTCGCCGGATTCTCTATCAAGATTTGATGACATACAAACACCGGATTGACGCTCAACGAGAGCAAACCCTAGACCAGTTGGCAGCCCAAGCCCAAGAACTAAACATGGGTTACGAATAGCTAAGTGGCTTTTTTCACCGCTGTCTACGATGCCTCTGTTTTATATCCAGCACCGCTGCGGGATTTCTTGATGTGGCTGGCGCTCACCGACCTGTTTAAGGCTCGTTGGACGGATGAAATTCATGACGAATGGATGAGAAACGTTCTTTTGAACCGTCCTGACCTGACGCTAGCGCAACTCACCCGAACTAAAAATCTGATGAATGCCAATGTCAGAGATTGTCTAGTCACAGATTATGAATCACTCATCCCAAGTCTTGAACTACCAGATCCAGACGATCTCCACGTTCTAGCTGCGGCAATTCGTTCTGGTGCTAGTTTTATCGTCACCTTCAACCTCAAGGATTTTCCGATGGTGGCTCTTGCACCGTATGGCATCGACGCAATTCACCCTGATGAGTTTATTCTGCAACTGATTGACCTTGACGCGGTAGAGGTCTTGAAAGCCGCATCTAGGCAACTAAGCACGCTCAAAAATCCACCACGAACGCGGGATGAATACCTAGACACCCTTATTCGGCAAGGACTAAGGCAGTCAGCGGCATCGCTGCGCGAGTTGTTTAATGAAATGCCAGAAATTTGAGGAGAGCTAATTCTGAAACTAATAAAGTTTTTGCAATACAACCCTTTTAGGCTATCCTTATCCCTCGCAGCCCTTTCTCTGCTCTCCCACGTTGGGAAACATTGGCTTCTGACGTTAATCCGATAATGCTATACTGATTAGTATTGTTGACAATGCAGGCATGATACCAAGTCAACATCACAATATTTAATAATGACTTAGAAGGTTGGCAATGCTAGCAATGACAGAAAATGAGAAGATAGTAGTCCTACAGGTAGATGTTCGGGAATCCACTAGGACACGGTTGAGAATTCAAGCCGTCAAAATGGGGGTAACGATGGGAGAGTTGGCAGATCGGATTTTGGATGAGGCGTTAAAGAAACTTGAGGAGCCTCGCTAAGGGCGATTGCCGTTAGAATCTATTGCAGCTTCTTAAAACGAGGACTTGCACTACTTGAAAAATATGGAGGCAACGAATGAATGAAATAGAGAGCGCCAAACTCCGGCGAGGGAATCTGGCGCTGTCCAATTATTAATAACGCTTAAATCTGTAACGGCACAAGAGTCGGCTGTCAGCCTGAGAAACTACTACCGACTCCCGCCGCCAACAAATAGAACCAAGGGGTTCCACTGAGTCGGTTTAAGCCTGAGAAACTTAACCAACCCGCACTGCAAGAGTCGGTTTGATCCTAAGAAAACCTAACTCCCACTGTATTCATTATATGGAAATAAGTTTTCGCCTACGTACATTAGTCAAGTTATTTTCCCGCTTTGGTTGCCAATTTGGGGAAGACTTGGTAATGCTGGCGAAGCGCAGAGATCTATATAAGTGAGATGCGCTCTTGGTGCAATCCCTTGGAAGGTGCTTTTTCGGCGGTAGGGAGAAAAGTAAATAAGGAACGCAGGTGAAGTCTCCGACTCTCCACACCAAGGAGACGAGTCATGCTTACCACTACAAAAGAAAAATCATTTGCCCCAAAGGGCGCAGAGAAGCCAATCGCCCCCGCCGACCCGCTAGGAGTCAGATTCTGCCAGTATTTCAACCATCCTTGGGGCTTCATCTACGCCCCAGCAATACGCTTTGAAAAACCGCACTGGCAGACAGAAACCCGCTATCCACTTCAACCGCGTAACCTGTGGCAGCAGTACCAAAACCCCAAAACATTCTTGGGACTGCGATTCGGCAAAAACACCCGTTACTTCGCCATCGATCTGGATATTAACAGCCCTTACCATCCTGCACTCAACCCAACAGCATATAAATCGGTGTTAGCCGCACTAGAAGAAATCGGGCTGTGCAAACCCGTAGCAATCATATCCAGCGATAGCGGTGGAATTCACGTTTACTACTTCTTTTCAGAAGAACTCCCTACCTTCCCCCTAGCCTGCGCCTGCTTTGACGCACTTACGGATGCCGGATTTGAAATTAAGCAGGGCTGGCTAGAAATCTTCCCCAACCTCAAAGCTTGGACAGCCCTACCCAGTAACTACAACGCCCTGCGGCTACCCTTGCAAGCAGGTTCGTTCCTGCTGGATTCCAGCGATGAACCGTATACCAACGACCTACATTCGTTTTTAGATGCCGCCGATTGGTCAGCAGCAGGTCAAGACTATTTAACCCTAAAACTTGCCCTCAAAGCCGCGTCACTTCGCCAGCAAAAACTCTACAAGCCAGCTAACTCAATTAAAGCCGAACTTTGGCGAATAGACCTAAAACAAAGAATTTCAGAAGGCTGGACTGACTACGGACAGACAAACTCACTGCTCAAAGACATCGCTTGTTACGGCATAGTCTTCAAAGCGCTAGCAGACGAAGCCCTAGTGGAATACATTGTAGAAACAGCTACCTCCTCCCCAGGCTACCACGAATTTTGCCGTCACCAACACAATATAGAGCAGCGAGCAAGAGAATGGGCATATTGCTGCATGGGATTCTACACCCCCTATCCGTCAATCCCCAATCGCAAGCGCAACTACCGCTCACACTTTGGCGCAGCCAACAACGTAGTAGACTTTCCCCGCCCCAATCTCAACAATGAATTGCAGCTTAATACCCAGGAGAGAATCCGTAATATCGTCGCCCACCTAGAGCTTGCAGGAGAATTACCACTAACTCCAGCATTGCGAGCAACAGCCATCATCGCCACATCCAAACAGCTATACCATGTAGGTGTATCCAAAACAACCCTACACAAGCCAGAGTACTTAGCCCTGTGGCATCCCCGAAATTACCCAAGTGATGAACAAAGGTGTGTACAACCGCACTGTGAGCCAGTTACAGCCGATTTTACTAGCCCAAAATTCGCCCAAATACCCGATCCCTGGCTCGAACCAGAAACGCCACAACCCGCGCCCAGTCAAGGACAGAGCAATCTGTACACACCTTTCCCTATAATGAAGGTCTTGTGCTTGCCGCAGGCAAAAGAAGATCTCCAACCCCATTCCCCTGAGTCAGAAGCTAACTCTAAAAATTCTTTAAATTCTTCAAACTCTTTACCAACAGAATCGAATAGCAGCTCTGATAAGAATTACAAATCCCCTACTTCCGGCAGCGCGGCGGAAAAATTACATAAACCAGACTTATCAATCGACGATGCTAGCATCGTGGATGCTACCCACATTATTGCATCAGAGCAACTGCTTGGGCAATCTACCTCAAGGCAATATTCCAGGGGAGATGTGCCGCCAGCTGTGCCTGTGTCCAACAAGAGTAAGAGTCCCCCAGTTGCTCCAACTGCCCCAAAAATCCCAATAGCAGCCGACCCTCTTGTCACTCGCCGCCATACCCGAATTTGGCTTGCTGCAATTAGCATCGCCAAAAAAGCAGTAGATGTGCAGTCCCAGATTGAGGGAAGAATATTCAGCCCCCCCACGCGAGAGCAACGGGAAACCATTGCCAAAATGCGGTATCTTTGGTCGTCGGGCGAACCAATGCTGATGGATGAGGTACTAGCTTGGGCTAGAGCTAATCCAGACATTGGAGAAATAGTTATTGCTTTCATCCAGTCAGAAAGCCCATAATCGCTCCGACAACTTAATTGCCAGAAGCGTTGCCACTACCTAGTCCTCACGGATTAATTCTGGGTTCTGAAACTTCCAGACCTTGCCAAGAAAGTCGAGCGCTCCACGGCTATAGTAGGTCGTCTTCTTACCTTTGACCCGCCATCGGTTTGTCGTCGGATAGAAGTAAATCTCTTCTCCTAAGTAATTGACTAGCCATACCCCAGACCTTACAACCTGATAGGGGACTTGATTTTCAAGGAAGACCAGCTCAGCTTTGGCTAAGTTCTGCTGTCTTTGTGTCTGTTTTTTCTCGTTTAAAGCTTTGTACTTGTCGGCATGAGCTGCTGTCGCCTCTGCACGCTTTTGAAAACCAGAAGCGTCGCCGTATCGTTGTGAGTACCACTCAGAGTGTGATGTCATCAGGCGTAAGACGAGGGTGAAAGCTTTCTACAACATATCCTAAGTGAAAAGCTGCTTCCCTACTAGGGAGCGAACCTTTCTCAAAGCAGTGACTACTACCCATTGGGTAGTGGTTGGCACTCAAGGTAAGAGCTTTTCTGCTGTCACACCACTCTCCAGTGACTACCAAGTTTAAACCAACTTGCCTGAGCGTCAATAAAGCAGTAGATTTACATGACTTCAATGTTTAAACACATAAGTATAAATTGGAAAAGCAGTATTTAGTTATGCTTACTTAATGTGTATAACATTGATAACACATGAATTATGACTGGAATAGCTAGTAAAACCTATGCTAAACCAATGTGATTAAAAGCCATACTACACTGTTTCTGACTGGGATAACAGTTATAACCATGCTTAGAAGATGCAATTAACAGTTAGACCACATGGGTTATACATGGAATAGCAGTAGGAGCAATGTATGGAGTCAAGCGATAAAAAGAGCGTACAAGTTACCACCTATTTACCCAAGGAAGTACTAGACCAACTCAAGGAATGGATGGATGACAACTACCAGCGATCTGTCTCTCAAGCCGTATCCCTGATAGTAGAACACTTCCTCAAAAAAGACGGTCGCCCCCTAGGAGACACCGATCTAGCCCCTAGAGTAGCTGCTCTAGAATCCGCCAACCTACCACCCAGGCTAGCCTCGCTAGAAGAGCAGATGCAGCTGGTGAGAGAAGCCCTAATCGCCGCTGGAGCCAGAAGCCTAGCAACAGGTGTAGAAGAACATCTGGCAGAGAATACCACCATCAGTAGCGGACAATTCACCTACACAGTCAAAGAAGCCTCTGAGGGGTTGAGTAAAACAGAAATCATGCGCCGTCTGGACATATCGCCAACTGCATTAAAGCGGCAGGCGGAAGCAGAAAGGATGACAGAAGAAAAATACCTAGCTAAGATAACCCAATGGCAGTTAGGGACAGGAGAGCGCCCGAAATATTTCCCACCCTCGCATTGCAAGCCATTGCAGGCATGACCCGAACCCTGACAAGCGCGCCCCTAAAGCCACCTCTTTCACTATTTCTCTGGCATGGGTAACTGCCACAACGGACAGGTGTACCAGCCATTCTTGTCTGGGTCAGAGGCGCTTTGAGTGTTGCACTTTTGGATCACCTGTCGATTCCGTTCTACCAACAGTCGATTCTGCGCCCCATAATTCCAGGCAATCGCAAACCCTAACACCCCACTCATCGCCATGAGTATCCCAACCACTATCCGAAGATTTTGATGCTTAAAAATAGCAGCTATAGCTGCCCCAATTCCCCGCCAGCCAGATTCAGCAATACTAGCGTCAATGATTGCCGCCGCCCGAAGTTCCTTCGTCAGTTCGTTTGAAGCAATCCTCACAAGACCTACTTCTGACAAGTATGGCTTCAGTACCAGATTCAGAGTTTCCTTCAGCTGTGAGGGTAGTGATGCCAGGTTCAGATCCGTTTGCCGCAATTGTGCCTGAAGTTCAGCCATTTCTATTCGGTTTAGAGCCGTTTCCACCACCCAAGGGAAAATTTTATCCGTTGGTGGAATTCCGCTTTCTAGTAGGAGTTGGAAGAGTTTCTGTTTCAGTTCCGTTGGAAGAGTTGGATGCCTCTCGTTGAGAAAACGCATTATCGGCGAGTCGTTCGGCTCTATCAAGTTGGGCATAGAAATCTTCCAGATAAGTTTGAATTTCCTGCTGTCCCAAAATTCCAAAATCGGGATAATCCCGCGCCTCCCCCCAAGTCAGGAGCTTTCGCTCTGGGTTACGCCCATCTACTACCTTCTTCATTTCCAAGTCGAACAATCCAAGACTTATCACTGGCACTTCAAAACGTGACAGCAACGCTTGAAAACCAGAAGATTCAAAAAACTCCAGATCCGTTGTATTGCGCCCTATATTAGCCACAAAGATAATCGGCATATATTGACCGATTGCCTTGGCTGTCGGCTCAAATAAGTTAAGAGAATCGTTCTCCAAGTCGCTCACAAACAGATAACGCATCTTAATGCCCAAGCGAGTAGCAGTTTGCGGCACTTTCTTCGTCACCAGCCAGGTGAGTAAACTTTCATTCGTCCCTGCACGGCAATTTGCTACAACAGGACGGAGTAAAGCTGCATCTAGTATAGGATTTGCTGTACTTGCTCTTTCTTTTGCTTCACTAAAAAACGCCTGCTTGTCAAACTTATAGCTGCCGTAATAATTGCTTGTCGTGGCATTACTCTTGTCAGTGTCAATCAGAAAAAAATCCTGTTGCCGATCCAAATGACGCTGACAATCTAACCTGGCAAGCCACGACTTACCAGTTCCCCCCTTCTCCCCAGACCACAAATTAATCGCATTACTCACGGTTAATATCTCCCACTACTAGAAATTAACAGCAGAGTTAGCATTCGTGCTGGCAGTAGAATCTGGAAGGGCTGATTGTTTTTGTACTGGTTGTTTAGACTTGGCTGACGGTGCATCTGAAGATTGCTTGGCATTCACTTTCTGCCAATACTTACGAAACGTACTTGCTTTGACCTGAATTCCATAAGAAGCTGCTAGCCTACAAATGTCTTCAGCGCTATATCCCTGTGATAGAGCGCGAGCAAACTTCTCTTGATTTGTCTCTAACAATTTCTCAAAAGAAGCGGGATTAGGCTTAGTTCCCCATTCATTAAGTTCTGCCAGAAACCCATCTGGATTAGGTTGAGCATCCGAGGGCTGGGTTTCATTAACAGGATTTGAAGATTTTTTAGACTTAGATTCAGTCGGCATGGAAGACAGCGCCTAAAGTATTGTATTGCGCCCAACATTAGATAGATCTAATATTACAGCAGTATGCTATTAAAGAATTATTACAGTTGATAACATTGCCCAAGTCCTGCCAGATAATCCGTGATGGCAAGTGACATCCCCCGTGAATACGTCCCTGGGCAATGATATACTCTGGTATTGCCTCACAGATAACTTACCCCAGGGAGTAAGCTGTGAACTTTCGGAAAACAACGCTGCGCTGTTTTCCTCATCGCTGCGCGACCGTTCAAGCTTGTCAGGGGAGTTCCCCTGAACCCCCGTCCCCCGGATATGCTGCTCACTCAAACCAAGAAAATGTTGTGAATGACCGCACCCCTCTATCAGAGATATTGCAAGGAGTATTTGAAAACTCTCAACTAGAGCTACCTGGAAAAATAGAGCGCAAGAACAAACTCAGCTTTGTTGTGAGTGATGAGGAGTTAGATCTGCTCAATACTGCAAGAGGCGGAATCAAGTTGAGTGAGTACCTGCGCTCTGTTATCTTCAAGCAGCGCCTGACCATTCCTCGTGCAAATGTTCCTGCTATTAACCGTGAAACATTAGTGCAGTTAAACCGGATAGGCTCCTTGCTCAATCAACAAGCAAGGGCTTTGAACACTGCGAAAATTCAACATACCTTTTCGGGAATATCATTGGAATATTTACAGCACTGTATTGATAAACTATCAGAATTAGAACTGGAATTAAAAGAGCTAGGTCGTGCGATTGTCCTGTTGAATGCTGGAATTAGTAACGAGGATGATCTGTAAAATATCTAAAGGTGGCAGCTTTAAAAATTTAGTGGAGTACCTGGATAAAGAGGATGCAGTTGTCCTTGGAACAAATATGTATGGTCAGGGCAGTAGAGAATTGACTGCTGAATTTATGGCAATTCGTGACTTGAACCCAGGAATTAAAAAACCTGTGTTACACGCCTCGCTATCCCTGTTACCTAGTGAGTCCTTAAGTGACGAACAGTTTAGAGAAGCCTGTGAAACCTGGATGGAGAAGATGGGCTTTGACTTGACCAAGAATCAATATCTAATTGTCCGTCACAAAGACACTGAGCATGAACACGCGCACATGGCTATTAACCGGATAGATATGGTCAGTGGTAAGATTGTAGTCGATAGCTTTGAGCGTTACCGCAGTCAGGAAATTATTCGTCAGTTAGAGCAAACTTATGGCTTAGAACAAGTTGCTCCAAGTTGGCTGAAAATCAGGAATAAAGAGCGCGAACTAGAACAGAATCGAGAAATATCCGGTCGTCAAAAATTGACGAAAGAAATAGAAATAGCAGCTATTGGCAGCCCGACAATGCCGGAATTTTTTCAGCGCTTGGCATCACGTCAAGTTCGAGCCGAAGTAGGATTTACCCGCAATGGTAAACCCAAAGGCATCACATACCAAACGACAGACGGGGAGAAAGTTGCTGGTAATGCCTTGGGTAAAGCATACAGCTTCCCAGGATTGCAGAAGTACCTGAAAGTGAGCTATGACTCAGCCAGGGATAATCAGCAACTAGCGTACATTGTTCAAAGCGCACGACAACAACATCAGGAATTACAACCAGCAAGAGAAACTGTAACCCCAAATCTGGAATTACAATCTCCTCAACCACAGATGGAAAGTGTGTCAGAGCAACCCCAACCAGAGCAGAAACCTCAGTCGGTTTGGTCGCCGCAATATGGAATTCCCGCTGTGCAGGACTTGATTCGAGCTATCCCAGAGCATCCATTTGAGTTGGACACTAAAAGAGCCGACAACGCTAATAGGCAACTTGAACAAGCCTCTGCTGCCTATCAACAGTGAGCTAGCCTTGCTAGAGCGGTATATCAAGTTGAATCACCACAGGACGTTGACGGGCGAATTGCGTTTCTGATGCAGTCACAGCAGCAGACCCCCAACGAAATCACCTTTGTATTGGCACAAAGTCCCGCTGTGCAGGAGTTACTTAAGCGCGATCGCTCTTATGCCCACAGCTATTCCCAGTATTGCCAATCCCAGGCTAGTGATAATCAAGCAACCTGGCGACCTGATCTTGACTAGTACCGTGCTGCATTGGAGATAGAACGCCAGCAGCAGGAGCAGCAGCGCATTGCCAAAGAGCGCCAGCAACAGCAGCAGCTTGAACGACAACACAACTTGAAACTGCTAGAGCAGTGGCACAAGGCAGCGATCGCTCTGGGTAAACCTGCCGACTATGTGGAACAAATTGGAGAAGTCACGGCTGATTACCAGCGCGGTCTACCGCTGTCAGAGAAGATTGTTGAAGCACGGCATACGGACTTAGCTACTTATCAGCAACTCCTCCAGGCGCAACGTCATCAGCACTCACGCGGTCGGGGTTTCAGCCTATGATTTGTGCAGACGGAGAGTTGCCTGTTGGGTGGGGCGAGTCGCCGCCAGCACCTTTATTGCTGGGGCGAGAGCTTATTGATGAGAGTCAGAGGTAACAAGCCCAGCAATAGAGGGCGCGGCGACCCGCCCCTGCATCTACTTAGTAGGGAAGTGTTAGCTCATTTTTAATCAGTTGGAGTATAGGGCTGCGACAAGCAACCCAACAATAAACCGGAATAAGAGATTCTGTTGCACACGCCAAAGAGTTTCGCCATGTATATATATGGTGAAAATCAGCCAACGGCTCTATTGAACAGTCACCTTTTCAGCCCTTAAAGACGAGGGCTGAAACAACTTATCTCTTTGCATTACAGCCTTAAACCAGTTTTCTGTTCCGATACTTGTTGCTACCCCTTTCCTGGTCTTATTTTTTATTCTTTCCGGGATTGGGTCGGCAATATTCCCCCTCGTACCCCAGCTGACACTATGGCGTATCTTGA
This sequence comes from uncultured Chroococcidiopsis sp., assembly GCA_964248365.1. GTDB lineage: Bacteria > Cyanobacteriota > Cyanobacteriia > Cyanobacteriales > Chroococcidiopsidaceae > Chroococcidiopsis. The sequence goes on along the minus strand of CAXTYC010000060.1, from coordinate 4,997 downwards.
AGAAATCTGGCAGCGTACAGGATGGGCAAATACCAAGCTCCAGCGGATGGAGAAAAAATTTGGTACGGCAAGATAACACAAGAAATTAGCCGATTGTTAGCAGCTAGTAATGGTTGAGAGCTAGTGTTTAAGAGCGCGAGTGCAGTATAAACTACTACTTAAGTAAAAGTACTACTAGGGGCAAGGTACTGTAAGGGATTATCAGCGTAAACTAGCTGCAACTTTACAGCGGATTCATCAATAAGGTGGCAAATCTCAACAAGTTTTCAAAATCAGACTCGAAAGTTGCCTGACTTCTACTGAAATAACAACTTAGGCAAAATTTCTGAGGTAGTGAGCATAAATTGTTTCTATAACTAAATCAGTAGCTACATTCCACAAGAGTGGAGAGTCGCTGGTAAAAATAGCGCTATTGCCACGAGGTATCTGGGTTTTATTGGCATCCAAGCGCGGGACGCTCTAACTCCTAGGCAGCCAACCGCGCTGGCGAGGGCGGCGGCTTCTAATGAACTCACCGCCCTCGCCAGCCCTCGTGTCATGAACTTAAACGTTTGACACTAAATAATTCATCACAGATAAGGGGTTAGGAATGGTAAGTCCAGAGACTTTTGGAACTAACAAAGGGTTGAGTCAAGATCCCTGTGTTTACGGGAATTAGGGCTGAAAAGCTTCGTTCTGTCTGGGAAAAGAAAATTGGTGACTTCAAGCGAGAATCAGCCATGCTTACCTCTAGAAACTCAAGCTTTTTCAGCCCTAATTGCATCTTGTGACAAGCATCTCGGCTCAACTCCTATAACTCGTACAAATTATGAAATCAGTCGTAGAAATTAGAAAAAACATTATGATTGCACAGCATCTTTTTTACAAACACTCTCAAGGTCATATCAAGCGCTTCCATCCTGGGTTACCTTCCATGCTAGCTGCCGCAGTAATAGTGGCAGTTTCTTCTAAACAGGTATTGGCGGTTCCTGTTACAACAACAATTACCGACTCAGGTACAATCAGCCTTCCGACAGTTCATAAAGGAGATACGATTAACATTGAAGCCACCTTGCGTACAAATGATGTTAACGAAAACGGTGAAGGGGAACCACTAATCATCAAAAGTTCTAGCAGTGGTTTTAGTGCTACCATCAGCAAATATGCACAACCCAGAGCTTTCAGCTTTCCTGCCACCGTAGATGGAGAGTCGCTATTAGTCAATATTGACGGGTATGACGGAGATGAGTCTGCTACCGTTACTGTTGATGTCAACCAAAAGAAGCGATTCACTCAAGAGCAAAAGGATAAATTTGCCAACGCATCTGCAAAGCTTAACACCCAAGCAGGGGTGTATTCAGCTATCGCGGTCGCGTGTCTTTTGGTCCCCGATCCGAGTATCACCAAAATATGTAGTTTTGGGTTTGGGGCTACAAGCGTTGGCACTTGGATTCTCTCCGCTAAGCTCAATGAATTGGCTCTAGATCCAGTCGATCCCAACTTCACTCAGATCGCTGTTCCTATCACCCCTCCATTCACCCCCTTAGTCGTTGAACCAGGCATAACACAAGGCGAAGCAGATAGCTTTAACGCTCTCCTAACCAATCAGACACAGGCTATAGGTCTAGTCAACGCCATAATCACTTCTATTAATCGGGCGCAGGGTGCTTCCGAGGCTGGTAATACTGTTTGGGAGAACAAGCAGATGGCTGCGGCAAGCAAGTATGCTCTTGAGCTAAACAAGTTACTAGACGCTCAAAATGCATTACGGGCTAATGTGAAGAATGCGCTGCTTGCGGCGGGATTTCCAACAATTACCATTTCCCCTAATGATGCACTCAACTTTGAGATCAACGTCCTCTACAACGGCTTGCCACCCTCCATTGTTCAAAATCTAACTAACTTCGGTGCTGATGCTGCCACAATTGAGCAAATCCGCGAACTTGCCTATGTACAGGATCTTAACGAAATCGCAGGCTCTTTCCCGACAGACCTCACGAATGCGGAGCTTGACGCTGCTCTTGCTGATGCGTCAGAAGCCCTGCTCAACTTTGCCCTAGATAATGCAGTACCGTTATCACCTGGACAAGAAGTTAAAGGTCAGGGCACGCTCTCTAAGTCTGACGGAAGCCAGGTAGATGTGAAGTTTGAAGCAAAGGCAAAACAGAAGGGCAGTAGTGCATCTACCATAGAAGGTAGTTTCAGCCTGAAAGATTGCGCCAGTGGTTTTGAGATTAAAAACAGCCAAGTCACTCGTGCGGTGATGCTTGATGATTTAGTTGTTGTGGATGGCACTTATCAAACCAAAGACGGCAGATCTGGTACATTCCGAATTATTGCCACCGTTGACAGCACACAGGGTAAAGGACTCACAGTTTCGGTTAGTCTCTCGAATGGGTATCGGGTTACTGGCTCTCTAAAAGGCAAGATCGAAATTAAAAAGTAAACGCACTTAGATAATCGTTCTCAAGTTAGGTGCATTGCGTATTACTGGTTGGTCGATGGACAAGCTAACAATCGACCAACTTTCCCAATAGCATATTAATAGACATATACAACCTTAATTAAGAAATATGTGATGGAAGGATTTTTCCGCCAACTATTGAAACCCATTAACCTCCTGCACCTCACGCTCGCCGGGATAGCTTTGTTTCTGTCCTTCCTCTACAAATATGATGGACTTGGACTTATCGCAATATCTCCAGCTCATAAGACCGAACTGTACCGAGTTTCTCATTTTATGACAGGTCTGGTTCTGACAATTCTCGGAATCCGGTTAATCATTGAATACGAAGCCAAATGGTGCGGCTCTATTTTGTTGCTTCTTGTTTTTGTCGGTATTAGCGGCTTTGATATCATATTTCATCTCATCCCGACGGAGTTTTGGGTTCACTTACTAACGACGGGTAGATTCCAGCAGTTTATCGATACCATAATATGGGTGGGCTGGATTTTACCAGTACTCGTGACAGCTTATATAGCTTGGCGATGGTATGCGAGGAGGCATAATTAACGGTATTAACTTTGGGTAGTTGTGTTGCAAAACCTCGTTAAGGTTATGAAAATCCCTTGGATTGAGTGAAATTTAGGCAGAGCCTCCGAAAATTCTGGTAATAAATTTGAATTGTTCCAAGATCTCCTCTTTTTCAACTCTTAGAATTTGCCCTTTTCTAATCAGTCGCTCCCAGGGCAAGTCAAGAAGAATACGCTAAACTCAACATTGAAGAATCTCTATAAATATTAAACTGCTTACAAGAGAGACAAAATTACACTGTAGATATGCTTACCAGGATGGAATATTTTTGCATAGATGTCTGTGCTTTAGGCAATTTTCAGGTTTTTCTCTCTTGTGGTATAGGTGTACTATACACCTTAGATATTTTACTGCTCTACTGCTTCTAAATCAGCAGGCAAGTTACAAATCCTATTGATTCTGACACTCTAGCGAGCGTCTTTGGAGTCAGATTGACCTAGTAGTGCAGCTCTTCACTTTGAGCGCACTTCAGATATAAAGCGGTCTATTGCTGCCTTTGTACGCTTGTACTCCGGTGACTGCTTCCCCACCTTCAGCCTGGAAAGGATGCGATCGCGGATAGCCTCAAGATCTGGCAGCTGCCCGGTCTGTTGCCTGAGAGTCTCGTTTTCCACTCTCAGGCGTTGAACTCCCCCAACAGTTCAGTCTCCATTGCTGTTAGCCGCTGCAATACAGTACCTTGCACAAGATGGGTTAGCTGTTCTACCTCGTCGGCTAGCGCCGTGACAGTTTCACTCAATTCTCTTTGCCTAACAATGTCTTGCACTGTTACTTCAATCCTTGTGGATTGCTGACTCTGGGCGACGGTTAGCCCTAGCTCTAGGAGTTCAACGATCGCTTCGGAGCGGTTGCCTTTAGTGTTTGATTTTGCGTAATCCAGAACTGAGTTGAATATTTCATTGGGGATTCTGAGCGTTACCGATTCAGACTTTGATGAGTTGCTCGTTTTCGCCATATCTTACATTGCCTAACACTTGCCATCTAGATTACACTGTATTGCATTGTCTGACAAATAGGGATTCTTAATCGATGCTTATAGCCCTCAAATCAAGTGATTTCAGACCAATTAGCCGGATTAATCCGGCGCTCGCACTTTTCTAGCTTAGACTGTACTATAGTCCGAGCTAGGTGTAGCCTGTACTTAGACCGACCTAAAGCGCTTGGAATGAAAATCGATCGGCACGGCAGAGCAAAAATACTTACCTCCGCTGAAATCCAGTTGCTATTTAATGAAGGGCTACAGAACAGTCGAGTTCGCGCCTTGTTTGGCATCTGCCTTTTCACCGCTTGCCGGATAATGGAAGCCTGCACCTTAAGGCGAAAAGATGTTTTCGACGAAAAAAGACGAGTGCGACAAGAACTAATCATTCGCAAAGGCAACACCAAAGGCAAGCTGGCAACGAGGACGATTTGGGTGGGTGAGGAGCTTAGAAATTTGTTGGTTGACTACAACCCCCCATCCTATCAATGGTTTCTGTTTCCAGGTCGTCTAGGCAAAGGACACATAAACCCAGATTCAGCAGCTAGAATATTGCGAGAAGCCACAACTCGTGTTGGGATAGAAGGGGCTAGTACCCATTCATTCCGACGCACAGCCTTGACGATGATGAGCGACACCGGAATCCCGCTGCGAGTCATACAGGAAGTGTCAGGACACCGCACCTTGGATGAATTACAAAAATATTTAGAGGTGCGCCCCGATCAAGTCAGGGGAGCGATCGCGGCGTTGTCGATGCTGTCGCCTGTCGGGAAACCCTCTTATCACGACATAGACACAGACCTAGACACGCAAAAGAAGGAAGTTGACTGCTCTCTATCCCCCGATAACGAGTCATTGTAGCTTGGTTATAGTCAGAGATAAAACTAGAAAAAATAAGGCAAGGTCTTATAGATATCTCTCCTACCCACGAATTAATTCATTGGGCTTGGACGAATGGCACGAAGAAAAGCTCTGAGGTATACAGGATAAGGACTACAGTTTTTA
>CAXTYC010000059.1:0-17535 GCA_964248365.1 uncultured Chroococcidiopsis sp. | reverse complement strand
TACAATGAATTGCTACGGCTTTAGAGCTATCTATCCTTACTTATTCAGGATTACCATATTGTCTTGTGTCAAGTCTAAAAGGTTTGAACACTCCTTACAGCTGATAAAGTTCGGTCAAAATTCGTGTAAGTAAACCTCAGCTGATGCTGAAACTTCTATGGAATGAGGCTAGGGTGTGATTTAGGAATAATTTAGATGCGGTAGAAAGCAATGAAGATTTGCCTAATTTACTCACCGCTCAAAACCCAATAACTAACACTGCTTAACGCTGGACAGTTGCTCAGAAGTTGAGAGAGAAGATCGCACTCTGCTTTTGCTCCTCCGTCACATCCAGGTAACGGGCTAGAGCGGCTAAGGTGCGATGCCCGGAGATGGATTGAATATGCCGCATGGGGACACCTAAGTTGTGCATCTGGGTGAGGGCAGTACGTCTAAAGCTGTGGGTACTGACCCCTTCCAGTCCCACACGGCGGCAGGCATCTCAAAGAATCTTGTCAGCACTGGCCTTATGAATATGCCCCCGACCATGCCGACCAGGAAACAGATGTTCCTTTTTGATGTCAGGCTGGTACGCCTCTAAATAGCCCTTAAGCTTGGGGTGAATCTGGATTTCCCTGGTGTCCTGCTTGCCTTTGGTGTTGATGCTGCGGATGAGAATCTTGTCTCTAATTCCCTTAATCCCCATCACGTCAGTTGTTAGCAGGGTACAAGCTTCATTGATGCGGCAGGCTGTGTAGAGGCAGACCCCGAACAATGCCCTATCCCTGGGGAGCAATAATCCCTCATTGAATAGTCGGGTGAGCTGTTCTGGTGACAATCGCTCGGATTGTCCATAGCGATCGCTTTTCACGGTAGTCTAGGTCTTTAGGCTAGAGAATAGTATCAAGGCTAAATTGGATTATACTGTCATTTGCAAGTTAGATCGCCTAGCGCCGGAAACCCTTGATGTTTCGTTGTCCACTCAAACGCTCCTCAGCCACTTAAAGCCCAGGGCAAACGCATCATATCAATAAGCTGGAAAAATCCCCAGTTTATTGAGAATAGCTGCAATAAACTTGAGCTTATTGAGAAAAAATTGAGTTGAGAGAGTTGGCAATAACTTATAGTTTATTGAGAAAAACTAGTCTGGGCATAGGGTCGGGAGAAATTGAATATGCGACGAATATCCTCTGGTGAATTTAGATGCGTTTACCCTGAGAGGCAAGAGCCTCCTGGCACAGCCTTCGCTTGGCGATTTTTTTGCATTTGCATGAGTTCGCCCTCGCCAGAAATAGAAGAATATAACGGGTGCGATCGCACCTTTCAGATTGCTTTTACTTTCAGGAGGTGAAAAAATTATGAACAATTAGCTTTGAGTCAATGAAACTACTGTGAATTGTCTATCAAAATTTTGGCAGTTTGTCAAGTTAGATTCTACTAGTAAATGCTCTGTTGAAATGGTTGTCGCTGCTCAAACTTATCTTCAAAAGCAAGGGTTGGCGCAAAAGGTTGAAGTTTCCAATGCTGCGCTTGTGCGCTCTCTTTGGCAACAAATGCGCGAACCTATAGAAACCGACACCGATGAACGCTATCTAGCCGAAATATGTCTGCGTTGCTACATCTCCTACCAAATCTATCAAGTTTGTTTAGACTTAGCAACGAAGTTTGGCAACCGTAACGGTTTTACTTGTCAAGATTTATTACCGTTTGTATTGGATGATGAAGTACTTTTAGCAACGCCAAAAGGGCAGCGAAGCAAGAGAGCATTAACTCAAAGCTCGTATCAATCATTAGCAACCACCGTCTTAAAAACATTCGATCCAGCCAAAGGATCGCTCAATACATGGGTGAATCGCTATGTTAAGCAACATCCAGAACTCAAGCGATTTCTTCTCCAGCATGGCGTTTTTCTGATTAGCGATTGGGCGCTTTTAAATGATATAAATTCCAAGCAGTTACAAAAAATTCTCGCTGATATGTATTGCTTAACGTCGGTTGAAATTCAGCAGATGTGCGAACTGTTGGTAAGTTACCATGCAGTTTATCGTCAAGATCGTTTGTCACAACGACTTGTGGGAGCAACGCTACCCTGTGTGCCACCAACAGACGAGCAGTTAACTCGCATTGCTGGTGAATTGCATACTCGAACCAATCGCATACTAAGCGCAGGGGCAATATTAAACCAACTGCAAGCGCTCGCAACCAAACTAAGACAATATCGGATTGCAGCACAAGGGGGATCTGTTTCTTCGGTTTCCTTTGATCAACCAGAAATTCAACCAATGGTGGAGCGATCGCAAGTTACCGTCGATGACTCTGAGCAAATTGAATTTATTAAGTTGTATCAAACTCAATTTCTCGAATGTTTAGATGAAGCTATTTCTCAAGTTATTAATGATTTTATTTCTAAGTTTAAACCCAAGCGTTCTTTTGACGAACAATCGTTTATAACTGCTTTACATCTTTTTCATTGTCAAGGTCAATCTATGACTCAAATTGCACCACAAATTGGGCTGAAAAAACAATATGAAGTAACACGGTTATTAAAACTTAATGAATTACGAGTTGATATTCGTCAACATTTGTTAGTGATGTTGCGTGATCGCGTTCTCGATACTGCCAAACTATTTGCAGACTCCGAATGCTTGCAAAGTTTAGATCGGCAGGTAAAAGTGATTTTGGATGAACAAATTTCAGGCATCATCTCTGAAGCAGAATTTGAAGTAAAAAATCCGATTCGCAATCAACCCCTACGCGGTTTACTCGCTCGTCGTCTCTGTCGTTATCTCGATTCTAGTCACACCAAACCATGATAGATCCACCTGCACCAATTTCAGACTTAACAGACTTGCTCGATTGGCAGTCTCTCAACGAAACGCACACCGAACTATCACCTGAGCATTTTCAGAAGGCTGCACGTCTTTGTAAATCGATCCCCTTGCCACAACAAAGCTGGCAAGTATACCTTTGTGCATTGGGAGTTTTGGGATTTGAGCAATGGCTCAACCAACGCGCTCCTGATTTGCATTTGCAGCAGCGTAACGCCACAATTTGGCAACCCCCTTATGCAAATTTGATCGCAGCGGCGTGTAATATCTCTGTTGGTAACTTCAAACTCTGCTTGGTGACTGCTAGCAATTTAACAGAGGAACAAAGCATTCCTTTCGCAGTTTTCGACATCCCTGATTTTGCCGCTCATTTCTACGTGCTGATGCAGGTTGAAGAGGAAGAGGAGCAAGTTGCTGTATCTGGATTTATGAGCTACGAGCAGTACCAGAAATATAAAGAGTCAGAAGGGTTACAAATAGATACAGATTGGACATATACGCTACCTTCAACCACGTTTAACCCAGATCCAGACGCGCTACTGCTCAATCTCCGCTGTCTGGAAGCAGATACAATTAGGCTACCATTTCCACTAGCTGCTGTCGAAAATAATACAATCGTAGCGTTGCGGCAAAAGCTGACAAACCTAAAATCTGGGCTGCAAACTCAGCATCCTTCCCAATTGCTCACAGTAAAAGAAGGCACAACACTGCTGAGTAACCCAGACTTGATTGACTGGGCTTATCAGGCTGCAAGTGGATCGTTTGCGCCACCCCTAATCAATGTCGGTTATTGGTTACGCAATCGAATTGATGCGGTAGCGCAGGAATTGGGGTGGATGCTGATGCCGCCGTCACTAGTGTTGTTAAAAATGCGCTCTTTGTCAGATAATTTCCACAAAATTCGAGCTGGATTGGAAAAGCAGGGAATTCACATTCCCCCAGAGGCGCGGGGTGCTTACCGCGACTTGGGCTATGAACGAGGCGGTTTCCGGCTGTACGCAATTACCTGGGTGCTATCCGAAACATCAGAACCAGAATGGATGTTGCTGATTGTTTTGGGTTCCCAGCCACAAGCGCAAATGCCAAAAACTCTCAAATTAAAGGTGCGCGACGAAACACAGCCATTATTCACACAATCGTTGTCAGACACGAGGCAGGGTATACTCTACGCTCAAGTTATCGGCAACTGGGACGAACGGTTCTGGGTAACAGTGACTGCGGACGATGAAGCTGTATTTGAAATTCCGCCTTTCGGTTTGAAACTGGAAGCAACGACTTAAATTCCTCAGATCAAAATTCCTCAGCAATCGTTCATCTAAAAAGAATATAAACAACTTAATTTTAATTAATATTCAGTAAATTATGTAAATAGTTTACCTTCATTAAGCACAGTGTTTTTTAATAATTCTCTCCTAAAAATGCAGTATATTGCTTTCAAAATAAAGGATTTTTACCTGTTCACAACTTACACTGATTTAGCCAAATATTGAGAATTTATGTAAATTATGATTCATTACCATATTTTTAATTTAAAAGTTCAAAAGATAGAGCAAATTTGTTTGTTCGAGTTGTCCTGGGGACAGGGGCAAAGATTAACCGCACAGGTTAATTATCTAACTTCCTTGGCTCGGCTATATGAAGACTGGCGACGGGCATATTTGGGCTTTTATCAGTCGGAACAGATGCGAGGACGGACGGTTGGTAGTGGGGTTGCTACGATCGCCACAGACTGGCACGCGGAACTCGTCAGAACAGAAGCCGAGTTGATGTTTGAGTTTCATGATTGGTTGCGTAGTGCTGAATTATACGAAATTCGGGCAGCGATCGCACAGGCAAGCCAGGAACTAGTGATGTCAGGATCGACAGAGGCACTGCAAGTCTTTATCACCTGTGCGCCGATTGAATTAGATCGCTTTCCTTGGGAAGCGTGGGAAATTGGAACTGAATTTGCTACCTCAGCAGCAATTCAAATCATTCGCGCACCTCTAAATATTGGGAACGAAACCGCGCAGGTGAGCAAACGTCAGGGGCGCACCCGCATTTTAGCGATTTTGGGCGATAATACTGGGTTGAATTTTCAGGCAGATCGTCTGGCTGTCTCGTCGCTTTTTCCAGATGTTGAGTTCGTAGGTTGGCAACCAGAAAAAACGCTCAGTCAAGTTATTGGGGAAATAAGCGATGCGATCACCGATCCGCAAGGATGGGATGTGCTGTTTTTTGCTGGACACAGCAACGAAACTCAAATGACGGGGGGCGAATTAGGTATTGCTCCTGGTGTATCAATTTCTATTAGCGAAATTGCACCCCAGTTAAGTGCAGCCAGAAAACGCGGATTAAATGTGGCTATTTTCAACTCATGCAGTGGGTTAAATATCGCTGATACATTAGTTAACTTGGGTTTTGGTCAAGTTGTAGTCATGCGCGAACCGATTCACAACCGCGTCGCCCAAGAATTTCTAGTGCGATTTCTGCAAGGGTTAGCCAAACACCTCGATATATACGAGTCAGTGATGGAGGCGCGGCAATATTTGCGGATGGAAAAAAGCCACACTTACCCCTCGTCCTACCTAGTTCCTTCCCTGTTTTGCCATCCTGGTGCGAAATTATACCGCATCCCGACCTTTGGGTGGAAACAGCGCCTGAGAGGGAGCCTACCAAATCAAATTGAGGCGATTGCTCTTGCTGCAACTCTCACTTTGAGCTTGCTCCCTCCCGTCCAAGATCTGCTGTTGGATGCACGAATGTTTACTCAGGCAGTCTACCGTAATTTGACGGCACAAATACCAACTGAGGAAGCCCCTCCAGTGGCATTGGTAGAAATTGATACCGAATCGCTCTATCGCGCTAAACTTCCCAATTCCCAGTTTCACCCCATGAACCGCAGCTACATCGCATCGTTAGTTGATGGTACGAGAAAGTTAAATGCTTCTGTGGTAGGCTTGGATTTTATCTTTGATACGCCACAAAAAGACCCCCTATCCGGTGATAAAAATTTAGGCGTAGCGGTACATCGCGCCGTAGATCGGAATATGTGGTTAATCTTTGGCGCACTTCTCGAACCCAACAGAGAAGTAGGCACAAATGAAGCTCTTGGTATTAACAAGTGGAATTGGACTTTGCAAGGATATGTCGATGCCGATCCTTACCGTGTTGAATTGCCTTCTGACACGCGAGATTGTCGTCAAGCTTGCCCAATTTCATATTTAATGTCACTCGTGCAGACAGCTAAAGAGGAAATAACCCAACTTCCCAAGCCGCAAACCAACCGAGCGACAAATTTGCGCGCACAACTGCTAGATGTTATTAAGCAGAAGAACCCTAAAACAGGTAACTTAGCTGCACTGTTCCCTGTGCGGTCGCCTTTTGGGTTACAGCCTCTAATTGATTTTTCCCTTCCTCCCAATCAAGTTTATACAAAGATACCCGCCTGGAAATTGATCGAAAACCCAGATCTCAATTCCTTTCCATTAATTTCTAAACAAGTGGTTTTGATTGCGGTAGGAAGCGATGAACGTCTGGGAATTGCACCAGGTCAACCAGATCGCTTACCTGCACCCTCTGCTATGAGCTATTGGACGCAGCAATCTTCGTTTACAGGGGGTGAATCTTTGGCATATATGACTCACCATTTCCTCACGCGCCATTTGGTAATTCCCATTCCTGATATCTGGGCGATCGCAGTTGCGATCATTCTGGGTAAAATTACTTTCGTTGTGCTTAAACGTCAATCCTGTTTGAGTCCAAAGCTTCGTTGGCAAATCCTGACAAGTTCACTGGGTGGAGCGATTATCTATGGTATTGTTGTTGCTCAGATTTATATATCTGCTGGGGTTTTACTTCCCTGGTTTTTGCCCTCGTCGGTTTTCTTAGCTTACGTTATATCCGCTACCAGAAAACAAAATCATGCTTAATTTTTTAAATTGCAATTGTCGCAAGTCATTATTTAGCTTTGCACTGGTTCCCTTTGTTATTGCTTCTGGTGGGAGTGGAGACGTTATATATGCAATTAGAGACGTTAAATATAACGTCTCTACATACCGTGATGGACAAATCATTGCACAGAATACATTTGCTGGTTGGGTTGCCTCTTTTTGGCAGCGTCGCCCTAAAACGCGATTGATATCACGAGGTAATGTTAGTCCGATCGCACCTGGTTTAATTGAAACATACTTTGTCTGGAGCGATCGCCCATTATTTATGTGGCACTCTCCAGGTGTAAATCAAGAAGTTCAATTAATTGTCCGCGATCTCGACAATAATTCAGTGGTGTGGGAACAAACAGTTAACCTTGCAGACCAAAAAGTTTTTTACAACGCTAAAAACCCCTTGTCACCTGGCAAGCAATATCAATGGCAATTATCCAATACTACAGAGCGGGGAATTTTTCAAGTAATGCCAGCAAGCGATCGCAACAAAATTCAAGCTGACTTGCAAACATTAGAGCAAAAACTACGAGAAACTAGAGCATCTGATGAAGAAATTGCCCTGAGAAAAGCGGATTACTTTCTCAATTACCCAATCAAACACAAAACCGACAATAATATCCATCACCTTTGGTCAGATGCTTTGCAGACTCTGTTTCAAGTTCAGCAACCATCTGATGATTTTAAGAAGAATCGTGAAGCATACGTTGCGGCTTTGTGTACATCAGGCGCTTCTACTGCCGAAAAGTCAAATAAATAACTAGACGTTCTTTCATGTACTGTGGGGACTACGGGAATGTTGTCAATGTCACTAAAGAAATAATTTTTTCATGGGTTGATTTTTGTTTGCGATCGCATTGTCGCTCCTCTAATCCACACCGTATTATTTATAACAAACAGTTACGCAGATCTGCCATTATTGCTGTTATGCGGCTTTACGATCCTTGCTGGCACACCAGCTTTATCCCAAATCACCCCTGATAACACTCTGGGTGCAGAACGTTTTCGCCTCACACCTAACGCTTCAATTAATGGTGCATCGGCAGACAGGATTGATGGTAGTGCAACTCTTGGCAACAATCTTTTTTATAACCTGATTTTCAAGCTGTAACCAGAGAGAAATTGAATTATTGCATGAGCTTCAAAACCCAGAAATATTGTATGTTGTGGAGTTCTAAAACTTTAGTATCGTAATCAGGAGAGCAATTAGTATGAAGCGGACAATTATAGCTCTGGCTACTGTAGTCACAGCAACGCTTATTTACCAACATCCTAAACAATCGGTAGCATCAGATCCAATACCACCTTCACTTATAGGTGAATGGGAAGATAAAGGACATAAAAATTATAGTGATACACTTCGTTTAAATCCTGATGGTAGCTACTACGAAGTTTACAACACTTATACCTCTGAAAGTGTATATAGCCAGTGCACGACAACTAACTCTCAGACTGATAAAGGTAGTTTCACTGTAAAAGGAAATGAAATAACATTTCACACGCAAACTTCTACTGTCGAGAACTTTGCAGGTTGCGTCTGGGGACCTATGGCGGCTCAAACCTCACTCCCAAAAACCTATAAGCACTCGAATCATTATATGGTTATTTCATTTTCTTTGCAAAACAATGGGCAAACACTTGAACTTACGCAAACTGGAGGGAATGTAAAAAGTGTCATGCCTCACGAAATTTATCAAAAATCTAGTTCTTAAGGCAAGGCAAACACATCAAAATTGGATATAAAGATGAGGTGTAGTGGCATTGTCAAGTTAAGGACGATGACACAGAGCAGCAGGATCGCCAGATACTTTCATTGCCCTACTTAAGTCGTTGTGTCATATACTCCCGCTAAGGCTCGCCAGCCGAAATCATCAGTTATGCACTTTGGCTCTATTTCACGTTTCCCTTAATACCGTTTCTCCATCTACTTGCACTTTTTACGATCCCCCAAACCCCCTAATATTAATAGCGTAGCTGACTCTGGTTTCCCCCTTTAAAAGGGGGACAAAAAGGGGGATCTAAGGGGGCTAGGGGGATCGCTCTTTGTGTTATCATCTAGGAAAATTGGTATAAGCTATCGGGATGTGCAGATGCTACTGTACTGGGGCGTTAACATCACTTATGAAGCGATTCGAGTGTGGTGTAAGAAGAAGGGCAGCAGTATGCTAATAAAATTCGTCGCCGCCAGCCTCGTGTGGGCAACAAGTGGCATCAAGGGCGAAATGGTAGTGATGATTAACGGGCAGAAATACTATCCCCGCGCGCGGTTGACTCTGATAGTAACGTGCTGGATATTTTGATGCAGCGGCATCGAGATAAAGCGGCAGCTTGCGAAGTTTTTGGGCAAGTTGCTCAAAAAACAAGGCTTTGCCCTACGATAACTCGTGGGGACAAACTGAAAAGTTACGGTGCAGCTTACGGCTGACTTAATTTGACAATGCCCTTGCAGGCTATGTTTCAAGTTGAGCAACCGTCTCCTGATTTTGTTAATAATCGTGAAGCATTTGTTGCGGCTTTGTGTACATGAGGCGCTTCTATTGCCTCACAAGTTAAATAAATAACTAAACATTCTTTCATTTCCTATCGCGACTATGGTAATGTTGTCAATGCCACCAAAGAAATAATTTTTTTAGAGTAGATTTTTGTTTGCGATCGCATTGTCGCTCCTCTAATCCACACCGTATGATTTATGAGAAAGAATTACGCAGATCTGCCATTGTTGCTGTTATGCGGCTTTACGATCCTTGCTGGCACACCAGCTTTATCCCAAATCACCCCTGATAACACTCTGGGTGCAGAACGTTCTCGCCTCACTCCGAATGTGACAATTAATGGTGCATCGGCAGACAGGATTGATGGCGGCGCAACCAGGGGCAGCAATCTTTTTCATAGTTTTACTGACTTTAATATAGATAATGGTCAAAGAGTCTATTTTGCCAATCCCAATGGAATACAAAATATTCTCACACGGGTAACAGGTAGGAATGCCTCGAATATTTTGGGAACGTTGGGCGTTGATGGTGGGGCAAATTTGTTTTTGCTCAATCCCAACGGAATTATATTTGGTCAAAATGCCCGTTTGGATTTGCGCAGTTCGTTTGTGGGGACTACTGCTAATGCTATTGGCTTTGGTGAACAAGGGTTTTTTAGCGCCACAAATCCACAAGCACCACCGCTGTTAACGGTTAATCCGTCAGCGTTGCTATTTACTCAACTACAAGCATCAGCAGGAATTACTAATCAGTCAATAGCACCCGCCGGAATCAATCCTGAGGGTAACAATACTAATGGTTTAAGAGTTGCAGATGGTAAGAGTTTGCTGCTAGTTGGGGGTAATGTCAACTCGGATGGCGGTAGACTCAGAGCTTATGGCGGGCGGATTGAGTTAGCAGGATTATCAGCACCAGTCAGCGTGGGGCTAAATGTTGCGGGTAATACCCTCAGCTTAAATGTTCCTAAAGATGTACCCCGTGCAGATGTGTCTTTAACTAACAATGCTGCAATTAGTGTTTTTGGTGCAGGTGGCGGAGATATTGCCATCAATGCGCGTAACCTGGAGATTTCCAATTCAACTCTATTAGCAGGAATTGAAGAGAATTTAGGGAACGCTACGACACAGGCGGGAGATATTACGCTCAATGCTTCTGGGACAATGACAATTGCCCAAGCAAGTATTGTTCAAAACCAAGTTTCTACCAACGCTAATGGTAATGGTGGCAATATAAATATTTCTGCCCCTGCACTCTTGTTAAAAGATGGCGCTAGCTTAAATGCCACTACCCAGGGCAAAGGGAATGCTGGTAATATCTCTACCTGGGCTGCTGATTCTGTTTCCCTTGAAGATGGAGGCATTTACAGTGAAGTAGGGGGAGAAGGCAACGGTGGCAGTATTAACATTAATACTGGTTCTCTGACAGTAAACAAAGGCGGTGAACTTATCACTGCTATTGTTGAGGGTTCTGGGAATGGGGGCAATTATTAATATTAATGCCCGCTCTGGCGTTGCTTTTGATGGCAAAGGGGAGGAAAACTTTAGCCGTGCGCTCACTACTACACAACCAGGAGCTACAGGCAAAGCCGGAGATATCCAAATTGCAACTGGAACTTTTACATTAACCAACGGTGCTTATTTAAGCAGTAGCACTGATGGAAAAGGAGATGGAGGAAACATCACGATTGATGCCCGCGATGCTGTGACTTTTGATAATAATAGCGTTGCCAGCAGCAATGTGTCTGAATACGGTGTGGGTAGGGGAGGAAATATCGAGCTAACAACTGGAACTGTCACGTTAACCAATGGTTCACAGTTGTCTACCAGCGTTTTAGGACAAGGTAACGCTGGCAATATCACTGTTAATGCCCGCGATGCTGTTAACCTTGGCAGTGGCGTGGACTATAAAGGTAAAGCTAGTAGTATTGATAGCATCTTGGAAACTAACGCTTTTGGCAAAGCGGGGGACATCCAGATCGCAACTGGTTCCCTAGGGCTAACAAATGGCGCGTTATTATCCAATAGCTCTGATGGGCGAGGAAATGCAGGCGATATCACCGTTAATGCTCGCGATACCATCACCATTGAGGGCGAACAAAAATTTCTCACAACAGACGGAACAGAAAGTAGCTTACCGAGCAACGCCAGCAGCGCTCTGGGATCTAATGGTATAGGCAATGGTGGTAATATCCGCATAAATGGTCGGGCATTGTTCTTAAAAAATGGTGGTTACATCAATGCAAGTAGCGCTGGGCAGGGCAATGCAGGCAAAATTGCCATTGTAGCTCAAAATACAGTTGCTTTTGACGGCATCGACAGC
Source organism: uncultured Chroococcidiopsis sp. (assembly GCA_964248365.1). Taxonomy (GTDB): domain Bacteria; phylum Cyanobacteriota; class Cyanobacteriia; order Cyanobacteriales; family Chroococcidiopsidaceae; genus Chroococcidiopsis. Next base: position 5,994 of record CAXTYC010000059.1, on the reverse strand, counting down.
AAGGGAGTTCCTAGCGGCGCTATTAGCGAACTATTACTTGGAGGAGCAGGTAAGGGGGGAGATATCCAAATCACAACCAATTCTCTTTCTGTTACCAATGGCGCTCAATTGCTTGCTGACACTGCTGGGCAGGGTAATGGCGGGAATATCACTATCGATGCTGGCAATACGGTTAAGTTTGATGGTGTAGGCAACAATAATATTGCTAGCAATGCTTCTAGCACAGTCTCTGAAACTGGCTTTGGCAATGCAGGCAATATCTTGCTAACCACTGACTCCTTATCTTTGACCAACGGCGGTAAAGTAAATGTTAGCACTTTTGGGCAGGGTAATGCAGGTGACATCACTATTGATGCCCGCGATGCCGTTACCTTAGACAGTACAGGCAGCAATGGAAACTCAAGCGGTGTCTTCAGTTTAGTAGGATCTAATGGCGTGGGCAAGGGTGGTAATATCAGATTAACCAGCAACTCGCTGGGGTTAAATAATAATGCCTACCTATCTGCCCAAACATCTGGCAATGGTGATGCTGGAAATATTACTGTTAATACAGGTAATTTCCGAGTTTCTGATAGTACGGTTGTAACGGCGGCAACTTCCAATAATGGTAATGCAGGCAATATTACGCTACAAGCAGGTACTCTCACCCTTGACAATCAAGCCTCTATTTCTGCTCAAACTGCTAGCAGCACTGGCGGTAATATTAATTTAGACTTAGGAAAATTATTACTACTGCGTCGTGCCAGTCAAATCTCGACGACGGCAGGCACTGCCAATGCAGGTGGTGATGGCGGTAACATTACCATCAATTCACCCTTCATTATCGCCATACCAAATGAAAATAGCGACATTACCGCCAACGCTTTTCAAGGACGCGGGGGCAACGTTAAGATCGGCACCCAAGGCATCTTCGGCATCCAACAGCGTTCCAAACCAACAGCACAAAGCGACATCACTGCCAGTTCTCAATTAGGCGTACAAGGACAGGTTACCATCACCCAGCCAAACGTCCAACCGGAGCAAGGATTGGTAGAATTACCCGCATCTGTCCTCGATGCTAGCAATCAAATTGCTCAAGTTTGCCCAAATGGTGCTAATGCTTCTCGCCCCTTGGGTGAATTTATCGTCACTGGACGTGGTAGTTTACCACCAAACCCCCTCGAACCATTAGCCGGATCAACTAGCCTTAGTCCACTAGCATCAATAGATGGGGAAACACAGACAAATATATCGTTGCAGACATCCGAGCCTGCATTAACCGCAACCCCGACTACAATTGTCGAGGCACAAGGGTGGGTAAAAACTGCTGACGGTAAAATTGCCCTTGTTGCCTCTGCACCACAAGCTACACCCAATGCTACTACCACACAGGCAACTTGTCCTGTATCCAAGTAAACTTAGATCTTGCACCTGTGGGATTGCCAGCAGGCAAGAGCTAGCTAACCCTCAAAGGCAAGGCTGAGGCTTGTCACCAAAAAACAGAGTTAAAAAGGCGCAATTCAAAAGTTTTAAGTCCCCCAAGATTCGGGGGATTAAGGGGGATCTGATCAATTGTGCAGTTTTGAGATAGCCTCTAAATAATATCTAGAAAGATGAAAAAAGCAAAAATTAGACGTATCAAAAAATACTACAAAATATTTGTGCGGTTTGTGATGCCGATGATGATGACTGCATTATTATGTATCGCATCACCCCCTTTTGCTCGTACAGTAACTAACACATTCAGCGCTTCTTCGCAATCGGGATCGTCTCTGGAACAGCAAGCGCGATCGCTCTACCAGTCACGTCAATTTTCCTCTGCCGCCTCACTCTTTCAACAAGCCGTCTGTGCATATAAAGCACAGAAAGACCCCATTCGTCAAGCCCTCGGTCTGAGCAATTTGTCACTTTGCTACCAACAATTAGGACAGTGGAACGACGCTAATCAGGCAATTACTGATAGTATTGCATTGTTAGAAGTTGTAAAACCTACAAGTAATGAGCAATTGTTAGCACTCGCCCAAGCCCTCGACATCCAAGGCGGGTTACAACTAGCACGGGGACAAGCCGATGCTGCACTCAAATCCTGGGAACGCGCCACAGTTATATATATCCAGCAGAAAAAACCCACAAAAGCGCTTATGAGCCAAACTAACTCTGCACAAGCTCTGCAAAGTTTGGGTTTTTATCGACGCGCAATTACCCTACTCGAAACTGCATTGAAGTTAGACGAGCTTCCCACAGCCAAGGATGAACAACTAAAAATCTTGTCAATTTCAGCCTCTCCCGAAACAGCAACTGCACTGCGTACCTTGGGAGACTCGCTCAGGGTAGTTGGCAACTTGCAACAAGCGCGTTTTGTTTTGTCACGCAGCCTCGCTATTGCGAATAAATTGCAGCTACCAGAGACGATCGCATTAGCTCAAATCAGTTTAGGTAACACTGCCCGCGCTGCTGCCGATCCCCCTTCTGCCCTGAATCTCTATCAACAAGCTGCCACATCTGCACCCGCTCTTCTTCGAGTGCAAGCACAACTCAATCAAATCAGTTTGCTGGTTGATAGCGATCGCACCGATGAAGCGAAAACCCTTCTGCCCCAGGTACGACAACAAATCGAGGCTCTACCTCCGAGCAACACTGCAATTGAAGCACGGGTAAACCTTGCTCAAACAATGATGCGGATGAGGAAGGCAGAGGGGCAGAGCGGCAGAGCGGCAGAGCGGCAGAGGAGCAGAGGGGAAGAAGAAAGGATTGATAGTGGCTCTGGTTCAATGCTTGAAATCGCGCAACTACTGGCAGTGGCAGTTGAACAAGGCAAAGATTTAGGAAATCCGCGTACACAAGCTTACGCGCTGGGAAGTCTTGGCAATGTTTACGAGCAAACCCAACAGTGGTCAGAAGCGGAAAATCTCACCCAACAAGCAGTTCAATTAGCACAACAAATCAATGCTGGTGATATTGCCTACCTTTGGCAGTGGCAGCTAGGACGGGTGGAGAAAGCGCAGGGGAAAAATGAAAGCGCGATCGCGGCATATAAAGAAGCCGTAGGGACAATTAAATCGCTACGGGCAGACTTAGCATCGGCGAGTCCCGACGTGCAATTTTCCTTCCGAGATGCAGTTGAACCGATTCACCGTCAACTCGTCAGCTTGCTAGTACAAACGAATCAAGAAGATAATCTTAAAGCGGCGCGAGATGTAATTGAAGGCTTGCAATTAGTTGAACTAGATAACTTTTTCCGAGAAGCTTGTTTGAATGCGAACCCTGCACAAGTAGATCGAGTGGATCGACGAGCTGCGGTAATTTACCCGATTATTTTAGAAGATCAACTTGCTATTATTGCCAGCTTACCGAAATCTGAGAACAACTTGCAACCCGAAGATAGTCGTGATTTTCGCTACTACAAAACAGCAATCAACCGCCAACAAATCGAGTCACTGGCATCGCGTTTGCGAGACGTTCTCAGCCAACAGACTACTTTCGATCTAGCGCTTCCCCAACTTCAAAAAATGTACAATTTAGTAATCCGTCCCTCAGCCGCAGATCTTGAAGCGAGTAAAGTAGAAACATTGGTATTTGTTTTAGATGGTGTTTTGCGGAATATTCCCATGACGGCGTTGCATGATGGTCAAAAGTTCCTCGTGGAAAAATATAGCGTTGCTTTAACACCAGGACTACAATTATTAGCACCGCGATCACTTAAACAAGAACGCTTGGGAGCCTTAGTAGCTGGACTTGGTGCAGCTCGTCCACCTGAGTTTTCAGCCCTACCCAATGTCGAAAAGGAAGTAAAAAAAATTGCCTCCGAAATTCCCAGCTCTGTCCTATTTAACCAGAAGTTTACAAATTCTGCCTTTACAAATCGAGTATCTACCGTTTCATACCCGATTGTACATTTAGCAACGCACGGTCAATTTAGTTCTCAAGAAGATAAAACCTTTATTCTCACTTGGGATGGCAAAATCAAAGTTAATCAACTTAGCAGCCTGTTAAAAACAGTTGAATTATTGCGGAAAAACGCGCTCGAACTCCTCGTACTTAGTGCTTGTGAAACGGCTCAAGGTGACGATCGCTCTGCATTGGGATTAGCAGGTGTAGCAGTACGTTCTGGCGCTCGCAGTACCGTAGCCACCCTATGGCGGGTTGACGATGAAGCTTCAGCAACACTGATAAGCCAGTTTTATGACCAATTGGTACAAGCGAGTAAAACAGGGATCTCGAAAGCAGAAGCTCTCCGTCGCGCCCAACTTGCGATCTTGAAAAACCCAGAATATAAATCGCCATACTACTGGGCGGCGTATGTATTGCTGGGAAACTGGACTTAGTTAAATTTCATCCCATTGCATAAGTTGGTGGTGTTCTCAAAGTGTTGTTAGATGTTTAGACCAAACTCGTAGCGGTTAATAAATAGCCCAATAACTGAGTCATGCATCTGACTTTTCCCGTTAAGTCTCTTTAGCAAGCTGCCAACCCTCACAAAGGTCGTGCAATTTTAACCAGCCCCGCCACAATACCTGGATACCAATGGGGGTTTTATGGCGATGTTCAAGATAACCGCCTAAACGAGCGATCGCTTCCACAGCCTAACTAACTGTTAACACTTTAGGTAGTTTGGGCGATTTCGCACTCAAAACCTGAAGCTGAAGGGGATTAAGGACAACAATTGCGGGGGCGGAAGGCTGAGTGCGGTGTAGATAAGTCAACTGCAAAAGTTCAACAGCAATCACACTCAAGAAACCAATCAAGGGCTTCATACCATCAGCCGCAAGTTTGTATCTTTCCACCTGACATCCAGACTTGAAAATTTTATGATATTCTTCCACACGCCAGCGGTAAGAATACCAACGTAAAATCGTAGCAGCCGTTTGGATATCTGCAACAACTTCTGTGGTAGGGGGTTGTCTGTAAATAAAGTTGTCAGCCGTGTATTGGAATTTATCGGTTAGTGGCGTAGATGCAATGTTTCCGGCTGACAACTTTATTTTAGAACAGGTGCTAAGCAACATCCACTCTACAGGTGTTTCACCTTCTGGACAATTAATCTCAGTGGCATAAACAGCATACACTAGTATTGGGTCACGGTTATCAAAGCGGTAAGGAGTACGAAGATTAACAGGACAAAATCGTACAGCTAGCTTGGTTTGGCGGGCAGAACGTTTACAAGTCTTGGGTAATTCGATTTCCATATCAAAACTGATTTGTTGTGCTTCTAGCTTTGACCAAAGACGCTCGCTTGAGGAATCCAAGCTACGGTTATGAGCCGCGCGAACGATAACTCCGGTGTGTTGAAGTTGGCGAACTCGATCAAAAACTTCTGTAATATCACCTTCTCGGTCGAAAGCATGAACCACTCGTGTGTGCCGACTCATAAGTTTTTCTACCCTAGTGAGCGCTTCTACCCACTTGTAAGATTCTTTTTGTTCAAAAGACGTTTCCATAAATTAAAGCCAGCCCTCAAGGGTTATCTATGGTGCGAGAGCGCCTGCGCGACTTGTCCCGACGGGCTGGCTTTAATTTTTGGAGAAATCTAAACGGGCGATTTCGGGCTTCTTTTCGGGCAGAGGATAGCCTTTTTTTCTTCTGTATCGGAGTTTCATCCTTTGGTGGTTTCGGTTTTGGCTCACGATGCCAAAGTTTTTGCCACAACAGACCAAGGGACTGACCTTTTTCTGGTTCTATTGCTAAAGCGCTGTGTAATATTAAACCGTTACCTCCCTTACCAATTAGGCCGTAACCTTCTTTTTTCGCCTCAATACTGCCATCATCAAGAAAAGTTGTGTCTCCAACACACAGCATTATGTCTTGTTCTGCAACAGTCTGCGCCGTCATTAGACAGTGCGGCTCAATCACGCTTGAAAATTTCACTTTTGGATTGGCAAAAACTCATAGGCTCTCTTGAGTGCTGTTCCACTACTGAAAACTTCAGACAGTGCTTTGCCCAATCCAAGACTTAGAGCATACCCGAATGGCACTAAGAAAAGCCGAAACGCTTGTGGTTTAAGCAGTTTGCAATTG
>CAXTYC010000058.1:0-19006 GCA_964248365.1 uncultured Chroococcidiopsis sp. | reverse complement strand
TAGTTGCAACAGTTGATCTTTTGCCTCTTTAGTACTCCACGCGGCTGTATTGATTAGACGTATTGCATAAGGAGCCTAGCGCTCCTTTTTGCGTCCGAACGATCGCGGCTACGGTCGCGCAGAGGCTCCTTAGCGTCTATGCGCCGTTGCGAGAAACAAAAAAAGTCTACCCAAGGTCAGAAATCAAGTGAACTCCTGCTGGCGATTATCATCACAATTTTGCAAAATTTTTGATGAATCAGTAATTCACTCCAAAGGAATAGAGAAATTTAAGTTATACTTTATTATTCTGATGGGCGTAGCGGTTCACAATTTATCTCAAGTATAATTGCTTACACAATCAGGTGAGGAGGATATCGTGCCTACTTTGCCGTTGAATGCTCAGAATCTTCCATATCCTGATCCGATTCATCCGATCGTGGTTCACTTTATCATCGCAATGGTATTCTTCTCGTTTTTCTGCGATGTGGTGGGCTATTTCACGCGCAATCATCGTTTGTACGAAGTGAGCTTTTGGAATTTGGTTGTCGCATCCGTTTCCATTTTTATTGCCATTTTATTTGGTCAATTTGAAGCCGGAATCGCGCAACCTTATGCAGCCGTTAAGCCAACGTTAAACTTACATACGATTATCGGTTGGTCGCTGTCGGCAATTCTCGTAGCGGTTACAGCATGGCGATTTGTAATGCGATCGCGCGATCCCATCAAGGTGTCTCCAATCTACTTAGGCGTGGCAACGATTTTAGTGTGTATTGTGTTCTTTCAGATGATTTTAGGCACACGACTGGTTTGGGTGTACGGCTTGCACGTTGAACCCGTAGCCGAAGCAGCGCGCAAGGGAGTTTTGCAATGAATTTGCTACTGCTGGATGTGAGCCTGAAGTTAGGTGCAAATGAGTTGCCTTACGAGCTTCCACTGCATCCAAAGCTAGTGCATTTGACGCTGGGACTATTTATTATTGCAGTAATTTTTGACATTGCCGGAAACTTGTTTCCGCTCGAACGTCCGCTGTTCAAAGTGTTTGCCGTCACGGCAACTCGCTCAGGATTTTATGATGTTGGCTGGTATAACCTTTTGGCAGCGGCCATCATTACCATTTTCACCGTTGCGGCTGGCTTTTTCGAGATCATGTTGGCAAATCCACCAACTGATATGAAAAGTGCTTGGGGACTGAGCGCCAGTGCTACTATGATTTTGCATGGCTTGAGTGGGATTTTGCTGCTGGGGGCGATCGTCGGTATGAGTGTTTGGCGGGGCTTTCAGCGTTACCGCTGGCGTAAAGAATCACCTCGACAAGTGCAGTGGAGCTACTTGCTGGTTGGAATTGTCATGTTCGGTCTCTTATTTGTTCAAGGTACGTTAGGAGCGCAATTAGGCGATGAATTTGGCGTTCATAACACAGCGGCGGGATTACTGCGGCAGGGGCAGAATCCTGGTGAGGTACTTAAGTAAGCTATGAGAAAAGTTTTTAATCGAGTTCTACTAGCCATCTTTATCGCCGCCAACCTAATTGTCAGTCGGTGGATGGGACATCAGGCGTTCGGTTGGATGCCCAGCCAAGCGACCGCAGAAGCGAAACAAGTCGATAATTTATTTAGTTTTCTGGTATCGATCGGCACGTTTGTATTTATTGGCTTGACGGGAATGATTCTGTACTCAGTTGTCTTTGATCGCGCACCGCGAGGCGATTGGAGTCACGGACACCCCGCCCGTCAAGATTGGCGACTGGAAACAGCTTGGACAGTAGCTCCCCTGCTGCTGGTATTGTGGCTGTCGGCGCAAAGTTTCAAGATTTATCAACAGTTGAATCTTCAGGGACTTACGCCAATTGTGCATCTGCATCTGTTAGGGGAACCCGCAAATGCTCAAACCAAACCAACACAACTCAATCCCGATCAGAAGCTGGCGGCAGAAGAAGTTGAGGTGACGGCAAAGCAGTGGTCGTGGTCATTTCGCTATCCCCAGAGCAATGTTACGAGTACTCAATTGCATCTCCCAGTGAATCAGAGCGTGCGGCTGAAACTGCAATCTCTTGATGTGCTACACGGCTTTTACGTACCGGAATTTCGCGTTAAGCAAGACATTATTCCGAATCGCGCCATTACGTTTACGGTTACGCCGCTGCAAGAGGGCAAGTATCGTCTGCGCGATTCGCAATTTAGCGGCACGTATTTCGCGCTGATGGAGGCAGATGTAATTGTTGAATCGCCTGCCGCCTACCATCAGTGGCTAGCGCAAGCGGCAACTCGGACTCCCACAGCCGCCAATAATCCCGCTTTTACCGAACATAGGGAGCGATCGCTCAGCGGACACAGCGGCTGGACGACATTACCTCCGGCTGCACCGCCAGTTGTAAATTACTCCAGCTAACAGGACGATCATCAATGACATATCACCCGCCCAACGGCATTGCTGACAATGGAGGAATCTCGCACACCCAATCGCAAACAGGCTGGCGGCGCTATCTGAGCTTCAGCACCGATCACAAAGTCATCGGTATTCAGTATATCCTCACGACGTTCGTTTTCTTTCTGATTGCGGGTCTGCTGGCAATGCTGATTCGAGCCGAGCTAATTACGCCACAGTTGAATGTTGTCGATCGCCCAGTTTACAACGGGTTAATGACCATTCATGGTACAATGATGATCTTTTTGTGGATCATTCCGTGTTTGGCAGGATTGGCGAACTATTTAGTTCCTCTCATGATTGGCGCACGGGACATGGCGTTTCCCGTTCTGAATGCGATCGCCTTTTGGATCATTCCACCTGCGGGAATTCTGCTACTGTCCAGCTTTTTTCTGCCCAGTGGAACGGCGCAAGCAGGTTGGTGGTCGTATCCGCCCGTGAGTATTCAAAATCCGTCTGGACACTTGATTAACGGGGAATTCATCTGGATTGTCAGCGCCGTGCTGATTGGAATTTCTTCGATCATGGGCGGCGTCAATTTTGTGACAACGATCGTCTGGATGCGAGCGCCAGGAATGACGTTTTTTCGGATGCCGCTATTTGTTTGGACGGTACTAAGCGCTCAACTTTTGCAGCTATTTTGTCTCCCAGCGCTGACGGGCGGACTGATTCTGCTGTTCTTCGATCTGGCGTTGGGTACGAATATCTTCAACGCATTCAAAGACGGTAGCCCAATTCTCTATCAGCATTTGTTTTGGTTTTATTCGCATCCTGCCGTGTATGTGATGGCGCTGCCTGCGTTTGGCATTTTCTCAGAGATTCTGCCTGCATTCTCGCGCAATCCGCTATTTGGCTATCGGACGGTGGCGATCGCTTCATTTGGCATCGCGTTCGTCAGCATTATAGTGTGGGTGCATCATATGTTTGCCAGTGGAACTCCAAGCTGGATGCGGCTAGTGTTCATGATTACGTCAATGCTGATTGCTGTATTCACTGGGATCAAGGAATTTGCTTGGACTGCTACGGTTTGGAACGGCAGATTACACTTAGACACTCCCATGTTATTTGCGCTTAGCGGTGTGATCTCGTTTTTGTTTGCAGGCATCACCGGAGTTATGTTGGCATCTGTTCCCTTTGATTTGCACGTCAATAATACCTATTTCGTTGTCGGGCATTTTCATTACGTTGTCTACAACACGATTACGATGGCGATCTTCGCCGCCGTTTATTTCTGGTTTCCGAAGGTGACTGGTCGCCTGTACGCCGAAGGCTGGGGAAAACTGCATTTCTGGCTCACGTTTATGGGTGCAAATCTCACGTTTTTCCCGATGCATCCGCTGGGCTTGCAGGGCATGGTGCGGCGCATCTCTTCCTACGACCCCCAATATCAAGGGTGGAACATTATTGCCAGTGGGGGCGCGTTTCTATTAGGCGTGTCTACGCTGCCGTTTATCGTCAATATTATTGCCTCCTGCTTCTTGGGTAGACCTGCCGGAAATAATCCCTGGCACGCAACAGGATTGGAGTGGACAACTACTTCACCACCGCCCGTAGAGAATTTCGAGGAAATTCCCTTTGTGACTGAACCGCCTTACAATTACGACAAAGCGGGACAGCGAACCATAGAAGCCTCGGCTCAAGAATAAATTACCGAATCTATGACAAATTCCGCGCCACCGACCCGTCACATTGATGAAAGCCCCGTCCGGTTCGACCTACTGCATGGTCGCCTCCCCACCTGGCTGAAACGATATTTGCCGCTCGGTGGCGGCGATGCCCACGATCATCATGGCAAGGGCTTGTTTGGCTTCACCGTCTTTCTGCTCTCCGAAAGCATGGTGTTTGCGAGCTTTTTCCTGGCGTATTTTGCGCTGCGGTTAACTACTCCTCACTGGCTTCCACCTGGGATTAAAGGGTTAGAAGTGGCGAAACCTGCAATTAATACGGCTGTCTTGGTATCGAGCAGTTTCGTGATTTATTTTGCAGAACGGGCGTTAAAGCGAAACAAGCTTGGTACGTTTCGATTGCTGTGGCTGCTCACATCGTTGATGGGAACGTATTTTCTGATTGGGCAGGCGCTCGAATGGCGAGGTCTCCCCTTCAAGCTCACGACAGGACTGTTTGGCGCAACGTTTTATCTGCTCACGGGCTTTCACGGACTACACGTGCTGGCGGGAATTGTGCTGCAACTGCTGATGTTTGGACGTTCCTTTATTCCTGGCAACTACAACCGAACTCATTTCGGTGTCAGCGCTACATCGCTATTTTGGCACTTTGTCGATGTAATTTGGCTGATTTTATTTTCACTGCTATACCTCTGGCAACCCTAACCTTCATTTATCTTGTAATCGTGTTATGACCAATCCTGTTTATCAAACTGTAATTGTAGGGGGTGGATTTACTGGGCTGTTCACTGCTCTGCATCTGAGCCATGAACACTATCCTCGCTCGGTGATCCTGATCGACCAAAACGAACGCTTCTGCTTCAAACCGCTACTATATGAATACTTCAGCGGCGAGATGGAACCAAATCAGGTTGTTCCCAGGTTCGATGAACTGCTAAATCATAGCGGTGTCATCTTTGTGCAAGATACGGTACAGGCGATCGATTTGCATCAAAAACAAATTCAACTTGCATCCGGCGATCGCTATTCGTACAGCAATTTAGTCTTAGGGTTGGGCAGTGTTACGGGCTACTTTAACGTTGAGGGCGCACAGGAAAACGCTTTGCCATTTCGCACCCAGCAAGACGCGATCGCTATCGATCATCATCTGCGCGACTGCCTTAACCGCGCCATTGGGCTAAAAGATCCAGAACAGCGACGGCAATTGCTAACTACCGTAGTCGTTGGTGGCGGGCCTTCGGGCGTGGAAATGACAGCAACGCTCGCCGATCTAGTGCCGCAGTGGTACGAAGCGATGGGCGGTAAGCGCGATGAGGTGCGCGTGGTGCTAGTCAATCACGCAGAAATTCTGCAAGGCGATGTCAACAGTCGCCTGCGCGAAACGGCAGAACAAGCGCTGCAAAAACGAGCAGTTCCCGCCGAACTGTTAATTGGCGCGAAAGTGACGGCAATTCGTCCCAGCGCGATCAAGTACGAGCGCGACGGGCAATCTAGCACATTGAACGCAGGCACGATCATCTGGACTGCCGGAACTAATACCCATCCGTTGATTAAATCCCTGCCGATTCCCGACGAACACCGCGACAAGCACGGGCGGTTGAATGTGACTCCCACACTACAACTGCCAGACTTTCCCGAAGTATTCGCGGGCGGAGACTGCGCCGTTGATTTGCAAGCCACGCCGATCCAACACGATAGCTACGAACAGCCGCAGCATCAGCACGACCAGACTACCAGCAGCGAAGAACAGCATCCAGACCTGAAGCCGCTACCGCCCACGGCGCAAGTTGCCTACCAGCAGGGTTACGCGATCGCCCGCAATCTCCGACTGATGGCTTTGGGCTACGACTTGGAACCTGCCAAAGTCAATTTGCGCGGCACTTTGCTCAAGCTGGGGCTAGAGGAAAGCGTTGCCAACATTTTCAACACCATTGAAATAGGCGGCGAGGCAGGTCACTTAATTCGGCAGGGTACTTATTTAGAATTACTGCCCACACCGCTGCACAACTTTAAAGCCACAACCGAGTGGCTGAAAGATGAAATTTTTGAGCAGCATCACTCCGATGGTTTGAAGCAAGCAGTCAAAGTAGTTGAAATTGTGGGCGGTATCGTTGTGGGCGCGATCGTGGCGAGAAAGCTAGTCAAGGCGCTCAGTCATGACCATAGTCGCCGAGTCTGAATGTCTTTTTAAAGTCAAGTTCGTGTGAATATGCCGTTTTATGTATTGACCACTGGGGAGGAGAGACAATTTTCTGTTGCAGCTGTGATGCCATTGGGTCGTTGTAGCCTTGTGAACTACCTACACGCTCACACTCAGGTCAGTGTAGGGTTCCCAATCACGGGGGATTGCCTCTGTTTTCATAGATTTTTTACGTCCTGAAAACTTGGGAATCCGATGGAACCCTAAAAAATAGAGGCAACCCTCATCATCAGTATTTCTCGTACATAGTGGGGATCTTTAAAACAGGGTTGCCTCTACTTTTTAAGACGGAAAACCCAGGGTCTTACATTCCCTCCAAGGGCAGAAGCGCTAGTTCTTAAAGCTAAAATTCGCAGACCTAGCCTTCGGCAACGCCGAAGCGTACATTTCTAATATTTATTGCCTCATTATAAGTCTTATTAAATTATAAATAACAACAACAACAACAGCGTAGCTCAGACGAACCTTTTTAGCAACGATATGTAAACTGTTTAATAATTTATTATTTTAACTCTATAATGTTAATAGCGTTATTGGAGAGAGCCAGCCATGAAAGTGCAAAAGGGACTCCTCCCAGATTCCCATCAGCAGATCTGGATGGTACTAGGCGATGACTATTTGCCCATTGAACCGATTGGAAAGTATTTGGTCGTGCCATACAAAAGCGTGGGATAGGTAGCGATGTCGTTCCAAGTCCAAGGTCTTTGAGTTAATTGTGCACGCCCACGCCGCTATAGTCCCTAAGCAGGAATGCCGCCAGATCCAGTTGAAGTAGCTTACCACTAACCGCATAATTAGCTCAGGCACGCCCCCATAACTTGCTGAATTTATTTTGTTGTCGATGCCAGCGCCCAGTCTGTTGACGCACAATACCGTTGGTTGGCTCTACACGTTGTGTCAAAGTTTTGCTAATATAGTGCTCTATCTCATCATTACAAAGCGCACAGCGAGTATCCGCTCCAGCCATCGGTGTGCCATTCCTTACAGCTAGTCTTGCCTTGGGTACTAGTTACCAATTCCTGAGCTAACTCGTCGGTATGCTTGCCTATACGACCACATAGGAGCAGACCACAAGGGCTGTGCCAAACTTACGGCTATCCAACAATCTCCAGCTTCTAGCTCTTGGGGTAAGCAGTGTTTTTGTTTTTTTCTACAAATGACCACAACTCATCTGCTGCAATGGCATCTGTATCGACATTTTTTACCTGGCTATTGTGTACCATTTGCGCTTTCTGAGCCGCTGCTTGCACGATGCTGACAACTGTATCATAGGCTAAACCGCTGATCCGACTAATGCTTCGTAAACGGCTGCCGAGACTCATGGGATTGCAGTACAATCCGCACATCTTCCTCGCTCACTTGCCGTCGGTAATACAGCGTATCAAAGGTATCAGTGAAGGTTTGTGTACATTTGCTACAGAAGTAGCGTTGGCTCCCTTTACTCGTCAAGCCATGCTTATGTGGTTTTTCATGACCGCACAGGGGACATTTCATTGTTCTGCTAGTGATCGACTACACAATGCTTCAGTCTAGCAGTCCTACGCTTGCGCCCTGCACGACCAAAATTTTTTAGTATTTACCGCAGCAGTTCGCGTAACATTTCGACCGCCAGATCTTGGCTAAGAGCAGCAGGGCGAGAAAGTCCATCCTTGTCAAACCATGCATAATCAGCTTCAGGGTGAGGACCACAAACCGCTACTTTGCCTTTACCATAATCAGAAATGAAAGCTGCAATTGAACCATTGTTATAGTAAGCAATTGGAATTACTTTAGCGTCTGCCTGGAGGCGGAACCGAGGAGCGTCTTGGAGATACATTTGTCTTTTTTGACCTTGCCATGTCACTAATTCTACGCGAGGCTTATGCGATCGCGTATATGGTTCGGCATCTCCTGGTATAATACTAAGTCCCTCAACTTTGCCTTCATCATCTAGGGTTTCACCAGCAAAATAGGCACCCGCACAAAGACCCCAATAGCGTCCACCTGTTTTCACATAATTTTTCAATGCCGATATTTCTTCAGCAGATAAAGCTTTCTTAATGTCAAGACTATCATCGCCGCCAGCTTGAATATAAACAGCCGCATTTGAAAAAGTTTTTGTAGTCAAACTACCAGGTTCAATGTATCGGATTGGCAATTGAAGTCTGGCTGCAATTCTTGCCGCAGCTTCAGGACATCCTGGGCAGCTTCCAGGTCCCTTATATATTAGTGCATACTGATTTGAGGATGCCTGAACCTGAGATATCGGCAATAAAACCAGAAGTATCACCAAGAAATTAATTACTGTTATAAGTTTCATCTTTTAATTTCTTGAAAAGATCTATTTAGATACTGATGCAAGATGTGGAGAATACCAACGCGACAAGGGGCATTGGTGCGATCGCTAAAGTTACGCAGATATTGGCGATCGCTCAGGACAATATTATTATTCAACCAAACGCGCTGGGATGCCTCGCCAGTGGCTATTGGGCGGCAACTTTTCGCCCTTCATCACCAGCGACAGTGCATCAAGACGAGATCCTGCCTCCATTACCGAATCGTACAACACCACCGATCGCGCTCCAACGGTACAACCCCGACCGATAGTTACCCTCGACATTTTCATCACTCGGTCTTCAAACAAATGGGTCTGAAGCGATGTTAATATGCCAATAGCGGCATCGTTCTCGACGCGAACCAAGTCGAATTCAGTCACGAATGTCGTTTCTATATAGACCCGCCGACCGATTCGGACACCGAACCAGCGCAACATCACGGGTAGCAGTGGTGTGCCAGTGAACCACGTCAGCAACAACGGCACTGCTACACTTTCGTATAGTCCAGTAATCAGTTCGCTACGCCAGACAAAGAAAGACCAAAGCGGCTCAATCCGAGGACGATAGCGCCCGACCACGAGCCATTTTAACGCCACAACTAATAAAGTCACGACCAGGGCGGAAATAAAGTATAGTATTGGCGCGATCGCTACGAGCATTGCCGTTGAAAGTCTGGGAGCAAGCCACAGCATCTCTAGAAGATCTCCGGCGATCATCAAGTACATGAGACTGGGTGGCAGCACAACCCGCAAAAACTCCATCCCTAGACGGCAAGCAACTAGCTTCGCTGGAGGTCGGAAGGTAAAGCTATCGTCGAAGCTAGTATTTATTTGGCGGCGCGGCAGAAAGATAGGTGGTGAACCAAGCCAGGAAGTACCAGGTTTAACAGGTTCCCTTGGTGGCACCGAATGCACACCAATTAGGCTATTGTCGCCTAGTTGCGTATTGCTCGGAACCAAGGCTGCATTACCAATGAAGCAGCGGTTGCCAAGCGATGTAGCGCCCAGCGCCACGAAAGAGTTGTCATATCTTGCCGCACCAATCGTCGCAAAGTCGGCAACAAAACTTTCGGTCCCCAATCTCAGCAGTCCAGGGTCGATGTGCGATACGGTAGAGACTTCCGACCTCGCCCCGATTTTAGCTCCCAGTAAACGCAACCAGGGCAGCGTATACAAGGTAGCGTAGAGTGTATTGGTAACTGTCAAACTAGTCAGCATGAGCTTGTCAACCAGCCACTTACGCAGACCAAAACGCGATCGCAAAGGGAAAATGCCCGTTCGGGAAGTTGGCATCACCAACCACTTACCCACTGCCACCAGGATACAGGCGCTCAGCACGAACAGCAAACCCGCAACGGGCGTACCAGCGAGTACCCAAAGCAGATCGTCATTGAAATCAACATAATCGATCCCTAGCAATGCTAGTCCAGGAAGGAACATGAAAAACGGCAGCGCCTCCAGCAGGACAAATCCAAGCGCAAATCCCACCCAAAGCGCGGGCGACCAGCTTGATTTCGGTGTCTTTTTTTCCGCCATTGCGTCCAGAACTGCGTCAGCGTTGGCGGTGCGTTTAGACGGCACTCCAGCCCAAGTTTCACGCTCTGGAATCGCTTGGTCGCGTGCCACGAGGGACTGTTCGAGCAACCGCGCCCCCCAACCTACCTTACCACCCAGTTCGATGACTGAGTTAGTACCGATGAAGGCGTTGGCTCCGATCTGGATCGGGGCTTGATACAGCCAGCCGTCCTCAATCAGAAATGGTTGTATTTCAACACCATAGCCGATACTAGCTCCATCGCCAATTTCGATCAAATCGGGAAGGTGTAACTGGGCGCTGCCGATGTAACATTCTTGACTAGCACGTCCGCCCAGCAGCCGGAAATATAAGGGCATCAGCGGCGATCCAGCGAAGTAGGGGAGCGGTGCTAGGGTCAAAATCTTACGTACCAACCACCAGCGACAATAATACCAACCCCACAGCGGGTAACGACCAGGACGGAACCGACCGATGAGCAGCCATTTTGCGGCAATTGGCAATCCTAGAGAGAACAGCAGCCAGGTGATTGGGAGGAGAGTGACGCTCACCAATGTCAGAGTAAGCAGCGGCAAGCTTCTCAGTTCTGACATTATCCAAGCTATTGGCGCTCCAACGATGGCGAATAGGAAATAAAGCAACAACACTTGCATAGCTCCCATCGCCCCCACCCGTAAGCTGCTGTAGCGTCGGATGCGGCGTTTGGGCTGAGCTTCCAATACCTGGGGCGACTCATTTGGCGTTGCGGTTTGCTCAATGTGACTTGCTAGGGTGCGGATAGTGGGGTAAGAGTAGAGATCGGCAATGGACAAGTGCTTTAGGTTCGGGTTCTCCCTGAGATGGGAAATAACCCTTGCAGCAAGTAGGGAATGACCGCCGAGTTCGCGGAAAAAATTGTCCTCGGCCGAGATGTCATCGCGCTTGAACGCATCTTGCCAAGCGGCAGCTAGTGAGCGCTCAAGCAGCGTATTTGGCGGCAGAACAGCACCCGATCGCGTAGAAAGCCGTTTTTGAGGTACAGGAAGCTTAGAGCGGTCTACCTTGCCGCTAGGCATCATGGGAAAGCGATCCAGAATCTGGATGTACGCTGGCACCTGGTAGCTGGGCAGGCGATCGCGTAATATTTCGTGCAGCTGTTGCTTCAATTCCTCTGAATCGGTAGTGGGGACGCTCAGTGTAATGTAAGCTGCCAGTTCCCCAACCGCCTCATCTATGGATACGAGCGAAACGACCGCGTTGTTAACTTCTGGGCTTTCCATCAACACCGCTTCGATTTCGCTCAATTCGATCCGGTAGCCGCGTATCTTCACCTGGCTATCGATGCGACCTAGATATTCGATTTCCCCCGATGGCGTGATTCGACCAAGGTCGCCCGTTCGGTACATTACGCCACCGTTGGGGGCAAACGGATCGGGGACGAACTTAGTAGCAGTGAGTTCTGGGAGGTTGACGTAGCCACACGCCACGCCAATGCCGCTGATGCAAATTTCCCCAGTTTCCCCGCTTGGCACTTGACACCGCGCCTCGTCAAGAATGTAGGCGCTGTAAGTTGGTAGCGGTCTGCCAATGGTTACTGGTTTATCCGGCACCAGTTCAGTCCAAAGTGCACTAACAGTTGTTTCGGTTGGACCATAGGTGTTAAGAATCCGCCGACCAGGCTTACTCCAGCGCTTCACCAAATCGTGCGGACAAGCTTCGCCGCCGACGAGCAGGATTTGTATTGTCGGAACATCCCGCTCGACTGTCGCTAGAAGGGTTGGGACGCAATACAAAACTGTGATTGACTGCTCGACCAGGAAGTCAGTCAGTCCCGCACCAAGTCGTCTATGGTCGGTGGGACCAACAATTAGAGTTGCCCCAACCTTGAAGGTAGGCCAGATCTCCTCAATCGAGAAATCAAAGGCAATGGTCATACCTTGATAGACGCGATCGCGGCTGCTTACGCCGTAGATGGGCGTACACACGGCGATGAAGTTGCAGATACTCGAATGATTGACCGCCACGCCCTTGGGTCGCCCAGTCGAACCGGAAGTATAAATAATGTAAGCCAGTGCGTCTAAGTTGTCACCCAGTGCAATCCGCTCGGCACTTTGGGTGGCGATCGCTAAGGCAGTGTCGAGAGCCAGTACTTGACAGCTTACCCTCGAAGTCAGGCTGTCCAAATTAGCCCTAGTCACTAGCAGGTCGAGTCCTGCATCAGAAGCAATGTAAGTAATGCGGTCTTGGGGGAAGGATGTATCAAGCGGTACAAAGGCAGCACCGGACTTGAGTACTCCCAGCAGCGCCACATAGGTGTTAACCGAGCGTTCGAG
Source organism: uncultured Chroococcidiopsis sp. (assembly GCA_964248365.1). GTDB lineage: Bacteria > Cyanobacteriota > Cyanobacteriia > Cyanobacteriales > Chroococcidiopsidaceae > Chroococcidiopsis. The sequence continues at coordinate 6,615 of CAXTYC010000058.1, read as the reverse complement.
CAAAATACCGACTTTGCTACCAGGTTTGATGCCTTGGCTTACCAAGTAGTTAGCCAGCTGATTGGCTTGTGCATCGAGCTGGGCGTAGCTCAGATACTCGTTTTCACAGACTAAAGCAATAGCATTGGGATTGCGATCGCAGCGTTGTTCAAAGAAGTAATGCAATCGCTGCGGTGGTTTTTCTAATATGTCAACCCCAGTAGTTAATGCATCAATAATCTTAGGAAATTGCTGTTTGCCCGATTTGCGATCTTTTATTTGCATACCACTAGTTTTTGGAAACGCCTACAGAGGATTTGGAGGTACATATTTGGAATGCTACCCACTTTTTCTTTTAAACCATCAGATTCATTAAGCATTACAGCAGCGGAATAATTTCACTTCTTGACACAAGCTTAAAATTTGCTATAGTTATTTCCTATTTTGGCTTATACTTTGCTTTGCTACAGCCGTCCTTGCCAGCGCTAAAAAAGCTCCATTAACTATTCAAGGAGCAAATTTGAACTGATTTATTACTAACCTAATTATTTCTATAACTCGCTCTAGCTAATGGCATCAAATTATAATGCTAATTATTTCAGTTTTTTTTAGCATAGCTGTTAAATTTTTTCTTTACATCTTAATAAATCCTTAATTTTGGCTTTTTCCGAGTTACACTGAAAGCAAAATATTTTTAATAGCTTCGCCAGATGTATCAATTGCTGTAAATACTCTAAAAAACAATTATGTCTTATGTGTGTCAAATTCGTGTCTAATAGGTGACAGGTATCGAAATAATCTCAAGAGCATATTTGTCATACCAATTCTTTATGTTGCGCTAAAGAAAGCTTTAAGAATAAAGTTGTAAGAGGTGAGACAGACAATTTGTTCGGGTGTAATTGCTTCTAGTACTAAAGCTAACTTCTAACGCAGTTGGACAAGGGTTTTGCAATTCTCCTACCCGATTTTCTCCTTGAGAGACTCCCAAAACCGTTGAATAGACGTATCCGAAAATAAGGCTCGTCCTATACACAAATAGCTCGCTATAAGGATCTACAGACGTACCCATTCAGGGCGAGCCTCATTTTAACCGAGATTTCTAAAGAGTGCAAGTTGTGAGTTGACTGAGCCAAAAAATGCGGGAAACCAAATAAAAATTTTTGGCAGTAGTTCCAAGTAGCAAAGTATTGATCGATTCCCTGGCTTGATTGGCACTTGGTAAATTGAAGTCCCTAATAGTTTTTATCAGACGGTTCTTAGTGATAAGGGCGATCGCTTTTACTGGTTGTAAAAAACATTCTCATTAAATTTAAATACTATTTGTTCACTAGAGACACAGCAATCGAAGGAATCAGATGAACTGCTTAAAATGCAAACCTTTTGCCATAATTTTAATTATTATTTACCTGATTTGTATATAAATACTACTTTTGTAGTAATGAAATTATCTGTAATTTATCTAGATATACCGCCGCAAAAATTACTTTACTACAGCTATTTTTAAAAGTGGTATTCAATGGTTTTATCTACAAAATTTAGTGAGCCTGAAGCTAATCAGGCAATATACTCTACTTATAAAGTAGCTAATATTCCATGTCCAGAAGTATATTTTGCCGCCTGCCCGAAAGAGCAGCAGTTAAAATTGAAGAATGAGATAGTTAAATCTCTAAAAAGATAGCAGTATCTAAAAATTAGGAACTGGACTAAGAATGAAGTAACTTGTAACAGCAATTAATGCGTTCAATAACACATCATGTTGAGCTTTTAAATCATCAAAAAAACATTATTTCTATAATTGATATAATAAAAAATTCTAAAAACTGTTTTAACCATTCAAACTTAACCTGTCCATAACTTTCTATATCCACCCACGTATCAGCACCACAAACGACTGCACACAATCGCAATCGTCACCATGTCGATTAATTGATGTCGCCTGTTTAGCGTTGGCTGGCTAGGTTGCTCATCTGTGCCAAGTGTTGCCAAATCCTAATTTTGGGCTTGAGCTTGATTGGGTGAATCGGGGAGGCTCAATTATAGCCTTTTTTGTCTGGCAAACAAAATTTTTCTAGTATACCAGTTAGCTCTAAGTATAAATTTAGGTGCGATCGCTATTGGGGCTAGCTGACCTGTGTGAGCTTTTTGGGGTGGCAACAATGGTTAAAGCATCAAGCCACTGCTTATCAGTTAAATCGCCTCTGCCTCCAACCGAATCGCCACATCAACTAGTTACTTTGCGCCTCTTTTTTCCCAGGGTTTTCCGTCTTAAAAAATGAGGGCATAGAACGTGGCAACAAAAAATAAGGAATTGCTTAATACAAAACAGACTAAAGGAAGGCTTGAAAAAATAAATCCAGCCGTTGATTAAAGATCTCTCGTTCACCACCCATATTCCCCCTTGAAGGCTTCCAATGGCTCTCTAAAAATAAGGGCAGCCTTCATAATAGATCCGCGTTGGGACAAGCAGATAACCTCAAAACAAGGACCGCTTTATTTTTAGAAAAAGAACTCTCGGCTGGATTTATTTTTTTTGCGCCAAGTGTAAATCTGTTATGCACAACCGAATACCACTGATGCCTGTCCTTATTTTTCAAGCCTTGCCTCCCTTGCCTTCAAAATAGATCACCCATGCTGCGAACAACTCGAATACAAGGTCTGGAAGTGGCGCAAAAAAATATTGTCAGCCCTATAACAAAACAAATACGCCATTGGAGCCAACAGATCTCCCAAAGAAAGCTGACAATATTTTTCCAGCCTTGCCTCCCACGCCCTCATTTTTTAGAGTTACATTGGATTCCCAGGTAGGTTAGCAAGCAGACACGCCCTACAAGCGCTAGCAGAAGTACCATTAGCTACCTTACTTGTTTTGCCTTGTTTGTGAGGTCTGCCGTAACCGTATAATAGGCATTCCTTTGGAGTCTCTAGAACAGTACGTTTGTTCTGATGCGCTTACTGGGTATAGGTGGGCGGCGGCTACGTAAGATATTAGCTGCCTGCACGTAAAACTCCAATGTGGTTATGCTAAGATCAACGCTGTCCTTGTGGGTAGCGATGCCGAATTTTAGGAATTTCATGGGCAGTATAGTCCATCTATTCACAGTATTAATTTCCTAAGCGCCAGGTAGAGCAGTCTTCCAGCGCGGGGGAGACACAGAAAATTGTATGTTCATCAGCGTAGAACAGAAAAATAATGCTGCTAAAGCGAGAACGGATTGCCAGGTCAAACTAGTAGGAATTAGTCAATCTAGGGAGAGTGAGTCACCATGCTGAAGCGAACCTTTCCCTCCCCTGAAGTACTCCAACGGTTCCCTTTTGGCTTAGCCGATCTTGCGGTCATTCTTGGCACGTTGGTATTACTGGCGCTGATTGCTCGTGTAGGTGCAGGGACTCTGGTGAGCTTTGTGCCACCAAAGGTAGTGCCTGATGTTAGCCTCGACCCGCGTAATCTGCCTTACTACGCTGGACGCTCAACTCTGCGGATGTTTATCGGGCTGATTTGGTCAACGCTGTTTACCTTAATATATGGCTACATTGCTGCCAAAAGCCGCCGTGCTGAGCGAGTCCTGGTGCCGCTGCTCGATATCTTGCAGTCGGTGCCAGTACTAGGGTTTTTATCAATTACCGTGACAGGCTTCATCGCCCTGTTTCCTGGCAGTCTGTTGGGACTGGAGGCAGCGTCGATTTTTGCAATTTTTACTGGTCAAGCCTGGAACATGACCTTTTCGTTCTACCAGTCGCTGAGAACGATACCCCGCGAACTGGATGAAGCAGCGACGCTCTATCAGCTGTCGCGCTGGCAGCGGTTCACCAAACTAGAGGTACCTGCATCGATGATTGGGCTGCTGTGGAACGCGATGATGAGTTTTGGGGGCGGCTGGTTTTTTGTGGCTGCTAGCGAAGCCATCAGTGTGCTGAACCAGAAATATACGCTGCCAGGGATTGGCTCTTACGTAGCCTCCGCGATCGCCGCCCAGAACTTGCCAGCTGTGGGCTGGGCAGCGCTAACGATCTCTGTAGTGATTGTGCTGGTAGATCAACTGTTCTGGAGACCTTTGATTGCTTGGGCAGATAAGTTCCGGCTGGAACAAAGTGCGGCAACGGAGGCTCCCGAATCCTGGCTGTTCGAGCTGCTGAAAGCGGCAAGACTTCCCCGTTTAATCGGGCAGGCGCTGACTCCGGTGGGTGAAGCTGTTAACCTCGTGCTGTCATCGCTGACCCCCCCGCGATCGCCGCACCGTGTAGACCCGAATCAGCAGGAATTGGGCGATCGCTTCTACAACTTGGTACTATTGTTCTTGATTGGCGCGTTGCTGGTTGCTGGGTTGCACTTTATTCTGACGACGGTAGGACTGAACGAAGTATTCAAGACCTTTCTACTGGGACTGCTCACACTGGGGCGCGTGCTGGTGCTGCTGGTAGCAGCAACGCTAATCTGGACACCCCTGGGGGTGGCGATCGGATTCAATCCACGACTAGCACGCCTGTTGCAGCCAGTTGTGCAACTCCTAGCATCATTTCCAGCCAATTTCATTTTTCCCTTCGCTACGTTGTTCTTCATTCGCTCCCACATCAGCATCAATTGGGGCAGTATCTTTTTGATGGCGCTGGGTGCGCAATGGTACATTCTCTTCAACTCCATTGCCGGAGCCATGAGCGTCCCGACCGATTTGCGCGAGATGGCAGCGAACATACGGCTGCGCGGCTGGCGACGGTGGCGCAAGTTAATCATTCCTGGCATCTTCTCTGCCTGGGTAACAGGCGGCATTACTGCCAGTGGTGGGGCATGGAACGCTAGTATTATCGCGGAAGTCGTTGCTTGGGGACAGACTACCCTAACGGCGAATGGGTTAGGGGCATACATTGCTGGGGCGACAGCAGTGGGCGACTGGCCGCGCATTACCTTGGGGATCGGGATGATGAGCCTGTACGTTGTAGGGCTAAATCGGCTATTTTGGCGGCGACTGTATCAACTAGCGGAAACCAAGTACCATCTATGAGAGGAGATGCAAGCATGGCAGCTAAGCGAGTAACCGATGGCGTACTGATCGCTGTCGAGCAGGTGAATAAGAGTTTTCCCCTGCCAGAAGGGAAAGGAGAGTTTACGGTTCTGCGTGACATTAACCTAAGAGTGCAAGCAGGGGAAGTGGTGGCATTGTTAGGGCGCAGCGGCAGTGGCAAAAGCACTTTACTGCGGATCATGGCTGGCTTGATCCCACCATCCCAAGGGCGAGTGATCAGTAATGGTAGACCCCTACAAGGTGCTAATCAAGATGTAGCAATGGTGTTCCAGAGCTTCGCCCTCCTGCCCTGGCTGACAGTACAGGAAAATGTCGAGTTAGGGTTAGAAGCGCGAGGTGTCGATCACCAGGAACGACGAGCACGAGCGCTCAAAGCTATTGACTTAGTAGGCTTAGATGGGTTTGAGAGTGCTTACCCCAAGGAGTTATCCGGTGGCATGAAGCAGCGGGTTGGCTTTGCGCGGGCATTTGTGATGGAGCCAAAAGTGCTGTTTATGGATGAGCCGTTCAGTGCGCTGGATGTCTTAACTGCTGAGAACCTGCGGGGTGAAATTGACGACTTGTGGAATGCTAGCTCCTTCCCGTCCCAAAGTATTCTGCTTGTCACACATAATATCGAAGAAGCAGTATTTTTGGCAGACCGAGTAATCATCCTGGGAGCGAATCCAGGGTACATTCGCGGTAAGGTCGTGATTGATTTACCGCGACCTCACGAGCGTAGCAGTCTTCGCTTCAAAGCTCTAGTAGACTATATCTACACGGTAATGACTAACCCAGAAGCCGAAGTGACGGAAGAAGTGGCAGTTACCGCACCTACTGCACCCACACAACCATCCCGTTCGCCATATGCCCACCCACTACCGCACGTGCGGGCAGGTGGCATCAGCGGGTTATTAGAGTTGCTAGTGGATCAACCACAAGGCAAGGACGATATTCCTCGATTGGCAGAACGGCTCCAACTACAAGTTGATGATCTCCTACCTATCCTTGATGGTGCAGTGATGCTTGGCTTTGCACAAATCAAACAGGGTGATGTCAAACTCACAGAAATTGGGCGCAACTTTGCCACGACAACAATTCTTCAAAGTAAAGACTTGTTCGGGCAGCAAGTACTGAAATCTGTGCCGATGTTAGTTAGCATAGTTCAGACGCTGCGGGAGAAACACAATGGCTCAATGCGGGCAGATTTCTTCCTAGATTTACTGGATGAATATTACCCGCGTGCAGAAGCTGAGCGCCAATTCGCAACGGCGATTGATTGGGGGCGCTACGCGGAACTGTTTGAGTACGATGCTAGCGAAGAGCGGCTATACCTGCCGCTGCCAATAGCAATAGAGAGCAGCGAACAAGCTTGATGAGTTAATTAACGGGGACATCGGCTTCGCAAGCTAGCACGACAGGAGCGAAAATTAGTTGGTAGACTTGTAAACGGTGGTAGCGCTGCTCTAAAGAATCATCCCAATCAGCGATAAACCTTACTCCTTCCCAGGATTTTCCGTCCTAAAAACAGAGCTTGGAATTGGCGACAAAAAATAAGTCAGGCTTCTTAGTACAGGACAAAAACTTGCAAAGGGGGAAGAGGAAAGGGTGTGATGAAAATAGCTTTTGAATCGTATGA
>CAXTYC010000057.1:0-19487 GCA_964248365.1 uncultured Chroococcidiopsis sp. | reverse complement strand
TAAAAACTGTAGTCCTTATCCTGTATACCTCAGAGCTTTTCTTCGTGCCATTCGACCTAGACCTTTTAATGCAGTAGCTAATTTCTCCAGATCTTTCATAGGCAATACCAGTTTAGCTGGCAACCCTGTGATTTCTGGCACGGCAAACGAGTCTATTGTATTGGATTTCGGTTTTACCGTTGCTGGTCGTTTTAGTGGTGAGCATGGATGGGTTGTGGATCTATTTCAGCGGTTGATTGATCCTAAACCTATTAATGGGCTACCTCCATTGAGATTAGCCAGAAATCCTCTCACTTCTGGAGGTTCGCCCTATCTCTTTAGTCTTGACGACTACCAAGCGCACCGTGAATTCAAACAGGACAGCTATAACACAACAACTGATCCTAATGCTCTTGCGTTCCGGCACGAAGGAACAATTGTAGCTGACCCACCTGCCAATAACACACAGCCCATTACCATTAACATAAAATACTTTGTTGCTCAAGCTAATTCTGGTGGCGGCGGTTACTTCTACGGAACCACTGGGGACGACAATATTGTGCAACTCTTGAACAACAACTATTACTTTGGTGATGATGGCAACGACTTCATTAATGGCGGCACTGGCAACGAAGAAATTTACGGTGGAAAAGGAAATGATATCCTGAAGGGAAATAATGGGAGAGATATCCTTGACGGAGTGCGAGATGGTAGCCCAACTCCTACCTATGGATTAAGAGAGATTGATACTCTTACTGGTGATTTGGGTTCGGATACATTTGTGCTTGGCAGTGCAGCGAACTTCTACTACAACGGTGATGGCAATAATGGCTATGCTGTGATAAAAGACTTTAATTCTGGCAGCAACGTACTGACCAACCTTGTTGATGAAGTAGATTCTATTCAGCTTAAAGGTACCCCAAGTGACTATAGGCTAGCTCCATCCCCTATTGGATCACTAACGGGAACGGCAATCTATCGCTCCAAGCCCCTAGATGTGTTTCTATTGGAGGATCTCTCAAGCTCTTTTAGCGACGATCTCACAACTGTGCGATCCCTAGTACCGGATTTGACTGCTAAGCTACAAGCTAATACGCCTGATATCCAATTCGGAGTAGGTTCATTCGTGGACAAACCGATAAGTCCATTCGGCTCAATCGGAGATTATGTCTACCGCACTGACCTGCGGCTGACTGCGAACACAAATAATTTGCAATTAACACTAAATGGTCTGTCTACTCTTTCGGGAGGCGACGGTCCCGAATCTCAAATTGAAGCGCTGATGCAAGCTGCCCTACGTGCTAGAGAAATAGGCTTTCGGGACAACGCTGCTCACGTAGTCGTCTTGTCTACAGATGCACCATTTCACGTTGCTGGCGATGGGAGTGCAGCTAATATTTTGGGTTTTCCCATCATTGTGGCTCCCAACAATGGAGATGCCATTCTCAACGGCAATCCACCAGGAACGGGGGAAGACTATCCTACGATTAATCAAGTCCGTGATGCACTACGCAGCGCCAATATTGTACCAATCTTTGCAGTAACAGCAGATCAGATCGGTACCTATCAAGCTTTAGTTGCTCAACTTGGGGTTGGCACTGTTGTTGAGCTGGCATCCAATAGCTCGAACTTGGTAAACGCAATTACCACTGGTTTAACTAACACAGGCACAGCGAACGATCTAATTGGAATTGTGCAAGGGCAGGGGGTTGAGGGTCTGAACCTTAATGCTAGCTACTTCAAATACGTTTAGCAACTTAAGACTCGGTAACTGAGCTACTCGGCATTGTCGCTTTCTTGCTAGACATTGCCGAGTTTCCTTTGCTACCAGTTCACAGGCACGACATTAGTATTAGATTGCAGGCTTTTGAGGCTCGACACGTTGGAAAATATAGACAGTGTTAGAACTAACGCCACCATTAACAATCACTCGTTCACCAGAGATATCGACTTTCTGCCCGTACAATTGTGAAATATTCTTGTTGTAGTTACGCGGGATGAGCTTGACTGGCTGCGACCAACTGTTTGCAGCAGTCCGACGCACAAATACGTATGCCCCTCTTTGCGTCCAACTCGGTAAAAGCATTGCTTGGATAGCGTGGCGATTGCAACCAACAACAATGGTGTTGCCATCAATTGCTACACTCGCACCAAAACCAAATGTCAGCAGTGGTGGCACGTCATTCGGCACGAGCTTAACTGGCTTTGACCATCTCCCAGTCGTTTGGTCACGTTGGTAAACGTAAGCTGCGCCGCGTTCTCCATCATCTCCTGTTGACCCAACAACTGCTGTATTGCCCGACAGGGCAACGGTAGTGTAGGAAGAAAGCGTTCTGGGGTAGGGAGGTAATTGAGCCTGCAATGACCAACTTGAGGTAGCCCCCTGCCGCACGAACACATACGCACATCCCCCGTTGATCATAATTGTATCGCCTGAGATCGCCACAGTGTTGCCATAGAGCGAGGTGGCGAAGTAGGAGTTTTTACACTGTTTATCGCTTGATTTAGTCCGCTTGAGGTTAGCTTCATAAGACCAAGTACCATCAGCTTGATCGCGGCGGAACACTAATGGTCCTTCTGATCCCGTAGCTACAGCTGTGTTTCCTTTGAGCGCTACAGAATCAATGGAAATCGGCAATTCTGCCGGATAGGGTAACTTTAGCTGGGCTTGCAAAGACCAAGTATTTTCCTTGCGGGTAAAGACAAACAGCGGAACTTTCTTTGGCTCGTCTTCAGTGTACATATCAGCTGTAAGCAAAATGGTATCGCCGTCAATCGCCACTTTTGAACCGAAGCTGTTAGATTTATGTATCAGGGTTTGAGGCACAAATAGTTTCGCTTGCTCAGACCAAGTGTTACCTGAGTAGGTATATACAAAAGCTGTACCCCCATAGTAGCCAATACTTGGCAATCGATATCCAGGCGCTCCAACCACAGCAGTATCTTGATCAATCGCAATGTCTTGACCGAAGTATTCCAATCCGCTAGGTATGCTCAACTTAGCTTGTTCCACCCATATATCTTGAGATAGAGGTGGGGCAAATAGGGCAACGGTTGCAGCAATTAGGGCAACTACCCCCAAGGTATAGAAAAATGGTTTGATCATACGCGCACATCCTGCTTATATTGGCAGCAGATACCAGATGAATCTTATCTAGGCATCTAACTATACTTATAATTACTGACAACCTTACCTATAAACACCGCTACAACTTATACCAGGCGTGATACTTCCACAATTGACTTGGACAGTTGCCTCATACCATTAGCCCCCCCTTAAGAAGCGAGGTTGGGAGAATCTGAGCAAGGTAGGGTGGGCATTGCCCACCCTACTATTCCTTGCCTGACATCAGTAGAAATAAGGTACTAGGGCAAGAAGATCATTAAAGTTTGTGTTGCAAATGAACATCAAATTTGAATTCAAACAAACTTTACGTAGCTTCACGTAGATTAAAAATACTATAAAGCTTTAAACAATACTTACTAATACTGAAAACATTGAGCCACACTAGAGAAACTTACTTAAAATTACTGTAACTATTACAACAAAATCTATGGCTGTAAACTTATTCGATGCTAATTACTATCGTGCTGTCAATCCTGATCTACGTGGCAATTCAGAAGCCTTATTATCACATTTTCAAACTTATGGTCTGAACGAAGGACGTGCCTTCTCACCACTGGTTGATCTCAACTTTTATCGGGCTAGTAATTCAGACTTAAACCGGCTAAGTAACAGTCAATTGTTTGATCATTTACAAAATTATGGTGTCAAAGAAGGACGACGCTTCTCACCAGTTGTTGACCTTGACTTCTATCGTGCTGCCAACCCCGATTTACCTAGTGATTATAAAAACGGTGATTATAAAAACGAAAAACTATTTGAACACCTACGTAGTTATGGCTTAGATGAGGGAAGACAGTTTTCCCAGTTCTTCAATGTGAACTACTATAAGTCCGCCAATAGTGATTTGGCAAAAGCCCAACTCACTAACCGTCAACTTTTGATCCATTTTGAACAGTATGGAATAAATGAGGGACGAACCTCTTCTTTTGCCTTTGATGTCAATGCTTATAAATCTTACAATGCTGATTTGGCAGCAGCCAGACTTAATAACACTCAGTTGTTCAACCACTTTGAACTTTACGGTTTGGCTGAAGGACGACGATCATCACAATCTTTTTCTGTCAGCTACTACCGCGCTAACAATGCTGACTTAGCAAGCTTCAACAATTTTCAGGCATACAACCATTATGTACTTTATGGGCGTAACGAGGGACGCTTAGCGGTTCCACCATCTGCCCCATCATCTGTCCCATCACCTGTTACACCGCCTGCCTCGTCGTCTCTCACGTCAGAAATCGGTAGCAGTCTGAACAACTTTGTTGACGTTCGCACCCTTAGTGGCGACACTTCCACAGTATTCGGAGGCACTACCGCCAACAACGATTTCTATCGTTTCACCCTAACTAACAACATTAACATTGCTCTAACCTTGGCTAGTGGAAGCGATACGACTCAATCGGGACTGAAGGCACAAATCAGCTTGATTCGGGACAGCAACGGCAATGCTCGGATTGATGCGGGTGAACAGATTAGTAGCAACGTTGTTAATCTTTTGCCAGCAGCAGAAACTGACCCACAATTCTTCAGAACCCTAGTTGCTGGCACTTACTTTGTTCACGTCTTCCCTGGCGAGATAGGCAGTAGCGCTGATTACTCTCTGAGATTAACATCGACTATCGTGAGCTAATTCAAGACATTATGCCAATGAAGGAATGCTGTCTAAAAGGTAATTGGTAATTGGTGAAGACGATCTTAGCTACGTCTTTCGGCGGTAGTTCGTAGTTGCTAGTTGGTGAAAGGTTAAATCAATTCCCTTTTTCCTTTCCCCTTCTTTATTTACCCATTACCCATTACCTCCGTAAGTCCTCAAATCAATAATTGATAAGGAACAAATAACCCCCTTGCTCTCCTGATAAAAGGTGAGTAGGGGGAATTTATTTATTGTGCTGGTTGCTCTACAGGACGGACAATCGGAGGAGCAGTAGTATCTGATGAACTAAATATCGCTTGCAACCCCTGTTCCAAGGTTTCTGCCATCACAATACGGTTTTCGTAAGCCACAACCACCCGCACCAATGTTGGCAGGCTATTTTGATCTGCTTCCAAATAGATTGGTTCTACATATAACAAGGATTGTTCAATCGGAATCACTAATAGATTGCCCTGAATCGCTCTTGAACCCTGGCGATTCCATAGGGAAATTTGCTGTGAAATTACTGGATCTTGGTTAATCCTAGCTTCAATTTGCTCAGTTCCATAAACTAACTGCTGTTTAGGAAACTCGTAGAGTAATAACCTACCATAATTGTCACCATCCGATCGCGCCGCCAGCCAAGCAACTAAATTAGTCCTTTGCCTAGGAGTATAGGGTAGCAACAAAATAAATTCTTCAAAAGGTACGCCAGGTAGACTAGTAATCAAGTAATATGGTTCTACTAATTTAGGTTTATTACCATAAACTTCATTCGGTATCTGCCATTGGTCTTCCCGATTATAAAAAACTTGTGGATCACTCATGTGATATGTCATCAACCGTTCAGATTGAATACTGAAAAAATCCACCGGATACCGAATGTGACTTTGGAGAGTCTTTGGCATAGCGCTTAGCGGTTGGAATAATCGGGGGAAAATTCTCTGCCAACTAGCAATAATCGGATCGCTTGTGTCCGCAACGTAAAAGTTAACAGAACCGTGAAAGGCATCAATTACGACTTTAACCGAGTTACGGATATAATTAATTTTTTCATTACCAGGATCTGAATAAGGATAGCGATCGCTCGTCGTATACGCATCCACAATCCAATACAAATAATTCTCCTCTGGCCTCTGCTCGATCGCCTCTTGCCCCTTTGAAGCATCAGCAACCACCAGATAAGGATTACTGTCATAGCGAAGAAAAGGAGCGATCGCCCGAATTCTTTGATTAATATTACGTCGAAACAAAAGCTTTGTCTGAGGCACAAAGTCTCGTGTTAGCAGAATCTGCCAATCATTCAGATACTTTGCAAATAGCAATCGCCGCCAGCCAGAACCGATGCTAATGCCACCACTACCATCATAGGTATTGTAAACATTATCATTACCACTGGGGTAATCCAATTCTTTGACTTTGGTTCCAGTTATTACATAGTTATTGCTAATTTCACCGTAATAAATTCGCGGCTGTCCAATTGGAATACTTGCTTTGATGGCTGCATTGGATGTGGTAAGCTGACTACCATTACCACCAGTTTCACTTACACCGATATCCTTGACAAAGTATTCCGGCAACCCACCTGCACCAACAGTATTCACTGGCGAGAGGGTAAAGCCATAACCATGAGTATAAACTAAGTGTTGGTTAACCCATGTCTGAGCTTGTTGCGGTATAGCTGTATAGTCTAACTCCCTCGCTGCAATCAGTGTTTGTCGTAATTCTGTGTTTGCTACATCCGCACTCGTTTGCCCTGTTTCAGATTGCTTTTGGGTTGCACTTGGTTTGCGTCCCGTTACATCTTGTTGTAAGGTATAACGATCAATATCAGCATCAGGAAACCGATAGTAAAGTCGGATTTGTTGGAGTTGGCGGTTAGTTTCTAATAGTGGTCGTTGATCCCAAAGACGAATATTGCGAATGGTCAAATCATTTGCTTGAATATCTGCCCAAGTCAGTTGACCTCGTGGCTCGAAGGTTTTAGCATCAATATCATCTAAATCAAATGCTTGTCGAGTTAGAGCAATACTGCGCTTAATATAGGGTTGCTCCCGTGCTAATTCGTTAGGTTGTACGACCAGTCGTTGTATTGTCAAAGGTAAGATCGTACCAGCGCCCACTGCTATTAATATATAAACTCCTAATGAGTAAAATAGGAATTTGCGATTAACGATCTTGGGCAACCCAAATATCATGCCCCAGAAAAGACAAACTGCGATCGCCACTGCCAAAAGACTCAGGGCGGTATAAGCTGGTAGCCCGACTGTAATATCGGTATAGCTAGCACCGTAAGCCACTCCTCGCCTAGAATACAGTAATTCATAGCGCAACAGCCAATAGCTCAGTGCGACGGATAGCATGAAGCACCCGCCTAATCCTTGTAAATGACGCTGTTGTGGTTGTGAAAATGGGCGAAAACTACCCTGACTTAGACTGTCTTCTGATAATAGATACGTCAGGGTAACAGCGACTAAAGCATACAAAAACAATCCAACTAGCCAAAATTCCAATAATTCCCATATTGGTAAGGCAAATACATAAAAACTGATATCACGATTAAATACAGGTTCAGTGCTATTAAACGTAGTGTGCTGGAAATATTGCAACACCCTAGCCCATTGTCCTCCCAAGACTGTGGCGAATATTGCACTCATTACAAAAGCGATCCCACTTAGCCAAAACTGAGGATAAATACAAATAGCGATCGCCAATCCTAGCAGTAAACCAACTAACCAAAATTGTGATCCTATATGTCTAACAAGGGACAAAATTATCTCTGGTCTAAATAAAGTAGGGATGAGTGGAGAGACATTCGGCAAGTTCAAATTAGGATACCACAAGGGCAAGGCAACCTGACCGTAATGCCACAACAGTAACCCAACTAGCAAGTTTAATCCCAATACTAGGGAAAGAAAAACTGGTAATTGGTAGTTGGTAGGGCGAGAGGCGAGAGGCGAGAGGCGAGAGGTAAAAGGATTTTGAATTTTAGATTTTGGATAAAAGATTGCATCTCCCCGGATGGGGGGCAACTCTGCTGGGGGGCAACTCTGCTGGGGGGACCCAATTAGCCGCTGCGCCATAGCCAGGTTGCCTAGTAAATAGAAGGCAGTGATGATGAAGGCGATCGCCCATAATAATACTTGAGTTTTCAGCCTGAGTAAGAATACCTGCAAGTAACCGACTTCTTGAAACCAGAAAATTTCCGCTCCAGTGCGCGAAACTCCTTCAAAAATCAGCCACAGCCCTAAAAGGATTACTACTAGTCGAAAGAAGCGTTTGCCTTTCACAGAATTCTTTAACAGTTATTGGTTTAAACAATCACGCCGCAGAAATCTCAGTAGGAATACGGTTCACGTTGAAATACCAAGCGCAACAGCAGTAGTAAAACGGATGACAAAAGCACTAGTAATCGAAAAAGATGTCATTACAAGAGTGTTATTAATAGTTTTGTCTTTATTTAAAAATAAACACGCCTCGCAAGAGCGATCGCCTATTCCTCTAGCAGTTCAGGTCAAATTTATATTTTAGTCGGAGGGTGTTAGCAAGCAGTTTAACCTGGGAACAATAAATTTGGAAATATCAAGATTTTATGACAAGTAAGAGGTTTATCAACAGTTGCTATGCAATCAACTTTAGGCTTTTCTTTCCGAGCTTCCGAACTTACTAAGCAACTGAGGGAAGCTTTTGATGAGACTTTAACAGGATATTGGCAGCTCCAGTTGGATAAAGTGAATGGGGCGAGCGAGCCGCATCAAGCTGGCGGTGAAAAGTGGTATCTTGCTGTTGTGCAAGGACGAGTTGTTTGCTCTGGGGGGGAGAAACTCTCATGGGCATCTTTCCTAGAAACTCTCAAAAGCTACTTATCTCATTTACATACTGTGCCAGCAAAACAGGCATTGGCGCTGCTACAGCAGGATTTATCCTCAAAAGAAACGCCGCTACTGAGTAAGATGATTGTCGAGATGGCAAATATGAAGTTGCTCAGCCATGATGATGTGATCAAAGCTTTGCGGCTAAAAATTTTATCAGATCTAGATGCCTATTTGTTTGATTATGCAGGACAAGCCGAATTTATCCCCGAACCCGAACTACTAATCAACGCTCCCATGCGGGGCTTTGAGCTAAGTGGTTTGTTGACAGAGGCAGTGAGCCGACAAACGCAATGGCGGCAATTGAAAAGTTATGTGCCTTCATTAGATAGTACTCTAATTCTCAAACCAGAGGCAGTTAACGCTTCAGATTTGTCCTCCGCCCAAAAGCAGCAGTTACAAAACCTGGTGGGGCAGGGTAAAACACTAGGGGCGATCGCAATCTCTATGAGTAAAGATTCGCTAGAAGTAGCTAAAACCTTTGCCAACCTGATTAACAAAGGCTTAGTGGAGGTGATCAAGCCAAAGGCTGATAGTACTAATACAACGAGTCAGCCTGAAATATTTATTGTTGACGACTCACCTATTCTAGTCGAGCAATTCCGTCACCTGGTAGTTAGCTGGGGATATCGAGTCAATCACTCACACAATGCTTTAAGTGCCGTTCAGACAATGCTCGAATGTAAGCCAGCAGCAATATTTCTAGATATCAATATGCCAGGAGCGTCTGGATTCGACTTGATTAAACAAATTCGTCGTCAAACCTCTCTGACAACAATTCCCCTAGTGCTACTGACGGCTGAAAAAACAGTCTCTAACCAGTGGCGAGCGCAATGGGCAAGTTGTAAGTTTCTGGCTAAACCACGCACACCCGCAGAGATCCCTGTATTCCGAACAGAACTACGTCAAATGCTAGAAGAAATGGCTCCAAAAGTCAAGAGCCAGTAGTAGGGGCGATCATCCCTGCCATGCCCGTATACATAGGATGAAGGTAAATATAAAAGTTGACTGTTTAAACCTGATTAAGGAGTAAAAATAATGCGATTGTTAGTTGTTGATGATAGCTCAGTAGATCGGCATCTACTAACCTCCCTTTTAGAAGGGCTAGGTCATCAAGTCGATGCTTGCCCAACTCCCAAAGATGGTTTGGAGAGACTCTCTACACAAAACTACGCAGCCATCTTTCTGGATATCGTTATGCCGGAGCAGGATGGCTACAAGTTCTTGAGACAAGTGCGATCCAACCAGAAAACAGCCCAGCAGCACGTCATCTTTTGTTCCAGCAAGAAAACTCCCCTAGAAGTAGATTATGGCATACGGCGGGCTGGTGCAAATGATTACCTACTCAAGCCTGTGACAAAAGAAAGTGTCGCTCAGGTATTACAAAAGGTTGGGTGATGAACGCTGCAAATGTACCTGGGGAAACCAATATTTTACCAAGTCAGTCTGATCAGCCTCAACCTCGTTTTATTCTGGCACGGCTAGAGCAGATCACGTTGGTATTTCCATCAACAGAAGTTGCCGAGATCTTGCTCATCGGGCGATCGCAGATTCTAGCTTTGCCATTCTACAATCTTGCCGTGTTGGGAATTATCCATCATAATGGTCAGATTATGCCTCTGATTTCCCTACGTCAAATTATGGGTTTTCCCCCAGGGCATAATGTCGAAACCTTAACAGTCATACGTCTAAAAGATGCAGCAGGTGATCTAGCAGATGTAGGTCTGGTCGTTGATATGACTTTGGGAATGCGTTCATCCGATCAACTGCCGCCCGATTTATTCAAGACGGAGCGATTACCAGACTTGACAAATTCTCAGTCAAAAATGCGGTTGTTTCAACCTGAAATGTTAGCTTCTCACTTGTGGCAACCACGCAGATGGCAGCCTTAAGTAGGGGCAGGGCAGATCATGCCCGTATATAGCGCAATTCATGAATTACCCGTGAAACCCTCAGAGTTATAAGTGACAACTGACAAAAAATTGACAAATGAACAACATTAATAGGATTGCTATATGAAGCGTGTATTAGGTTCAGCCAGGGAAGTTAACCAAGCAGATTTTGAGCAGGCGAGGCTAACCGGGCAGATGCAACCGAATAACTCTAGTGGGCAATCTGTCACGGGCTGGGGCATTCGAGCAAAGGTAATTGCTCTGGCGACAATTTTTGGTGTATTGCCCGTGCTGGTAGTTGGAAGTGTTGCTTATCGCTTTGCAGATAACGCCATTACACGGCAAATCTCTGAGGAGAAAATTGCTGAGGCACAGCAGCTATCTAACCAACTAAGTCGTTTTTTGCAAGATCAACTTGTCAATGTCCAAACGGTAGCCCGCGTGAGTGGTGGTGCGATCAAGGAAATAAAAATTCGCCACCATCAAGAGAGTTCTGAGGAACAACAAGCGACAATAAAGCAAGAGCTAGAGCAACAGTTGACCGCCTTTGTGCAAGATTACTCTATCTTCTCACACTTTGGTGTATACGATCTGCAAGGTCAAGAGATCGTCCGAGCGCGTGGCTCAACCAAAGAGCAAAATCAGAAGAACCTTGCCTACTTTCAGCAAGCGCTCACGACAGGGCTTTCCGCCATCAGTGAGCCGATTGTGACAAATTCTGCTGGCTATGACACCTTTTCTATCTATCTGGCGGCTCCGATTAAGGAGAGCGGAGGAAAAACTATCGCCATAGTCGTTGCCACAATACCAGTACAATTTGTTAGTAGTGCGATTTTTGCTACAAAAAGCTCACAACAAGGTACAGCCTACCACATGATTGATGGCGGGGGTCAAGTCTTTCAGGACTTCAACGAGCCTAGAAGCAACCGATTAGGTTTTAAGATTGCCAAGGAAGTTCCTCGTTTTCAGCAAGTGGACGCACAAAGACAAAGCGAAGCTTGGGTTGACAAAACAGATAAAGGTGAATTACTACAAGCTTACGCGCCCATGAAGTTCACGCCTATCAGGAAAAAGGGAGAGTTGAATTGGAGCATAGTCACTTCAACAGATACTGCGATCGCATTTGCTACCCAAAGGCAACTGCTGCATATGATTGGCTTAGGTACATTACTGACTGCTGTTATCGCAACGGTACTCGCTACAGTTTTAGCACACCGAGCCATCCGACCGTTACTTGCGGCAACAGCAGCTGTGAAAAAACTCAGTCAAGGTGAACTTGATACCCGCGTACAAACCCAAGGCAAAGATGAGCTAGCTGATCTTGGAGCCAACATTAACCAAATGGCTGAGCGCATCCAAAGCTTGCTGTTGGCGCAGAACCAAAACACAGAGCAGCTGATTTTCCAAAACCAGATGTTGACAAATCTGGCTCGATGTGATGGATTGCTTGAAGGAAATACCCAATCCGCTGCCAAAGCCTTTACACAGGGAACTGCCGAGACAATAGCTGTGGCACGAGTGGGCGTTTGGCTCTACAACTCAAATCGGGATGGAATTGTTTGTATTGATTTGTATGAATCTAATTCTGGGGAACATTCAGAAGGTATAGAGCTAAAAGCTGAAGACTATCCTGCCTATTTCAACGCCCTTGAGATGGATCGCCCAATTATTGCTGATAATGCCCATACAGATCCAGCGACGCAAGAGTTCTGTTCCGGCTACCTGATTCCTTTGGGCATTAATTCAATGTTGAATGCACCTATCCGCAGTGGTGGTAGGATTGTGGGGATTGTTTGCTGTGAACACGTAGGAACTCCAAAGCAGTGGCAGGCAGCAGAGGTAAGCTTTGTCAGTTCCGTTGCTAATTTGATGTCTTTAGCTCTGGATAGCGATCTGTTGCAGCAAGAAGTAGAACATCTGTTGGAGGTTGTTTCTAACGTAGAGGATGGGGATTTGACAACCCGTGCTGCGGTAAGTGACAGAAGCACGGGATTGGTGGCTGATACTTTCAATCGCTTGATCGAACAGTTAAGTCAAGTTATTGCCCAAGTGTTGTCTACCGCTCGCGCCGTGACGGCTGGCTCTAGTGCTGTGGGAGAAGTGGCAAAGACCGTTACAACTAACGCCCAAGAGCAGGCGCAAGAAGTGGCACAGGTACTGAAGCTCACAGAGCAGGTAGAACACTCGGTTCAAGGTTCTACTCTGGCAGTCAACCTAGCTAATCAGTCGCTGCTGAATTTTCGTTCAGCCGTTGAGCAGGGACAAGGTGCGCTTAGTAGCATGACGCAAGGCATCGATGTGCTGCAACAGGGGACAAACCGAATTGTGCAACAGATGAAGGCGCTAGGGGAATTTGTAGGTTTGGCGGATCAATTTGTGCAGGATCAGAGCCAGATTGCCTCCCTGACGCAAGTGCTAGCATTGAACGCTACCCTAGTAGCAGCACGAGCCTCAGAACAACGCGACCCTCGTAAGTTCATGGCGGTAGCACGAGAGTTTGAAGCGATCGCCGCCCAGGTAGGTAATTTAGCTGGGCAAACCAACGATGGGCTAGTTTCCCTACAACAACGTACAGATCAAATTCACGAGGTAGTATCTGCGATCGATGTTGAAGTGCAGAGCTTGGGCGGATTGCTGAGCGGATTTACAACCGGAGTGGAGCAGTCCAATCAGGTGTATGGTAACTTGAAAATGACTACTGGACAAGTAGTGCAAGCTGGGGAAGCAGTGGCTCAGTCCAACCAAGAAATTTTCAATGCTGCCCAGTCAACAGCGTCGGCAATTCACGAAATCGCCGCTCTGGCGGATCGAACGGCTCTATTGACCAGAAAGGCTCAGCGGCGAGCAGAAGGGATGGAAATTCTCTCCTTGCGCTTGCTAGATAGCATTCACTTCTTCCGTCTGCCAGAGGAGAAATCGGGCAAGCTACAAAATACCGACTTGGTACAACGAGTAGTCCCAGGTACTGCTGAACACACACACAGTGTTACAGACAAGTCTTCAGAGCCTAACTCGACCAATGATGCACCTATTGCTGTTTAGCTGGATCTGTGCATTGACTTGACCTACTAGGCGCTAGCTATTCTGTCTCCCAGACAAGAGCTGATCTCTATCTTTCTATTTATTCTCTTGCCATCTGAAATTTTATGACTACAATTGAGCCAAGTTCTCTGAGTCTACCTGACACTCAGGAAAGCTCCTCAGTCAAACCAACACATAGAGCTAAGCGACAACTTAGATTTAATTCTATTGGGACAAGACTCTTTGTGCGTGTGATGGGAGGCGCTTTGGTTGGGTTGGGTAGTATGTCTTTTTTCTTCTATCAAGAACTCGAAAAACAGGCAACCACAGAAATAAGTGACATTCTGAAAACAGAAGTCATTGCAATTGAAAGCAAGCTCGCGCCCGTCAAGCAATCGATGCAAAATCTCGCTGGTTCAGCTCAGGTTTTGAGCAGCAAAGGAGTCAAAGACCCAGAAGTTTACAACACCTTGATATTAGACTTCTTTCTGAAACGACCTCCGCTAGCGATGGGTGTCGGTCTTGGTCAAACACCCTTCGGGATTATTTCAGACCGCAAGTGGTACTATACCTATTATTATCTCGACCAGAAGCAGCCGAATCAACCTGGTAAACCCCTACCTCCACCCAACGAAAAAGTGTTTCAGGTAGATGTGTTTCAACAAGATAATTACCCAACCCAGGATTACTACAAGCTCCCCGTTGCAGCTGGGAAGGAAATTTGGTTAGAGCCTTATCCCTGGCACGGCATCTCAATGACTACTTTTAACGGGATGCTTTTTGATCGGCAGCACAAGGTACTCGGTATAGCCAATATAGATGTGAATGTGGCAGCCTTAAGTTCACAGATCAAGCGAGACGTGATTCGTAATCAAGGTTATTTCACCTTAATTAGCGAGCAGGGCAAGCTGCTGTCCTATCCACCTAATCCAGCTCTTGCCAATGCAAGGGAAAGCTATCAGACAGTCCCAGAACTGAAGGCTATCTGGTCTAAGTTACAGCAAAATCAATCAGGGCTGCTCCGAACACACGGCAAATTTTGGGCATATCAACGCCTGCCAAGTACCAACTGGTTGGTAATGGCAGTAGTACCGGAGTCAGTCGTGTTAGCGCCAGTATTAACAATTACTTTGGCTGGTGCTTTCGGAGCTAGTGTCTTACTAGCGGCAATTGTGTTGCTATTTGTACGGTATTTGAATCGTCGCTTGCAACCGATTTTGGATGAGTGTAACAAGTTGGCTCAAGCTGATGCCCAAACCAAAGCCCATCTGCAACAACAAGATGAAATCGAGCGATTATCAACTTCTTTTTATAACTTGCTGCGCCAAGTAGCGATTAATGAAGAAGAAATTCGGCAAGAAGTAGCCCGCTCAGTACAAACTCAGGAGGAGCTAAAACTAGCAACTCAGATGCAGCAGGAAGGTATGGCTTTGCAAGCAGAGGTAGAACATATTCTAGATGTGGTGTCGGCGGTTGAAACTGGAGATTTAACCGTGCAGGCGCAGGTGAGCGATCGCGCTACCGGACTGGTGGCAGATACCCTCAACCGTTTGATTGAAGAATTGTCTCGGATCATGTTTGCCGTCTTGTCCACTGCCGAGCAAGTCACACGGGGTGCAGAGGAGCTAGAACAACTGGCGGTTTGTGTAGCCGAGCAAGCCCAACAGCAAACTCGGTCTGTGAGCGATGTGCAAGCCTTGATGGTTAATTTCAATGACCTCTCTCAGTCAACTGCTCAACAAGCTGTAGTTTCTGACGAAGCAGTTGAACAGGCTCAGGTAGCAGTCACTCAAGGTCAGCAAGAAATGGCGACCATGACCCTGGAGATCGAAGTTCTTCAGAAGGGAACAGAGCAGATTGTTAAACGTACTGAAATGCTCACCAACTTCGTTGGGTTGGCAGCTTCTTTTGCTAAAGATCAAAAACGGGTGGCAGCTCTGACTCGTGTTCTAGCTTTGAATGCTTCTATGATTGCCAATCGTGCCTCTGGACAAGAAGATCCTGAACAATTTGCCAGCGTTGCCCGTGAATTTGAAACTGTTGCCAGCCAGGTGAATGATTTGGCTCTTCAGACCAACCAAAGCTTACTTTTGCTCCAACAACGGACAGATCAGATTCAAACAGTGGTGTCGGGGATCAATCAGGATGTTGTCGATATCAGCAACTCGGTAAATCAATTTATTGTCAGCGTGGATCAGTCTCGTCACGTTTTCGATAATATTAAAACAGTGACAAATCGCGTGGCTGAAGTAGGACAACAAGTAACCCAATCGAGTATTGCGATCGCTACAACGGCTCAATCAACCCTACGCTCGATTCAAGACATCGCCGCTGTTGCAGCCCAGACAGAGCAGGACTCGCGTTTCACCCGCGAACAAGCCGGATTAATGGATCAACTCGCCCGTACCCTGCTCGAAAGGGTACGGTTCTTTCGCTTGTCTGCCGATCCTTCAACAATCAACCTGGCTCCAAACCAATACCAGCAACTATCACAAGGGAAAACCTCAGTTGGTAGTGATTAGCCCCAGCCCCGATTACTCACTTGTACAGGCAATACACGAATTGCCCCCCTACTCTCGTACGAGCGGGTTTATCAAGCATACTTGTGAGCAAACAGATAACTCATGTCAACCCGCCCCTACCTACTCACTTTCCATGTCTGAAGTAGACTCTCAACCCACCTCTCTAACTGAGAATTCACTCAGCCTGATGGACGCAGCTGAAGCTCAGTTGCAACAAGAGCTACGCAGTATGTTTGCTGTTGATACTCAAGCATATCTGCAAACCTACATCAGCCTTGTGCAAAGGCTCCAGCCTTCCTCATGGACAGCAGATATTCAGGAACTGTATCGTTGTATCCATACAATTAAAGGTGGAGCAGTTACAGTCGGAGCTGATGCTATCCTATACGTATCAACAGCACTAGAGGATCTGCTTTCAGACCTACGCTATTTGCAGACAGATCCCCCTCTTGCAGACGGCAAATTAGGGCAAATGCTCCTAGAAGCAGGAGAACTACTGACGGGCAGTTTGCAAGAGCAAGCAGTAGGCGAAGCAGCGATGAGCGCTGTCCAACCTACGATTGAGCGCCTACTAACTCTACGTCAAGAAATCGGGCAAATTTACCTACCCGAATCAAATGAACGCACTCAGTTGTTTCATGAGTTTGCCGAGCAAGGATTCGATTTGGTGGTGCTGGACTTGGAAATGGCACTAGAGGATTTACCCCCCCAAGGCAAAGTACCAACACCCACTTTGAACATTGCTAAGCAAACACTACAGCAACTGTTGCAAATTGGTAAAGATTTGGAATTCGAGCAGGGATGGATAGATTTGCTGCGCCGTAGCAAAGCCCTGCTAACTCGTCTTGAAAATGATTTTTGGCGCGCCCATTGGTCTGAATATCTCCGGCAGCTGAAAGATTGTGCTAGGAAGGGGGGAATTAGAGAGCAGAGGGGCAGAGTTGCCCCCCAGCAGAGTTGCCCCCCAGCAGAGGAGAAAATTCAATCTAAAATCCAAAATCCAAAATCCACAATCGATTCCCCAGCCCCCAGCCTCCAGCCCCTAGCCCCTCAAGAGAGTGTTCAGATTCCTGTACCTTTGGAACGGTTGGATCGATCTTCTGAGCATTTGGTAGAGACGCTATTAACTGCCCGTGCTTGTCAGGGTTCTTACAAAAATTTACAGTTGCAACTGGTACAACTACTATCTTTGGCGCAAGATAGTGTACAATATATTACTCGGTTGCGGCAAGTTCAGGATGATTATGCGCTGTTGGACTTGCAAGGAAGCCGCGATCGCCATGAAGCATCTCCCATCCTAGAGGGCTATCGTCAAGGATATACCATTATCAACCGTCTGCTAGAAATCAGCCTGCGCCTATCGGAATTGGGAGCAGAGACAGCGACAAGTGCGCGACAAACTGAAGACAGCTTGCAGCTTTTGGATCGGAATATACTCAACCTGCAACAAACGGTCGAAGATAGTCGGCTCATTCCCTTCAAAATGTTGGGCTTTCGCGCCAAAGGCATTTTGCGAGATCTGACCAACCGCTATGGCAAACCCGCCCAGCTAGTCGTGCAAGGCGAAAACATTGAACTGGATGCTGGCACGGTGCAGAATTTAGAGCCTGCATTGTTGCACTTGTTAAGAAACGCCTACGATCACGGGTTAGAGCCACCTGATGAGCGAATTAGGGCAGGCAAGGCAGAACAAGGAAAGATCGTTCTGTCTATGCGACGACAAGGGAAATCCTACCTGCTCAAGCTGCAAGATGATGGTGGCGGCATTGATGCTAAAGTCATTGGGAAAATAGCAGGGGAAAAGGGACTACCCCTTACCCGCACTGATACATCGGCGGATCTACTAGCTGTTCTTTGTCAGCCTGGTTTTAGCTCCAAAAGCCAAGTCAGTGAAATCTCAGGACGAGGGGTAGGGATGGATGTGGTGGCTGCCCAAGTAGCCAGTCTAGGCGGACGGTTGGATCTTGATACCGTTGTGGGAGTAGGAACAACTTTTCAGATCAAGATTCCCATCCCACAAATGCTCGTGCGTTGTGTGTTGGTGCAGGCAGGCGATCGCATATTTGCGATTCCCTCTGAGGAAATCATTACCACTACCCTATGGAGTAATTTATCAGCGAAGCGAACCGTTGAACCGGATGCTAGATACTCCTGGCTGATTCAACAAGATGAAATGACTGTGCCAGGTCTTGATCTGCTGGAGTACTGGCAAGAGGCTACCGTTCGTCCATTATCGGAGACAGCCGTTTGTCTACGCATTCGTTCCTTATCGGTAACATCCTCAAGCCGCCAGCGAGATGCTTGGTTACTAGCTGACGACTTGCTTGAACAGTCAGATTTGTTGATTAACCGTACGCCCCATCCCTTGATCGCACCTGTAGGGCTTCTGGGAGTTAGCCTGCAAAATAATGGTAAGTTGATCCCAGTACTAGAACCTTCAACTATAGCAGAATTTCTATGGAATAGTCCAGCAGAGGATAGCCGAGCTAAAGATGGAATCAGTTTGTCAGAACTTACTTCTTATGTTCCTTTGCCGACAAGACTTGATACTTCTTGTATAACTCAAACCATCTACACCATACTAGTAGTAGATGATGCGGCTCTGGTGAGGCGGCGGATTGAAGCTAGTTTAACCAATTATGGCTACATCGTTCATACCTGTCGTGATGGTCTAGAGGCATGGAACTGGTTACAAAGTCATCCTACTCCCTCTATGATTATTACCGATATTGAGATGCCAGGAATGGATGGGTTCACTCTGATCAACCACTGTAGACAAAACGGAATGAAGCTCCCCATTATGGTAGTTTCGTCACGATTGTCTGAAGAATGGGGCAAGGAAGCACGGCGACTAGGAGCAACAGATTATCTCACTAAAGGATTCACCACGCCCCAGTTACTGGATAAAGTTGATAGCTTACTCGGTAAATAAGCGTTCTGGGAATCACCCCTCTAATATCGTGGTATTGAGGACATCAGTATGGCAGTCGCCAGTAAGGTTACGGCATACTGTAAGGGGGGTTGATAATGGGATTGGCTCTAATGGCTGGTGCTGAAAGTAGACCTCGTAGCAAGTGGAACTTTTGCAAGAGGTCTATGCCCTGGTACCAGTGCTTAAACCAGGACATGGTAATTTTGGATAACGCCACCTTCCATCATGGCGGTCGTATTACTGCCCACAATTGAGGCAGCCCAGTGCCGCCTTTTATATCTGCCTGCCTATTCTCCCGACTTGAACCGTTTTGAGAACTGCTGGGCTTGGCGAAAAAGTCGGATGAGCAAGTGCTGATCGGGATCTGGTTCCTTGCTCTAGGCAATCATCTCGTCCGTTCTTAGAGATGCAGTGTCTTAAGCTTTATGGCGACAGCTATAATTTTGGTGTTGCATAGGGTAGTGTTGTAGATGAGTTGATAAATGTATTATTATAGACAGCCAGATATTGGG
>CAXTYC010000056.1:0-20593 GCA_964248365.1 uncultured Chroococcidiopsis sp. | reverse complement strand
AGGCAGTATATTTTACAGGCACTATCTGTTGCCGAAATTTAGATAATTGGTATAAGATGCGTTTACCCTGTATCTTCACGCAGTCAAGGTGACAAAGACAAAAAAGTTTGTCGGCTTCAAAATTGCTTGTAAATGGCAAAGAAAATATCGGGGCTGGACACCAGAAGAAGGATGGTTTGTTCTCACAAATTTGGAAAGTCTAGAGGCGGCGAGAGCGCGCTTACTGTAAACGCTTTGGGATTGAAGAAATGTTTAAGGATTTCAAGAGTGGCGGTTACAACTTGGAAGTAACTAATGTATCAGGTCAACAATTAACTACTTTAATCTTGTTGATAGCTCTTGCCTATACTTCTGCTACTTTACAAGGAGAAAAAATTAAACGAATCGGGGTGCAAAAATATGTTGGTCGTGTAAAGGAAAACAAGCGTTCTACACGACGACACAGTAGTTTTTATCTTGGCTTATCTGCTCAGACTTGGGTAAATTTTGTCGAACCATGTAGAGAATTAGTCGCCGCACTAATGAGATTAAGTCCTAATAAACGCAAGTATTATCAACGAGGTATTCGGGCTATGAAGTTAATTCTTTGTGCATCCTAGCTCTGTTGTCACCCCGTCAGAGATTGAGCTTAATGTCCCAGTAGCGCCATGATAATCTCAAACAGGATTAGCAGCACAATTGTCCATTCCAGTGCGGAGGCGCGTTCAGCATCAGCTTCATCATGAAGCATACTGTAGGTTTCACGCACTAGTGCTAACTTATGCTCCACCCCAGCACGCCATACATTTACCCGTAATACGTTAAGTGTGGCGCTATACAATCGATTCCAGTAAACGTCATCAGTTACCTTTAGTGCGTTATCTACTCGCTCGGTAACTTCCGTGACCTCGGCAATCAAACGCTGAACGTCGTGGAGTAGTTGGCTGTAGGGGCGTACTAGTGGTAACTCAAAGCGGCGTTGTTCCCTAGCGATCCGCTGATACATTTGCGGCAACTGTGCATCTAACTCGGCATCGTAGCATCGCATCAGCAAAAGTTCAACATTGGCAAACTCAATCAGATTGGCAGCGGTTACAGCAGCTAGTGGTTCCGGTTCGATCAACAATGCCCCGTTCCAACTCAATAGTGCCAAGTCATCAGGGTAGTAACTCATGCTAGTGATTAATCCCATAGCGCTTTGGGAGAGCAGCCGTTGCTCTCCTAGTAATGCTGCCTTAACTAACGGATGCTCACTTAGAGCGGCAATATCAATGTTATCGACTAAGCGTTTAACAGTAATAATTCCGTAGTCTTCGACAATTGTGGCGCGGCGTGGTTGCGTCAGTGCTGGCACAAGTACCCGCTCAAGTTCCTCCAGGGTTGTTAAAAAGCGAGTATGCAAAACTTCTGAAGATTCTTTGCTATTCCCCAATAAGTCAGCAACGGTTGTCCAGTTAGTTGGCTGTGGCAAAGACAGCTCGATAGCGATCGCTACTGCACCTAAGTCGTAGATGCTAGCGCGTAATGTACCACCTAGTGCTATTTTACCAAGCGTGATTGCTACTGTGCTAAGTTCAATGCGTAATGGTGGTTGAGCAATCTGGATACTTTCTGATTGCCGCACAGGGGGAGGTGTACGTCGGTGTGCCGTCGGCTTTGCTAGGCAGGTCTGTGCGATGGTTAAGTCAATTTCATCAGCAATATCGTACAGTTGGTACAGCGTCAATGTACCAACTTCAATCTCTGGTGGTTGAGCAAAAACTGAGTTATTAGACATTTTAGTAACAGGGAATTTCTGATGTAGATAATTATTTTCCCATCACTACAAGATTCAATTTGTCCCACCACTCTAAACTCATCCAATTGCCTTGCATTCTCTTAGTCTAAGGATTTGTGAAGCATATCTTGGTCGAAAATGCCATTTTATGATTCAAAGCACAGTAGTTAAGCTTCCTAAGATTTTCCGTCTTAAAAATAATGTCAGCCCTCTTTTGAAGATCTCTCGCCACCAACTGTGTAAACCCTAATACAGAGACCGCATTATTTTTAGAGGTACACCGGATTCCTGATGTAAAAAAAGCGTTTGTGTTGCTGCCCCGTCGCCCTTGTGGTAGAGCGTAGTTTCGTAAAAGATGGCTCACAGGCGATCGTCTAGCACGAGACTATGAACGGCTGGCAGAGACATTGGTTGGGCTTGAACTCGTTGCCAAAGCGTCCTAATGCTCAAGCGATTTATCTAGCTTTTTGTACAAAGTTCATAACACGCTCTACCAAATTAATCTTCAACCCAGTTCCAATTCAAGAGGGTAAACTTCCGCTTAGCTACACTTTCAAGACAGATTTGGGATAAACAGCTTCCGCATCCTTGCAGTTGGTATTCTTTAAAGATTTTTGCAGTCACACTCCGGCTTCTGAGACACATTCTCACCCTCACGCAGCGACGAAAACCAGCCAGCGGCTGCACTTACGACCACACCCATCCCCACTACTACATAGGCAATACGAACCGTCGTTGCCTCGGCTACTAGACCCGCAACTGCTGCTCCGAACGGCTGACCGCCCCAACCAATTATCCGAGCGCTGGCATTAACTCGACTCTGCAAGTGATCGGGTGTCACTACCTGGCGCAGCGATATAGTAGTGACGATAAACAATGTGTAGCACATCGTCCAAAGGGTATAAAATACTATACCAACACCAAAGGATGGAGCCAACACCATACCTAGAAGCATCACTGGGTTAAGAAATAAGCCTGTAAGCGCTATCCGCCCTACCCAATAGCGCTTATTAAGGCGCGGCAGGAGTAGGCTTGCCAGGAGTGCGCCGATCGCGCCTGCTGCAAACAACAGTCCGATCTTCGGGTCGTTCTTCGCTAAACCAAGTCCTTGCACTGCGTATACCACCAACAGACCGAGTACCGCTCCGCCAGTGAAACTGTTGCCGAAGCCGAGGAAAGT
This sequence comes from uncultured Chroococcidiopsis sp., assembly GCA_964248365.1. GTDB lineage: Bacteria > Cyanobacteriota > Cyanobacteriia > Cyanobacteriales > Chroococcidiopsidaceae > Chroococcidiopsis. The sequence goes on along the minus strand of CAXTYC010000056.1, from coordinate 17,657 downwards.
TAGATCCCGCACTAAGCGCTGCTGCCAAAGAAATTGCAGCCCCTCGCGGATATCAGTCAGAGTGCGACGTACTAGCGCATTAGCCGAGGCAACTGCTGGGTAGGTGACACTTAAGGTTCGCGGAATTAGCAAGATCGCAACCGCTGAGAGGGTATAGCTTAGCGAGTCACATCCTATCGCCAAGGCTGGATCAATTGTAGCCGCGAGCATCCCACCAATCGCAGGACCAATAACCCAGATCAGCGTGTGTGTTGACCACAGCAGGCTGTTCGCCTCGATGATGCGTTCTCGCCCCACCAGTGCTGGAAGAGCGCCGAAGTTAGCCGCATCAAACCAAACAAAAACCGTAGCCGAGAGGAGTGCGACGGCGTAGATTTGTGTGAGTGTAAGCGTACCAAACATCGCTGCCAACGGAATGCTCCCCAGCACAGCCGTGCTAATTAAGTCACACATTACCATCAACCGTCGGCGGTTTACTCTATCGGCGATCGCTCCTGCAAACAAACCGAAGAAAAAGTAGGGTAGTACCTCAAAGGTTGCCAGCAGTGAAGTCTGAAATGCTGAACCAGTGAGGCGGAAAACCACGATGGGGAGTACCACAGTCGTAATTGTTGAGCCGAGAATTGAGACGGATCGCGCCAGCCAGAATAGCACGAACGAGCGATCGCGCCAGAGGCTATTAGCGGGGATGTGCATTGGCATAAAGTTTGTTCCTCTACGGCAGCTATATTAAACAGATAGCTATAACTTTCATATCTTGATACCAAAGTTTGACCTCGAAAGTCTCACCTAAGTGACTCACGACGATGCCATCTGTAGAATATTCAGTAATGCACCATTGATGAGGATTATCAAGCCCTTTACCCAGCGCCTTGGCTGCGGCTTCTTTTGCAGACCAAAAACTAACAATGGTAGCTGGGTGATTGTGTTGAGAAATTAATTCTCGTTCTTGCTTGGTAAAAGCACTGTAAAGCAAATCATCGGTACGAACAGAGTCAATTTGTTCTACATCTATGCCTATACGCTTGTTTTGCTTTGCCACAGCTGCAACCACATAACCATTGCTGTGGCTGATAGAGATCTCAGGAGGCGAACCAATAGCCTCCCCTTCAGGACAACGCACCACAGGTTTACCCGAAGTTGTGGTTATAATTTCAATATCAACGGGTGCAAGTTCTATGTTATAGTGTTCGTTTGCCCATTGGCGTACAGCATCTTTAGCCGCAGCACGTCCCAACAGCCAATCAGTACGGCGCGAACCTTTTTCGGGTAAATTATACCAAAAGTCACGTTCTTGGGCATTTAGTATCAAATGGGCAAGGATACGCTTAAAAATGCCCCAAGCGCTCTCAAAAAATTGCTGTGAAAACGGTTGAATACGGCGACACACTAGTCCGGTTTCTGCTTGCATCCAAGGCGAGGATAAGTAAGCGGTTTGTGGATACTTAAGGCATTGCCAATAATTGGTTGGGATACTAAAGTATTTATCTAGCCACCCTTCTAGACGAGCGATCAAACGACCTGAAGAATCGGTAAAATCAAAACTTGCCTCGGTTTGTTGCTGGTTGGTGTGGCGTATTAAGCCGCGACACAGTACAAAACTACCAGCAGGTAAGGGCGGCTGATATTGGTGAAAAGATTGTACCTGAAATGGGAAGACACTGAAATCTTTTTGCGGATCGGCTGCTATCCAAAAACCTACTAATTGCCCAGCAGCATCAAGTAGGCTAGGATCGATTTGAAAAACAGGCTGCTCGATATCGGTGAAAAAGTCATTATAAGCGATCGCCTGCAAATCAGCTTCGATACCATGTTCGCCACAAGAGCGTAAGTGTTTGACACCTTGAAAACGCCGTCCGTGAAACATGATTGTACCATACAAATCTGCATCCGCAGGTTTTGCTATCTTTGGCTTGCCTCCTTCAAAAGCCATAGCAAGGGGCGAAAGCGTAAATCGATCTGATAGTTTAACGTATCCTTCAAATGCTAAAAAGCGGTTAGCCTGCATGGTGTCAGACAACTGGAACAATTGCACATGAACATCGCTTGAATGGTCATCTGTTGCCTGCAACCGAGCAAGTATACCCAAGTTTAGTTGTCCACAGTCGAGTGCTAACCAGCGATAGCCGCGCAGATTATAGAGACTAGTAACACACTTATTACCCCCAACTAGACTTACAGCAGCCTGGGCAATAATTTCCATACTGATGGTAAACGGGATAACGGGCAACGGTAACAATTCTGGATGACCCTGGGAAATAGTACCGCCCATAGTATGGTCATGCAGAAATACATCTCTTTCTATATCGAATTGACGCTCGCAATATAAGTGCTGAGCATCTCTTTCAATAATATTGCCTAAAAGCGGCAAAGCTTGCGGCTGCGTCGGGAGAGCTTGACAATTTGCACTAGTAAATGTATAGTCCGAATTAGTTTCCCATTCTTCGGCATTGTTGTCAGTAGCAGCACCAGAGAATAGCGTTGTCGTCACCCGTGCTTGACTAGCAAGGAACTCTTGCATCAATTCAAAGTGGGCAGAAATACCAGATAAACTAACCGAAGAGGCAGAGGAGTAGAGGGGCAAGGGGCGCAAGGGGCAAGGGGCGCAAGGGGCAGAGGAGAATTCGGAATTCGGAGTTAGTGTTTCTCCCATTCTCCCACGCTCCCCATCTAACACTGTCCCCAGCTCCCCAGGATCCCCAGCTTTCCAGCTCTTCTGCTCGACTATAGACTTTACGAAATCTGGCTTTAGACGCATAACTGGCATACTCAGATCCAGTACAGGCGAGGCTGAACTGACTTTGATTGGGGTAGCAGCATCTAAATCGATCCCAATCAGTTCCCGATACTTGTACAGGTAAGTTATATTGACTGACTTTCCCCTCGTAAACAGTTGAGCCAACAGATGTTGAATTTGTGCCAAACTCGATTTATGCTGACTATTGCTAGATAGTGCAAGTTTATGGCGATCGCGTAGTATGTCATCCACGAAAGCAGTCAAATCGTCGCTCGGTCCAACCGTAATAAAAGTTCTTACCTGCTCATAATCATAAAGTTTTTCAATAGTTTCCCGAAAGCGCACCGGACTAGACATACTTTTGACAGTCAAATCACTGATAGCTTCGGTTTCGCTGGGGAAAGCCTCACAGGTAACACAACTATAAACAGGAGTATGACCCTCACCTACATCCAAACCATCATAATAAGGACGGATTGCCTTTTCTACTCCTGCAAACAGCGAAGTGTGATAAGCACGGTCAAAGGGTAAGCGCGTACAGATGCCACCAGCTGCTTTAAGCTGGGTAACAACTGCGTCAATATCATCTTCGCTACCAAATAATACAGCCTGATTCGGGCAATTATCCATTGCCAGATGTAGACGACCAAAAGAGTTGTCAACTAGCTGTTTAATCAAAGCAGGAGCAATACCACCTACTGATAGAAGCACTCCTCTAGGGATTTTGTCTTGCCGTTCTAAATCACTATAAACAGAGTTGAGATATTCCAGTCTTTTTAATAGTCGCTCCCGCTCGATTGGACGTAGTATACCCGCAGCTGCAAGAGCAGCTTGTTCTCCAGAACTGTGACCTACCATGACATCGCACTCGATACCCAAATCGCTTAGCAGTTCGTACAATGCTAGGTTGATTGAGAACAACACCCCTGGAGCAACCTTCATACTATATAACTGTGTTGTGAGCAAATGCCGTTCATCTTCTGTTGTGCAAGTTGGCGGGGGGAAAATCAGGCTACTAGGTAAATACTCGCTTTTATCGGGAAAATGTTCGTCTAAAATGTCAAAACATTTTCTAACTGTAGGAAAGTGTAAGCAAAGCTCAGCCAGCATATTCGGATATTGCGACCCTTCACCTGGAAATAGAAAGGCTGTTTTACCTCTTTCGGCTGTTAGATTGGGATCTGTGTAGTAAATGCCAGTTGGTATCTGTAGTTGAGTGCATTGAGGATTGGTAAGTTTTTCTTGCGCCAGCTGAAGTTTTGTTTGTAAGTCCGAAACATCCTGAGCAACGATCGCTAGACGATGAGTACCAAAAGGTAAGTTTGATAGAGTGTATGCTAGGTTAGCCAGGGAAATATTGACATCGGCACTCAGAATTCGCTGTACTTTTTGGACTAGAGCAATCAGGTTTTGACGCTCATCTGCTGTAAATATCAAAAGTTCTGTAGACCATTGCTTGTGCAGCAGCTTGGGATCTCGATCTAAGGTATACTCTTCCAATAACGCATGGGCATTAATGCCACCAAATCCAAAGGCATTTACACCTGCACGGCGTGGCACTGCTCGATTACCATGAATCCAAGGTCGTGCTTGGGTATTGATATAAAAGGGTGTTTTTTCAATTTCTAAAGCTGGATTAACGCGATCGCATAGTGTTGGTGGCAATATTTTATGATATAATGCCAGGGCAGCTTTAATCATGCCTGCAATTCCCGCCGCTGGGATGCAGTGACCGAGCATTGATTTGACAGAACCCAATGCACACCGGGGGATCTTTCCTTGACGCTGACCAAAGACCCGCGTGAGAGATTGGATTTCCGTCTTGTCTCCTAATGGCATACCTGTGCCGTGAGCTTCAATCAGTTCTACGGTGTTCGAATCGATGCCATTGTCTGTGTATACTCTTTGTAGTGCCAGTACTTGACCTTCTAAACGTGGTGCTAGTAATCCTAATGCTTTGCCGTCACTAGAGCTACCCAATGCTTTCAAGACTGCATAAATGCGATCGCCATCTTGTTGAGCATCACGCAGCCGTTTTAAAACCAAAATCCCCAAACCTTCGGCTAGCAGCGTTCCATCAGCATTCACGTCGAAAGGACGAATTTTGTTGCGTGACAAAGCATTCAGCTGACAGAACATCATGAAAATTTGTGCGGGTGTAGAAGCTTGTACCCCTCCGGCTAGCATCATGTCACAGCGTCCATCCACTAGTTCTTTGACTGCTTGTTCGACTGCAATCAACGAAGAAGCGCAAGCAGCATCGACAATGTAATTCGTTCCCATCAAATTGAGGCGATTAGCGATGCGCCCAGTCAGCAAATTGGGTACTATCCCCAATAAGGAATCAGAACTATACGGCGGTAGGCTGGCTTGGAGTTCTTTGCCAATATTGCTTAAAGTATCTGCATCCATCTCAGGGCAGAATTGGCGCAGCAACTCCAGAGTTTGATCGAGTATAATGCTTTGTTGCACTGCCGCGACACCGCCACGATTCATGTGGTTTCCACGACCAAGAATAATGCCTGTCTTTTCTCGGTTGAAGGGGCGATCGCTATAGCCAGCATCTCGCAGGGCATCTTTTGCGAGTTTCAACGCTAGAAAGTGGTCTGGATCTCCTGCTTTGACTGAATTTGGGATAATGCCAAATTCTATTGGATCGAATTGTGCCAGATCCCTAAGAAAGCCACCTTTACGAGTGTAGAGGCGATCGCTTGCATTAGAATTCAAATTGAAGTAGGGACTGACCCAATCATCTGGTGCATCATGGACGTTATCTACGTTGTTAAGGATGTTTTGCCAGTAGGTAGACAAGTCTTTACATCCAGGGAACAATGCAGACATACCAACGATAGCGATGTCGGTGGGTGAGCTTTGAGAAATCATCAGTTATCAGGAGTTAGTAGGGGCGGGTTCAACTCTTATCTTGGTGGGAACACAGGTAGACAGATAAACCCGCCCGTACTGTGTTTGGATTGGCTATAGCAATCTTTTCTTAAACGAACCGCAAAGACGCCAAGGACGCTAAGGAAGAAACAGAGGATTAAATGTAATGGTTTAGCGGCTGCTGTATAGATCTTCATATATTGACCATAGCCCTTGTCCTGCAATTACTTCTGTTTCGCCTTTGCGTCCATATCGCAGTTCATCCATAAAAAACTGGCTACCAGCTTGGGGATCGATGGGAATGATGCCACGATCTTTTAACTGGCGTTTTACGTCATCGGAAGCCATACCGACGACATCCCAAGGACCCCAGTTAATTGTCACAACTCGTGTATTTGACCAACGGTTGTCCATTTGCCATGCTAGACGGTTGATTGTTTCGTTAGCGGCGGCGTAGTCCGATTGTCCGCGATTACCATAGCGACCTGCAACGGAACCGAACAAGACAAGCAATTTTAAGGATTCGGGTCGTAAATAGCGGCTGAGAATGAAGGTACTATCTACTTTGGTATCAAATACCGAGTCGAAGGATGCTGGACTTTTGTTGACTATCAGCTTATCTTCGATAATGCCAGCGCCATGTATGACTGCATCCAAACGACCGTAGCGAGAATAAATACTATCGATTAATTCGCCAAATTCCTGCTGTCTAACATCTATACAGTGGTATTCAACGATCGCGCCTGCTTTTTCCAGATTTTCCAGGTTGTGGCAAATCGCGCGATCGCGTAGTAATTCCCCTAGTTTGCTTTCAATCTGCACTGGTGTAGGTGACAAACCTTGTGCCTTTGCACGATCTAGTAACATTCTACGCAATACGGCAATATCTTCAATGCCGTCGAACTGGGGATCTGGCTGTGGTAGAGGCGATCGCCCTACAACTATCATTGTCATGCCTGGGATTACAAGTTCATGAGCAATTTGGGCAGTAATTCCCCTCGCCCCTCCAGTAATCATAACTACCCAGTTGACATTTGGCTCACTTTGTGATATAGGTGCTTTGAAAGGTGCTTCGACTGTATCGAAAACTGTGCGCTTTCCTTGGATATAACCAACTTCTATCCGCCCTTTAGAGCAAAGTAGCTCGTTGATAATGTGTTGTGCCATGTCAGCGGGGGACAGGCTATTGTCAAAATCGATCGCCTTAGCACGAACATTCGACCACTCGATCGCCATTGCTTTGAGTAAACCATTACAACCGCCACCAATTGGTAGCCCAGGTTGAAGGTGGCGATCCCGTCCAAAATTTCCCCCTAGTAGAGAAGCAGCCACAACCCGACCGACTTGTTGCAAATCGGCAGCACACAGCTGCAACATTCCAAACAAGCTTTTTAACTGAATTTGAGTATATTTGCGCCACTGGGCTAAATTTTCTAAATTAGGCGCGCTGGCAAGCGGTGCTAAGTGTACGATTCCAACAACAGATCCATAGTGTTGACGCGCATAGGCAATTTCTCTTGCCATCTGTTCGGGATCGAGTAGGCTAGATCCCGATATAATTGCTGTGACGGCTCCCCTTTGCTGCAATGCTTGGGCAACGTAGCTTGCTACTGATAATTGGTCTTCAGTAATCAGGAATAAACCAGTAGGGGAGATCGACTCACATTCAGGCAAAGGTTGCGATCGCGCTTGCATCACGTAGCGGGGGATCGCCCCAAAGGAGACTTTCCCAGGCTAATGTCCTCCTGGGTAGAGAAGGCAGGGGAAGCAGGGGGAGCTTCTTTGTTTATGACTTGAAGCAATTCTGCAACAATACCATTAAGAGTCTTTGCCTGGGTAAAGCTGTCCATTTGCTCTTGTACGCTGGCACTCAGATTTTGTGGCAAGCTTTTTACAACCGCACCCAAGATTTCCACCCGCTTAATCGAATCAATGCCAAGTTCTGCTTCCATGTCTTGGTCTAATCCCAGCATTTCTATGGGATAACCAGTGCGATCGCTTACCAACTCTAACAGCGTCTGAGTTAAAGTAGCGCGATCCCCCTGGGGAGCTGAGGGAGCTGAGGAGGTGACGACTGTGCGAGGTGAATTGCTCCCATTCTCCCACTCTCCCACTCTCCCACTCTCCCCTGAACCGATCTCTAGTTGGGGAGTAGGTATTGAGGGTGAGGGAGGAATTGCAGGCGGTGTAGGAGGTTGCACGGCTGGCATTACTGCACCATTGCCATTGCCATTACGTTTGCCATTGTCAGGGCTAATTTGAGGAGCAGTTGTTGCGGCGATGGCAGTTATTGTTGGGGGCGGCGGTATAATTTGTCTTGAGGAAGTGACATTGAGAAACTGCATCATTACCTGTTCCTGCAACGCCAAAAACTGACGCATGGTTTCTTGATAAGCTTGGTAAGCTACCAAAGCCACTTCGGGGGACGAGGTATGGTTATTGGATAATACTTGTGGTTGTGTTGGTTGATAGGTCATGGCTGGTGTTGCAGGCGTTTGCGATCGGCGTACATTGGTAGGGGCGGGTTCAATAGAATTACCCGTTTGTTGATGAAGATCTTTTGTCAACCCGCCCGTACTGGTAGGGGCGGGTTTAAGAGAATTACCCGTTTGTTGATGAAGATCTGAGGTAAACCCGTTTGTACGCGAGTTGTGAGGGGCTAGAGGCTGGGGGCTTGGGGCTGGGGGATTTTGGATTTTAGATTTTGGATTTTGGATTTTGGATGAAAATTTCTCCTCCTCTTTCCCTCTCCCACTCTCCCCCTCTTTCTCTTGAGGTCTGGCAGATCCACCATTTACCAGCCAAGCTGTACGCGGTAGTTCTGGTTTTCGCGTATTCTGGACTAGTCGGGACAGGTCTAGCTGACGTACATTACGCCCCTCAAATAAAGCAGTTAACCGAATATTGACACCGCGCGTAATCATTGTACCTAGAGCCAGCAGTAAACCTCGCAAGCCCCCGCCTTGCCCATCTAAAGACACGGCAGTATGCTCTTTTCCGGCAAGAATTTGGTCAACCAACTTCGTCAGAGTACTCTTAGGACCAACTTCAACAAATATACGAGCGCCATCAGAGTACATACACTTGATTTGCTCGACAAATTCTACCGGACTGAGCAAGTGTTGGGATAATTGAGTGCGGATCTGGTCAATATCACAGTCGTAGGGACGAGCTGAAGAGTTGCTGTAAACAGGAATTTTGGGGGAGTACATCTTGACAGCAGCGATCGCATCAGCCAAAGGCTTTTGAGCGGAAGCGAGCATTGCACAATGGAAAGCACCAGCAACGGGCAGCATCCGAGCTACTATTCCCTGGGAATTCAGACTATCGACAACTTGTTGAACTGCTTGCTTGTTACCAGAAATCACACTCTGAAGCGGAGCATTATGATTGGCAATCACAACGTTCTCAAGACCGTCTAAGTGTGCCTGCAATTCTTCGCGGGTAGCCTGAACAGCTGCCATCGCGCCTTCTACCTCGCCACACGCTGCCGACATTACCCGACCTCGCGTTTGGGAAATGCTGAAAAAGTCTTTCCTTGACAAAACTCCAGCATTATGCAACGCAGCATACTCACCATAGCTGTTTCCGCCAACCATATCTGCAAATAGCCCTAGTCGAGCAAGCAAGTCCATATAACCCGCTTCTACAACGCCAATGGCAGGCTGAGCGATCTGGGTATCAGTTAGCTGTTGAGAATTACGTGTTTCATCTGCTTTTGAATACGCACTGGGCGGATAAATGAACTGGCTAAGCAGTTTGGGCAGCCCTAGTTGCCGATCTGCTGCTTCGAGTGCCTTACGCATTTCCTTGAAGTATAGAGCCACTTCACAAGCCATGTTTGGATATTGCGATCCCTGTCCTGGGAACAAAAAGGCTATGGGTGAAGAATTTGAAATTAATTCTGTTGATAGCTGGATGTGTGGTGGGAGTGCTACTCGATCTTTTAAGTGAGCAAGAACCGAGTCTAAGGCTTCTCTTAATTGTTGCAGGCTTTCTACAACGATGCTCAAACAAACATGAGGATTACTGCTACTATTCGCTTGTTTTGCATAGCTATAAGCTAGATTCGGTAGACGAGGCTCAGCACCATTATCCAAAGCCTGTTTTAGCGAGTTTACATCCTTAGCTAAAGCCTCATGGTTAGATGAGCGCAACACAACTAGCTCACAAGACCAATTATCAGCACCCAAGACTTCGCCTTTAAATTCACCTCGGTATTCTTCGACAATCGCGTGAAAATTCGTGCCACCGAAACCAAAAGCGCTAACACCGCAGCGGCGTGGGTAGTCAGGGTGAGCAAACCAAGGGCGGGCTTGCTTTAACAAATACACTGAGCTTTCTGGATCTGCGATCGCATCCAATGGATTATCTACACCGCTGTGAGGGGGCAATACTTTATGATGTAGCGATAAGACAGCTTTCACTAAAGCAGCAGCACCAGCCGTACTTTTGGTATGACCGAGTGTGGTTTTAATCGAGCCGATCGCGCAAGACTTACTCGCTGAATTATTTGCCTTTAGAGTCTTGACAATCGTTTCTAATTCTGCTCTATCACCTGCAACAGTACCAGTGCCATGAGCTTCATACAGCCCTAAAGTGTTGGGAGAAATACCAGCTTTCTTGTAGGCGCGATCAAAGGCTCGCATCTGTCCTGCTGGCAAAGGCGCTGTCAGCCCTAAAGCCTTTCCATCGCTAGAAGAGGCTACGGCTTTAATTACACCATAGATGCGATCGCCATCTCGTTCGGCATCTTCGAGACGTTTGAGAACGACAACTGCCAACCCTTCACTGATAATAATGCCATCAGCTGCTTTATCAAAAGTACGTACTTTTCCTTGTGCCGAAAAAGCCTGTGTCTTGCTGAAACATAAGTAGGCGAAGGGGCTTTGTCCCACGTCTACACCTCCAGCGATCGCTATATTGCTGCGACCACTTTCCAGTTCTCTCACAGCTAAATCGATCGCTGCTAGGGAAGAAGCACAAGCAGCATCTACAGTGAAATTCGAGCCACCAAAATCAAAACGGTTAGCAACTCGACCTGCTAACACATTAGAAAGCAAGCCTGGAAATGTTTCCTCGCTCCACTGAGGCAAACGCTCCCAAACTTGAGCGGATGGAGCATCTAAAATCCTGGGAATTTGAGAGCGTGTAGCGTATTGCTCTCCTAGATCGCCCACACCGCCGCCAGCCCCAAGTATAACAGAAGTATTCTCTCGATCAAAGTTACCAGATTCATATCCAGCATCTGCTAATGCCCGTCGGACAACTTCTAGGGTCAGCAGTTGCAGCGGTTCAATTGATTTTAACGACTTAGGCGGGATGCCAAAACGTATAGGATCGAACGGCACGTCGTCTAAAAAACCACCCCATTTAGAATAGACTTTATCTTTGGCATTGCGGTCTGGATCGTAGTATAGTCGCCAGTCCCAACGTTGCGGCGGAATTTCGGTGATGGTATTTACCGATGCTAAAATGTTCTGCCAAAAAATTTCTGGCTCGGTGGCTTTGGGGAGTAAAGTGCCGATGCCGATAATGGCTATATCTGAGGGACTAGAGGCTAGGGGCTGGGGGTTAGGGGTGGAAGCAGCATCAAGCGATAGGTCGTTTCTAATGCCTTCTAACAGGTCGCTGCTTTTTTCCGAAACATCTTGATGCAACGAATGTATGCTACAAACTTTGTCGCGTATTGTGGCAACTTGACCGATCATATACATTCCGTCGGTAAGTTGTTTTTCTGGATCGATCGCGGTGATTTGATTGTCTGCACCTCTTACTAAACCTTTTGATGCAACCCGCAAGCGTCCTAGATTAAGCTCCTCTAGGACATTTTTTATCTCGTGGGCAGAATTTCCTGCTGCCAACATCCGCCGTCGGGTAGCATAAAACTCGTCGGCAAACTGGGTACGAACGCAGCGGCTGGCATGACCTGGACCAGTTTCTAGGTTGATGGTACTGTTACACGTGATCGCTTGCTTTTGAAATGAGTCTACAATCGCTCCACAGTCCACAGCTTCTTTGGTAAACAAATAGGCAGTTCCCATGAGTACGCCTATACGCATACCACGTTCTACTAAAGGAGCAGCCATTGCACTCACCATCGCGGCGGAACGGGCATCATGAATGCCGCCTGCAAATAGAACGTGTATGTCTGCTGCTTTTGCAGGTACTTGATCTAAAAGGGTCGAAATCGCGCTTTCCCAAAGCATAAAGCTGCTCAAAGGACCAACATGACCGCCGCATTCCCGCCCTTCAAATACAAACCGTTTTGCCCCCGCCTCCAGAAACATTTTTAGTAATCCTGGTGTAGGAACATGGATATAACTAGCAATGCCTTGAGCTTCTAATTGCGCTGCCTGATCCGGTCGTCCTCCAGCAATTAAGGCAAAAGGTGGTTTTACCTCTAGAACTGCTTGCATTTGTTCTGCTCGTAATTCGGTCGGAACAAAACCAAGAATGCCTATACCCCAGGATTTGTCGCCGATCAGTTCTTTTGTCTTGTACAATAAGTCTCGTACTTGTGCGCCCCGTAATAATGCCAGGGCTAACATTGGTAAAGCTCCTGCCCTAGAGACAGCATCGGCAAACTCTGCTGTGTCGCTTACCCGCGTCATCGGTCCTTGGACGATTGGATATCTGGTTCGATGAGCAACTGCTAATGGCGCATTTGGTTGCAGCGGACGCAGGGTTTTAGCACTTTCGATCTGCGATTGACTTGCTTTGAGCAATGCTTGCACTAATCTGCCTGTAGTCTTGTAGCGATCGCGGTAACTTGCTGCCAATCCTACTGCTTGTCCAATCGGGTATGCTAGTACTCCAGGCGTATCCCAACCGATTAAAGATTTCGCTTGTTGCTTCCATTGTTGAGTTCCCGCCTGGGATGCCTCATGCTCAACTTCTATTTGCTCTGCAAGCTTTTGCAGCCTAGAAATTACCTCAAAACCTGGACGAGACAACACGCGGCAACTAGCATTTAGTTTCTCACCAATTGCGATCGCTTCTGTACCGTTAAGCTGATTTAAATAAGGTTGCCATTCATCTGGTATGGGTGATTCGGGCATCAGCAACAATTGATCGTCTAATATGACACCTGCTGCCCCAGCAGCACGGCAAGCTGCTACTGTATGAATGCCGATTCCACCTTGTACGTATACTGGCTTGGGTTGTATGTTTAAAAGTTTCTGCGTCAAAATAAATGCCGAGTCTTCGCCTACCCAACCGCCACTTTCATGCCCTTTGGCAACTAGCCCGTCAATGCGATCGTCTAATAATACCGAGTTAACATCTGTAACTTCAAGCAACAACCTGCGCGAGCGGCTTTGTGGTAGCAATGCTATGCGAGATAACAACTGCTGCTCCCAACCACACAATATCAACCAATGGGGGCGATCGCCAAGTCGTTCCAGCAGCCCACGACTTTCGGCAATTTGATCCAACCGCAAACGTAATCCCACACTACTGGTATCTTTGACTAACTCTAAAAGTCGGTCTAGATTTGCGATCGCCACATCATCACCACCTGACCAAAATTCCCTGTCCAGTAATCCAACGCCGCCTGCTCGTGTCGTTGCTACTGCTATACCAGGGTGAGCAATTCCAATCGGACTCAGGGAAAAACAGGTGAAGGAATTCATAGAATTCATGATTGATAGCTTTTTTTGGGACGAACTAAGTTATTTAAAATTTCCCCGCTTTTGCTTCAAAGCCGTGTTTATTTAATATTTTCCCTTGCTCAAACAGTTTTCAGTTACTTTTTTTTCTTATATTTATGACAATACTAAATACATATTAAATTCTTAGCATATTAACTTAACTTAAAGTAACCTCACTTTATATTTAGATGTTTTTAGCGAAAAAAATTTCACCCTTTAGCAGTAAATTAATCAATCCTATTGCCCTTTTATTATAGTGTTTTATATACTTGTAGCTGTTGCATAATATACTTTCTGGCTTAAACTATCGGCAAAATAAAATCTCCCCTATAGCATCCATCAAAATATCAAGGCTGAAACCTGATGCAACTTGGCTATTTTTGTAGCACCCATCAACAATCATCTTGTGAGCAAAGGCTTTTTCAGCAAACTATTACATCTTTCTAATCAAAAGCTTCTCAAAAATTAAGCAATCAGACAAATCCAACTCATTTGCTCATCATTATCCTGCTTATACTTATTTTATATTGCCAGTAATTCAACTACCTCATTGTCTAGGAAAAGTGGCATTTTTGATAAAATTTTGATTTATTTAAACAGCTTATATGATGCACGGTTGCAGTTACAATGAACAATATTTTGCTTTTACTTGTTGATTCTTTCGCTTCTTGTGTGACGCTAAATAGGTTTTGAACGAAAGGTAAATTTAAACAGTTCCTCAAGTCGAGTTGACCGTCCCAGGTTATGAATAGCCAACAAGCAATTTATTCAAACGTAATCCCCGTCCACAAAAACTCAAACGTGCAGCTAACCATACAAATGAATCAACAGGGGTATAGCTATCGGAAAATTCGTTCTGGTGCTTGCTCGTATCTCTGGGATTGATTAGGCAGAGCGATCAACGCTACGATGTAACTGGCGTGGAAGGACTGAAATTGAACTACAAAGGGAAGCGAAGGCTATCTCAATGCTCAACACAAGCAGGAATGGTACTGTCAAATTAATGGGAATTGGCAGGAGTGGCAGTCAGTGAAATAATATTCTTCCATAACTGCAAAATTTGAGTTGTATCACCGCGAGGCTTCCCAGCACAAATCATTAGCCACTGCATTTGGCTATACTTCACCTTTCCCTTAAGTTACAGGGACACCCTTGAAAATGATCCTCTAGGGGGGAGTGTTCGTCACCTATGAGACAATCCGAGAATGGTGTCAAAAGTTTGGGCAGCACTTTGCCAATCAAATTGCCCAAGTCGTTCCCGACTAAAAGACAAATGGCATCTAGAGCGTGTTATGAACTTTGTTGTACAGAAAGCTCCATAAATCGCTTGAGCATTAGGACGCTTTGGCAACGAGTTCAAGCCCAATCGGCTATGGTACGGCTGGGCGGTACGATGCCAGCACGTAACTTTAAAGCCACCACCCAATGGTTGACAGATGAGATTTTTCAAAAGTTCGTCAATGTGTAGAAACATTTTGCTTTGAAGTTCTACCTATTAATTAAAACAATAAAGCGTCCAGGTGTTTTACCTGGACGCTTTTATGCAAACATTAGCCCAAACTATAGCAGTCCTATCTGAAAAGTAAACATATCAATATTACAGTAGGTGGGCATTGCCCACCATTACCGCATTTGGTGGGCAATGCCCACCCTACTAGATCATTTACTGTTCACGAATGATTTAGGGTTGCTATATGTCAATGCAGCTACTTTTACCCAACTAAGCCTTGACCGAGGGAAGCTCTAAAGCCACCTAATTACTTAAACACTACTTGCTACTAGGAATGAGTAGTACCTCGCCTTTGAGCATCCTTTGAGCGCCATCCAATAGAGCTTCTTCTAGATAAGGTTTAGTGAAGTAGCCACTTGCACCCAGCTGTAATGCCATTTGTCGATGGCGGTCTGAACCCCGTGAGGTCAACATAGCAATAGGTAACTGGCTGAGTTTGGCATCTTGTTGCATCCGTGATAGCAGTTCTAAACCATCCATTCTGGGCATTTCAATGTCACAGAAAATCAGATCGCAAGGTAGACCATCGCGCAGCTTGTCCCAAGCTTCCTGACCATCACGCGCTTGTTCCACACGATAACCTGCATTAATGAAAGTCATCGAGAGCAGTTCGCGGACGGTAATCGAGTCATCGATGATTAGAACCATTGGTTCAGTTCTAGTCACAGGCGTAGTTTCTGGGGGCAAAGAAGTATTATTAGCTGTCCACCAAGTCCCCTCGCGGTTCTGCCGGATGCGTCCCATAGAGAGGTCAATCAGCTCCAACACGTCAGCAATGGGCATGATCCGACCATCACCCAGGATGGTAGCACCAGCTATACCAACTGGCTTTGGCGCTGGTCCTTCAAATTGCTTAATTACAATTTCTTGTTCTCCCAGCACTTGGTCAACTTGGATAGCAAAGAACATATCAGCTGAGCGTAGCACTACGACAGAAATCATGTTGTCATCACGGTTGCTGCCATAAATAGTACCTCTACTAATTTGCCGATTGAAAGTTAGGAACTCTCTTAGGTGTCGGAATGGCAATAAGGAATCATGCCAATGAATACAAGATTGCCCTTGGGCGTTGGTAACTACGTTTTCTACTGGAATGTCGATCATTTGTTCTACACCATCCATAGGGAAGGCAACGCGAGCCTTGTCACTCAAGCAGCAAAGTGCTTTGCAAATACTTAGAGTTAATGGCAGACGAATGGTGAAGGTCGTACCCTTACCGAGAGTAGAATCTGTAGTGATTGTGCCGCGAATTTGACTTAGGCTAGTTAGCACTACATCCATGCCAACACCTCGCCCAGCAAACTCATCAACAGCGTCTTTGGTACTAAACCCAGCGTGGAACAGCAAATTATACACATCCAGGCGAGACATATTATTTGCTGCTTCTGGGGTAATTAGACCATTTTTGATCGCTTTTGCCTTTACCCGTTCCGGATCAATGCCAGCGCCATCATCGCTAACAGTGATTACAGTTTGGTTTCCCTGGTGGAAAGCCCGAATGGTAATTTGACCTATAGGTGATTTACCTTTGGCAGAACGCTCGTCGGAAGACTCGATGCCATGAGTAATCGCATTGTTTACCAAGTGAGTCATTGGATCGTAGAGTTGTTCGAGAATCACCTTGTCGATCAAGGAATCCTTTCCCTCGATTTGCAGTTCTGCTTGCTTACCATATTTAAGGGAAATATCTCTTACGGCTCTAGGCAAGCGCTCAGCGATCTGAGAAAAGGGAACCATGCGCGATCGCGTTATTCCTTCTTGCAGTTGAGTTGTCACCTGCCGAAACTGACGAGCGACTTGCTCGGTTTCACCCGTTACAAACTCAATATCAGAGGATGCCTCCCGCACTCGCACAATTAACTCAATCATTTCCTGTGCCAAAGTGTGAAAGCCTGTAAAGCGATCCATTTCCAAGGCATCAAAGTTTATACCAGTAACATGACCTTTTGAGTTAGGAGCGGTATCGATTAATGCCGACTGTGAACCAGTACGACTAGTCAGTAGTGATGCTTCTACTAGCGATCGCTCGTACAACTCCTGCATTCTAGATCCCACATCACCGAGTTGCTGTACTTGATGTAGCAAATTATCTAAGAATTGTCGCAGCCGTTCTTGATCCTGCTCTAAGCTATTACGGTATACAACTAGTTCCCCAACCTGGTTACTAATGCTGTCCAGTTGCTTGACTGGTACTCGCATCATTTGTTCAAATGCTGAACGGCGGGAATTAGTAGCAGCTTGTTTTTGCTGCGGTGGCTTAACTGTTTCTGGGTTTGCAGCGGGGGTAGGTGTTTCCTGCAATAGCTTTTCTAAATCACCAAATTCATCGTTGCTGCTCTCAGGTGCAGCGGATTGTATAACTGGTGCTACACTAAGCGTGTTTAAATTTGACCCAACTTCAGCTTGCACCACTACATTTGAGTTTGATTCCTCTTGTAGCAACGCTTCTAACTCTGCAAAATCCTCCGCTACCGTTGCAATATCACTTGGTAATTCTTCTTGTACTTCAAGATCAAATTCAACACTTGCTGCTGAATCTTCATGAAAGAATTCTGTCTGTGAGGGCATTTCTTCAACACCCATATCTAACCTATTTAACTCCTGTTCTAGAGCCACTTCGGTAGAATTAATGAGGTCAAATTCAGCCATCAACCCAGTTGCGTTCTCCACAATAGGAGTGGAAGGTGGATCTTCAAATAGCTCTAAGCTTGATTGGGATTCCTCTGTGCTAAATAAGTCTGTGCTGCTATCTAGACTAAAATCCAATTCCTCACCACTCTCGTCAAATCCTGCCATTAGATCAGCAGTATTCTCGACACCAGTAGAAGTTGGCACATCAAATAGCTCTAAGTTTAGCTCAGATTCTGCACTGCTC
>CAXTYC010000055.1:0-21789 GCA_964248365.1 uncultured Chroococcidiopsis sp. | reverse complement strand
AATATTCGATTAATTCAGTAATGAAAGTGCCTGTACCAGTTGCAGGATCTAAAATCTCCACATTTTTATCTGCTAATAGCTTGCCAAAATGTTTATGCGTTAAATAATCTACACTTTCAATCATGAAACGCACAATTTCATTAGGAGTTTAAACGATGCCCAACCTGTCGGCAGATTTCGGATTATATGCTTTATAGAAGTTTTCGTAAACAGCCTTTAGAAACTTTTGCTTTTCATGATGATTATAGATATTAGCAGCAGTTATTCTAATTACTCCATAGTATCGCTCAACTGTAGCGAGAATATTTTTTTTAGTACTACCTGTAAAAAAGGTATCTATTACTCTTTGTAATTCACGAACAATGTTATTTTCTCTATGAAACTGTGCTTCGTTAAATATATTGATAAAAATATCTTCAGTTAGAATATGCTGAATCATCATTTCCCGCACATCTAGTAATGTGACTTCGGGGTTAATTGAAGTTTTGCATATTTCCCAAAAGTTATTTCGACATTCTCTAAATTGTACATTCGTTTCTTATTGCTGCTCAATCATGTCTCGCAGCGAATTTAAGATTGTCGGTAAGTCTTGCTTAAATGTTTCAATGGCTGCTCGAAAATCTTTGACTTCAGGGCGAATATAATTAATAAAATGGTTGAGTATTCCATCTAGCGCTTCCTCATTTTGCATGGAAACACGCATGATCTCGCTTCCATTTTGAATTAAAACTGCTGTTTGGGAATCTTCAAATAGAATATTACTATCTGGATATCCTTTAGAAAGCTTTTTATCAATTTCTTGAGCTAAGTTGTCGTATTGATCTTTACTTTCCCAATATCCCCAATCTAACCTTAAAGCATCTTTCACTGTGCCGTCGGGACGAATAATTTTTCCGTTCCTGGTCTTATAATCTAGTTCTGGAATAAGTTGAAATTCTCTTGGTTTGCAATATTCGTTAAGTAAGTTTTGAAAGGGTGTCCTAATAGCAGTTTCTTTACGCGAACCGCCATATTGGATTATTTTTTATAAGTCTGCGTGGTATTGACTAATTAGCAGCCTGGACATACTTCAAAACTTCATAGCTTTTTCATGTTCAAGTGTGGCTCAGCAGTTATTTTGAAGCATTTGTAAATCTACTGTTTTATCTCAAGTCAGTAAATTTACTGTTTTTATTAATAAGTTGTGAATAATTCTTAGATTAAACTTTATAAATTTAGTGGTTTTACTGTAAGATAGTTATTAAGTAGTTAGTAATTAGTGGAAATAATGGGCGATCACAAATAGTAAATTTGAATATACAAGGGAATTTACTTAAATAGGCAAGGTTTGAGGTGGGCATTGCCCACGCTAAGGGAATTTGAATAGGTGGGCATTGCCGACGCTAGGGGGATTTGAATAGACAAGGGGAGTTCCTAAATTGCCAAAGAGCAGGGCGTTATAAGTTCGATTACTGCAATTGTTCACATACCAAAGTTGCTAGCTTGTTTGCTGCACCTGGTTCACCTCGAATGCTACGTAAGTGCGATCGCATTTCTTCAAGTTTCTCTGGGTGATTCAAAAAGTCTAGGGCAAATTCGGCTACAGTTTGCGGTTGGAGTTTGCCTACTAACTCCGGTACTACTTGTGACGAAGCCCAAATATTAGGCCATGCTAATAACCCAAGCCGCCTCAAAGCAAGCCAGTTAATTGCCTTTGCCATGCTAGTTCCAACTAGGGGTAAATTTGCAAGTAGCCCAGGAATTCCATCCCAAGCTCGCATTGCATCAAGTTGGTGGGTAGGTAACAAAACAATCATGGGTATGGCTAAAGCACCCAATTCGGCTGTATTTGCTCCTACTGTAGTTAAACAGAGGCTGCACTGGGATAGTAAATCATAGGCAGGCGATCGCGTCCATAGTTCTACACACACTCCAGCAGGTGTTTTGAGCATGGGATGGGGTAGGTTAGGATCAACGATAAGTTCGGCGGTGGAACCTCCCACTGTTTGAATGATTGGGTTTTTTTGGGGATTGGCAAAATCAGCTAAAGTTTGTATATCTAAAGTTGGTGCAACCGGAATCACAAATCGAGTTTGTGGTCGTTGCTGATGGATGTGTTGGGCGATCGCTAAAACGAAAGGTACTCCTTGAGCGAGTTTGGCAGCCTTTGATCCTGGTAACAAACCAATCAACTCGGTAGAAACAGGTAAATTGGTAGTTGGTAGGGGTGGGTTTAAACGAGTATCTGGAGGTTCACAAGTATGTCTGATAAACCCGCCCGTACTTGGTAGGGGCGGGTTTAAACGAGTATCTGGAGGTTCACAAGTATGTCTGATAAACCCGCTTGTATGGTAATTGGTAGTTGGTAATTGGTAAGAGGCTTCTGCCATCAAATCCCCTACTACTGTTAGTTTATGGGCATATTTTGGCGGTACGCGATCGATTAAATCTGGTTTCATTATGCCAAATCGATCAATCCAGCGATGCCAGCGGGTATCCCACTCAGCATAAACTACGGTACGATAACCTAGGTGTTTGCTAATTAAAACAGGGAATAGTTGATCGCCACCCAAGAATAGAACTACACCCTTGGTTCTCCAGTCCCAATTTTCTGCCGTTTTACCTAACAGTAAAAATTGCCAAAAATGTTTTGCTGACTGTACTCTGTCTACTTGAGGATAACTCTGTGCGATCGCTGCTTCTTTTCCACTTGCATTTGGACACGGCGATAGCACGACGGAAATACGTACCATAGAGCGATCGTCACCGAGTTGTTGGCGCAAAGCTTGCACCAAGGGGCGCACCCAGGTAGTTACTTCCCCAGGACCATTGGACAGAATTAAAATATCAACCGCCTGCATCGCATCGGGTCACTATAGATTATTCTTATAGTGCGATCGCCCGTGTCAGTCTGGCAACCGAAAAAAATTAAACAGGTGCGGGGTTGACAGCGAACGATCTAGCAACCCATTGAGTAATTCGTGCAGGGGTAGCTTAGATCTTGCACCATCGCTCTCGACCGCAAGAAAATTAATTTCCACAGCAAGTAACTCAAGTCCATTAAAATGGACTCAATGCCGCGAGCAATCCTCTTGAGAGCATTTGGGCTATTAGCTTTTGAATTTGAATTCAAAAGCGGGTGAAGAGGCAGGTGCAAGATGTGAGGTAGTCAAAGTGAAGGTAATTAAGAAGCCTATCTTGCCTAAAAAATATATTGAATAAAGTTGAAATGGCATTTTATGAACCGCTACTTTGCTACGGTTGCCCGTAGTTTAGAATCTATTGCCGCTGGGGAAATAGAACGTTTAGGAGGACTAGAAGTGCGCCCTGACTTCACTGGTGTACATTTTGTCGGGGATAAAGCAACGCTATACCGAGTGAATCTCTGGGCTAGGACGATTTTTCGAGTGTTAGTACCGCTACGGGAATTTTACTGCCCATCCTCAGATATACTGTACCGAGAGGTGCAAAAAATCCCCTGGGATAAATACTTGCAAAGTCACAACACTTTAGCAGTGAATTGCACAGGGAGCAATCAAAAACTTAACCATACTCACTTCACCGCGCTACAGGTAAAAAATGCTATTGTAGACCAACAGCGCCGCAAATTCGGTCAAAGGTCTAGCATTGATGCCAAAAATCCAGATGTTCTGGTCAATGTCCACATTCAGCAAGATCGTTGCATTTTAAGCCTAGACAGTTCAGGGGCAAGTCTCCATCGACGCGGCTATCGGCAAGCTATGGGATCTGCCCCACTCAAAGAGACTTTA
The DNA here is from genome assembly GCA_964248365.1 of uncultured Chroococcidiopsis sp. GTDB lineage: Bacteria > Cyanobacteriota > Cyanobacteriia > Cyanobacteriales > Chroococcidiopsidaceae > Chroococcidiopsis. Next base: position 18,040 of record CAXTYC010000055.1, on the reverse strand, counting down.
GCCGCCGCTTTGCTTGACATGGCACAATGGGATTCAAGCCTTCCCTTTTTAGATCCTTTATGTGGCTCTGGAACCCTGCCTTTAGAAGCTGGTTTAAAAGCCTTAAATATTGCTCCTGGTTTGTTTCGTCAAAAATTTGGCTTTGAAAACTTTCCCGATTTTGACCAACAGCTATGGCAACAGCTAGTAACCGAAGCCAAAAACAGCCAATTACACGAACTCAAGGCACCAATTTGGGGCAGCGATCGTGATGCCAACGTACTTAGTGGGGCGCGCAGCAATACCGTTAGATGTGGCATTGAAAATTATATTCAGTTTACCCAAGCCGAGTTAGCCTCTCTTGAAGCTCCAGCCCCCAGGGGGATGATAATTTGTAATCCCCCTTATGGAGAGCGTTTAGGAGAAGCACAAGAACTAGGTGCGCTCTACAAAAGTCTTGGCGATATCTTCAAACAACGCTTTAAAGGTTGGACTGCCTTTATTTTGACAGGTAACAAAGAATTGGCTAAAAAAGTGGGACTTAGAGCTTCTGGTCGCATTCCGGTCTATAACGGTGCTATAGCTTGTACTTTAATTAAGTACGAACTTTACTAGGAGAGCGCTTTCAGGTTTCTAGGCAGTTCATGCTTACACCATAACAGTTGTTAGAAGCAGTTAAGGGCGATGCCCAAACTCTTGCAATGCCGACGGATTTTTAGGCTTAGTCCCATCACTTCATTCCAGGTTCTAACGTGGCGATATCTGTTCACCACAACTTTAGAAAAAGACAAACGGCTGAGCTTATTAGATGTAGGAAACCTACCCCATTAGAAAAGTTCCATTTGAGTTGTTACCTGGAAGTTGTGATAGAGATGTAACTCCTTCTACTTTTGCAACCAAGTCTCCAGTAGCTGTAGAGATGTTTAGATTGTTATCCACTACATTAAATCTGTAGGTAACTGATGAGTAACCAGCTAGGCTGATAGCATCCTTACCTGGTTCAAAGTTTTTAATTAAAGCATAGTCATTATCACCGTTACCTACATAAAAGCTTTGAGGAATACCAAACGTACCAAATGGTTGCACTGCTGTACCAACTGTAAATACATCATTTCCAGGTCCACCAATCAAAGTATCAACTTCGCCAGTGCCGAAATTTTTACTGGTGAACTTAAGATTACCATTTGCCTGTGCCTGATAATCTGATACATCAACTCCAGTGATGTAATCTATTTTGCCTGCTTTTGCCAAGGCTGTCAGCGTATCATTTTCCGTCGTTCCGCTCAACACGGCAACGCGGTTTGACTCATTTTGCCCGTACTTGATGTAATGATCTAGACCAGAGCTAACGACTCCTGCTTTCACCGCTGCTGCTACATCTGGGTATAGTTTTAGGTAAGCTTGCTCATCGAAAGCACCAGGGGAACGACCTTCAGCTTCTCCATATTGGATATAGTGTTCTAATCCTGATTTGAAGGTTCCAGCCTTAACAGCCGCCGCTACATCTGGGTTCTTCTCCAAATATAGTTTTTCATCATAATAAGGCGATACAGCGACTCTACCTTCTTTTAGACCATATTTTTGGAAATGCTCAAGTCCTGATGTGATAGATTTGGCATTAACGGCAGCTTTTACATCAGGGTTGTTGGACAAGTAAGTATTTTCGTCAAAGATATTAAAACTCATAATATTTTCCAAAAAAGTTTCGGCTTGATGTATTATCACCATCAAGCCTTGTAAAGCTATATGCAAATTTTTAGATATTTTACTAGTTGTAAAATCGTTGAATTATTGGTATAATCAAATACTTATCAAAAGACACTTCTTGCCTTCAAAGACGCGATCGCACCTGTTGAATCTGGTAAACCCACCAAAAAGCAAACGGTAAGCCAACCTCGACTTACCGCTAAAATACCAGTTGCTTAAGATTTGTCTTACCTAACTCGAATCAGGACAAGTTTTGAAATTTCTACACCAGGAAAAAGAAATTTCCAGCAGTACCTAAAGGAACTCCAGTATCTGTACTGGAAATATCTGACAGGGAAGGAACTCCTTGCACAATACCCATCAAGTCTCCCGATGCCGTAGAGATATTTAGATTGCCATTGACTGTTTGAAATTGGTATTCCTGTGGTGTGCCTGAGAGTACGATTAAATCCCTAGATCGCTGAAAATTTTCGATAGTAGCATAGTCACTATTACCGTTACCCACATAATATTTTTGAGCGGAAGTGTTAACTTCTGGTACACTAGGCAAACCAAGGGCAAACAGATCTGTACCAGGTGAACCAACAGGTGAACCAACAAGAGTATCAACCTGACCAACACCAGCAGTAGGAGATCCATTGGCTAAAGACTCTAAAGGAACTCCACTAATAAATTTAAATCCCTCACCAACGCCCGTTACGACATCATTGCCATTTGAACCCACGAACCAGCCCACACGGTTTTCTTTAAATACCATACTGGATATAATGTTGTAGACCAGAGCTAAAAGTTCCTGCCTTAACAGCAGCGGCTACATCGGGGTTCTCCGCTAAGTAAGCTTGCTCATCGAAAGCATCAGGCGATCGCGCTTCTGCTTCTCCGCTCAGGATATAATGTTGCAACCCTGATTTCAAACTTCCTGCTCTAACAGCAGCTGCTACATCTGAGTATTTGCGTAAATACAGCCCTTCGTCAAAATAAGGCGATACATTTACTCTGCCTTCGGCTAAACCAAATTGTTGGAAGTGGGCAAATCCAGAACTGATAGCCCCAGCATTGACAGCAGCTCTCACATCTGGGTTACTGTTGAGGTAAAAATTTTCATCAAAGATGGCAAAGCTCATATTATTCCCCTGAAGGGTTTGGGTTAAAGCTTGACTACAAACAAATTTCTTGAATTGGGCAAATTATACAGGAATGTAATATTGACGGATTATTTACATCAGTGAAAATTAATAAACGTAAATAATAATTACAGTATTTTTATCAAATTGTGTCAAAACGAACCCAAAGCCATCTTTTGGTAATTCTTTTCTGATACAAAACTCTTATGCCATAACTTGTCTTGTGCTTTAGCCAATACATCTTTCAAAGATGGTGAACAGAGGAAAGCACACGTAGGCAGATTGGACTAGGGATATGCATCTCCTAGGATTGAATGCCATTAGATCCCCTTGAAGAGAACACGCAGCAAAGGAGCTTTACCGAATGTTCACACACGTCAAGTCCACCATTCGACATATTAAGCCTGATAATCTGGGGGGGCGGTCTTTACTCAAGGTGGTCTATGTCGTGCTTGAGTCCCAGTACCAAAGTGCGCTATCACAAGCAGTTCGCCAGATTAACGCCAATAACCCCACGTTGGCAATTGAAATCAGCGGCTACCTAATTGAAGAACTCCGCGATCAGGAGAACTACCAAGAGTTCAAACGCGACATCCAAAATGCCAATATCTTCATCGCCTCACTGATTTTCATTGAAGATTTAGCAGATAAGGTAGTAGCAGCTGTAGAACCGCACCGCGATCGCCTAGATGTAGCCGTTGTATTCCCCTCCATGCCCCAAGTGATGCGCCTAAACAAAATGGGCAGCTTCTCAATGGCACAATTAGGGCAATCTAAAAGTGTCATAGCACAATTCATGCGAAAACGCAAGGAGAAATCTGGGGCTGGGTTCCAAGATGGAATGCTCAAGCTGTTGCAAACGCTACCCAAAGTGCTGAAGTACCTACCAATGGACAAAGCACAAGATGCGCGGAATTTCATGCTCAGCTTCCAGTATTGGCTAGGAGGTTCTTCAGAAAACCTGGAAAACTTCTTGCTGATGCTAGCGGATAAATACGTGTTTAAACAGACGCAAAATTTTGCGTCTCTAAAATACCAGGAACCCGTTGTTTATCCCGACATGGGAATTTGGCATCCCTTGGCTCCCACCATGTTTGAGGATGTGAAAGAATACCTCAACTGGTACAACAGCCGTCAGGATATTCCCAATGATTTGAAAGATCCCTTAGCGCCGTGTGTGGGACTGGTACTGCAACGTACACACCTAGTTACAGGTGATGATGCCCATTATGTGGCAATGGTACAAGAACTCGAAGCAATGGGCGCACGGGTAATTTCCGTGTTTGCAGGTGGGTTGGATTTCTCTAAACCTGTGGATGCCTATTTCTACGATCCGGTAAGCAAAAACTCAATTGTAGATACGGTTATTTCCCTGACTGGATTTGCCCTAGTTGGTGGACCTGCGCGACAAGATCATCCGAAGGCAATTGATGCACTCAAGCGGTTAAACCGCCCCTATATGGTTGCACTACCGCTGGTGTTCCAGACAACGGAAGAATGGCAGGATAGTGATCTTGGGTTACATCCAATTCAAGTGGCTTTGCAAATAGCGATTCCCGAATTGGATGGAGCGATCGAACCAATCATTGTATCAGGTAGGGATGGGGCGACAGGAAAAGCGATCGCCCTACAAGATCGAATTGAAGCGATCGCCCAACGCGCCCTCAAATGGGCTAACCTACGTCGCAAGCCGAAGTTACAAAAGAAAGTTGCAATTACTGTTTTCAGCTTCCCACCGGATAAGGGAAATGTGGGAACTGCTGCTTACCTAGATGTGTTTGGTTCGATCTACCAAGTGATGATCGCCCTGAAAAATAATGGGTATGACTTACCAGACTTACCAGAATCAGCCTCTGCCTTGATGCAAGAAGTCATCCACGACGCACAAGCACAATACAGCAGCCCTGAACTCAACATCGCCTACCGGATGTCAGTACCAGAGTATGAAGAACTCACACCATACTCGCACAGACTAGAGGAAAATTGGGGAGCGCCGCCTGGACATCTCAACAGCGATGGACAAAATCTGCTGATATATGGTAAGCAATTCGGTAATGTCTTCATTGGTGTGCAGCCTACATTTGGGTATGAAGGCGATCCGATGCGGTTACTGTTCTCGCGTTCGGCAAGTCCCCATCATGGTTTTGCCGCTTATTACACTTATCTAGAACAAATCTGGAAAGCCGATGCCGTGTTGCACTTTGGAACTCACGGATCATTGGAATTTATGCCAGGTAAGCAAATGGGGATGTCTGGCGACTGTTACCCAGATAATCTGATTGGCAATATTCCCAATCTGTATTACTACGCGGCAAATAACCCCAGTGAAGCAACGATCGCCAAGCGGCGCAGCTATGCCGAAACAATTTCTTACCTAACTCCTCCGGCGGAAAATGCTGGTTTGTACAAGGGTTTGAAGGAACTAAGCGAGTTGATTGCTTCTTATCAAACACTCAAAGACAGTGGACGCGGTATCCCCATCGTCAACACCATCATGGATAAATGCCGGATGGTGAATTTGGATAAGGATATCAACTTACCAGAGCAAGATGCCAAAGATATGACTGCCCTAGAGCGGGATAATATTGTCGGCATGGTGTACCGCAAGTTGATGGAAATTGAATCTCGGCTGTTACCTTGTGGGTTGCACGTTATTGGTAAACCACCATCAGCAGAAGAGGCGATCGCAACTTTGGTCAACATTGCCAGTTTAGATCGTTCAGAAGAAGAAATCCAAAGCCTCCCTCGCATTATTGCCAACAGCATCGGGCGTAATATTGACGAAATTTACCAAAACAGCGACAAAGGCGTTTTAGAAGATGTCCAATTGTTGCAAGAAATTACCCTAGCTACCCGTACCGCAGTAAGCGCCCTTGTGAAAGAGCAAACAGACGCAGAAGGGCGAGTTTCTCTCGTATCCAAGCTGAATTTCTTCAACATGGGCAAAAAGCAGCCCTGGGTTGAAGCATTGCATCAAGCAGGTTATCCTAAAATCGATCCAGAAGCAATCAAACCGCTGTTTGAATATCTAGAATTCTGCTTGCAGCAAGTTTGTGCGGATAACGAACTAGGCGCATTACTTAAAGGATTAGAAGGCGAATACATTCTACCAGGTCCAGGCGGAGATCCCATCCGCAACCCAGATGTGCTACCTACAGGCAAAAATATTCACGCCCTCGATCCCCAATCTATTCCCACAACAGCCGCTGTGCAATCAGCCAAAATCGTCGTAGACCGACTTTTGGCACGCAATAGGGCAGAAAACAACGGAAACTATCCTGAAACCATCGCCTGCGTCCTCTGGGGAACCGATAACATTAAAACTTACGGTGAATCCCTGGCACAAATTATGTGGATGGTGGGAGTGCGTCCGGTTCCCGATGCTTTAGGACGAGTCAACAAGCTAGAATTGATACCTCTAGCAGAATTGGGAAGACCGAGAATTGATGTAGTGATCAACTGTTCAGGTGTATTCCGCGACTTGTTCATCAACCAAATGAACCTGCTAGATCAAGCGGTGAAAATGGCAGCGGAAGCGGATGAACCCCCATCAATGAACTACGTCCGCAAACACGCTTTGCAACAAGCACAGGAAATGGGCATCAACTTGCGTCAAGCAGCAACTCGCGTCTTCTCCAATGCTTCCGGTTCCTACTCGTCAAATATCAACTTAGCAGTAGAAAACAGTACTTGGGAAAGTGAAACAGAGTTGCAGGAAATGTACCTCGCTAGAAAATCTTTTGCCTTTAGTTCCGATAATCCAGGCACAATGGAACAATCCCGAAAGATTTTTGAAACCACACTCAAAACTGCTGAGGTGACGTTTCAAAATTTGGATTCTTCCGAAATTAGCTTAACGGATGTTTCCCATTATTTCGACTCTGATCCGACAAAGGTTGTCAGTAGTTTACGAGGTGATGGAAAGACACCAGCATCCTACATCGCAGACACTACTACAGCTAACGCTCAAGTCCGCACTTTATCAGAAACCGTGCGTCTCGATGCCCGTACCAAATTATTGAATCCCAAGTGGTATGAGGGGATGTTGAATCACGGTTATGAAGGTGTGCGGGAACTCTCCAAGCGGTTAGTAAACACAATGGGTTGGAGTGCAACAGCTGGTGCAGTGGATAACTGGATTTACGAGGATACCAACGCCACGTTTATTCAAGATGAAGCAATGCGTCAGCGGTTGATGAATCTCAATCCTCATTCCTTCCGCAAGATGGTAGCAACTTTGTTAGAAGTGAATGGGCGTGGTTATTGGGAGACTAGCGAAAGCAATTTAGACTTGCTACGCGAGTTGTATCAAGAAGTCGAGGATCGAATTGAAGGAATAGAATAATCCTAGTAGGGTAGGCATCTTGCCTGCCCTATTCTCTAATTTCAAATCTTCTTATGACTGCCCTTACGCTTAACCTTAATCCTGTTATTCAATTGACAGATGAGCAGTTTTTCCAGCTATGTCAGGTAAATGAAAATCTCAGGTTTGAACGCACCGCAACCGGAGAATTAATTATCATGCCACCTACAGGGGGAGAAACAGGAAACCGCAATGGTAGGCTAACTCAGCAATTATTCAACTGGAGTGATGCTGATGGCACTGGAATAGCCTTTGATTCTTCAACTGGTTTTAAATTACCCAATGGGGCGGATCGTTCTCCTGATGGTGCTTGGGTAAAATTGGAACGCTGGAATGCACTAACTCAACAACAACAAACAATATTTCTACCCCTTTGTCCTGATTTTGTGGTTGAATTACTTTCGCCTAGTGATAGTTTGAGAGTAGCTCAGGAAAAGATGAAAGAATACCGAGATAATGGCGCTCGTTTAGGTTGGCTAATTAACCGTAAATCTCGGCAAGTAGAAATTTATCGTCAAAATCAAGAAGTTGAAGTGCTGGAATCTCCTGTTAGTTTATCAGGAGAAGATGTACTACCTGGATTTGTACTCAATCTGGAATTAATTTGGTAATCTCATTAGACGAGTGACAAATAATACTTGCAAACAATAGAGAAAACTAGGACTACTATTGTTTAGTAAGGTAGCTAAATTATTTGAAGATAACCTTATTTTTACTTATGCTTTATGGGTTTGTTCTCTACCACAATATCTACAGACTCTGGCTTCAGCTTTTATCTCTTCCCCACAGAAATAGCACTTTTTTAATCTTGAGTTGTTTAGACTTGCTATTCCTTGGTTAATTCTAACATACTCTGGTCTTTTAGCTAGGTATAGGGGAAAGCCAACAATCCATAATAGTAGACAGAGGAAAAACCATCCCCCAGGTGTCATGTCTAAGAATCCACCGCCTAATTGTCGACTTTTGATACCTATTTGCTAAGCATCAACTAAAACCCAAATGCTTGTTCCAATAATAAATAACCAAAGCATACTTATGGTGTGGTTAAACCAAAACTACTACCTTTAAATTGTCCACTTTAATCGAAGTTATAACATCTGGGTAAAAGTAGCCCACCATTTCTTTATGCGGTGGGCAATGCCCACCCTACTTAGACACTAATTTATGTTTAGATGAATGCGATCGCCCCCCATCTTCCCGATAGTGCGATCCCACGAGATAAATCATTAAGAAAGAACTAGAATATTAGATAAAATATGCCACTTGAGCCAATGTCAATAAATTAAGAACCTTCATCACGAATTCTAAAAGTAATTGACCTCAATAGATCACCCTCTGTGTATTCAATTGTGAAACGTCCCTTGTAAATATCTGTTCCTTCTGGCAATAGTACACTATCGGTTCCGGCGATCGCGCAAGTGGCTAAACAATTCATTTGACTTACCTGTGCAGTTGAAATAGGCGGCGGTTGCGAACTTTGACTTACTTGCACAGGTGAAATAGGCGACGGTTGCGGCGGTTGTGGCGGCTGAGGTGGCGGCGATACCTGATTTTGTTGAACAGGTGAAATAGGTGACGGTTGTGGCGGTTGCGACATCGAACAACTATCGGGCTGGAATACAACGCGAGTAGTCGGAGCATCTAGCCACTTGTCAAAGCGAAGATTAGGCAAAGGAACTGGAGAAACCGCACTCAAAGCGCCATTAACAATCCCTGAAAAACCCTTGTTAGTACGTATCGTATGTATAGGTTTAACGATATTTCCATTCACCTCAATCCGAAGCCACTCATTATTAATCCCTGGGGTTTTTAGCCTCATCTTGATAATTTTATGATTCTTTTTAGCTGTAGTAGAATCATTTTTGGTCTGTAATGTGGATGTGTAATCAACTGCTTGTGCATGAATTTTCTGGATTAGCACGCTGTTGGTTAACACAGTTGCTATCATCACCAGTAATAGCCTACTCATCTGAGCAATAAAAATTGTCATAAAAAACTACCCTACATTTAATTAATCCGTAGCCAGGATAACAAATGTTTGGGTAGTAGCAACAAATCAATACAAAGGGTAAAGGGAAAAGGGAAAAGGGAAAAGGTTAAAGGTAATTTCCTCAGCTCCCCCAGATCCCTCAGATCCCTCAGCTTCCTCTGTCCCTACAAGGCAAGAAGTCTACTGACTAATGAGCAATGTCCAATGACAGCCAAAATGGAAGATTTCACACATCAAATGGGATTGCTATATAAGCAGTGTTTTGTTATGTTTCACCTAGCTTAACTACTTACACGTCCAATTTTTCAGCCTGATTGTATTCCCGAAAAGACTGATAGCAATTTTCTGGCTCGTACAGATGACACTGGTTGGTAATCTGGCTCATTAAAGACCACGAAAATCGAGATTCTGGATGCAAAAAGTCACCCCAATTTTGTTGGAGGCTGCGATAAGCCAACCGCAAATTGTAGGAAGGAATAGCAGTAGAAATATGATGAGGAACATGAACGCTAATATCGTGGCACAGGAACTCGACCCAACGGGGATAATTGCAGTGAACTGTACCAGATAGTTGAGCAGTAGCTGCATTCCACTCATTAGGCTTATGAAAAGGAACGTCGATTGCTGTATGGTGAACTAGGGTAAATGTACTCATCCAAAAATGATATACCAACCAAGGCATCAGCCAAAATTTAACAAATCCCCAGACTCCAATCGTAGTAAATAGAATAGGAAAGGCTACGATCGCAAAAATAACAACTACACTTACAGATAGCTTCACTTGCTCTCGTTCTTTAGCCTGGAAATTAGACCAGTTAAAGTGCATAGCTACCCAATGCACAATTGATGCTACCCACCAAAATTTACCCCGCAATCGCCGATAACCCCACTGTCCTATTCCAATCAAACTGTCATAAAACTCTGGTTGGAAAGGTTGCCAAGCGTTATCCTCATCGAGCTTATTAGTGTGAGTATGGTGGTAGTTGTGCAGAATTCGCCAACTGTGGAAAGGATAAATCAACGGCAGCATAAATAAATGCCCCACCAGATCATTTACCCAGCGACGTTTGGCAAATGATCTGTGACCGCAATCATGTGCAATCACAAAAAAACCGGTCAACGCTGTACCGGTGAAAATCCATAACAAAGGCAATGTATACCAAGGAGCGATCGCTAAACCAACATACCCTAAGATAACCATCAAGACATTGGTAAATACTAGCGACCAAGCCCGACGACGATCCTGCACAAAACATTCTTTTGGCAGGGTTTTGACAATATCTTTGAGGCGAACGGTTGAATTAGAGGAGCCATAGGCTGTGTTCTGGAGCTTTGTTGTCAATGAAGTCATGTACACCCAAACGAAATGATACTTATCGCTGCTAAACTTCCTACAAAGTAGCTAGCTGATAGATTTTGTAATACAAGCGCATCGGAATTATATCAACCTCAGAGGAAAAATAGTAAGCCGCAATACCACTTAAATTTAGAGACTAGTTAAGTAAATTTACGATTGAGGGCTAAAAACTTGGGGCTACTTTTTTCCGCGTAGTCTCTTGACAAATATGATTACCCATGATGATTAGATCGCGTTCAATACCGTCGAGTTCTGCGACAAGGGGCAAATAACCCCAACGTTCAAAACCAAATGAATCAAATAGCTGCAAACTAGGTTGGTTGTGAGCAAATATGAAGCCTAACAAAGTCTTCAACCCTAGGGCGGGGCTATGGTCAATTGCTCGTGACAAGAGTTTTCGCCCCACACCACAGCGTCGATAGGCGGGAGCAACATAAATACTAATCTCGGCAGTTGCAAGGTATGCTGGTCGTCCATAGAAAGATTGAAAACTGAGCCATCCAGTAATTGCTCGATCTTGTTCCATCACCCAGATAGGGCGATCGCTTTTAGAATGCGCCTTAAACCAAGCCATCCGACTAGCAACAGAGACTGGCTCCAGATCAGCTGTTGCCATCCGACTGGGAATAGCAGCATTATAAATAGCCACAATCTCTGATAAATCAGTTTCTACTGCATCACGAATGATCATAAAGGAAAGGGAAAAGGGAAAAGGGAAAAGGGAAAGGGGAAAGGGGAAAGGTTAAAGGATGAAGGTTGAAGGCTGAAGATTAAATTTCACACTTCATACTTCATCCTTCACACTTCGTCCTTCACACTACCCTTCACAGAACGCTAAGCGTACATACTTCATACTTTTCCAGCCCCCAATAAGGGAGCAGCTTGCAATAGAGTCTGGGTATAAGGATGCTCTGGGTGGGTAAAAATTTTCCAGGTAGGACCAATTTCGACAATGCGACCTGCATTCATTACTGCAATGCGATCGCATAAAAACCTCGCCACCCAAAGATCATGAGTAATAAATAAATACGTTAAATCAAACTCTCGCTTTAACTGAAGCATCAACTCTAATACCTGGGTTTGTACACTGGCATCGAGCATACTGACTGGTTCATCGCAAATTAGTAGTTTGGGACGAGTAATCAAAGCCCGTGCGATCGCAACTCGTTGCTGTTGTCCGCCAGACAAATCAGACGGATAGCGATCGTAATAATCATCTGGTGGCACTAGCCCCACTCGCTCCAACATTTGAATTACTTGATTTCTTGCCTCGCCAGGATCTACTTGCTGGTGAATAAACAAAGGCTCAGCAATGTTTTGTCCTACAGTCATTAATGGGTTTAAACAAGCATGGGGATCTTGAAAAATCATTTGCATTTGTTTCCTTTGCCGCCGCAGATCTTGCACAGACAAAGTGGTTAATTCTTTTGATCCTTCCCATACAATCGAACCAGCAGTAGGACGAATTAGCTGTAATATTGTGCGTGACAAAGTACTTTTGCCACAACCTGATTCCCCTACTAATCCTAGAATTTCTCCAGGGTATAGTTCCAAGCTCACACCATCTACAGCTTTAATTGTCTGGTCTTGTGCCTTTAATAACCGCTCAATAAAATTACGTTCTAGTGTATAATACTGTTTCAAATCAGTGACACGTAAAATCGGTGATTGGTAATTGCTAATCGGTAATTCGTTTTGTTCCCTACGATCAGCTACTATTCCATTACCATTAACTGCTTGAATGTGCAAAGCTGCTTTTAGTAGCGATCGCGTGTATTCGTGCTGAGGTTGATGGAAAACGGTTAGAGAGGAACCAGTTTCTACTAGTTCCCCTGCATACATAACGCCAATGCGATCGCAGTATTCCCCTACCAATGCCAAATCATGGGAAATCAACAGTAGTGCCATTTCCCGTTCTCGACACAGTCGTGTCAGTTCCTTTAATATCTGGGCAGCAACAGTTACATCTAAGCTGGTAGTTGGTTCATCTGCCACAATTAGCTTAGGGTTGAGCAGAAGGGCAAGAGCGATCGCTACCCGTTGCCGCATCCCGCCGCTAAATTCGTGGGGATACTGATTCCAACGACTTGCAGGAATATTAACTGCTTCGAGAGTAGCTAGTGCTTTTTCCCCCGCTGACTTTGACGACAACTGTGGTTGGTGACTCAACAGCGTTTCAATACAGTGTTTGCCAATTGTCATCAACGGATCGAGGCGTGTCATCGGATCTTGAAAAACCAGTGCTACCGCCTCCCCTCGGAATTGTCTTAGCTGGGTAGGCGTAAGATCAAAAACCGACTTGCCTTTAAACCTCACCCTGCCCTCAGTGCGGGAATCAGCTGGTAATAACCGCATTACTGCCCGTCCCAGCGTAGATTTGCCACAGCCCGATTCACCGACTAACCCCAACCGTTCACCTGGTTGTAGAGTTAGAGATACACCATTAACCGCCCACTGGAGAGATTTACTTGCTCTTTGGTGAGGGTAGGCGACTTTAAGGTTGTCTATGCAAAGTAGAGCTTCGCTCATATTTAGCTATCAGCAAGAAAGAGTTTTCAGTTATTTGTTTTAGCGGTTACTTACCCGCTTACGCCGCCAGCGATGATGAATCTTTAAATGCTGCCAAAAGTAGACAACAATCATTAAGTTGATCGCAAGCAACAGCAATTTGATCCGCGTGAATCCATGAGCTAATTCATACACTTCGACTGGTAAACCCATGCCTGCGGTCAGTAGCACAAGTCCCTTTGCCCAAGCTCGATTGCACCATAAACCGATCGCTTGCACAAAAATTAGAATAGCGTACAGTCCCGTTGTGATTCCCCAAAATTGAACCGTTTTTCGATCCCAATTCAGAACTTGATCTAACCCTTGATCGACGAGCCAGAAATGAGACTCAAACAAGCCAGTATCAGCAATCATATCTAACTTGTCAGGATTGTAGGCAGTCGAGAATAGCGCGATCGCAGTTGCTGCAAGCAATCCAGCCGCAAAGAACTTGTAGTAGATAACAACTTCCAATCCTGCAGCCCGTGACGAACTCATAAGTGTCCTCCTCATTCCTGATTAGAAGATCCAGCCGCCATGAGTTTTCGCGGCTTAAGCGTGGTGAACAGAATACACACAACAAGGATTGATAAAAGCACAATGGACGAACCGATCGTGCCAAAAGCCAGTCCACCTTTCTCGTGTGCTTTGGTCAGAACATCTCCCAGTGTTGCTCCAAACGGTCGAGTGAGAATAAACGCCAGCCAAAACAACAAAACGCCAGAAATCGAGGTGAAATAGTGTCCTGCCAAAATTAGCACTAGCAAACTCGCAATCAAGAATGCACCTCCTGCAAATCCCAGCCCAGACGTATCCGCGAGAAAATCGCCCACCGCCGTCCCCAACGTGTTAGAGAATAAAATAGCACTCCAGTAAAACAACTCAGCTTTCGGCGTTTTGACAGTTGTGACGGATAGAGACCCAACACTCAATCGCCAGAATGCCAAAGTTGCCAGGAGAAGACTAACCAAAATTAGCGATCCCGTTGTGTAGCCAAGCTCTAAGGTGCGATTCATGTAGTCGGACATGGTTGTACCCGCCGTGCTGGTTGAAAGGATTACTCCCCAGTAAAGAAAGGGGTTATAGCGTTTCGAGAGCAGTTGAGTCACCAGCGTTGCGAGAAACACACTGATCAATATTGTAGAACTCATGGCATAGCCCACATGGAGCGTCATCGATAACAAGTCGCCTGCTGTTTCTCCCAGCGTCGTTGCACAGATCTTCATGAGCCAAAAAAACGCCGTGATTTGTGGAAGTTTGCTCATGACTACTCCTATTTGCGGGTGAGGTAGTGGTCAGTTTCCCAACGTTTCACTTCGTTGTAGAGTAACGAGAGAATGTCAAGAAATTGGAAAGACTGGTCGCAGTATTTTGTCAAAAAAATCCCTCAATTCTTGATTGGAAAATTGAGGAAAAAACTTGCTTTTTGCTAATTCGATGTTGACCGGACTCTCTTATGCTTAAAACTTAAGTAAATAATCAAACTTGAAATGATAGAAAGGAAAAGCATACTTGTTCCGGTTGTTCCAAATTCAAAACCACCGTTTGAATGCGGTTGCGCCAATAAATCACCGAACGATGCTCCAAGGGGACGAGTCAGGATGTAAGCTATCCAGAATGCCAAGACTCCATTCAATCTCAAGTAGTAATAACCGACTGCTGTAAGTGCAATTGCGGCAGCAAAAACTAGGACTGATTGCCCATACCCCAGTTTCAATGTCTCCGCTAAAAGATCTCCGGTTGCAGTACCCAAAGCAAACGTAAACAAGACAGCAACCCAGTAGAAAAGCTCCCGTTCCGCTGTATTGATAGAATGCATTGCCAGCGTCTTTTCTTTAAAGTACCAAAGCGCAAAAACAATCAATAAGGAAACACCGAAAATAATGTTAGCCGCTTCTAGGCTGACTCCAAAATCGTTCACCAATCGGTCAGTGAGCAGTGTGCCAACGATGCTAATTAGAACAACCACAAGCCAGAAACTAGCTGGAACATAACGTTTCAGCCTAAATTGGTTTAGCAGCACAAGCACTAATACAGCGCTCATAATGTAAGATGTGACTGCTAGCCCAAGACCTAGCGTGCTTGATAAAAAGTCTGCTGCCGTTTCGCCAACGGTCGTTGCTAAAATCTTGATAATCCAGAAATAAAATGTGACTTCTGGAACTCGGTTCAACAATTTATTCATGGCAGCTTAAGTGCTTTATAGAACGATCAATCCTTTAGATTGCTGATGGTTCTACCCTAGAGAAATATTGTCAAGAACTTGGAAAGACTGGGTGCTGTCACAGATTTGTAAGATGCAAAAGTGATTTCTTTGGGAGGACAGGCGAGATGCCTCCCCCGCAAATTTGAGGATTGACAATCTTACCCAGTGTCTCACCTACTTACGCTTGTAAAAGGTCTAGTGATTAGCCTTTTCAACGACGATGGTTGGTTTCGCCATCCCTATCGCTCACCGATTGCGGAACCTGGATGCTGCCTTTGGGACGATTTCCTTCGTGTTGCTCGTGACCCAGAATGTCAGTGTAGAGAACGCGACCATTCCCCGCATCCACTTTTACTTCATTTTGTCCCATTACAACTGCGTAAACCAAGCTACCATTTTCCGTTTCTAGTTTGACACTGCTGGCAGTTCCTTTTGCAGAAGCTTCAGCCGATCCCACTGCTTGTTGAGGCGTGATTTTAGCTAAGGATTGCAGTTTTTGAGATTCTTGCTGTTCCTTTGCATCATCGTTGGTTTCGCCATCAGCGTCGCTTTTTTCTGCCTGCTATGACGAATTGTTTGCTTGAAGTTGAAACTTGCTTGCATTTTCCGGCGCTTCTGTAGCAGGATTGGCTTCGCCATCCCCGTCACTCTTTTCAGTAACTTGAGCGGTGGGCATGACAGCAACTGAAGATTGAGCAGCATTGACAAGCTTGGCTAGACTACCTACTCCTAGCGTGCTGATCGCAACTGCTGTCAAAATGAGTTTCGTTGAAGTTTTCATCGGTTTAAATTCACTTAATATTCGGTTTGCCATTTCACTGTAGGAACTGAAAGTCAAGAACTTGAAAAGATCACAGAAAAGCTAAAAAGTGATTTATCCTCAACAAGCGCAAAAAATTCCTAGCACAAGCCAGGAATGATTGGTAATGTTGTAGATCAGTTGAATTGGATTTAAATCTCTATTCCAAATTCATATCTGTTGATGAATAGCCGATAGTGTTTTAAATTTGTTATTTACTCCTAAATTGACAGCCCGAACTCGTAGCGATTTATAAATAGTCCAATCACCCCTTCGTGCATCAACTCTGTCGCGCGAAAAGCAGATTGTCTTCGCTACCTGTCGCTAAGTCTGGTTCCCACGCGATTGAAACGCCATAGGGTTGACCATCGAAGATGTTGTATGCTGGCTTTTGAAAGATAGGAAATAAGTCTTTGTAGTGAGGAACTTTATTTATGTCAATCGGCTCTACTGAATTGGCATCGTACAAATGTTTGGTTAAGTCTCCCGAAACGGTTACTAAGTCGTAGGTTTTATCTTTGCTGGCTTTAATTTTGGCATACATCTCATCAGAGGAGTCTGCATAGGTTGGTATTACTTTACACCCGTATTATTGCTCGAATGGTTGAGTAAAGGATTGATCCATGTATCCTTACCAGCCGATTATTCGCAAGGTACAATCTTTAGCTTGGGCTGTGACTGGGAAAAATAGGAACGCTAACACAACCCAAATAAAAATACTGATTATACTTAATACCAATGGTTTTAATTTCATGCCTTAATTTTTCTCCAAGTAACACGAGGGCGATCGCCTGCGCCACAGCTGCGGTATTTGTCTGATCAGCCAAGGGGTAACAGAATCTTGATAGCACTTTGCAGCGTTTTATCGTAACACTAAGCGTAAGCACATTTAGTTATCTGTAATAAGATAAGGCTTCTGAACCATTGCAATAATCGTTTTTTTATTTTCTTATTAAATTTGGGCTATAATACCTCACCTATTCACGAACAAACTAACAGGTAATGGTGTAAAAATATACTTTTAAATATATAGGATTTACTGCAATTAACGCTTGTGGAAGCGGGTTTTCCTTGACACGATAAATAAAAAAAGAAAAATTTATCATCTAAAATCTGCCCATTGGTATAAGCTAGTTACGAGTAGGAGTAATTGATCGAGTTATTGGTATATTGGTTCATCTGGTGAATGGCCGCTAATAGTTGCACCTGGTAGCACACCGTTAAAAACTATCCAAGAATTATGATTGGGTTATGCATCCTCAACAACTTTCGCCCCCTTGCCAGGTTGGAATAAATCACCAAAACATCGCAGGGCGGTAACGTTTTGGAATAGTGATACCTCATGTCTACTGGGGAACATTCCAGGTAGGCTCTCAATTGCAATCTTTGTAAGTAAAAGATACGACACCAATTTTACAAGTGAGTGATCGCACGATCACCGCGAGGCAAATCATTCCCCTGCTTACTAGTTACCAAATAGAGAATGGGTAGTGATTGTACGATTAGAAAAGTTAATTCCGGCGCAGTTAGATAAAACCATGCGTCAGCAATTACTCATTAGACCTCTTGCGTGAATTAAGAACTGAGGGCAAGTTCAAAGTTGACAATCGCTGCAATCAAGTTAAACCGTAGACCAAAGCGTCTACGACGGTTACGATAGCGTTCAGCTAAAATCCGAAAAATCTTCGCGTCGGCGATTGACGTGTTCAGCTACGACCCACAATTTTCCTCCCTAAAAAATTGTGAGTATGATGATTTGTCCATTAGACTGATTAACCACTACCTGCGCATGAGCGCGTGTGTCGCAATTTCAAAGCCACTACAGTAATTTCCGCTGTTTTTTTTTGGGCGGAGGGTTGGGCTTCCAATGAATCTTTGTAAATCTGGGCAACAAGCTCGAGTTGCGGGAGGAATTACAGCAGTTCTCAATTGGGTGAAATATAACAACAGCAGTGGGTAAACCAACCG
>CAXTYC010000054.1:0-23828 GCA_964248365.1 uncultured Chroococcidiopsis sp. | reverse complement strand
AGGGGCTAGGGGCTAGGGGCTAGGGGCTAGGGGCTAGGGGCTAGGGGCTGGGGAGAGTGGGAATCAGGGGAGAGGGGGAACTCGGAGTCACTCGCGTTGTGGGGATTAGGGGGCAAGGGGGAGAATGATTAATTACGAATTACCTTTTCCCTTTACCCCTTACCCTTCTTCCACTAAAGGAATCTTTGTAATACGGATAGTGTGGCAAGTCCTGTCTTTTGCCAGCTAAATTGACTAGCTCTAATCAAACCGAGGGTGGAAAGGTGCGATCGCAATTTTGAATCTGTGGCAATTGCTTGCATTGCTGCCGTGATTTCCCCTCTGTTGTAGGGGTTAACTAATATTGCCGCATCACCAGCCACTTCCGGCAAAGAGGAGATATTAGAGGTGATGACGGGAGTACCGCAAGCCATTGCTTCCAAAACAGGTAAACCAAAGCCTTCCCAAAGGCTAGGAAATACCAAGGCGATCGCATTTTTCAGTAGCGTTGGCAATTGGCTATAGGTCACATAATCAAGAAACTTCACTTGTTGAGTTACCTGCAAATCCTCTATCTGGGCTTTAAGTTTAGGAGTGTAACGTCGATCAAGTGTTCCAGCCAGCCACAGTTCATAGTCACGACAACCGGACATAGCAGCGAAAGCAGCAATTATCCCAGACAAATTTTTGTGCGGATCGTGCCGTCCAATATAGACAAAGTAGGGCTTCGGCACTGCCTCACCTGGCTCGTCGCTCATGCGAAAATGATCGGCATCATAAGCAAGCGGGATCGGAGTAATTTTGCTAGCTGGGATATGGCAGAAGTCGATAATGTCGACCGCAGTAGCATTAGAGTTGCAGATGATGTGCTGTGCTAGGTTAAGGACTTGGGGAATATAGTAACGGTGGTAGGGAGTCAGGAGCGATCGCCTCTTAAAGCGCAAAGGAATGAAATCGTGTACAGTAACGATGTAACGACAATTGGTGTAAAGAGGTGCTTCTGGAATAGGGGAAAATAAAAGGCGCGAATGCAGTTTTTGATATATGTGCGGCAATTGCATCTGAGTCCATAACAAACGCCGTAGATGTCCTTTTGTGCCTTGTTCAGGAGTTAAATTTGCCCCAATTGGGTAGTAGTTGTATTGGGTGGTAGAGACGTAGCCTGTTACATTGGTACGAGCAAGAGGCGAAATCAGTAAAGTCGGGTTGAGTGGTTGTAGATGAGGTAATAGATTAACAGCGTAAGCCGTATGCCCTGTTGGTTTAGTAATGAGAAAAGACAGGTTAACCAGTAAGGAATTCACTAACTCTAGCGCGATCGACGAAGATAAAGTAACACGCCGTATAGTTTACCAAATGCTACTGATGGTTTTACCAGCATCAGGAGCAATGCGTGGGCAATCAGCCGAGTTAATCTCACAAGCAGCACTAGACTATTTGTATATTTCTCTAAAGTTAGCAAGTAGCTAAAAGTACTGTACTGCATTTTTTTGAACATATTTCTATTAGTAATTGCCCCGTCCTGATGAATTACACCCAATTGCCCTGTGACTCCGATTAAATGACCCAAGCTAGCGTAACGTTTACAAAAGTCAAAGTCTTCATAGTAAAGAAAATAAGCTGGATCAAACTGCGGACATTCACAAAAATTGCCAAGATTAATCAGTAAACTACAACCTGAAACCCAGTCACAAGGCACATACGCTGTTTCTGAATTCGTTAAAACATCTATATTTAAAATAGCGCCTGTTTTGGGAATAAAACTACCGCCAGCAAACCAAACTTTTAGGGTTGGAGTATAAACCATTGTGCCGACGATTGATAGTTCAGGATAAGTATCAAAAAATAAGTTTATCTTTTCCAAACAACCAGGTAGTAAATAGGCATCTGGATTGATTATCCAAACAATTGCCACCGAGTTTTGATTATAAATCCAGTTCAAACCAAAATTACAGCCTTGACCAAAGCCTAAATTAATTTCTGGCTCAAGAATGACAACAGATTCACTCTTGAGTAAACCAATAGAATCATCATCCGGCGAATTATTAATAATAATTATTGTGTATTCTTGCTCCGATTGAATCGAGTTGATTAATTCGGTGATTAAATTAGTAGAATAATAGTTAATCGTCAAAAAATAAATCACGACAGTTCGATTTGACAGTCATCGCCGATGAGAAAACGCAAGGCTTTGGGACGACGGGCAGCAACTGTGAGCTGAGCGCGTTGTCCAATTACACTATCAATAATACGTTGATGAATTCTGGCAATTTGAGCGCCTTGTAAAACTACACTGTGTTCCAAATCAGTATCAATCATAATCACTTGATCGGCAATGCTACTATAGGGACCAATGAAACAATTTTCTAAGTAGCAATCATTGCCAATTATAACGGGACCACGAATTGTGCAGTTAACTATTTTAGATCTAGCACCAATTTCTACTCGCCCAATTACTTGACTTTGCTCATCCACTTCACCCAAAATAGAAGCTTGCAGGTAGGTATCAAGAATCAGTCGATTTGCTTCTAGCAGATCGTCTTTTTTTCCAGTGTCTAACCACCAGCCTTCTAATTGGCAAGCTGCTACTTCTTTGTGCTGATCGATTAAACATTGAATTGCGTCTGTAATTTCCAGTTCTCCCCTAGCAGACGGTTGAATGCAAGCGATCGCATCATGGATAATATTTGAAAAGAAATAAACCCCCACCAAAGCGAGATTTGACGGCGGAACAGGTGGTTTTTCTACTAGCTGCAATACTCGCCCATATTCATCTATTTTGGCAACACCAAAAGCACTAGGATTAGTAACTTGTCGCAATAAAATTAAGGCATCGTGTTCTTTGTCGCTAAATCGCTTGAGAAAGTGAATCATGTCCCCTTGTTGAATTAGGTTATCGCCTAGGTACATGATGAAGGGGTCTTCACCTAAGAAAGGCTGGGCGACTTGCACAGCATGGGCTAATCCGGCGGGTTTGTCTTGTAGGATATAGGTAATATTGGCTCCAAAGCGATCGCCACTGCCTGTTTTTGCTTGTACTTCTGCACCCGTTTCTGGGCTGATGATGATACCAATGTCTTTAATGCCACTGGCGACTATTTCTTCAATGCCATACCACAAAATCGGTTTATTTGCAACGGGTACTAGTTGTTTAGCCCCTGTGTAGGTGATGGGGCGTAGTCGTGTACCTTTACCGCCGGAAAGAATTAGTGCTTTCATATTTAGGTGTTGCACAGAAGTTTAAATGATTATGTCGCGCCTCGACGCAAAGGCGCTAAGAGAGTAGGAAGAGATCCTGGTGAGGGTTAGTTGGTTGTGCAATGCTCAGAATTATGGGTGTATTCTGTCAGCATTTTTCTTAGGGCTTGTCGCCAGTGGGGGCGAGGAGTTTCTAAAACCTTGGATATTTTCTCACACGCGAGAACAGAATAGGCAGGGCGTTCGGCTGGGGTGGGATAGTCTGCTGTAGTGATGGGAATGACACGCTCTATTTTGAGGGGGTATTTGATTCCCTTGGCTTCTTCAAAAATAGCAACCGCAAAGTCATGCCAACTGGCGACACCGCTATTTGTGTAGTGGTAAGTACCAGCAATTTCGGGTGTTAGTTGGGGTATGGTTATGGCGATCGCGGATGCTAAATCTCTCGCCCAAGTGGGGCTACCTATTTGATCGGCAACTACGCGGATTTCTTCGCGTTCTGCACCCAATTTCAGCATCGTTTTAACAAAGTTACTTTTGCCTTTGCTACCGTATACCCAAGCTGTACGAATTATCAAGTGATTTTCACAATTGAGTCTAATCGCTTGTTCTCCCGCTAGTTTTGTTTGACCATAGACACCTAGAGGATTAGTCTTGTCTGTTTCTCGGTAAGGGAAACTTTGGCTTCCATCAAAAACGTAATCAGTGGAGACGTGAATTAAAAATGCTCCTAGCTTTTGGGCTACCTGGGCAATAATACCAGGAGCAGTAGCATTAATAGTCTTTGCGAGTTCGGGTTCGCTTTCGGCTTTATCTACTGCGGTGTAAGCAGCTGCATTGATAATCAGCTGCGGTTGAATTTCTTCGATTGACCAGCGCATTTTGTCTGGTTGAGAAAGGTCAATTTGTCCACGTCCAACAGCAATTAGGTTGCTTTGAGGTGCTAATATCTGTTGCAATTCTTGTCCTAGTTGACCTGTACTACCAATTATCAGGATAGGTTTCATTGAAAAAATTCAGCTGTTTTGAATGGCTCACCGACTTGATCTTTGGCTGAAACTATGGGTGGAGTAGTTACAGTCCAATCAATTGCTAAGTCAGGATCGTTCCAGAGTATACAGCGTTCGTGTTGCGGTGCGTAGTAATCTGTAGTTTTATATAGCACCTCAGCCGCTTGGGAGAGGACAAGAAAACCATGAGCAAATCCAGGGGGTATCCAAAGCTGGCGTTTATTTTCTCCACTGAGTATACAACTTACCCATTGACCGAAAGTGGGGGAACTTTTGCGGATGTCGATGGCAACGTCGAGAATCGATCCTGCGATCACTCTGACTAATTTCCCTTGCGCCTGTTGAATTTGGTAGTGCAAACCCCGCAAGACATTTTGCTTTGAATGAGAATGGTTATCTTGAACAAAAACGGCTGAATATCCCGTTTTATCAGTAAAACTTTTTTGGTTGTAGCTTTCAAAGAAGAAGCCGCGATCGTCTTGAAAAACTTGCGGCTCAATTATCAAAACATCAGAAATCTCCGTTGGTATAATCTTCATAACCAATTCTTTTTTCAAGCCTCCAATTAATTCCCTTGCTCAGTCCTTGTACCTGATCTTAAACAAGTGTTCATGCTAAAAGCTAAAGGCTATTAAAACACACTTAAATCGAAATATAGTAAGCTAAAGCTTACTTTAGCTATGAGCCTGGAAATTAATTTCCAGGCGGACTTAAAGCGTTGCTGTAAGATGTAAACTTGCAACTAAAATTATTTATATTGAATATTCATCTATAAATAATACCTCTTCAACAGAATGGTTGCTGTTAAACTTGCAGAAAATACAGAATATAAAGATATTATCATACCACTTCTTACTTTTACTTGAAATTTGTTATTATATAGTAATAAAAATACAAGAGGAGCTATTGGAATAAAATATCTACCTTGTAAGCCTAAAATTCTCTCCTTTCCTACAGGTGTCCAAGAAATATATAATATAGTAGCAATTAAAATTACATTTAATATTAAAGTGAGTAATAAAATTCTTTTTTGCCTTTGTGATATTAGTAGATATTTTCGATGATTTACTAATGACACAAATCCCAACATAACTAAATATGATAATATAAATAAAGGTGGCAATTTGGTATCAAGCCAGCCAAGCTTTCCAATAAATTGGCTAATATATTCAATTCCATCTTTGCAGAATGTACGTAAAATTACTCCCACTAAATCAAACGGATGAGTAAGAATAAAATGTACTTGCTCACTCGGCGCAACATCAGGTACTAATATTGTATATGTACTTTTACTGAAAAAAGACCAAGTAGCGATCGCGCAGACACTCGCTAAAAAAAGTAAAGCAAAAATTCCCACATATTTCTTTCTATTTCCAACTTTTTCAACTGGTATCAATAAAAATAAACCTACGAGGGGAAAATAAGCTTGTTTTGCCAAAGCCAGCAATACAGATAATAAAAATATAATAAATACTTGAGTTCCTGTTACTACTTTCTTTGACTCTAAAGCAGTTTGTAAAAAAGTAGCAATCAGGAGAAACGCTACACCATTTGTCACAGCATCAGCACTCAAAGAAGCCGCTTGAAACAGCGACATTGGAGTTAGTGCTAATAAAAAAAATGTCCACTTACAAATAGGAGTAACTCTAATTGCAAGATACCCCAAGATAAGCCAAACGAGTAAATTACAAATTCTCCCCACATACATAAGTAATATCGGGGATAAGCCAATTATCTTTCCAAGTGTTATTCCAAGAATTTGGGGTAAATATGGAATAGGAGAATATACGGCTGTATTTGGAAAAGCTACAAATACCCTATTGTTGCTTTCCAAAGGTAAATTAAATAAGGAAAAAATATTTTCTGGCTTTTGCTTTCCTTTGGGGTTGAAGGGTATACCTACAGATACTCTTTCTGTAGTAGTCACAAGAGTTTTTGGTAAAAATCCTCCCACTCCTTTTTGATGTTTTTGTGCTATTATCTGTCCTTCAGATATTTGGAAAGAACGATAAAAATGGTTGTACTCATCAGCAGCTTGGAAAGGAGGAGTAATTAATAGAAATAATATTCCAAAAATTAATCCTATAGTAACAAATGCTTTTTGAGGTGCAGTAAAAATGCTGCTCATGCTTATTATACGTTTATGCTGTAGTCTTCGCGATCGCGTGTTAGGTGTGGACTATAGCAGGGATCTCGTTCAATAATTTCTTTCCACCTACTACGTAAATACTCCGCTTCTCGATTAAAACGAGCTAGCTTTTCGGGAGTATCTTCCAAACCTCGACTTTTAGACTCATAATGATATAAAATTACATGAGGTAAATATATATTTCTATACCCTTTTTCTACTAACTTAAAACAAAAATCAACATCGTTCAAAGCTATTGTCAACTTTTCTTCAAAACCACCAACTTCCTCAAACACATTTCGCCTACACATTAAACAAGCGGCGGTAACGGCTGAGAAGTTATTTATAGTATTTATATAATTAAAATAACCAGGCGAACCAAATACATAATGTCTGTGACTATGACCAGCAGCAATGCCAATACCTGCTACTACCCCCGCGTGTTGTATAGTATTATCAGGATATAATAGTAAAGCTCCTACAGCACCAATAGAAGGTCTTTGAGCTTGTTCTACCATTGCATCTATCCAGTCTGGCGTAACTACTTGGGTATCATTATTTAAAAATAGTAAATAATCTCCTTTTGCTTGAGACACCGCATAGTTATTAATCCGAGGATAGTTGAAGGGAATATCATACCGACAACATCTAAATCTGTGTGGTTCCCTACTCTTCCAATTAGCAATAATTTTAGCTGTCTTGTCTTCAACGCTACCGTTATCTATAACAACAACTTCATAGTTTGGATAAACACTCTTTTGGAAAATAGACTCTAGACATTTATGCAAAGTGTCGCCTAAATCTCTAGTAGGAATGAGAATGCTTACCTGCTTATAATCTTTAATGTCATATCGAATTGTATAGCTACCTAACCAATTAGGAATTCCTGCAACTTTTCCCTTTTCACCTCTACGATGGATAGCCTCGGTAAGTGCTTTTTCCGCCGCTACGTAAGCATAGGTTTTGACACTTGATTCACCTGCTGCTGTAGATTCAGAATGAACTCGCCAGTGGTAAAGTACTTTAGGGATGTGAAAGATTTTATCGGTTTTTTCTGTGACTCGTAAAACGAGATCGTAATCTTGACTACCCTCGTAACCGATTCTAAAACCACCTATTTGATTGATTAGGGATCGCCTGTATGTTCCTAGATGACAAGTATACATTCGAGATAGGAACGAATCAGGACACCATTCAGGTTTAAAAAACGGATCTTTGATTTGATTATTATCGTCAACCTTATCCTCATCTGAGTATATCATATCAGCTTCAGGATGACGATTTAACAATAATGCTACTTCATACAAAGCATCTGGAGTTAGCAAATCATCATGATCGAGTAAGGCGATAAATTCACCTGTTGCTATTTCTAAAGCCGAATTAGATGCGCGGGAAATATGCCCATTTTCGCTCCTAAAAACAACTTTTATTCGCTTGTCTTTTGTGCTATACTCTTCTAATACAGACTTAACATAAGAAACAGTTGAAGCATCATCAGCGATGCACAATTCCCAGTAAGGATACACTTGTGCTAAAACAGATTCAATCGCCTTTCGTAAGAAAATCTCAGGTGGATTATATACAGGCATAATAATGCTGATTAGTGGCTTATAACCCAACACATCCACTGTTTCAGCCATCCTTTGCAAATCGGCTTTCCTGGGATAGTTTTCAATTAACCATTTGTGATATCTAATATCACTACTACTAGGAATATCTGGCAATACTTCCCTGCATGGTAGTTGATTTTCTAATTTAACATACAGCTTCCTAAATATTCTAGCTAGGGTATATCGAACACCCCTAGTTTTTAGAGTGATATACAGTAGCCTAAGACGTGAAATTATCCAAGTGTTTGAAATATGCATCATCACCAAGTTTTGCCTAACTTACCACGTAAGCCGTCAAAAGTTCCCACTACACAAGCCCAAACTTTAAGTGCAACACCTTCTGGTTCATAGCGGATAATTCTCTCAATCATCATCTTAGAAAACTCTACTCTATGTTTGAATGCTCGATACTTCATTTTTTTATTAGCAGTTCTAGTCTCAAAATAAGTATGATTTCTACAGGCGTAGTAATAGCGAGACGGTGAACATACAAAAGTTGTAACTTCTTCGCCCGTTTCTTTGCTTTGCCTATCTTTAACTTTAGAATATTTACCGATACGATGATTCATCGTTGCATCTTTGACAACAATTACTTGATATCCCTTTCTTCTAAAATTCATGCAGTAAGAGTAGTCTACCGCATCCAAGAAAAAATCACTTGTCGGTAGTTCCACACATTTAGCAGCACTTAAATTAACCAAAGAACCAGACGTAATTACAGCATCGCAATCATAAAAATCTTGTACTTCGTGATATCCTGCTTTCGGAACAAGATGAAATTCACTAAATACAAAGCCAGGAAACTCTAGCTGAGTATTCACATCAATTATTTTTGGAGTAACAATACCGATTTGAACACCTGTATCTGACAACTCCTGGTATTTAAGCAGTAACTTCTCCAAAACATCAGAATCAGGCTGACTATCTTGATCAAACAACCAAAGAAAATCGTATCCTTTCTCAATAGCCCAACGAATAGCCAGATTCAATCCTCCAGCCACACCTACATTCTCAGGATGATGATCTACTACCACATTTTTGTATTTACTTTGAAGCCCTAACTCATTTTTAGAGTTATCGACTATAAATATCTCTTGAACAGAGTAAGATTGCCTTTCAATTGCATTAATACACTTATCAACCGCCTCTAACTCTTGATAAGCAGTAATGTAAGCTGCTACTTTATAGGCTAATTCACCCATATACTTCCGTTTCTGATTTTTCTGTGTTAAATAAATTTATAGCAATCCGCGCATGATTCCTGAAACCCTCTCTTTCTTTCCTTCGCGTTCTTTGCGTCTTTGCGGTTCGTTAACCAAAATCAATTTCCCCCGCCGATAAGATTGCTATAAATTTAAATCTTAACTTCAGTCCCATCACCCAAACCCAAACGCTGTTTGAACTTAAACCACTTATTCCTAAACTGCCAGAACTTACTAGATTGCATAGCAGCGATCGTAGTATATGCCTGTTGCAATTCTTGTAAATTTTTGTCAACTTGTGACTGCAACTCCTGCAAACGTTTCTCGGCTTGTTCAAGTTTGCATTCTTCTGGCTGTTGTGTGGGAGGAAAAATCTCGTGATTTTCAAATCCAAACAGCCTATGTGATTTCCAGTAATCATTAACTAAATCATAAAATTTCTTAGTAAAATATCGAGCTATAGTAAGCGTGTAATAATTTGTCGTATTGATCATAGATGTAGGATGAACACGGTAGGAACTGAGAACTTTGGGAACAAGCTTGCATGAATATTTAAGCTGAGCTAACTTTAACCAAAGATCGTAATCTTCCCATCCAAACCAACCATACTCAATTAACTCAGTAGAATATCCTCCAACTTTCATGAGTATCTCTCTATTCAACATTGCCATAGCGTCTATATAGGGATACTCAACTAATTTTTGTAGATTCCATTCCTCCGAGGAAATTAACCCAGGAAGTTCTTCTCTAGTTTGATGATTAATCCGCCTAATCGAACTATAAACACCTGCGTAGATAGAAGATTTTATCGTGTGGTAAAGAATAGATAAACAGTTGGGATGAATCCAGTTGTCAGCATCTAGGATAAACACATAAGGAGAACGTGCAACTTTTAAACCTACATTCCTAGCATCAGCTAAACCTGTATTAAATGATTTCTTAATCAGGCAAATTGGTAGATTAGATCTAGCCATATATTCTTC
Source organism: uncultured Chroococcidiopsis sp. (assembly GCA_964248365.1). Taxonomy (GTDB): domain Bacteria; phylum Cyanobacteriota; class Cyanobacteriia; order Cyanobacteriales; family Chroococcidiopsidaceae; genus Chroococcidiopsis. Next base: position 13,718 of record CAXTYC010000054.1, on the reverse strand, counting down.
TACCATACTTGCTGAGCGATCGCTTGAGCAATCATCGACTACCAGTACTTCAATTGGTGCTGGTAAATCAGAAATCTCTGACTTAGTTATGCTATCCAGACATTCATATATATATTCGGAATAGTTAAACAGGGTGACTATAACACTGATACAAGGCTTTTCGCATTGATTATATGCACAGTTAGATATTAAACTCCAGGGATTTTTTCCCATAACTTCGCACATCTTGGCTGCTTGTAAGCGTCCAATAACCAATGATCTTTTTTGTTCAATTGCCTGCAAAGATTTAGAAGTGTCCATTGACGGTATTTTTATATCAATAGAAGAGTTTTCAAGCGCCAGCAGATGCCGAGCAGGGGCATAATTATTTAATATCTGCTCGTCGTGCCTGGATGGTTTTATAGGTTTTGTTAACTGAACCTCAAAGCCAGCAGCAAATTTTTCCTGAATTGCTTGAGGTAAATTTACCAGAGTATCCCACAAAAATCCAGTTCTATTATCTTCATTTCCCCAAAGTTTCCTGCAATCCTCAAGCGTTGTTTGAGCTAATTTTTCTCGTGTTTCTGCTCCAAAAAATTCCTGAACAAAATATAGTATGTCAGTTGTCAGCCATGCAATTGTTAAAGCAGGATTAAATTGTTTTAAGACTTTGCAGCTTTCGACATTAAACTGAGAAAACCAGTTCAAAATACCATATTTAGTTGCATTGTAGTAATGTGCTGGTTGCTCGTGCAACGGCTGTAAGAAAGCTGTGTGTATAACTACTTTGCCTCCTGGTTTGAGGACACGCAGTATTTCTTTTGCCGCAGTAAATGGATTTTGCAAATGTTCAAATGTATTAAATGAAACTACAGCATCAAAAACTTCGTCTCTGAAAGGCAAGTAATGAGCATCACCTACTACATCAGTATTTTTATGAATAGAATACTCTAGCTCTATACAATTAGGAATTTTTGTTTCAGTACTTCCAGCACCAATATTTAAACTATATCCATCTAATTCCTTTAACCAATCAAGAAACCCCTCACTAGGTGGATTACTTGAATGCTCAAGAGGCATAACTTTAATCTCTTGAGGATTCTTTGTAAAAATTGGTATTCCATCAACAATTGGGTAGCTAAGCAAGCAACTATTACACTGCAATTGTGCCGTCTTAAAACTAAAGTCATAACCGCCACATTCTGGGCAAGATAATAAACTAATCAGCTTTTCAACATTTTGCTTAGCTGCCACCATATTAACTACTTCTTAAAAAGATTTTTTTGAATTTGAACCAGCTTGTTCGTAGTTTCCAAAACTTACTAGACTGCATGGCGACAATTGTTTCCTGAAGCTGCTGCGCGTCTGCCTGAGTCTGCCCCAGTTGAGATTGAAATTGTTCTAGTTCAGTTTGTTTTTCCCCTAGTTGAAATTGTGTTAGAGAAACTTGCTCAAGGCATCGCTCTAGTTCTGTTTGCAGATAATGATTTTGAGATTGGGATTGCTCCCATGCCTTAGTAGTTTGTTGCAGTTGAGATTGGGATTGCTCCCATGCTGCCTGAGTTTCATGTAGTTGCTTGTCGGCTTGCTCCCATGCTGCTTGAGTTTCATGTAGTTGCTTGTCGGCTTGCTCCCATGCTGCCCTCGCTTGTTGCAGCTGGGATTGGGATTGCTCCCATGCCTTAGTAGTTTGTTGCAGCTGCTCGTCGGCTTGTTTCCATGCCGTCTGAGTATCATGGAGTTGAGATTGGGATTGCTCCCATGCCTTAGTAGTTTGTTGTAGCTGCTCGTCGGCTTGTTCCCATGCTCTGTGAGCTTGTTGCAGTTGGGATTGGGTTTGCTCAAGTACTGCCTGCGTCTGTTGCAGCTGGGATTGGGTTCGCTCTAGTGCCGTTTGCGTTTGTTGCAGTTGGGATTGGGTTTGCTCCAATTCCAAAACTAATTGAGAATTCTGTTGTTTTAATGCTGCATACTTACCAACTTCAGATGAAGGATATGCTCTCAAGACAAATTGAAACGTATCAGCTTCTTCCTGTTGTTCAACTTGCTGAATTATTTGGGGAGCAAAAGTATTTTTATTAATACGTGGAACCCAAGGGGAAGCAGAAAATACTGGCAGCTTTGTTCGGTCTATTATTTCTACAAAATAGCCTGATTTTTCAAACAAATCTTCAACGCTTTGGCGGGTAAAAAATCTTAAATGAGTATTATCTAAAAGCCCCAATTCCATATAGTCAAAGCGTCCTTGTAATAGAGCTAAACGAATAGCTCCATGAGCAATGTTAGGAATGGAAGCTACTACATATCCTTCCGGTTTTAATAATTGTCTGGTTTCCTCAAGCAATTTCCAGGGATTACGCAAATGTTCTAAAACATCACCAAATACAGCAACATCAAATGATTGTGCAGTCAGGAGTTCAGTAACAGATACAAAATCTAAATCCGCAACAATTACCTGTTCGCAATATTGCTGGGCAACTTTTGCAGCATCTGCATTGATTTCAACACCTGTAACGCTACATCCTCTCTGATTGAGTAATTGAGAAAAATAACCAGTGGCACAGCCAAAGTCTATTACCCGCTTTTCTTCTCCTACCAAACGCAACATTTTCTTCAAGCTGCTATTATCATCTAGATCTTTTTCACTTAGATCTTGAACAGATGGATAATCTTTTTGCCAATCGTTAGTCATGCATCAACACTCTTATTGTGCAATGGTGCTGTAGGTACTGGTTTTAACATCCACTTGCATAGGCTGATCTACTAAAGCGTGGATTCTTTTACCTGTGTCTGGTGGTAAAACCTGAAATACCATTGCGTTATCAATCCAGTCAAAACTTATAGCGGCATAGTTTTCAGCACCAGCTACTGTCAGACTGTAGGAAGCAGGTCGAAGTGGTAATTTAAATTTAAAGCTAATTGTAATTGTGTCCCCTGGTTCTAACTTACCAATGGGATGATTTTCTTCAAAGGTGTTACTACCAATTATTTCGTTACCATTCTTATCACAAATATAAAATCCTACTATGCACTCTTGCAATGGCTCATATACTTTGAGAGCCACTTCTAAAATAATTTCTTCATTAAAGCCAAAGATTGGACTTTCCCCACAAAATTCACCATATTGATTTAGAAGTTTTACTTCCTCAATCAGCGCCTTGCGATTTCCCCGACGAGTTTGATTTTCCCCAAGTGTAGATTGTTTAACTGACTCCTCAACAGCTTCATTGAAATCAGCTTTCTGTTGCTCATGGGTTTCTACTTCAGCTTGTGTTAGTTCCAGTTCTAATTCTGTAACCGTTTTGATATATTCAATAATTACTGAATTAGGCAAACCCGAAGCATGAATTACTCCATCATGAAGCATAATCGCCGAGTTACATAATGTTTTAATCGCCCCTGAATCGTGGGAAACAAATAGGGTTGTAACTCCGTGATCCATTAAATCTCGCATTCGCCGCATACAACGATGCTGAAATACTATATCACCCACAGCCAATGCTTCATCGACAATTAAGACTTCTGGATCTACATTGACTGCTACGGCAAATGCTAAACGAACATACATCCCACTGGAGTAGGTTTTAACTGGCTGTTCGATAAAATCTCCAATATCAGCAAATGCGGCAATTTCGTCAAACTTCTCCTCGATTTCCTTCTGAGTTAGTCCCAACAACCGCCCATTAAAGAAAACATTTTGCCGTCCAGTAAATTCTGGATTAAACCCACTACCAAGTTCTAGCAAGGCAGAAATTCTACCCTTTACCTGTACTTCTCCCGTAGTGGGCGTGAGAGTTCCGGCAAGAATTTGCAACAGCGTACTTTTACCAGAACCATTTCTGCCGACAACTCCTAAAGTTTCTCCCTTTGGTACTTCAAAATTGATATCTTTGAGCGCCCAAAATTCATCTGACCTGTGCTTTCCTGGTAATAAAATTTCTTGTAAACGATCTACAGGACGGTTATACCGCTTAAAGCACTTGGAAACATTTTTCAGAGAAATTGCAATTTCACTCATGAGAATGCGATTGAATTGGCATCGTGAGGTAAATTTCTACAACACATCAGCAAATGCAGGACGCAACCGCTGATAAACCGTTAGACCACCAAAAAATACCAATAAAGACACACTAGACGCAACACCCCATTCGCCCCAATGTTTCACTTCTCCCACTAATACTAAATCTCGGTAAACTTCAACAATCGCTGTCAACGGATTTAACCAAAAAACCCAAACCCGCCATGCTTCGGGAATCACTGATGCCGGATAGACAATCGGCGTTAAATAAAACCAAAAGTTTAATATCATCCCTAGGGTTTGGGGAATATCACGCAAAAACACTGTCAGCCCTGCCACCAAATATCCGATTCCTGCTGTCAACAATAACTGCGGTACCCAAATTAAAGGCAAAAGTGCCAGCGTAGTCGGCAGCGTCTTTGTTGTCGCTGCTACCCACAAGATTAAGACGGTCAAGCCTAATGAACTCTCAATAAACGATGAGAGAATCGGCACTAAGGGCAACAAAGCCAGAGGAAATACTACCTTTTTGACCAAATTTGTTTGCCCAATCACCGAAGTTGCTGATGATAGTAAACCACTTGTAAACGCAATCCAAGGCAACAACCCAGCAAATAACCATAGCCCAAAAGTAAAATCATTAGCTGGCAGGGCAGTCTTGAGGCTCAACTTGATTTTCAGCACAATAGAGAATACATAGGTGTAAATCAGCAACTGCGACACTTGATTTACCAGAGGCCATAAATTGCCCAACACCGATCCCTTATACCGCGCTTCCAAATCCCGCCGTACCATTGTCCTGAGTAAATCGAACTTCGCTAACCACTTGTGCGGCACTGGTAGCCAACGCTTGAATCTACTAGCCTTGCCCAAAGCTCCTCTGATTGGTTGCAGCAATTTCCCTTCCCTCACCCACTACCTACACACGCGATCGCTTGCCATCATCCGCTTCCAAACAAAGCGCCATTATTAAGATAGCTACATGGTAAAAAATTCTATAGGAATTTAACATAATTGCTACACATATTTACCATTCTGCCAAAAAACTTTTGTCAATTGTCCATGATTTTTGCGATCGCTCTACCATTGTGCCAGCAAAAATAACCGGATCATGATTTCCCAACCGAAAATATGATATAATGACGCTAGTAATTGCTGCTGCTTGTTCCTTCTCTTCTTTGCTTCTCTTCTTTGCGCCTTTGCGTCTTTGCGCGAAACAAATCCAAAATCTCAAATGTATAGCCTAAGATTCAGCTAAACTGATTCATGGTTTGTAGCGGATCTTATATTGGAATGGAAATCGGACAAAAAGTTAAAGTCTACCGTTTGAGAGACAGAGTATCCCCTCCCGTCGTCCAACGTCTTGGACAAATCGCCACTATCAAGGGATTTAAAATGACTGACGGCAGTGGTGTTGGCGTAGTGGTGGAGTTTGAAGATAAATTTACCACTTGGTTTTTTGAAGACGAACTTAAAATTATGTAAGAAGGGCGATGTCTGGGGTAGCTCCCAGTAGGGAAACTAAACCAGACATGAAATTTATCAGCACTCTTCTGGAAAGTTAGCCATTATGCCCCTGATTTTGACATTTTTGGGCAAAGGTGGAGTTGGGCGTAGTACAATTGCGATCGCCGCAGCCAAGCGATTGGCTGCTGAGGGTAAGCGCGTCCTTTTAGCAGCAGATGACAGCCAGCCAGCGTTCAGTTTACTGCTCAATGCTCCCCTTGCTCCTGACCCCCAAGAAATAGCCCCCAACCTCCAAGTTGTCCATTTGAAAACATCTGTACTTTTGGAACGCAACTGGGAGGAAGTGAAAAAACTAGAAGCGCAATACCTCCGAACCCCCATCATCAAAGAAGTCTACGGACAAGAATTGGTGGTTTTGCCAGGAATGGATAAAGCCTTAGCACTCAATGCGATCCGAGAGTACGACGCGGACGGCAAGTATGACATTATTATCTACGATGGCAGCAGCGACGCTACTACCCTGCGGATGATAGGTATGCCAGAAAGTTTGGGCTGGTACAGTCGTCGGTTTGGTAAGTTGATCGCAGATTCCGACATGGGGAAAACTGTTACGCCTTTTCTCCAGCCACTGATTAGTACGGTATTTAACGTCAGTTGGACTGGTGATAACTTTGCCCAACCTACAAGTAAAGTCAATAATATTTTGGAGCAGGGCAAAGCAGCCCTAGCTGATCCTCAACGCCTTGCTGCTTACCTGGTGACTACCAATGATCCGGCTAGTGTGACTACTGCCCGTTATTTGTGGGGTAGCGCTCAACTAGTTGGTCTAACTGTTGGTGGGGTGATCCTAAATCAGACTACAATGACAGATACAGTGTCAGCTGATTTTTCTCCCCTACCCGTTACTGCCGTTCCTACTAGCCCCGCTGGTGATTGGCAACCTCTGATGGATGCATTACCAGATTTTTCACGCACACCACAGGTTCCCAAACCGCTTGAAATCGATGTTGCTGCTCGTCAGGTGCGCCTGTTTGTGCCTGGATTTGATAAAAAGCAAGTTAAACTTACCCAATCTGGTGGCGAAATTACAGTCGAAGCTGGCGACCAGCGACGCAATATAGTTCTTCCTCCAGGTCTGAGCGGCAGAACTGTCTCTGGTGCAAAATTTCAACAGGGTTATTTGATAATTTCGTTGTAATAAGTAGGGGCTAGGGGCTAGGGGCTAGGGGCGCGCGTGAGGACAAGGGGACAAGGGGACAATTACCTTTACCCTTTCCCCTTTACCCTTTACCCTACCGCAGGCTTCCCCTAACCTCTAGCCCCTAACCCCTAGTCCCTAATTTAAGAATTAAGCTTATGTCAAATCCCACTCCTTCTCCTATGTTCCCAGATGCTAACTCAGAGCAGGCGATTGAGGAATCTGCTGCCCAGGTGAATATTCAACCGAATACAGAGGCTCCCCTAGTCGATCGCAGTGGTAAAACTAGGCAACTGCTGGGGATGAAAGGAGCAACAGGGGGCGAAACTTCGATTTGGAAAATTCGCCTCCAATTGATGAAACCGATTACCTGGATTCCCCTCATGTGGGGTGTCATCTGCGGTGCAGCTTCTTCTGGTCAATACACCTGGACTTTGGAAAATGTCTTGATATCAGCAGCGTGTATGTTGCTAGCAGGACCAATGCTCGCAGGTTACACCCAAACGCTAAATGATTTTTACGATCGCGAAATTGACGCGATTAATGAACCCTACCGCCCAATTCCCTCTGGAGCAATTTCGATTCCACAAGTAATTACACAAATTTGGGTGCTGCTATTTGCGGGAATTGCTATTGCTTTTGCTCTCGATCGCTGGGCAGGGCATGAATTTCCTACTATAACAGCGCTGGCTCTTGGTGGTTCTTTCTTAGCATACATTTATTCCGCTCCACCGCTGAAACTAAAGCGAAATGGCTGGCTGGGTAATTATGCTCTGGGGGCTAGCTACATTGCTTTACCTTGGTGGACTGGTCATGCTTTATTTGGCGATCTCAATTGGACAATTGCAATTCTGACGCTGATATATAGTATGGCTGGTTTGGGTATTGCCGTAGTAAATGACTTCAAGAGTGTCGAAGGCGATCGCCAACTTGGATTGAAATCATTACCAGTCATGTTTGGTGTCAACACAGCAGCATGGATTTGTGTGGCAATGATTGATTTATTTCAATTAGGAATTGCTGCTTACCTAGTTAGCATTCATGAAAATCTGTACGCCGCAATTCTGACGCTTTTGATCATCCCGCAAATCACATTTCAGGATATGTATTTCTTACGCGATCCCCTGAAAAATGATGTGAAGTACCAGGCAAGCGCCCAACCTTTTCTGGTTCTAGGGATGCTGGTAACAGGCTTAGCACTTGGTCATGCTGGCATTTGAGGCATTCGAGAAATCGATTGTACACATCTGTGAATTTACGTAGATCACCCAGTTGAATTTGAAAAATATGTAAAGTTCTCAGTGAATTTGCGCTTGGTTACACAGTAGAAATAGGGTTATTTTTTTGTGTAGGGGTAATTCAGTAATTCCCCTACATTTTTGTATAAAGCTATATGGAACCCCAACAATTCTTAGTAGTAGATAACTACCCTATTTCTCTGGCTCAAGCCTTGCGATATCTACAATCTTCTGGAAGAATGCAGCTTCTGATTGGAGATATTCTCCGTCAGCACGTCATAGAAAAAGAAATACAAGCGCGAACAGATCTAGATATTGAGTCTGCCCTAACTGAACAAGCAATCATCGATTTTCGCCTACAAAATCAGCTAACTGACTCCAAGCGGTTTGAGGAGTGGCTTGCTAGTCAGAATACAGATCGCGCTACATTTCACTCACAAATTAATTTTGGCTTCAAACAAGAAAAACTTAAAGCTGCGGTGACACAGCCAAAACTGCAAGAGTATTTTATTGAGCGCAAACTGTTTTTGGACAGGGTAGTAATTTCTCGCATTATCGTGGCTGATCAGGAATTAGCTGAGGAATTAGCTAGCCAAATTGAAGAAGGAACAAGCTTTGAGCAACTAGCCAAAGAATATTCTCTGACCGATGACCGGATCGTCAACGGCATGATGGGACCAATTAGTCGGGGAAGCCTACCAGATGCACTCAGAGCAGCTATTGATGTGGCTAATCTTGGTGAGGTGGTGGGACCTTTAGCAATAGATGGTCGTTGGGGCTTATTTCGAGTAGAGCAAGTTCTGCCTGCCTCATTAGAACAAGAGCAGCTAAAGCAAGGATTAGAAAATGAGTTGTTTGAGCAATGGCTAGCAGAAAAGATTCAGAAGCTAACGGTCAAGTTACAGGTCAGTTAATAGTTGTTGACGCATCTGTAGAGACGCAATATATTGCGTCTCTACCTTGGGATGAACCACCCCTTTGTTGGTTAAATCCTCAACAGCAAGTTCAATTCCAAAATCAAGCACAGACTCGTCGCTATACTCTGGGGCAAAAGATTTGGTCTCCTGGTTTGGCAGAGCAGTTTTTTGTAGTCTCTGGTAAGGTTCGCTTGCGAGAGGCAGAAAACCCCAAGGCGTTGGCAAATCTAGCTCAGGGGGATTGGTTCGGTGACTTGCTTCATATTCCTAGCGATTTGAAAGCTGTAGCTGCTAGCAAAGAAGTGGTTGTAGTACGGTGGGATACCGCACTTTGGCAGGAAGTTGCATCTTTAGAAATTGAGCAGTTTTGGCATCAAACGCGATCGCGCTATCTCCCTCCTACTCCAGATATCCCCCAAACTGTATCTGGTTATCCATTCGTCGAGAGCGTCAACACAGGTGCTGCCTGTTTAACTATGGTGGCACAACAGTTGCAATCGACGGCTCAGCTCGATTGGGTGCAACGCCAGCTACGAGGACAAAGCCCCAAGCATTTAGTAGCAGCTGGGGAAAAGTTAGGGCTACAGCTAAGACGGCTCAAAACGAGTTGGATTGATTTACCTCAGCTGTCATTTCCAGCTTTAATGCTATGGCAAGAGACACCAGAGCACTTTAGCAGGGGAGCAGAGGAGCAGGGGGGCACAGTTGCCCAGGAGCTGGGGGGCACAGGAGAAAATCAAATCCAAAATTCCCTAGCCCCTAGCCCCCAGCCCCCAGCCCCTCGTTGGGTTGTCGTGTATGCACTTAAGGGCGATCGCCTAATCATTGCTAATCCCCTCAACCCGAATCAAACTTGTGAAAGTGTACCTCGGCGCATTGTCGAGGCGGCTTGGGATGGGCAATTGTGGCAAGTCGAACCGATCCAAAAACAGGAAAAGTTTAATCTGAGTTGGTTTTTGCCTGCTGTTTGGCGCTACCGCAGGTTGTTGGGAGAGGTGCTGTTTGCCTCTTTCACATTGCAACTTTTGGGGTTAACCACGCCGCTGATCACGCAAGTCATCATCGATAAGGTGATGGTACAGGAAAGCTTGCCCACTTTGGATGTGATGGCGATCGCACTTTTGTGCGTTGCTGTATTTGAGGCAATCCTTGGCATCTTACGTTTATTCATTTTTACCCACACAGCCCGTCGCCTGGATCTGAGCTTATCGGCACAAGTGTTTCGCCACCTGATGCGGCTACCTTTGGCTTATTTTGAGTCGCGGCGTGTGGGAGATACAGTAGCGCGAGTGCAGGAACTAGAACAAATTCGACAGTTCCTGACTGGTACAGCACTGACTGTGATTTTAGACAGCTTCTTTGCCGTAGTCTACCTGGCATTGATGTTTTACTACAACGTCAAACTGACTGGGGTTGCCTTGGCTGTCCTGCCATTGTTTGCGATTTTGACACTCGTGTCAACGCCCATTTTACGCAATTGGCTGAATATAACTTTTAATCGCAGTGCCGATAGTCAGTCGTTTTTGGTGGAGACGATAACGGGAATTCATGCCGTAAAGGCACACGCCGCAGAAAGAACAGCACGCGATCGCTGGGAAGGTTTGTTTGCTCGTTTCATCCGCACTGGCTTCAAAGCCTCCACTACCTCTAACATCAGCAACAACCTGGGTGACTTTCTCACCAATTTCTCTAGCCTGCTGATTCTCTGGTTTGGAGCCAAGCTAGTAATTAACCACGAACTAACTATTGGTCAGCTAGTTGCCTTTCAAATGCTCTCTGGTAGAGTCACAGGACCACTTTTGCGCTTAATTCAGTTGTGGCAAAACCTCCAACAGGTGCTGCTATCAGTAGACCGAATTGGGGATATTCTCAACGTTGCGCCGGAAGCCGAACCTGGATCTGGTCTAGTTCTACCACCCCTGCAAGGACAAGTCAGCTTCGATCAAGTTTTCTTCCGCTATCGTCCTCAAACTGAGCCTATCTTACGGGGAATCTCCTTCACTGTACAGCCAGGAATGTTTGTCGGCATTGTTGGGCGCAGTGGTTCTGGTAAAAGTACCCTTTCTAAATTGTTGCAACGCCTCTATCAATCAGAGTCAGGTCGCATCCTAATCGACGGCTTTGATATTAAAAGTGCTGATTTAGCTTCCCTGCGACAACAAATTGGTGTGGTACTCCAAGAAGATTTTCTGTTTAACGGTTCCATCTTTGAAAATATCACTTTGGGCAATCCAGAGATCACACCTGAGCAGGTAGTAGAAGCGGCGCGACTAGCAGTAGCTCATGACTTTATCAGTGAACTACCCAATGGTTATGATAGCAATGTGGGAGAGCGGGGAACAGCCCTATCTGGGGGTCAGCGGCAACGAATTGCTTTAGCTCGTTTGTTTCTCTCTCAGGCTCCGATTTTGATTTTGGATGAAGCCACGAGTGCTTTGGATAGTGAGACTGAGCAACAAGTTTTGCAGAATATCCAGAAGATCTCGCATAACCGTACTGTCTTTTTAATTGCTCACCGTTTTGCCCCTCTCAAACGGGCAGATATGGTTTTGGTATTAGAAAAAGGTGCGATCGCCGAGCAAGGAACTCATGCACAATTGCTGCAACAAAAAGGTGTATACTGGACGTTATATCAGCGTCAGCAAGCTTCAGTATAAACACTTAACTAGTTTATCAGCCAATACGGTTCAGTTAAAAGCGATCGATCCTCAAACATCCCCCCTAACTCCCCTTTTGAAGGGGGAATTATACCCCCCCCTTAAAAAGGGGGGTTGGGGGGATCGTCTGATCTGAATCCTACTAGTTTATAAGCAACCACCTCTAATGCTTTTGCTGCCAGGAGAAAACAGAATTGTTTTTTCTCCTGGCTTCTGGCTTTTTTTGCCTACTTACCCACTGCTTGATTAGTTTTATTTCTTGCCCAAAAATTTAGGAAGGGCAATTTTTTTTAAATTTATACTTTATCAAATTGAAAAGTTAAGTAAAAACGCGCGTAGATTAATTATAATAAAATAATATCTATAACTAATTTTATAAGTAATTATATCTTTCTTAATCTAATTAAGAATATAGCGTAAAAAGTTACTATTTGCTTTGGATAAAAGGTTCACAGTTGCATAGGCTAGGGAAGAAGACTAAGGCTAAGCGCCAACCAACTAATCCCTACAATAAAGTGACCTATGGCTGTAAATTTATTCGATGCTAATTACTATCGTGCTGTCAACCCAGATCTAGCAACATTTAGCGATGCCAAAGCATTGTCACATTTTCAAAACAGAGGTTTGGATGAAGGACGCACCTTCTCTCCATTTGTCGATCTCAAATTTTATCGGTCTAGTAATTCAGATCTAGCTAATTTCAGCAACCGTCAATCGTTCGACCATTTACAAAATACTGGTGTTAATGAAGGACGCACCTTCTCAAAATTTGTTGACCTTGGCTTCTATAAAGCTAGCAATAGAGACTTGGCTAGCTTTAACAACGAGCAACTATTTGATCATCTACGTAATGCTGGTTTGAATGAAGGACGTGGCTTCTCTGGGTTAGTAAATCTCAACTTCTATCAGTCTATAAACTCAGATTTAGCACGCTTCAGCAACCGTCAATTGTTCGAGCATTTACAAAGATATGGTGTTAATGAAGGACGCACCTTCTCGGAATTTGTTGACCTTGGCTTCTATAAAGCTAACAATAGAGACTTGGCTAGCTTTAACAACGAGCAACTATTTGATCATCTAAATAAGAGTGGTATTAATGAATAACGGAGATTTTCACAGTTTGCCGATCTCAAATTTTATAGAGAAAGCAATCAAAACATAGGTAGTTTTGGCGTTAGCAATTTTGAAGCTTTAAAACATTTACAGCTCTACGGCTTGAACGAGCAACGTCGTTTTTCTCAATTTTTTGATATCAACTATTATCGAGCCAACAACTCGGACTTAGGTAGCTTGGGCTACAACGGTCGTCAACTGCTACAGCACTTTGAAACTTATGGTTTGAATCAAGGTCGCCAATTTTCTGCTGCCTTTAATACCAAATACTATCAAAGTGTCAATCCTGACCTAGCAAGTCTGAATAATCAGCAATTGTATGACCACTTCCAAATTAACGGGCTAGGTGAGGGTCGTATATCCTCACCAGTTTTTGATGTCAGCTACTACCTGGCTAAAAACTCTGACTTAGTGGCAAGAGGTCTGACGTATGAAACGGCATACAACCACTTTGTACTTTATGGTTTCCAAGAAGGACGCATTGCTCAACTCCCTGCCTATGACATAAGAACTCCAGAGACTATTTTTGGTGGTTTCGCTGGCTTCGCCGACCCAAATCTAGGGCTAGAATCGAACGCCCCAAATCGCAAAGTTCAATTTAATCTTGTCGGTAACGACAATCGTAGAAAAATTGGTAGCCAGACATGGGTTCTTGTTCACGGTTGGAATGGGAGCGTAGAGCGACTCACGGAATTAGCAGGAGCGGTTAGCCGAGCTAAACCAAATGATACAGTGCTAGTACTTGATTGGAGGCAAGCAGCCTGGACTTCGGACAAAGAAGCTGCTGGTGTTTTATCTGGAGCTAATTACTATGCTGCTACTTGGATTAGACCTGTAGCTGATTATGCTCAAAGGGCGCTAACTCGTTGGGGAGTAGACCCAAGTTCTCTTAATTTTATTGGTCATAGTCTCGGTCCTTATGTTGCTAGTGAGACTGCTGGGCTGTTCGTTGAGCGCAACAACGGGGTGAAAGTTAACTCGATTACTGCACTCGATCCAGCAAGCGAGTCAAACACCGTTGTTACATCAAACAACACATACGATTTTGACATTAGAACAGACGGTTCACAAAGACCTAGACCGAATGGCACTAAGAAAAGCCGAAACGCTTGTGGTTTAAGCAGTTTGCAA
>CAXTYC010000053.1:0-25720 GCA_964248365.1 uncultured Chroococcidiopsis sp. | reverse complement strand
GTATTGGCGAGTGGTTAGTGACTCAAAAGCCAATCTCCTCTCCATCAAAAAGCATAGACGTAAAGCATTGAAGCTGATTTATTGACTCAGGCGCAAGACCAGTTCACCCAACAGGTAAAAAAACAGTGAACTGAGCTGTAATGGCACTACTCCTGTCTACATTAAAACTATGCACGGGAAGTTTCAGTTTCAGTTGCAGAAATATCAAGTGCAAGGTCAAGGGAAAAGCTACTTCGAGCTGAGTCAGCAACTAACAGAGGGATATATTAGTCCTAGATTACAGGAATTGTGTGCTTACTATAGCAATCGGCTCAGCTATAAAGAAGTTGAAAAGCTAGTGGAAAGAATAACTGGTGGGTACTTATTGAGCGACCAGAAGATTTGGCAGATTGTTAGTGATAAAGCCCTGGTAATCAGCCAAGATATCCAAAAGGAAGTAGCAAAGATTGTGGCACGACCCACTTTAGAGTTGCTAAGAGTAAACTCCAAAGTAGACATTTACGATGTAGAAGAAAAGGAAATTTTGTTGTTTGATGATGGCATACAAGTCAAAAGCCAAAAAGCTGAGCGGCAGTCCAAAGCCAAGCCCAATAAGGAGAAGAAGGACCAGAGCACTCTTGAGGCAAAAACTCCAGTCGTGATGACAGATGTTGTCATGCTGCAAAAATCAACTGGAGGATTTGAATACATCACTGCCCCCACGAATGCAGAAGGTAAAGACTTACTTTCTTTAGCTACCGTGGTGCAAGCTAAAGTTATTCAAGAGTATAGTAACGAAAATCGCCCCTTAAACATAGTAGCCATTACTGATGGAGCTAGAGTCATTCGTAACAGGCTGCTTGCCATCTTTGGGGTGGCAGTCACTGTGATTTTAGATTGGTATCACCTCTGTAGAAAGCTCCGACAACTCATGTCGATGATTGCTGTCAACAAATCAGAAAAAACTACCCATCTGAAGTTTTTAATTCCGCAACTCTGGCTGGGGTTAGTTGATAATGCTCTGGACTACTTAAGAACTCAGGTGACAGTTAGAAATCAACAGAAGTGGTCAGAATTAATTGGCTATCTTGAAAAGCATCACTCAGAAATCATTAATTACAATCGGCGTCGCCGCCTTGGTAAAACCATTGGCAGTGGGCGGATGGAGAAGGGGGTAGATTTAACAGTTGGACGCCGTCAGAAGAAGAAAGCCATGAGTTGGAGACCCTTGGGTAGTAGAGCCTTGAGTCTGCTGCGCGTAGTTGAACTTAACGGGCAGTGGCAGCAACTTTGGTTTCCTGCCCAGGCTACCTAATCAATGGAAAATTTACAGATAGCACTTAGTTGACGCACTTTCAGCCCTGACCAAGCGCGATCGCAACAAGACGGTACAAGGCATTCATCAGGACTTAGCACGGATAGAGAAAGAGTTGATCTTATTCGAGACAACACTACGACCCGAATACACTAGTAATATCCCACATCTGCATCAAAAGGTACTGAACCTAAAGCACTGGCTACAACTTACTTCAATGGCAATGTAGCAACACCTAGCATACTACATCCCATAGTAGAAATGCATGATATTTAAGGAGTAAAAATGTCTACTGAACGTTGGAATGATGAGCGACTAGACCGACTTGCGGCAATAGTAGAGTCTAACGCTAGGGCTATTGAGGCTATCAGTAATGATGTAGCAGCCAATAGAGCGGATATTGCCAGTACTAGAGCCTCTGTAGATGCACTAGTGCAAACTATTGTTGAGTTTAACATTAGGACTGAAGCACGGATAAATAGCAATGAAGCACGGCTAGACAGGCTTGACGATGCTGTGATCGGTATTGAACGGTTATTGCAAGAGTTACTAAGGAACCGATCGCATTAGAGGGAGGTTTGAGGGGTTATCTATTAGCCCCTCATGAATGCGATCACTATAACTTCTTGGGGTATTCCGCGATCGCACTGATGTCAGTCCTACTGTAACCAAGGCATAACTGAATAACATCACTCAGATGTAGGGACTGTTCGGGGAATACCAGAAGAAACCCGCAAAGTAGGCATGAGTAAGCCAGGAAATAGGGTCAAGAGGTAATGAACAGCCTTATAACTGAGTGATGCAACGTCTAGCCTTATTTTAGGCTGGGCTCGTAGTCAGCCAACATAGGCATCGTAAGCTTTGCAAATGATATAACAGCTTTTCTGTAGCTAGGTACTTGAAACATAGGATCAAGTGCTTAACTTTCATGCTGTTGCTTAGCTCCTGCGGGTGTTCAGCACCTATTAGGGTTACACCACTTGAGTTTTACCCACACACACATATATTTAATGATACCACATGGTATCAAAGGACATAAGCTGAAATGAGTAAGTATATTGCACCTCGGAAGAGTATTCAACTAACTGATGATATCCCAGGTGATAGCTTTCTGCTAGAAGACGGTGATCAGGGTATGAGCCTAACTGCGGTGGGTGAGACTGTAGGTATGTCCTCTAAGTCTATCGGAAGTTTACTCAACAAAAATGACCCTAAAGCCTTAGCCTGCAAAGCTTTTCTATGTGAAGATGTCCACGTAGAAGGCTCTAATAGACCCGTCACTATAGTGAAGTCTCCTGGTGTAGCTCTAATATGGCAGATGGTAGCAGAGTCTGACCGGATAGCTAAAGCCAAGCGAGATCGCGCTGTATCCTTACTAGCCTCATTCACTGCTGACAAACTTGAGGACATCCACAGCCATGCATGGGGTAAGGCTAGGTCTTATCAAGAGTCTCTAGAGTATCGTACTCAAACCCAGCGACACATTGAAACAGCACTAGGGCTGTATCGCATCTGGGTAGAGTTCATTAGTATAATAGATCAGCTAGTTTACCCCCCACATGGACAGGTAAACCGAGCAGTAAGGGGCTACCTGGTATTACCCTGACAGAAGATATGTGGAAGGTACTAAGTTTTTATAAACACCCTTATCTAGTTAAAGTACCTGGTAAAAAGTATGCTCAAGAGATGACCTATGATCAAGCCAAAGCTCAGGGGCTTCTTGACCAGCCTGTAGGTGATATTCCTTATTACGATCTAAAAGAAGCCCTAAAGTATTCTCTTCAACAACTGTCTTTAGATGATCCGGTAAAGAATATCCCTAAAAAATACTGGAGTCATGGTCTGCTAGCCCCATTATTTCAAGATGCTGATGGGTTTGACAAAGCCGTAGCCGCAGCCGAAAAAGCAGTTCAGGGTCAGTAAGCATTACCAGTCAACAGGCACGTATTGTTTAAATACTCAAAATACAGATCGTTTAACGAGAGATAAGTTCGGCGAAAGTTTGTCTTGCAATGTGCTTTTTATTAGATTTATTCTGGGCTTTTGCTGTCAATAATAACCACCAATCTTTTGGTAGTGGTAAATATGTAGTGAAAATTTATGCTTACTAACTTAAATTACTTCCGTTGCTTGAGCTTAATTATGGCGCTTATTAAACTTAACATCTCAAGATTTTTTGTTGCTCAAACCGTTTTAACTAAGCCAACATGGTAAAATGGTAGTTTTAATAAGTTCAAAATAAGTCAAATTTTAACGATTGCAGCGCTGATGTCAGAGTCCAGACCTACTTGTCCTCGTTGTCATTCTCATCACACTGTCAAAAATGGCAGAATTCATAATAAAAAGCCTAAATTTCAGTGTCAAGACTGTCTTTGACAGTTTGTAGAAAGTTCGACAAAGAAAGTCGTTGACCCTGAAACTAAAGAACTAATAGATCGGCTTTTACTTGAAAAGATTTCCTTAGCTGGCATCGCTCGTGCTGTTCAAGTTTCAGAAACATGGCTTCAAGAGTATGTCAACGATAAATACGCTCATGTTAATAGACAAGTAAAGGTTTCAAACAAGCCAAAGGGAAAATTAACTGTTGAATGTGATGAGGCATGGTCATTTGTAGATTGCAAGGGAAATCAGCAATGGATATGGCTGGCAATGGACAGAAACACCAGAGAAATTGTGGGTGTTTACATTGGTGATCGTAGCAAACAAGGAGCCTCAGAATTATGGAACTCTTTGCCATCCGTTTATCGTCAATGCGCTATTTGTTACACAGATTTTTGGGCATCCTATCAAAACGTTATCCCAAAAAAACGTCATCGAGCAGTGAGAAAAGAGAGTGGTAAAACTAATCATATTGAACGCTTTAACAGTACTATGCGTCAACGAATTTCTCGCCTAGTTAAAACCACTTTATCTTTTTCAAAAAAACTAGAAAATCATTTTGGTGCTATTTGGTATTTTATCCACTACTACAATGCCTGCTTACAGGCTTGAACCAACTTTCACTACATATTTACCACTACCCAATCTTTTAAATTAAGTAACGTCCATCCTTTATGTTTAAACGTAATTGTTGAATATATGTCCTTTACCCATTCTTTTGTTGAATAATGGTGAGCAAAGCTGTAATCTTTAAATGAAGAGTATGGTGTCAATTTCTTGTTAAACAATCCTAGTATTGTATCCTTAAATCCCCTAATCATCAGATCGAATACTGGATAGGTGGTAATCGGAGAGAAATATGGTGGAGGCATAGCAATATCTATATTATTATATTTTCCTGCCTCATGAATTGCCGCCAGCGTTAGTCCATAAAATGTTTGTTTGATAGTAGTATAAAATTCATCATCTTTATATTCAACCTTGTCCCAATTTTCCACCAATAGCGATGCTAAGTCTTTGATAATCGGATGTTTGGGCTTTGCTCCAATCAGACAGTTTTGCAAAAAAAGTGCTGTTTCCATATTAGCGAACATAGGTGGAAACATACCAGCAAAAAAGTCATAACAATAAACAAAAACATCAAACGGCTTTAAACAAATACAATCATAGTCAGCATATATTCCTCCATATTGGTACAAAATATCATATCGAAGTACATCAACTCGTTCACCTAAAGTCAAAGCCTGGTCAAATAAAAACTTAAGATTTTCATTAATAAACTTATAGTTTATTACTTCTTTATTAGTCCAAACTCTATACTCCCAATATAGATTTTGTCCGCATCAAGTTTTTTGGTATTCTTGCAATTTTGAAGGAATCTGACGATTGCCAATCCATATCTGATGAATAATTTTGGGGATTTTGGGATTATCTTGAGGTTCAACCTTTAAAAAGTTGTTATTTTCATATAATTTTCTGAAAAAATTGAAACTCTCTTGGTTCTGTCCCCTAAACTTTTCGACCTGCCTGAAATACCCCGTTCCTTTTCCCATAGCAATGTCAAATTCAACATAGTATTTTTGTAATTGTTCTTTTAACAAAGCCTGGTGATGTAACATATTTTTATGCATTCAGTTTTTACTACAAAATTAATGATGATAGAACAAGAATATACTAAGCTGCCAACTGCTTTGTAAATTCAATCAACTCATCCACCTCTTTCTCACTAAACCACCGCTCTACAGCATCCTCCCCAAACCGATCTAAGGGTTCTTCATACAAATCCGCTACCTCTAACCGCCGCTTCTGTAAAAACACATTTTGTACAGCTCGTAAAAACCGAATCTGATTAGCGTTGAATGGATGCTGGGCAATATACTCCTCAAAATTTCGCTTCACCACCTCCTGATAATCCGGCAGGGCCTCAATCTCCAACAACTCCCGCACAAACGACAGCAAACTATTCACCTTAAGATTAAACGCCTTACGAATATTTGACTCTGATAACTGCACGTTTCCCCCACCCAACTCCTGCCGTAGGGTACGCTCTAACGCCGCCAGTTGCACGTCTGTAGGGACTTCCCCGTTACGAATTGCCGTAACAGTAGGATGAGTCTCCACAATTTCTAACACTTTACTCTCAACCCGTTGACGGTATTCTTCCACATAAATCCGCTCTCCCCCTTGCCCTAAAGTGATGTAACCACATGAGGCAATTCGATCCATCAAGTCAATTTCAATAAAAGAACTGGGGCGTTCCCGTCGATTCTTCATTTGACTTGCTAAGTTAGCGATCGCTCGATTTAATTCCTCTGGCGTAGCCGTGCCTAATCTAGCTGAAAGGCAAAGATTTATCGAGTCTTGACACTGGGAGTCTTGATAAACAAAGTCTGGCAAATGGCTAACATCCACTGCAATCGATCCCTATGCGGGGCATATTCTCTTTTTTGAAGCGATCGATCAGATCGTTAGTGCGTTCCATTTCAGACGTAATCACCTGCACCATGTCAAGATACTGGGGATACATTTCCTCAAACACCTTTGCTAGACGCAGTGCCTGATTTTGACTGACTGCAAATACAATTGTCTTACCTGGATACTGCCCCGATTCGTCCTTGAGGCAAACTTCCATAATTTCTGCCCACTGTTGCCGCAGGGTATCCTTATTGCTAACCGTGCGCTCTAACTGTGTCCCTTCATAGTCAATCTCGTCGGGGTCAAGTCCTTGCTCGATCAACGTATTGCGGTCTTCTTCCGATAGGTTTGCGCCCCGAATTCCCTCCGTTGAAAGCGAGTCCGTGCTTGATAAAGGCTGTAATCTACCAGATAACCTTCTTCAACCGCTTGGCGGTAAGGATAAGCAAAAGTGGGAACGCCATCAAAGCAGTGAAAGACTTGAAAGGTATTGCGCTCGATAAAATCAGCTGGCGTTGCTGTTAGTCCGATAATCCGCGCATCGAAATATTCTACTACCTCGCCCAACTGATTATAAATTGAGCGATGGCTCTCGTCGAAAATCACCAAGTCAAAGAAGCCACAGGTAAACTTTTTGCAGCACTTGACTAAGGTTTGCAGCGTCCCTACATACAGCCGTTTGCTGTAATCAATATTGTAAGTACGAATGCGATCGCGTGGTTCGCTGGGTAAATAAACCTTAAAATTTTCGTCTAGCGCCTGCTTGACAAGAGCATCCCGATCTGCTAAAAAAGCACAGTTCGCGCTTGGTTGGCTCTGAGAAACAATTCAATTAATGCCATTATGGTGCGAGTCTTTCCCGTTCCCGTCGCCATGACTACCAACGCCCGTCGATGTCCCAGGTCAAATCGTTCGCTAACTCGCCCTATTGCTTCCTGTTGATATGTCCGTCCAGCAATGGACAGATTGACGCTCAACTGTTGCAGGGTAATTTTGTTCTGGCGGATGTAGAGTAAATTCTGCAAGTCTCTTAGGGAGAAAAAACCAGCTACTTGACGCTTATTTTCGTTACCTATGTCCCAGAAAAACGTCTGATCTCCATTGCTCATAAAAGCAAAGGGACGAAAACTCTGGTGCTTTTCAATTTCAGTTACATAGTGCCTCACCTGCTGCTGTGCCACTCTGGGATCGCGGCTTTGTCGCTTTGCCTCTACAACGGCAATTACTTCACCGTTAGGTTGATACAGGCAGTAGTCTGTGACTCCATTCCAAGGTTCTGCATCATACCCATCGACTGGAATTTCAATCCCCACTTGGTCTGGCTCTTTTAAATTCCATCCTGCTGTTTCTAACGCCCGATCAATTAAATCCTTTCTAGTATTAGCTTCGTTTCGAGACATTACAGCATCCTTTAGAACCAATCGGGCAATGAGCGCGATCGCTCTACTATATTAGTCTTCCCAATCGTGCTGATAAATTATATCGAGTAATACCTGTTGCAAGTCGATCTCGTATGTAGAAGGCTGTACCTAACAATCTCGTAGGTAGCAATCACAGAATCTTTTTGACACAGAAAATTAGTACAATTTATACAAAACGAATTTAACTATTATCTTAATCAGCTTAAATTTTATCTTTCAACCGCGAGAAGACCCCCAAATTTTCGGGGTATGAATCGCAAACAGGGACTTTACTTCTCATGCTACTTAACGTATAATTAGGCACAGAAAAAAGGTAATCAACCTCTTAAAAAACCTAGTAACCTAAACGGTTAAACGCTGCACCTTAACAATTGAATCTAGCTGGTTCTACTTTGTTGTTTCAGTCGTGTAACTGTAGGTTGCACATTTTGAAAGTAGGTAAAAGATTCACAGGAACTGGACATCAGTACTTAGTATGATTAGTACTAAAACAAACAAACTTTGTAGAAATACAACTACCCTGGGGCGCAGGGAAAGTTAAAGCCTTTGGAGAGAACCACCTCTACTTAAAGTACCGCAAGGAGCTTTAAGCAAGTGGACTCGTTGAATTAGGAATCCCCCGAAGGGTCGGCGGGAACGTCAAAAACTCAAACACAAAACAGACCAAGAATAACAGCTTTGACAAGAAAGATTTCACCCGCAAGCTATTTTGAATGCGGAAATATTCCGAAAAAAGCTGGACTATATTCACAATAATCCAGTTAAAAGTGGCTATGTAGACGATCCGGCACACTGGCAGTATTCGAGTTACCGTAATTATATGGAGCAGCTAGGGTTATTGCAGGTATTGATTGATTTGTGAGCCGATAGCAGGCAGAGCCAGCATTGCTAGTTCCTAGGCGATAGCTCAATACTTCGCAGGTTTTGATTCGATCCCCCCAACAGGGGTTAAAAACCCCTGCTGAAAATAGCCCCTTAATCCCCCTTATAAAGGGGGATTAAGGGGGATCTCTAAGGGTTAGGCTCCTATCCGAGAAGTATTGGGCGATAGCTGTGGAACTAGTAGATAGCTCAGCCTCGTCTAATTAGAAACGCTCGACTCCCTCAAAGTGCTTTTGAGGCACATTTGCTGCTTCGCCACAAGTGCGAGGGGTAGGAAATATTTTACCAGGATTAGCTAAACCTTTGGGATTAAATGCTTGCCTGAGATATTGCATTGTTTCTAAATCTGATGGGCTGAACATATCGGGCATATAACATTTTTTATCTGCACCGATACCATGTTCTCCAGAAATACTACCACCTACTTTTACGCAAAGTTTGAGAATTTCTCCCCCTAATTCTTCTACTTGCTCTAGCGCTCCTGGGACGGAATTATCATAAAGAATCAGTGGGTGCAAATTACCATCTCCAGCATGGAAAACATTGGCAATGCGATAACCGTATTGCTGGCTTAAATTCTCTATTTCTTGTAACACAAAGGGTAACTGAGTACGGGGAATTACTCCATCTTGTACATAATAATCGGGGCTTAGATTACCAGCTGCGGCAAATGCTGCTTTACGCCCTTTCCATAACTTCAAACGAGTTTCTGGATCATTAGCAGTGGTAATGTTCCTGGCTCCATTCTGTTTACAAATGGTGGCAATTCGCTGTTTATTCTCAGCAACTTCTATTGCTAAGCCGTCTATTTCTACTAACAAAATGGCTGCGGCATCTCTGGGATAACAACCTGTTGCTACTACATCTTCTACCGCGTTGATACTGAAGTTGTCCATCATCTCCATCCCAGCAGGAAGAATCCCCGCACTGATGATGTCAGAAACTGCCGCCCCAGCGGCTTCAATGCTGGTAAAATCTGCTAAGAGAACGCAGATAGATTCGGCTGTTTTGAGAATTCGCAGCGTAATTTCTGTAGCGATACCTAGTGTACCTTCGGAACCAACAAATACACCTGTAAGATCATAACCTGGCATTTCGGGGATTTCTCCGCCTACATCGACGATTGAACCATCAGGCAGCACTAGTTTTAATCCTAGGACATGATTTGTCGTCACGCCATATTTAAGGCAGTGTACCCCGCCGGAGTTTTCAGCCACGTTACCACCAATCGAACAAATGATTTGGCTGGAAGGATCAGGGGCATAATAGAATCCTGCACCACTGACGGCTTGTGTTACCCAGTTGTTAATTATTCCTGGTTGTACGACAACTTGCTGATTTTCCAAATCTATGTTAAGGATTTGCCGCATCATGGCGGTTACAATCAATACACACTCTTCTGTTGGTAGTGCGCCGCCAGATAAACCAGTACCAGCACCACGCGCAATGAAGGGGATGTTGTTGCGATCGCATATCTTCACCACTTCTGCCACTTGTTCTGTGGTTCTTGGCAACACAACTAAACCAGGACGTTGACGATAGCTGGTTAAGCCATCACACTCATAAGTAATTAATTCCTCTCGGCTTTGTACTACGCTATTTTTCCCTAATACTGCTTCAAATTGTTTGATAATTGGTTTCCAGTTGCGTTGTTTTTTATCTTGCATCAGCATTGGTAATTCCTCACAAGTCAAAATGGGTATTCAAATGTAGATAAAAAGGTTTAATTTACAGGTTGTTCAAAGTTGAAATTACTTCCTGTGATAATCTTAAAGCTGTTTGTGTAATACCAGTTAATCCAGGGAATATATCGACATAATCTGCTTGCCTGCGAAAGTCTCGCAACCTTAGCAGTTTTTTTCCTAACGATTGACATTAGTATCAGAGCTACACTCAAACTGATCGCTAACATATTTATGAGCAGCACTTGTCCTCGGAATTAATATTCCCTCTTTATCGCGTAAATGGTTTCGGGCGTTAATAAAAGCTGCATAGTACCCCCGACTGATAGCAGCACGCAATTTAGCTTCTTGATTGGCAGGAGTAGTCGCAGTACCTGCCAGTTCTCTGGCTACATTGAGATACTGTGACCCGTCAAAACTCATCTGGGTATTCTAAAGTGGTAAAAAACTTACTTTGTACCTCATATGAGTTATGTATCCCCCAATTCCAGTCCAGCTGATTAAGCCCGTCAACTGCATCATCTGGATCAAGCTTCATCAGAATAGATAGTACCAAATGTACCCAGTCAGGAGTTTCTGGATCTGGTATAACTTCCAGAAATAGCCCAGAATCAGGAAAGTACTGGCGAATCTTCTCTGGTGCTTCCAGCAAGACGGGAACCAGAAAGGGATACTTAGCCAGAAACTGCAAGACTTCGGTTCGTCCTCGGAAGGTGTACAACTGCTCAAGCAATTCAATGTCAGTTTGAGGGATGCTGATGGCTGTGTCTGTCATGGCGTACTATGACTGCTCTTACACAATATTGTTACAGAAACTACAACCAAGTAGGAAGTAAGTTGCAATTAGGTAAAAATTTTGTTGCGATAACTGCAAGCTAAGTTGGGAAGAGGCGATCGCGCTCTATACTTTCTCGACCTGTGTTTGTCAAGTCCTCGGTTCATTCAAAAATAAATTATATCGCTAATTAGCTATATATTTTCCAATAGTTTTTTTCCAAACCGAGTACGCTTGACGATTCAAATGCAATCCATCCAAAGTGTAACGGGAATCTAATTGATTTTGGGAGTCTGACAAACGAGAAAACAAATCTATGTATTGCACAGAATCTGATTGTGCTATTTCTCTTAAATATAAATTTAATTTAATTATATCGTTATTATTAACATTTACACGAAATTTTGTTTTATTTACAGGCAAGACGCTTTGAATAAATAATTTTGTACTTGGAGAAAAATTGCGAATTTTAGCAATAATTTTTTGGTATTCTTCAAATATTTGCTCTGCTGACTTATGATAATGGAAAAAATCATTTATCCCTATCATCAAAAAAATTTCCTTTGGTTTTGACTCTAATATATCATCTAGTCGATTCAAGATTCCATTGGTTGTGTCACCAGAAATACCACGATTTTTGATATTTGTATTTTCTAGTAATTCTGCCCATTCGCATTGCTCAGTTATACTATCTCCCAAAAACACAATCTCAGAGTTAGATTCCGGCAGGATTTGAAACAGACTAGTTTGATGAAGGTAGGTAGGTTCAGCTTGAATAGCTTGTTTTTTAGAATTCACAGTTTCAAATTTTTGATTTAAATAGGAAAATCTACCTCTTTTAGCAATAAATCCAATCACAAGCAACAAAAACAAAATATTGAACAGCGTGAAAATAAAAAATCTTGCCATTTTATTGCTCATTGTTTTGATGAACGGTTTAAAATTACTGTTTTTAAAGAATAATAATTTGTTTGTAAGCACATACTTAGCTGTGTTTTTGTAGCTTTACTGCTACTTTTCTATATTACCACAACATTCAACACAAAATTCTTGCACTCGCTGCCAAACCTGTTCTACTAAATCAGGGCTATTTGCATCAAACCACTCAATTTGAGGAGAGGCTCGAAACCAAGTTTTTTGCCGCTTAGCAAATTGACGAGTGTGCAAAACGGTTAAGTTTTTAGCTTCATTTAATGATATATCTCCTGCTAAATATTGCTTGATTTCTTGATAACCTAATGTATTGAGCAAAGGTAAGTCAAAACCATATTTTTGACATAAATATTCCACTTCAGTGACTAAGCCATCAGCGATCATTTGTTCGGTACGCAGGGTAATGCGATCGCGCAAAGCAGTAGAATCACAATCCAAACCAATTTGTAAAATTGGGTAATCGGGGGGATTTTCCCCTTGCTGTTCGGTAATCGGGCGACCAGTGACGTAGTATACTTCTAATGCTCTAACAGTCCTGACTGGATCATTAGCATGAATCTTTTGAGCAGCAACTCGATCAACTTGTTGCAGCATGGCGTATAGTTGGGTTTGTCCGAGAGATAGAAGTTGCGATCGCAATTCTGCCACAGGTGCTACCAGAGGAATCTTTAACCCCTGAACGATGGAACGGATGTATAAGCCAGTTCCACCTACTAACAGAGCAGGGGGGCAGGGGAGCAGAGGAGCAGAGGAGAGAATCGATAAAGATTTCCCCCCTGCCCCCCTCTTCCCCCCAACCCCACTTGGTGGGGACCCCGAAGCCCCCCTTGCCCCTAATCCCCACTTGGTGGGGACTCGGAGTTCCCCTGCTCCTTCTCCAGCCCCTCTAAGCTCGCCCCTCGCCCCTCGCCCCTCAATTAAGGCTTGGGCTTGCTGCTGGTAGGAGGCAACTGTTAGAGTTTCTGTCGGATCGCATATATCAATTAGATAATGAGGTACGAGTTGTTGCTGGGCGGAGGTTGGTTTAGCCGTGCCAATATTGAACTCGCGGTAAACTTGACGCGAATCGGCACTAAAAATCACACTTTCTAGTCGTTGTGCTATATCTAAAGCCAAACCAGATTTACCCACTGCGGTAGCACCACAAATGGTAATTAAGCTCTTTCTAAAGGTAGCTGGGTACATCCCTAAAATAAATTGCTCTTCAGAATGCCCTAGAGCAGTCTTTAAGCCTATTGTGTTATAATTTTGGTGTGATTTCTTATTTTAGACACTACCAGGCGATATTAACCTCATTATTGGAGAATACCTTTCATGACAAGTAGCTACAGTGCCGAGCAAATTCAAGTTTTGGAAGGTCTGGAACCAGTACGCAAACGACCAGGAATGTACATCGGTTCAACTGGACCAAGGGGACTCCACCATTTAGTATACGAGGTGGTAGATAACTCAATCGATGAAGCATTGGCAGGTCACTGTACCCATATAGAAATAGATTTAAATGCCAATGGATCTGTTACAGTAACAGATGATGGTCGAGGCATTCCTACAGATATCCATCCACAAACGGGTAAATCGGCACTGGAAACAGTCATGACAGTTCTACACGCTGGAGGTAAGTTTGGCGGCGGTGGATACAAAGTTTCTGGTGGTTTGCATGGAGTTGGTATTTCGGTTGTGAATGCCCTGTCCGAAGTAGTGGAAGTCACGGTTTGGCGGGAGAAAAAAGTACATACTCAGCGCTTTGAACGTGGCATCCCTGTAACCGAATTGCAAGTCAAGCCTTATAAGGAAGCTAGAACCGGAACATCTGTCACCTTTAAGCCTGACTCGGAGATTTTCACGACGACTGGTATAGAGTTTGACTATATAACATTAGCTGGTCGCTTGCGCGAGTTAGCATACCTAAATGCTGGGGTGAAAATTACTTTTAGCGATCACCGCCTGGAATTACTCAAAAGTAATGAACCGAAAGTAGAAGTATATGAGTACAAAGGCGGTATTCGAGAGTATGTTGCCTATATCAACCGCGACAAGCAGCCTCTGCATGAGGAAATTGTTTATGTGCAGGGAGAAAGGAACGATGTGCAAGTCGAAGTCGCTTTGCAGTGGAGTGCTGATGCTTACACAGATAATTTGCTAGGCTTTGCCAATAATATCCGCACCGTTGACGGTGGTACACACCTGGAAGGTTTGAAAGCAGTTTTGACTCGAACCTTGAATGCGATCGCCCGTAAGCGCAACAAAATCAAAGAATCAGAACCCAACCTCAGCGGCGAACACGTCAGAGAAGGTTTAACAGGTGTAATTTCCGTCAAAGTTCCCGATCCTGAATTTGAAGGGCAAACCAAGACTAAACTTGGTAACACCGAAGTGCGAGGAATTGTTGATTCCTTAGTGGGAGAAACTCTCACCGAATATCTGGAATTTCGCCCAGGTGTAGCCGATGCCGTCTTAGATAAAGCCATTCAAGCTTTTAAAGCAGCCGAAGCCGCCCGTCATGCACGGGAATTAGTACGACGCAAGTCAGTGCTAGAGTCTTCGCCCCTACCTGGTAAATTGGCTGATTGTAGTTCCAGAGATCCCGCCGAGTCAGAAATATTCATCGTAGAGGGGGATAGTGCGGGTGGAAGTGCTAAGCAAGGACGCGATCGCAAGTTTCAAGCAATCCTCCCTTTACGTGGTAAAATCCTCAACATTGAGAAAACCGATGATGCCAAAATCTACAAAAACACTGAAATTCAGGCTCTAATTACTGCTCTTGGTTTAGGTGTTAAAGGTGAGGAATTCGATTCCTCGCAATTGCGGTATCACAAAATAGTTATCATGACTGACGCTGATGTAGATGGAGCGCATATCAGAACGCTGTTGTTGACATTCTTCTATCGCTATCAGCGAAGTCTGATTGAGCAAGGTTTCATTTATATTGCCTGTCCGCCGTTGTATAAAGTAGAAAGAGGGCGCTCTCACTACTACTGCTACAGCGATCGTGAACTGACAAACCTAGTTCAACACGAATTCCCCACCAATGCTAATTATACAATTCAGCGGTTCAAAGGTTTGGGTGAAATGATGCCCCAACAGCTATGGGATACTACAATGAACCGTGAAACCCGCACCTTAAAACAAGTAGAAATTGAGGATGCAGCTGAAGCGGATCGGATCTTTACTGTTTTAATGGGCGATCGCGTCGCACCCCGCCGGGAATTCATCGAAACCTACGGTTCACGCCTGAATTTGGTAGACTTGGATATTTAAGGTATGGGGAAGCAGAGGGGCAGAGGGGCAGAGGGGCAGAGGGGCAGAGGGGCAGAGGAGAATATAGATAAAAATTCTCCCCTGCACCCCTGCGTCCCTGCACCCCTGCACGATCCATCTCTAGCCCCTAGCCTCCAGCCTCTAGCCCCTCAAATCACAGCAGATGGTTCGTTTACCTTTTTTTCCCCTCAGTTTGGCGAAGCGTTTCACAGCCATTATGGGGCGCGAACTGAAGCCCAGTTGAAGTTTGCGGTTCCTGCTAATCTTGAGCAGAAAGCTCAACAACATCAATCCCTGCGGCTGTTAGATGTATGTTACGGGCTGGGTTATAATACAGCGGCAGCTTTGGCAACTATCTGGGAATCTAACCCCAAATGTCACGTAGAAGTAGTTGGTTTGGAGTTAGAGCCTGCCTCCGCACAAGCTGCGATCTCTCATCACTTACTTGACAGTTGGGACTCACCTATACCTGAGATACTGAGCCAGTTAGCAACTACCCACATTGTACAAACACATAACCTCCAGGCAAAGCTGTTAATTGGTGATGCTAGAAAGACGATTCAAGTGCTACAAGCATCGGGTTTCCAGGCTGATGCAATTTTTCTAGATCCATTTTCACCGCCAGTTTGTCCTCAACTTTGGACTGTGGAATTTTTAGAGCGAGTTGCACGGTGTTTAAACTTTGATGGTAGACTAGTTACTTATTCCTCCTCTGCTGCTGTGCGATCAGCTTTGATGGCAGTTGGGTTAAAAATTGGCTCCACGCCACCTGTGGGGAGGCGATCGCCTGGTACAGTAGCTAGCAAAAACGCTGATGCCTTACCTGCTCTTTCCCAACAAGAACAAGAGCATTTACTCACCCGCGCTGCTATTCCCTACCGCGATCCAAATTTATCCGATTGTGCCGAATTGATTCGCCAGCGACGAACAACAGAACAAAATACCAGTTGTTTAGAACCAACGAACCAATGGCGAAAGCGACAGCTAAAAGGAGTCAGGAGTGTAAGCGTTGCGGGACGAACTCCGGAGTAAGGAGTGAGGAAAGTATTTCGTTGGAAGTGTGAAGGTAGAAGTATGAAATTTCAACCTTTATCCTTCAACCTTTACCCTTTACCCTTTTCCCTTCTCTTGAAAAGTTGGGGGAGAGGGGGAAACAGAGTCTCTGTCTTGACTCGCTTGGGGGGGGCATGGGGTTTTCTCTGGGGATGGGGGGCAGGCGGGGAGACCCCTTGCTAAAAACCCCCCAACTTTTCGCGCCCCTCACCCCCACTTTCCGCTTTCCCTTTTTTATAGCCCCTAGCCCCTACTTTTATACAGCTACATTCATAAATCTCCGTAAAAATCCCCTTTGATAATACAGAATAATTGAGCATACTGATAAAAAACCGTATAAAAAGAGAATTTACAGCAGCAGTTTGACAAATATTCCCAGACAAATTTTTGCTAGTGTTGGGGATAACTATTAATATTGGGAGCCAGTCATTCTATTGTGATGGATAGTGTTGACTATAGATGTAATTCGACAGACTCTACATTATATAGAGCAAAAGTGTCACAAGTGAACAGCTTTGATTTAAAGCCGCCTAAAATTTTGGTGGTTGACGATCATCCGGCAAGTCGCATGACCGCAGTTGCTATGTTATCAGTAGAGGGCTACGAAGTTCAGGAAGCAGAAAGTGGTTCGGCGGCATTAGAGGGTGTAACGCTAAGTCAACCGGATCTAATCCTGCTGGATGTGATGATGCCAGGAATGGATGGGTTTGAAGTCTGTCGCCAGTTAAAGACCGACGAGCAAACTCGGCTGATCCCAGTTATTTTTATCACAGCTTTGAGCGATCGCGCGGCAAGAATTCGTGGAATTGAAGCTGGGGGAGATGACTTTCTTAGCAAACCCTTTGATCGCCTAGAACTAGCGGCGCGGGTTAAGTCTCTTGTACGCCAAAAGCGCTTGAATGAAGATTTAGACCATACCGAACAAGTTTTATTTTCAATTGCTAGGTCGGTTGAAAGTCGAGATCCTAATACTGGCGATCACTGTGAACGCTTGGTGACACTAAGCGATGCTTTTGGATCTTATCTCAATCTTTCCCGTCCTCAAAGGCGGAATTTGCAGTGGGGTAGTTATCTCCACGACATTGGCAAAGTTGGTATCCCTGACTGTGTACTGCTCAAAGCTGGCAAATTAACACCCCAAGAGTGGGAAATTATGCGACAACACGTTCTAATTGGCGAGAGAATCTGTCAGCCACTAAGAACGATGCGGGGTGTGATTCCGATCATTGTTCACCATCACGAACGCTGGGATGGTTCTGGCTATCCCTATCGCTTAGCAGGAGATAAAATTCCCTATCTCGCTCAGGTGTTTCAAATGATTGACATCTACGATGCGCTCACAAGTGAGCGTCCATATAAACGAGCGCTCAATCAAGAAGAAGCGCTAAAAGTCATTGTGGCAGAAACACAAAGGGGTTGGCGCAATCCTGAACTCGTCGAGCAATTCCTAAAATTTATTAGCTCTACTTCCCATGTAGACAATGAGCAATTATCAATTAGCGGTTAGCTGGCGCGCTATTAGCGGTTAGTTGAAAGGTAGTGCGCTCCTTTTTGTTTCTAGCTTTTGGGATCTTTGATCAGATAGCGTGTCAATGAGCGTTACTACTCGCGCACTCGCGCTCAAGCTAAAAGCTAAAAGCTAATGGATAATTGATCACTGATAACTGATAACTGATAACTGAAAAATGGTAGCGGTAGCAATTCTGGCGGCTGGACGCGGCACACGGATGAAATCAGATCTGCCCAAGGTTTTACACCAATTGGGTGGGCGATCGCTAGTCGAACGAGTGCTTCAAAGTTGCTCGGAACTTGAGCCAACGCGGTATCTAGTAATTGTAGGGTATCAGGCTGATATGGTAAAACAAGCCTTGCAGTCAGTTCCCGATTTGGAGTTTGTCGAACAGACACAGCAACTAGGAACTGGTCATGCCCTGGGGCAATTGCTGCCTCACTTAAAGGATTTCCAGGGGGATCTGCTGGTGTTAAACTCAGATGTACCTCTGTTGAGAACCCAAACCCTCAAACATCTAATTCAGGCACACACCGAGCATCAAAACGCTGCTACTATTCTGACTGCTCAACTATCCGATCCCCAAGGTTACGGGCGCGTTTTCTGTAACGGTCAAAATATTGTACAACAAATTGTCGAAGACCGAGATTGTAGTGCTGCCCAAAAACAAAATCGTCGCGTTAATGCTGGTGTTTATTGCTTCCGTTGGTCGGATTTAGCCGCTGTACTGCCAAAACTACAGGCAAATAACAATCAACATGAATATTATCTCACAGATGCGGTCAATTTACTAAAACCAGCGATGGCAGTTGATGTTGAGGATGAGCAGGAAATCCTGGGAGTGAATGATCGAGAACAGCTAGCAACGACCTATGAAATCTTGCAAAGGCGGGTGAAATCAGAGTGGATGGCGGCGGGAGTGACGATGATTGACCCAGCTAGCATCACAATTGATGACACGGTGCAGTTGCATCCAGACGTGGTGATTGAGCCGCAAACCCATCTACGGGGTAATACAGTAATTCAATCAGGTAGTCGCATTGGACCTGGGAGTTTAATTGAAAATAGTCAGATTGGTGAGAATGTTACTATTTTGTACTCGGTGGTGAGAAACAGTATAGTTCATGCAGGGACTGAGATTGGTCCTTATGCTCATTTGCGTGGGTTGGTTGAGGTGGGGAGATCCTGCCGGATCGGAAATTTTGTCGAGTTGAAAAAAACCAAGTTGGGTGATGGGACAAAAGCAGCTCACTTGTCTTATTTAGGTGATGCAACAGTGGGCGATCGCGTTAATATCGGTTGCGGCACAATTACCGCCAACTACGACGGTGTGAAAAAACATCCTACCCAAATTGGCGAAGGCAGCAAAACTGGTGCAAATACAGTTTTAGTAGCGCCCATAAAACTCGGTCAAGATGTCACCGTAGCAGCTGGATCGACTTTAACCGAAGATGTACCAGATGATTGCTTGGTAATTGCCCGTGCGCGGATGGTGGTTAAACCAGGATGGCGACTGAAAAGTAGGACTAGTGATTAGTGGAACTAGTGGCTAGTGTTGCCGGCGGCAGGGAAAAGGAAAAAGGGAAAAGGGAAAAGGGGTGAGTTTTTATTTCTCCCTCAGCTGCCTTTTGCTCCCTTTTGCTTCCTTCTAGCCACCAGCCACTGGTTCCACTAGCCACTCACATACAGCCAACTTGAGTACCCGCCGCAACTTCTAAGGTATCGCCGATTTTTTCACCATTATGGAAAGCGGCAAGTAGGACTTCGCTAGTTTTGCCCCAAGCGATCGCACCTGTAGCATCCAAGGCGATCGCTCCGAAATCTCTTTGGTGCTGCGAAGCTTCGGTAAACGAGCGCTTTACCGCTGACAAAAGCGACAGCCCATCAGTTACCCGTACTACAATCTTGGCTGCTAGACACTCATCTATAATGTCCTCGCCAATTCCAGTACAACTGACAGCTGCTTTGTCCGTTGCATAATTGCCCGCGGGCATGGCACAATCACTCACGCGCCCAATCCGCTCAAAACCTTTACCACCTGTTGAAGTGCCAGCAGCTAGCTGTCCTTGACTATCGAGCGCTACAACGCCAATTGTTCCTCTTCCGGCGTTGCTTCCAGTGGCTAAAGGTATATCCTCTGCATCTTCTGCAACTACGGTAGCCATTTTTTTGACAAAATTTTCTTGCCGCTCTAGCAACCACTCCTGCAAGCGGCGATCTGTCATGGGATCGTAACTAGGAATCTGGAGTTCCCGCAACAGTTCGGCTGCGCCATGATCAGATAAAACTCGGTCTGGGGAACTTTGTAAAGTTTGAGCCAAATCAATTGGATGCTGTACCCGTGAAACATTAATCACGCCACTGAATTTTTGGGTAGAGCCATCCATTAATGCCGCACTCATGCGAATTTGACCATCAGATTGCAACACTGAACCTGTTCCGGCGTTGAACAGTGGATCGTTTTCCAGCAACTGACAACCACGCACAGTGGCTTCTGTTGCACTTGCGCCAGCTAGTAAAAGCGTATATACTTCCTCGATTACCTGATAGAGCGATCGCCTGACGATTTCTACTCCACCTTTCCCATGCAAAGAACTACCTGCTCCACCATGAATAATTAATTTAGGTTGCACTTGTTACTCCATTTTTTCCAAAGCTTAAAATTACCATAGGGGAAAGGGAAATCAGTTACCAGAAACCCAGTTACCAGAAACCCAGTTTTGGGAAAAGGGTAAAGGTAATTGCCTCCTTGTCCTCTTGTCGGGTTGTCACGCCACTTTGCCCCTGCGGGGGAACCCCCGCACGCAAGTGGCTCCCCTTGTCCCCTTGTCCCCCCTACTCCCTCTCTTACCTCGTTCTGATCGGAGGAAACCTCCGCGCTTGTCTTCGCGCTACTCCCTACTCCCTTGTGAGCGGCGACGGCGACAGCGTTCCGAGCAATATTTCACATCATGCCAGCAATCTTCCCATTTTTTACGCCAAGTAAAAGGACGTTGACATACTGGACAAATTTTTGTAGGTAAGTCAGATTTGGATCGAGTACGTGTCATGTTCGTTTTTTGATACATTATTTATCTAATTTTAAGTAATGCACGATTATGTTCCTTATGTGGGAGCTTGCCTTAGCTGAGGTAAGGATTGTGTTGGTAGAACCGCAAGGTCCTTTGAATGTAGGTGCGATCGCCCGAATCATGAAAAATATGGGTTTACAGCGCATGGTGCTTGTGAATCCCCAGTGCGATCCGTTGTCGCTAGAAGCTCAACAAATGGCTGTTCATGCGTTTGATATTTTACAATCTGCCCAGATAGTCGAGACGTTACCAGCGGCTTTGCATGGGTGTATCAGAGCGATCGCTACTACAGCTCGTCTTCGTACCTCTGGTAGTGTGTTAGAAGAACCACAACTGGCACTACCTTGGTTAACTTCTGTACCAGGACAAGCAACGGCTCTAATTTTTGGTCCCGAATACCGAGGCTTAAGTAATGAAGAATTAAATTATGCTCAACGCTTTGTCAGGATTTCGTCTAGTTCTGTCTATCCATCCCTCAATTTAGCCTCTGCCGTAGCAATTTGCTGTTATGAACTGGCGAAATCTACTCAAGGGCAAATAAGCGATGACTTCAAGGCGATCGCCGTTGAGTATGCCTCATTGGGAGTTTTAGAAGGATTTTACCAGCAACTAGAAGATTTGCTGCTCAAAATTGGTTATCTCTATCCCCACACAGCAGCCAGCCGCATGGAAAAATTTCGACATATATTTAATCGCGCCCAACTGGAAAATTCCGAAGTGGCTATGTTGCGGGGAATTTTGACTCAAGTAGAATGGGCGCTTTCCCACAAAGTTGAGGGAAGTATGAAGGAGGGGGAGAGAAGAGAGCAGGGGTAGCAGGGGTAGCAGGGGTAGCAGGGGGGGAAATTACCCTTTACCCTTTCCCCTTTACCCTTTCCCCTTTACCCTTCACCCTTCACCCTTTACCCTTCACCCTTCACCCTTTTCCCTAGTTATTTCAATATTAAATTTGTCGCCATTGGCTAGCGATTGGGCTAGACTAGTGTCCCAATGCTATTTGCTTTTTTTGAAGTTAATTGCAGTAGTTTGGTTATTTTGATTACTGACTTGCGCAGTCTCCTTTATAGTCAAGGGTGTCAGAAAAAGTAGCAATGCCACAATCAGGAAAGCAGCCAAAGACAGAGCGTAGAGCAAGCTTAAACAGTGAGCAACAAAACTACCAAAAACAACTGTTTCGAGGGCAAGCTAAGATGTCCTCATCAGATCAAGATCTGTACCAAAGTGAGGAACACTCTCATGCCCATCGGCGACAAGGAGCTTATAATCATTCCAACGAGCGCTCTAGAGCCGCATCAGAAGTGGCTAACTATGGTAAATCGTCTAGCTCACCCCACCCCTATGTAAAAGGGCAAGGTGGAAGGCTGCCAAAGAACCAAAAAAATTTCTTGTCTTTTTGCATTTTATATGCATTGCGGCTGCTGATTATGGGTGTGGGAATTAGCGCGATCGCAGGCACAGTTTTGTCATCTTTGAATCCCACCATTCGCATCCCCTCCAAAGGTGTGCAAGTTGTCAATATGCAAGCAACGCCACAAAAACAAGCAAGTGTGGTAGTAGCCACTGCTGGTGCTTTAAAGCTCAGCCAGGAAATTATGCCTTTGAAAACTTTGGTGCAGCAGCTAGCGGGTAAAAATACCAAGCTACTACCTGGGGTGTTTTTTGTTGATCTCGATACTGGCGCTTACATAGACTTAAATGGAGAATTAACGTTTTCTGCTGCCAGTATGATTAAATTCCCGATTCTGGTTGCCTTTTTTCAAGATGTAGATGAGGGAAAAATTCACTTGGATGAACCGCTAACTTTGAAAAAAGAGTTAATCGGCGGTGGTTCGGGAGATATGCAGTATCAACCTGTTGGTACTAAGTTTACAGCACTCTCTACGGCAACCAAAATGATTACAATCAGCGACAATACGGCAACTAATATGCTGATTTCGCGCTTGGGAGGTGCAACGGCTTTGAATCAGCGCTTTCAAAGCTGGGGATTGACAGTAACAGAAATTCGTAATCCGTTACCGGATTTGTCAGGTACTAATACCACTAGTCCAAGAGATTTAGCACAATTGATGGCAGCGGTACAGCAGGGTGATTTGATTTTACCCAAGTCACGCGATCGCTTGCTGCACATCATGCGTCAGACAGTCACAGCTACTCTACTCCCAAAAGGGCTAGGAAAAGGGGCTACTATTGCTCATAAGACTGGGGATATCGGTTCGATGGTGGGGGATGTTGGTTTAGTCGATATGCCCAGCGGTAAGCGCTACATAGCGGTTGCTATGGTCAAACGTCCTTATAACAATGAACAGGCGAAAGAATTGATTCGCTCTTTCTCTCGTGCAGCTTATCAACAATTCAGTCAATCCGCTGCAACTCCTTTGATTACCACGACTCCTCTGAAAAGAGCAGGGGAAGCAGGCGTTGCTGGGGGAGCTGGGGGAGCTGGGGGAGAAAGATAAATTACGAATTACGAATTACGAATTACGAATTCAGTTTTTTGCCTTTCTTCAGTCATTTGATCTAGGGTTGACCAAATGTGCTGCAATAGCTCATCTAGTCCTTTGCGGGTGACAGCGGAAATTTGAAAGACTGATGTGTGACTTAGTTGTTCTAGTTGCTGGGCGATCGCTTTTACTGTTTCCTCATCGAGGGCATCCACTTTGTTGAGTGCTAAAATTTGCGAACGTTCTGCTAGTCCTCTTCCATAAGCCTGTAACTCTTGTTGAATCGTTTGATAGTCAGCAATTGGATCGGGTGAGGTAACGTCAACCAAGTGCAATAATAAACGGGTGCGCTCGATATGACGCAAAAAGTCGTGACCTAATCCCGCACCTGTATGAGCGCCTTCTATTAAACCTGGAATGTCAGCAAAAACTGTGCCATCTCCGTTGGGTTTACGTACTACACCCAAATTCGGTATTAGGGTCGTAAAGGGATAGTCGGCAACTTTCGGTCGTGCTGCTGACAGCGCTGCTATCAAGGTGGATTTTCCGGCATTAGGTAGCCCAATAATGCCCACTTCCGCCAATAGCTTCAACTCCAAGCGCAGAAGTCTTTTTTCTCCAGGTAAACCAGGTAAAGCATATTCTGGGGCGCGGTTGCTATTGCTCAAGAAATGTTTGTTTCCCAGTCCACCCTTACCGCCAGAAGCCACACAAAAAGTTTGTCCTGGGTTAACTAAATCGCCCAGAACTTCACCAGTTTCGGCATCGTAAACCATAGTACCTGCTGGAACTTCCATCACCAGATCTTTGCCAGCGGCTCCTGTGCGGTTATTTGGTCCACCGCGATCGCCGTCTTCTGCCTTAAAGCGATGGGCATATCTGAAATCTAGCAATGTTTGCAGATTTTCCACCGCTACCATAATTATCGATCCACCCTTACCCCCATTACCTCCAGCAGGTCCCCCAGCTGGCACGTACTTTTCTCGCCGAAAGGCAACAATGCCATCGCCACCTTTTCCAGCTTCAACTTCAATTTCTGCTTGATCGATAAATTGCATATTAGCTGTTAGCTATTAGCTGTTAGCTGTTAGAAAGACTTTAGAGTTGTTCCTATTTTCCATACTAATTGCTAAAAGCTATAACCGTAGAAACGCGATCGGGCGCGCGTCTCTACTCGCGCTCTCGCTAAAAGCTAAATATATGTTGATACATCTTCTTTGCACTCATCCGCTAAGTAAGACAAGGCACGGAAGCGCAAACCTACTAGCTGTTCGTAAAGCGGGTTGAGTTTACACAGTGCTGGTATGTGGACGATTTTCTGACCAAAAAGTGTGACATCCCGCTCAAACGGACACTGAGAGGGAATCATTTTACACAAGAATCGTGCTACTTTGGGATCGTGGATTTCTAGCTCATCGAGCCAGTGGCGAACTGGTTGCAGCGCATCCATACTCACATCGCTTGAAACCACTGGCGCAGCGATTCTCTGTTCTTGTGCCTGCGGATCATGTAAGGTGTGACTTAGGGCTGCTAAGATTTCCTCTTTCTGACCAAGGACTTGACAAAATTGATGTAATATGTTGTCTTCAGAAACGGAATAAGTACCATCAGCGATCGCTACCATCACGGCTGTACGTAAAAAATTTTCTGCTATTTTCGTGTCTTGCCCTAGAACTGCTGCTAATTCCTCTGCTGTAATTGGTTCTAAGGAAGTTAAATCAAGTTTGGTGTCTAAGTCTTCCTGAATCAGATTAGCAATTAATTCTTGTTCATGTTGCTCAAAGTTGCCATCTGCCCAAGCTACGCTCAGTAGCCCCCGTAGCCAAACCTCAACTTGTTCCTTTGTATAGGCATTTACCACACTTGTCATAGAATCACACCTAAAATTCCGGCACACGAAAAAATTTTCCGGTTCGATCTTAGCGCTTGTGAGAGTCCAACTAGCGTAAGCTAGAAAACCGAATTACTTGCAGCAACGATATTTGTGTGACTAAAACACAAAAAAGTAGACCAGTTGCTGTCGGCTTAGAGGTTTTAAGCCCCGCGCATGAAGCGCGGAAGGGTAAAATAAATTGTGTGGACAGATACTGCCGACACACAAATACTTTATTTACAAGCCCCTAGATTAATCTATGGGGCATTGGTAACTGGTAACTGTTAACTGGTAACTGATGTGACTCCACCAGAATTTGGATTGTTTCTCATTTCGATCATAGCCAGTGTTACTGGGCAGTGGTTGTTGAAGGCAGGGGCGTTGAAGTTGGGAAAAGTCAATGCTGGCAATTTAATCAGTCATGTTTTGGGGATTGTTACGACTCCAGAACTGCTATCCGGTTTGGCTTGCTATGGCGTGGGGGCGATCGCCTACATTCTGCTGCTAACGAGGGTCAAACTGAGCGTTGCAGGTCCAGCCGTTGCGCTTGGATATGTTTTCTCATTGATGCTGGGCTATTTTATCTTTAAAGAACCAGTACCTTTGAGCCGTGTAGTCGGGTTGGGTTTAATTGTCTGTGGAGTGGTTTTGGTGATTTGGAAAAGTTAGCACCTTTATTAGGGGCTAGGGGCTAGGGGCTAGGGGCTAGGGGCTAGGGGCTAGGGGCTAGGGG
>CAXTYC010000052.1:0-28861 GCA_964248365.1 uncultured Chroococcidiopsis sp. | reverse complement strand
AAAGTATAGAATTGTTCCTGTTCCAAGCTAAATCATTTGTCTATTGTGCAACGCCAAAGGCATCCATAAATCAATACACGACTGCATAAACAACAAAGCGTATACATAGGAATAAACACATCCGTTCCTGTGGCGTTGCTGAAAGGTAATGATTTAAGCAGGAATATGGACGGTGTCATCTTTCAGATAGTGCAGCAGCAAACGTAGTGAACACTCTAACATCTCAATTGACTTGGAGTAGCACAACGTCTTACGGTGCAATCGTGCCAAATAGTGACGCAATCGAGTATTTTCACCTTCAACGCGAGTCATGTAGGTCTTGCTGACAATTTGGTCGCCCGACTCGATGAACATCGGATAGACCTTCAAGCCATCAGTAACATAAAAGAAACAGTGCCAGCACTTGACGATTAGCTACAAGGGCTTGAATGTTTCTGCACTGCGCTCACCGATCACCCATGCTACAATTCCAGCTTGATTATGATTGACGGCTGTCCAAATCCACAACTTGTTGCGCTTGCGACCCACAAAGGTTTGCAATTCATCCAGATCTGTTACCTCTGGGATTTCTTCCGACTCCGGCGCATCTGGGAGTTGATGCCCAGCAGAGCGAATCCAATGCATGACAGTGGTATGGTGAATCTCGGTAACTCGTTCAATGCCCCGCAGTCCCATGCCATTCAGGTACATTTTCAGGCACAGTTGCTTGACATCATCCGAATATTGCCAGGGGCGGTAGCTCTCCAGAAATTGGCGACCACAGCGCTTGCACTTGTAGCACTGTCTCCCTTGGCGATGACCGTTCTTAAAGCACTCAATTGCCTCACAACTATGACACTTCATTTTAGTTCATACAAGAAACCTGCATCACTCTATTTTGCCACGCTTACCTATTAGGTTTTCAGCAACGCCGTTCCTGTTGGTCGTGCGTTAATTTATGGAATTGCCTATACCAGTGTTGCAAAAAACAAGATTAGCTCAAGTTGTGAGGAGGATTGCCCAATTTTGTGATTGGGCGATTGAATTAGCGACTGATGTCAAAGCTATGGCGCTCAATTCTGCCGTTTTGGCGGTTCTGGTTTACACCAGTATTGCCATGACCATATTGATCGTTTAAACTGTCTACGTTTTGATTAATTCTCTCTGGGGTACGAGCTTCACGAGCAGGGCTGCCAATTCTAGTTTCTCTTTTTTGAATTTGTGCGTTTTGGTCGCTTTGGTTGACACCAGTATTATCAGTGCCTTCTTGCTGGTTGGTTTGGAAAGCACCCTGGTTGATTTCATCAGCTTTAGCAGGTAGGGTTAGCAATCCGAAGCCTGCTGCTGCTACTACACTGATTAGACTAGCTTTGAGTACGTTAGCAGTTGTTTTGATAGTGTTAAAAGTCATGTCAGTTACTTCCTTTATTCCTAGTTGTTCGTTTACACAAGGCTGAAGTTGTTTTCTGTAATTCATTACGTTTGCCTTGTTGGTTTTATACAGGAGATTGTTTTATTTGGTGTAAAACTTTCATTTCTTCAGTACGTCCGCTTCAGTACTTTTATGCATAAATTTGTTTAAACCAGTACAAATCTCCCTTCGTTTATTCAATATGTATAGCTAAAGGAGATTATGCACAGTTCCCTGTTAAGTAAAAATAAAGTATTTATAATGACAGCATGAAGCTGGTAATTCATTCAAGATTTCATCGCTCTTATTCTAGAATCAAGCACCGTAAAACGAATGGCACGGGCGTTAAGGTAAAATCGTGAACTAATAAGGACTTGAGAAAATGAATAGCTTCGAGGTTGGGTTCGGGTCGGGAATCAGGAAAATCTACAATTCCTAGAAGGCGATCGCTACTTCTATGCTCTCCTTTATGCCCTTCCTGCCCCCAACGCACAGAGGTAGCAATCGCTACTTCTGTTCTCTCCATTTTTTCAAAGTGCTGAAACACATGAAAACACTTCATTTGTGCGACACTGCGCGTGCTATTCCACTCTGGCTCAATGCTAGGATATGAGCGCATAGTTTTTCAAGTTTTGTGGACACGAGCTTGGATTCAATTGGCTTGGCAAATCAACCAAGAAGCTTGGAAAAGAAGAATTTGGCAACTGCAACGGGGGTTGAGCCAAAAGTAAATTTAACAGCAGCAACTACAAGAAGCACCACTTGAGCTAACATCGCCGCCCCAGTTACAACAAACATCTTTACCCATTCACCCGATTAAAAGCAGTTATCGGGACACTGCCTTTTAAAGGTAGTGCCGCCGTTGAGCCTACATCGGATTCCGGCAGCTTGCGTTGCTAGCAAAGACCTGTGATGACCCGAAGGGTCAGTGATAGGCAATTGCTTCTATACTTCTGATTCAGCCTCAGCCTGACTACATATTCAAAAATTTATCCCACTGCTTAAACGAGAAAGGAGATTTATTTCTGGCTAGTCCTACACTGACGCGATCGCACTATTACATAAATAAAAACCCCAGTTGCTTGACTGGGGCTTGGATCTATCTATTTAACGCGGAACTTGGAAAGCTTTAACAAACGCTGGTGCGGAATCTGTTTTAACTTCAAGCAGAGGCTGCTTCATCGTCGCCTAATTGCTGTTCGACTTTACCAATTGCCGCATTAATACCGGCTAACCTCGTTTCTAAATCATCCCGCATCCACTTGAGGAACCGAAGCCTGCGCTCTAAAAAGTTCTTGCGAGACATTGGTTCGTTACCATAACAGCTACTACCCCAGAAAGGAAACATAGCCCACCTCAAAAACTTTAACTCTATTTACAATTGTGTCCCTATTCTCACCCCGGCGGATGGGAAAATCATAGAGAGAAAACCGATCTGTTATTGGAATAGGTAGACCAATCGAGTAGACTCAAGAGCAAGCGCTCGCACCGAGTTTTGGTTAATTAATCGCATTATGTCAGCTAATTGGCTCGCTCTTGGTAAGCGCGATCGCAGCAGAATAAATAGTATGGTTAATGCATAACCGAAGTCGAGCAGAATATGTCTAATGAGATTATGGCAAAAGGCAGCTGCAGCTTGCTCTGTTGTCAGCCTTTCTACAACCAGTATGAATCATCACGTAGCGGCGTGTCATTGTAGTATGTGTCGCAAGTGGAGTGGAGGAGCTTTGTTAGTAGTTGATTGTGGCAGTGATGTTAGCTTTAAGGGTGAAGAAAATATCGGGATTTATCAATCTTCAGTTCGGGGCGGAGCGGGGATTTTGTAAAAAATGCGGTAGCCACCTATTTTACAGATTGAAACAAAACAGCCAATACTACATATCTGTGGGGATTTTTGATAACGATGAAGGCCTTGTGTTCGAGCATCAAGTTTTTATCGACGAAAAACCAGAATATTACTATGAATGCCAATGAAACTAAGAACATGACAGGGGCAGAGTTATTTGCACAGTTTGCACCGCCATCATCCAAGTCATAACTTTGACTCTTCAAAAAGTTAGAAAGGAGTTCCTTCGCGCACGAGCAGCACGAACATATGCAGGGTCTAACTCTGCCATCACGAATGCTCTTGCTGCCGTAACGACTAAGGACATTAAAGGCTTGTTCACCCACTACTGTTGTTATATTTCAGCCAATTGAGAACTGCTGTATCCATATGGGATCAAATCATAGAAGGACTCTTTACCTAAATGCCGAGCGTATTTTTTGACTAGGGCTTTCAGGTCGGTTGAACCATCCAAAAATATCCAATCATCCACTGAACCCCGAAAACACCAGCGTGACACCATAAATTCTCTGGTTTGGTCATCATCCAGCACAAACTGCATCATGGGAGAGTAGGAGAGAGACTGGGCCAAGAATTCTCTCCTCTTAGCCCAATCCTTGCCCTGCCCAAATGAGGCCAATTTCATCAAAGCATCAACATCTTGGTCACACAGATAGACGATAATCTGTTTGTCTTTGACATCCACGATAAAGTAGTCAAGTTTGGCGTATTGTTTCACCCCTGATTTAACGATGGCAAGCTCTTGCGGCGTAATAATTTGGGGTGGAATTTTCCGCAAAAACACTTGGGCATTGGGGTTCTGATAAATTTCATAACCATCAGGAATTGCGCTTACTAGCATCCCCTCAGATTTCATCGAGAAGAAATACTTGGGTTTGCCCGTTTTGGTTTGCCCCTGGTGCAGGTAATATGTTTTGCCTTTGCGATTGATATATTCAATAGTCATTGGCACAA
Organism: uncultured Chroococcidiopsis sp.; assembly: GCA_964248365.1. Lineage (GTDB taxonomy): Bacteria > Cyanobacteriota > Cyanobacteriia > Cyanobacteriales > Chroococcidiopsidaceae > Chroococcidiopsis. The sequence continues at coordinate 24,671 of CAXTYC010000052.1, read as the reverse complement.
GCCACGCTTCATCTGAAATACGGGGTTTTCCCCATTTGGGATGTAATCTAAGCCAATACAGTTCAGCTCCCGAAAGATAGCCCGTGACTATTCTCAATCAGAATACGAAAAGCATACCAGGAGTAAGGCTTGAGACACCTCCAACTTTGTCATTCATCACTTACTTAACCGTATTGCGAGCTAAATACATCAAGAGTGCCGTTGCTGCTTGGAATGGGCAAGCTCTCAACAACACTTTGACTATTTTACTATAACTAACGGGCTGCTGGTGTCCAAACCTTTAATGCTCAAGGTGTTGAGCAGTGATTACACTTGATTACAAATACTCGCTTTACCCCTACCTCTTATCTCCAAACCCCTAATACTAAAACATTAGTAGATTCTCGCCGACATCGGTTTGAGTGATTGGTCAGCAAGTGCGATCGCACTGCCTCTAGTTGCTCGTAGTCAGAAGTGTTTTGGCTGCGGAACTAGCGCTGGCACGAAGATTCAATTCTCAACTCAAGCATCAGCAGCAATATCGGGCGAAGAGCGCTTTTGTTTCGCGGGCGCGGAGGCATCCAGTTTCACCACTAGCTCACCACTAGCTCACCCTAAACCAGTTAGCGTCAAACAAGACAATTATGGAATAGGATCGAGTTGCCAAGAAATGCTCGGCTAAACTGTTATGTCTTCAGTCATACGTGTTATTCATAGCGATCCCGATATCTTGGGAGGAACACCCGTTTTTATCGGTACTCGCGTACCAATTAAGACTTTACTTGATTATTTAGCAGCTGGTGACTCACTTGATGAGTTTCTAGATCATTTCCCCAGCGTCAGTCGCGCTCAGGCGATCGCCACCCTGGAACTTGCCAAGGAAATGCTGAGCGCTTATGCAAGTTCTGCTTGATGAATGTGTGCCACGACCTCTAAAACGTGAATTACCTGATTATCAAGTCCGAACAGTCGTGGAAATAGGATGGTCTGGTAAAAAGAACGGTGAGTTATTACAACTGATGAGCGAGGAGGGGTTTACAGTTTTACTAACAACAGATCGGAATCTACAGTACCAGCAAAATTTACAACAGGTGGGGATTGCAGTGGTAGTTATGGTTGCTTCTAGCAATCGCCTTCTCGATCTAATCCCACTGATTCCAAAAGTTGGCAACGCGCTTGCACAAGTTACCCCAGCTCAGGTAATTGAAGTTGTTTGAGGTTTATTGCTCTGTTGCTCCAAGCTAGCAATACAGCTTGAGCAACAGAGCAATAGACCTCTTGCATGAATCATTCCGGCTGTGCCTGGTCGTGATTGAGCAGATCTGCAATTCCTTTCCGTCGCATTACCATCGCACTGCCTTGGGTTGCTCGTACTCAGTAAGTATGCGACGGCGAAAAATTCTTCACATCAGCAGGGGTAGCCTTCCACATTGATACAACCTATACTCATGAAAATTCCCCCCTACAACTACACCACTTCCACCCCTAACACTACCCACCAAGGCAACACCCCTCTTCCAGTATTAACCGCCACAACTGAGGGATATCCACGTTCATTCAGCTTGGTATAAACCAACTCCCCCATTTCCCCCAGCTGATTCAACTGTTCAAGCGTAGGGCGCGGATATTCTTTACTCACAACTGATGCATCTAGCTGCTCTTTTGACACGCCATTTTTGAGTGTTTGGACAAATAACCCAGTCGGTTGCTTGCACCAACCCTGTGCGATGCCTGCGGCGGTTCGCAACGCGACCATCGCGTTTTTAACTCTAGCCAGCCCAGAGGGAACATTACGCCAGCACGAGCGGATTGCGCTTCTTACCTGGGGATTAATGCTGATGTCAGGAGACAAACGGCGTAGTTGTATGCAAACGTCTTTTATGTCTTCAGGTGTTGGCTCATTTGGTTTTTCCCCTCCTTCTTTTGACATGGACAGCAGTTAGCACTTAATTTGCCTATGCACAACTTTCACGTCGCGCATTAAGCGTACATTCCTATTTGTGTTATGGTTTACGGCGTTCGTTGCTTACTGTGGAACTGGCGCGGCACACAAATCGAATTCTCCATCACGCCGTAGCACCATTATCAAGCGATCGCGCTTTTTGGGAAGCGGGGTGAAGGCAGAAGAGTTTCACCAAAAGCTGACTTGAACTTAAATACCTAATAAACAAGAATTACTCAAGGTCAATATTAATACAAATCACTGTGACGTAGGGATTAATGACTGGCTCAGGTACATAAATTGTTAATTCTCCTAACGGATTAGAATTGAGCAGAGAATCCATAATTGCACAGCGACTTGTGTAGGTGAGTGCTGTGCCATCAGCCAAGACAAACACCGATTTTACTTGTTTGATTGGTATACCCCGAACTGATATTGTTTCTAATGGTTTCATTAATAGGTGCAGATAAATGCGATTGCCTTTACAAGTCGAGGGTCCATAAAATTGCCACGATTCTAATCCTGGGGTGGTATCAAGTATACTTTCAGAGTGGCAAGACATCCAATCTGCTATCTCTTTGAGACGTTCTAACTGCTCTGGGGGGATTGTTCCATTACCCATTGGACTAATATTGAGTAAGAGATTGCCTCCTTTGCCTGCTACTTCACAAAGAGTATGAATCAATTGACGTGAGGATTTGAAGTTGCGGTCGTCTCGGTTATATCCCCAACTTGAGTTCATAGTCAGACAGGTTTCCCAAGCATGAGCAGGTGGATGAGGAGGAATAAACTGCTCTGAAGTTTCAAAGTCGCCACAATCTGGTAGACGATCGTTGATGAGAATATCCGGTTGTAAATCACGAATCATTTTGGCTAATTCTTGAACCTGCCATTGCTCTTTTGTGCGTTCCCAACTTCCGTCAAACCAAATGATGTCAATTTGACCATAGTTAGTCAATAATTCTCGAATCTGATTGAATAGAAACTGGATATATCGCTCCCACTGTTGCGGTGTAGGTTGAGGTAGTTGGTCAAAGCGATACGGTTTATCTGCCTCTGTAAATGCAGGATAGTCAGGATGATGCCAATCACTGAGTGAAAAATAAAGACCAATACGCAATCCAACAGAGCGCATAGCTATGACAAATTCACCTACAATGTCTTGTCTGTAAGGTGTAGATGCAATTGAAAAGTCTGATGATTGGGTATAAAATAGGGCAAAACCATCATGATGCTTGGCTGTTAATATGGCATATTTCATTCCTAAACTTTTTGCTAAATCTGCCCATTGTTGAGGATTGTATTCTTGTGGATTGAAAGTATTAGCTGTGCTGTGATATTTCTCAACTGAAATATCTTGACAACAAGGAAGGCTAAATACACCCCCAACTAACGGCCAAGACAACTCACATCCTTGTTGAGAACTATGTCCCCAATGAATGAACATCCCCAACCGCGCAGTATCAAACCAGTTATTCATTCTCGTGAAAATTGGGAATAATTTTGTTGAATTTAAACAAATAACTCCCTTTGTATCTTATCCCTCATTTGTCACTTTAATAGGGAAAAAGATGACCAAAACTTGAAAAAGCTTGTTATATATGGCTTCATGCTTAATTTCTACTCCAAGTGATTTCATTTGGAGCAATTTTGCTAAAACCCTTGGCTACAACAGTTTCTATATTTTCCTTTCAAGAAAAGTGAGAAATGAGAGTTAGTAGCTCCCATCTGACGCTCGGTTTAGGAGGAAGCTAAGAAATAAAATACCGGAACCTTCACGTCATGTCGTAGGGAATGGCAGCGTAGTCGGAGGGGATAATTAAGGTTCCGGTATTTTATTCCCGCGAAAACGCCTAAGTCATTCGCAACCAAGTGCGATCGCGTCCATCGTACTGCTTCTAGCTGCTCGTCGTAGCCTGAAGTATTTGACTGCGGTAAACTCTTCACATCAGCAGAGGTATATTTCCACACCAAAACAAATTCTTTCTTCAGCTAGTAAATCCTCCTCACTCGCCATTCCCAGCTTGTACAACCCGCCAACTAGGTGCAGTACCGATCTTGAGGAGACACAGACGCGATCGCTTGCCGCTTCTTACCCCACTTTATTGCGCCGCTCCCGAGCGTCCACCTGGTCGTAGCTAGAAGTTCCAGAGTGTGCCAAACTCGTCACAAGCATTCTTTTCGACTTCCAACCCATACAGCAAAAGGTAGTGGAAACCTTCTTACCTATACTTCACGCAACTTCCACCCCTAAAACTACCCACCAAGGCAACACACCGCTACCAGTATTAACAGCCACAACTTCTGGGTATCCTGGCTCGTTCAGCCCCGTATAAACCAACTCCCCCATTTCTCCAACCTGGTTCAACTGCTCCAATGTAGGGCGGGGATACTCTTTGGCAACCACCACTACCTCCTCGTCTCTTGACGCACCATTTTTGAGCGTTTGGACGAACACGCCATTCGGTTGTTTGCACCATCCCTTACCAAGCGCATTTTTAACTCTAGCCAGCCCCGCCGGAACATTATGCCAGAAAGAGCGGATTGCACTTCTTACCTGGGGATTAATGCTAATGTCAGGAGACAAACGGCGTAGTTGTATGCAAACGTTTTTTATTTCTTCATCTGTTGGCTCATTTGCTTTTTCCCCTCCTTCTTCTGACTCAACAGCAACTGGCTCTGCCTGTGGTTGAGCATAAGAAGAACTTGAGTTAGAACCTATGTTATTCTCCTGATTTTCGACTGTCGATGTCCTAACTTCAGACTGTCCATGTTCTGATTCGTTGCTATCAATGGTCTGATTTTCGCATAAATCAATATATTGGGCTAGCTTCTGGGAAACAATCCGGTACTTCCAAGCCCTGTCAGTAGCCCAACGCTTTGCTCTTTGTCTCTCAATTACCCCCATTTCAACTAAATGGTGGAGGTGGCGAAAAATAGTATCCTTACAATACCCTAATTCGGTAGCTTTCGTCAGATAATACCAGCCAAATCCAATCTGACTGCGCTTCTTTACGCTTATTCCTAGTCCAGTTATCCAACCAAGATAGGATTGCAGGTTGGCACTTGTTCCCAAATGCTGCCAAATATTCTTGGAGAATATTGATTGGGTGCTGTACCTGCCCCAAAAACGCAGATGTAAATTGTGACATTTTTCTAAGTGTTATGTTTGTAGTCATGACAAAGCGAGTGCAACCCGAAGCCCATCTGGTTTGGAGTGCGCGTACTCATTGCAATGAAAAGCGATCGCGTTAGTTCTAAAACCTGTTTGAGTGGTTTGGATCTGCAAGCTATTTGGAAAAGGAAGTGCTTTGAGCGCAGCTGGCATTAGCAGTCATCTTGACGCTTACTATGTCAGCCGCAGCTAAAAATACTTCAGGCGTTGCACTTTAGTTTGGTTCTTCCTCTTGTAAACTACGCCGTGTATTGCCTTCTTTGAGGGAAGCTTGCTGTAAGGAATGCACAAATAGATTTGGTTGAGAGTTGCTTTCTCCAAGGTCTGCCAGCACTACTTTCAATGCCTGCTGATACATTTCATCTTGCAGTACTGGATACTCGCGCAGGTATGACGCACTTACCCAACGTTGCCCCCTGTCATAATCAAACCCATTGCTTTTTAGAATTTTCTTAATCAATTGGCGATCGCGCTTTGATTTCGGATTCAACCCAGCATCAGCAATTAGTTGAGTAAGACTTCGGCCACTCGAACTACCAACTTCCTGACCAGTGGCAGGATCGACAAAGCGATCTCTATACTCTACTTTTATAGGTGGAGGACTTTCGCCACGTAGCCATGCCAGGGTTGCAGGACTGGCAGAAAGAGCGATCGCGTGTCCGGTATCTTGGTAGTGCTGTTTGGCACGAATTAGCTCAAGCTCTAATCGCATTCGTTCAATTTCTTGGGCAGAGGCGGGAATAACATATTCAATTGCGTCCAGCAAACTTGTTCGTACTGATGCCGCAACAGTAGAGTCCCGCAACAACATACCCAAGCGTAGTGCAGCGCGGGGTGTCCAAACAGTGATAATTGTCGTAGCATTTGGTATGGACAAGCCGTCCATACCTAAGCTGGATAATGCTTTCAGGTCTTTGCCTTTAACAATTTTCACTCCATCGGATTCCAGCTCATCCCGATGGCGTTGAATAACCTTCTGTACAGAATCGGTAGGTACTTCATAAAATTCTGCCATTTGATTCGTTGTGGCAGTTCCTACTCCCTTCCAAAGCGCGAAATACAAATACTTGATTCGATGAAGAATACTTTTCGCGCTGTCATGCGAGAAACGCGCTAACTGACTATCACGAGCTGATTTTGACTCGATTAGTACTAGAGCGGAGATGATTGTCATTACCATGACCTCTACATCTAATTGGTTAGGCTGTGGTAGGGTTCGCTCGCGCGTAGCTTAGGAGTGAGGATACGCGATCGCGCGTTGATTTTGTGTCAGTTAAGCGTTGCTTCTCGAAAAGTTTTAGCGGTAGACGTTTGCGCGATGTCCGACTTTGACTACAACAATCAGCAGTACACTGTCTTGAATTTCGTAGATAATGCGGTAGTCACCTACTCGTACTCGATATAAATTCTCCTCTGCTTCCATCTTGATTACGCCAGGAGGTCGCGGGTTGTCTACTAATTCCTCCAGCCGTTCAACGATTAACTGTTGAATAGATTTGGTTAGCTTCTTAATTTGACGTTTGGCAGCAGGTGTGATTTCAACTTCATAAGTCATACCTTATAAATCAAGCTCCTGCTTTAAAGCGGCAAGAGATGTAGTGCCTTGTTCTTTTGCCTCACACAGAGCAGCACGAGCATCCACCAGATCGGTTTGCATTTCTAGCTTTTCCTGTTCGTGTTTCGCTTTCAAATATCGAAGAAAGTCAAGAACCTCGTCCAGTATTGGCTCTGGAGCTTGCTCAATCTCTTGAATTAATAAATTTTTTGTATTCATTGTCGTACAACCTCATTATTGTTCGGACTGCTTTCTGGAATTAACTACATCTACACATAAATTCGCGCGCTACTATCTATTTAGGTCTAAGAATTTCAGTAATAAGCTACTGTAAAAAACCCTAGAAGAAGAGTTCAATAAATTGTTATTTTTTCTGATCTTCAGCTAACGCTTTAGCTAAAGCAGCTTTTACTTCCTTGTCAAGATCCACTTCTAACGCTTGGCTGAGTGCTTTCAATGTTTCTCTGGGAATTGATTTTGTAGTTTCACTTTCAATTCGGTAAAGGTTTGCTGAACTCATTCCAGCTAACGCAGCTAACTGAGTAGGAGACATATTTTTAGCCTCCCTCAGCTGCCTAATTCGGTTGCCTAAACCAGGAATATCAACAGACAAAGTGACAAGCATAGAGTTCATAGAATAACACCTCCATTGACTCTACTTAATCATGTGGTTATAAATAACACGCATTAATTATCACGCGCTACATATTAAACATAACTCATAAAGTAATACTTAACAAGTTAGACTTACTTAGTTAAGCTATAAGCATGGATAAGGAAAGGCTTCACAGCCTCGCCCTGACCAAAAATCAGAGTTTGCAGCAAAAACAAAGACTTAAAACAACCTAAACATCGCGCATCAAAGTTACTGCTGGCTTGACAGCGGCGGAACTGGAAAACCTTCCCTTGGAAGATACCGCGCCTTCGAGAGTACACCGTAGGTTGCCCCGCGAGGGGATGAACGCTGATTGAAGATGCCCTGTGGTGTAAGGCTTTTCTAATGAAACAGATAGTGGCTGTGAATTTCTTATCAGCCACTGTCTACAGAATATCCGAAATAAATTCCAAAAAAACTACAAAGCCTGTAGCGGTCAACTTTCGACGGGCGATCGCCACAGGCTTTGATTCCTATTACTAGGTACTCAAATGGTAACTCAACAGAAACTAACTTCACCAGATCAAGCTTCAAAAACCTGGGCCAGCCAAGAGAAACAGCAAATATTGGCGGTCGCTTCCACTCAATATCGGAGTGTCATCAACCCCAGTCGCAGCATTACTACTGAAGACGAAGCTTACCTGCGAGACTACGCTCTAGCAGCAGCAGTCATCAGTTGGGACAAATGCACCTATGGCACACCAGAGCAATTAACAGCAGCAGACATCACCAACATTGCTCTAGCAGGCGATACCGTGTGGTATCAAATCCAGCTGCACCGCGCCATTCCAATCAACATCGAAACCTTCCACGCTCATCGATTGCAAATTCAGCAGCACTCCTGGGAGGACGCACTAACACCACAACCGCAGCCGCAACAAACACAATCCAACTTATCAGCAACAAAGCAAGCACAACACCCAGTAGGATGGGCTGGTGATTCAACTGGTTGCCAACTTCGCTTGGATTGGCAGGCAGTTGAAAAGTACGAAAGCGGGCTAGCGCACGGTAAACTCGACGCAGCTAACCAAATGCCACCGATATGCATCGAAGCTACTTGCCATTATTCTCAAGGTTATTTGGCTGGATACAACGATATTCTCAATTCAAAGGAGCAACCGGAAACTGCCGCTCCTCCCCAGTGGTCAGTTACTTGGAATGCTAAGTGGCAGTGGTACGAGGTTTGGGTAGGTAAAACTCATGCTGGTAGGGCATCAAACCACGAGGAGGCGGAACGAATTGCCCAGAAGTACAAAGCGGCGGAAGAATTACGCTGCTCGCATCGAGAATTAGTTTTAGCTACATTTGCGCCGTAGAGTAGACGGCTAGGCACGAATTTATTAGGACGTTGCATCATTACTTTACTTCCAGCAGCGTCCGAAAGCCAGGCACTTTCGAGTATTTCTGCAACCCATTTAATCCTCATGAAAGTTTGCGAAGCAATTCGAGAATTAGAGGACCACGGCTGGTTCCTAGCCAGAATCAGAGGCAGCCATCGTCAGTTCAAGCATCCTATTGCCTCTGGTTTAGTAACCTTACCCAGCAAGCGCTCCCAAGATATTCCCGTCGGTACTCTGCGCCGTATTCTTAAGCAAGCCCGCTTTGGATAATGTTTGCTTCTAGCGCTTGCACAGCATTTGAAAAACTGTAGCTTAACTGTTTGTAATTCCGCAGATACGCAAAGTCGATACATTTTTCCAATTAGCAATAAAACAGGTATCGCTATGCTAGAAAATCAAGTCCAAAGTGCGATCGTCACACAGCAAGGAGCAATTTACGTAGCCGCTTGCCCTGAGTTTGGGATAGTAGAACAAGGAGCGACCGAGGCAGAAGCAATTGCCAATCTGCGTATTCTCAATAGAGTTTACACCAGCATTGCCTTGCCAGAAATTAACCCGCGCTCTATTCACTTTGAGATTGTAGATCGTCGAGCCGCAGAGACGCTACCTTATTTCCCGCCAATTGAAATTTCGGCGTGGCGGGCGGTTCGTCTATTGGAAAACATGGGATTTAGCCGAGTGCGGGGTTTAATGGTAATGCAAAAGAATTCATTCGATATCACGAACACCTGCGTAATTCCGCTACATCATCGCATTCTTAAAACAGCTACTCTGCAAGCAATTTCATCACAAGCTCAAATCCTACCACAGGATTTAGTGATGAATTTGTAGTAGCAGCGCCTTCGTAGAACTGCAACGAAATTATTTTGTTCGAGCTAGCTAATTGAAACATGATCTCTTTTCTAGATCAACTGTTTTGTCACAGAAACAGCGCATTTACCGTTCAAAACAAATATTTGGCGCTAATCGAAAACACTGCCTTCGATTCAAATCAAACTAAAAACAATGAGCAATATAACTGATTCAAGTCCAATTGAAGTCGATCCTTTTGTCAGTGATGAATACATAGACAAGAATGCTTCATTACCCACAGTTATTGTTTTGAACGATCGCGCGCATTGCGGTTATTTTATTCCTGTCAGCACAATGGCAAGATGCGGATGGGTATCGTTTGATGAGACTGCATTAATCGAACATACGTTTCGTTCTGGCGCAACCGAACAAGGCATCTTAATTCAAAACCCTCGTCTTCTCTGCTGCCCCAAAACAGATTTGTATCAGTACGACGTTAAAGCTTCTGAACAGCAAAGGACTAGAGTGACTGTTGGGTTGTACGATGCTTTTCTCAAAGACGATCCTAATATCAAAACTGAGAGAGTTTACTTGGTTTTCTTCTTAGATGAAAATAACAATCCATTGCATACGTCTCCACTCAAGTATGCCGCAAGAGGAGTTAATGGAGCAACTTTTGAACTCGAACGACGTGCTTTCAAGGGCGAATTAGAAGCCTGTCACGCTCTGACTAATTCTGTTACGGCTAAACCAAAGAACGATTTATTTCACTGTTTAGGAGTGTTTTGTTTTACCACAAAACCCGAATTAGTTGGCGAAAAACAAAATAAGTCCTGGTGCTGTCGCGTTGTCAGTCATGAAAAACCCACTGTAGAGAACTGGACGAGTTATTTCATCGGTTATACGCATTTGAAAGACTACACTTGGGCAGCGCTCGAACCTGGGCAGAAGATCGATATTTTGTCGGTTGGGGCAATTGCGGGGAGTGAAGATATGGCTGCTCTACCCTCTGGTATACGAGAAGAAACCCATGACTATGTAGAAAACGATTCAGCCAGAACCAGCTTGTTTGCGCCTGAGCCAATCAAGTCTGCTACCCCCATCTCTTTCCAGCCTGACGAAGTTGCGGTGTCAGCCCCAATCTCTCCCACGCATACTACACGCACTACAAATACTAATACTGGTGGCGATGGCAGCGATAGCCCAGATATTTCGTTCTGAGTTTAGAATACTGCCATTACTCTCAAGTGCGATCGCAACCGCATACTTATCTCTTGCGGTTGCAATCGCACTAACTACTTGAGCGTTTAAGGTTTGGAGCATGAAATCGGATCTGGATCGAAATTAGGTATCGGTGTTGATATAGGGCGGCAATCTACTCGTGACGAGGGCAGGTTCTCCAACGAGTTAATGTTTTGCTGGTATCTTTTTTGGTTGAGATTCAACTGTTGCTGTTGTTGCAAATAAGGAGTTGGAGTTTGATGCCGAATTTGGCCTTTCTCAATCAAAGGCTTGGAACTTCTTGGGTAGGAAAGAGTATTTGCTCTGTGGCGACCATTTGGGTGAGAATCGGCACTAGCAATGCTGGAATCTAATAGGTTCATGCTAAATATACTACAAGCTATACCTAGCCCACTCCCAATCAGAATAGGTGTAAGTTTCATATACCCTCAAACCAAAAGCGATACTAAGGTAGCTTTTGGCTAAACCGACCTATCTATTTTAGAGAACTTACATCTAGGGCAGAAATTTCAATTGCTCGTGCGATCACTTCATGTGTAAATATTTACAGATGAAGCCTTGGCAAGAACTTCGTCAGCTGGGGGGTCTTGTTGTTGAACGTATTGCTTTAACTGGTCTACGGTAACACCTCCACAACTAGCAATGAAATAGGCACAATGCCAATAGCAATGAAATAGGCACAATGCCAACTCAAGTCAAGACAAATCTAACTATTACTAACAGTGGCGGCGATGGCAGCGATAGCCCAGATGTTCCGTTTTAAAGCGATCGCACACTGCGAACAAGCTACTGCTTTCCTTGACGCATTTTGGGTAGGTTTAAGCCTAACTATAGTGCTGAAGTAAATAATGATGGCGCTGACGCGCCGCTTAATTTTGAAGTAATTAAGTAATTGCAATGACCCAAATAACTGCTGTTCAATCAAGAGATGTACACGATTTTCAGCCAGTAATGCGGCTAAGAAACCTAAACCGCATGAAGCAAGATTTGTACATTTTAGAAATCAATCTCAGTGGCACTTCTGCTACCACCTCCATTAAATGGGAAACGCTTGGATTCAGTGGTCAAGAACTAGAGGAGATTAAAGCAAGCGAAGCCAAGCTCTCATCAATCCCTTTATTTAAGGCGCTCAAAGATGCTGCTCAAAAACTGGCTAGCGATCGCGCTTGCATCTATAATAAAATGCTACGGGCTGAAGGGCGCACTGCCTGTACCGCTACAAAACTACCAGAGGTTTGGAACAATTTTCAAGCACTGAAGCAAACCGCAGAACAATTACGACAAGAATTGGCAGCCCAATACGAACCTGGCAAAGAAGAATTTACCATTAGAGTGCGTCACTTACTTGCCAATCAAAAGTTTGGTTTAAGTGCTACTCAAGTCGAAACTCATTTGGAGGCTTTGTTAGACAAGTTTCCAGATATTGCAGATTTGCAAAATTATCTGCAAGTTTCTTTAGGCGCGTTTGAACTCATCCCCAGTATCGAATCACAACTATCGGTTGAAGCCACTTTAGTTGATGCCCAAGCTAAAAAACAAGAAGCAATCAACCGCGATCGCGCTGCTAGGATTGTTGCCGAAATCCAAGAGCAACGCGCCCAAGATATCCAAAAATTACAACAAGAAATAGTCAATGGCGCTCGGATTGAATGCCAGCAGATGATAGGCAATTTGCTCAAATCACTTTCTAAGTTTGAAGCAGGCAAGGCTAGCAAACGAATCAAAACTGGAATTCAAAATCATCTGGAGCGCTTAGAAGCACTACTAGGAACTGATGTAGATGGAACATTAAACGAGGTGTTTGACAAACTCAACTCTGTTAAAAGCACTGTAGAACAAAATAACGACAGCCTCAGTTTTGATGGTAGAGCGCAGTTGCAAGCTCAAATTGATGCGATTAAAGCCGAGCTAGAAGCAGAACAGCAAAAATTATTAGCCAGTGATGATATGGGCATTACAAGAGCTGCTCTAGCCCGAATGAATTTGTCTGCGTGAGTCCAATCAGGGCGGTTACGAAAAAGTTACTCAAAATTGGTCAGCCGTACCAAAGATCTACTATTCCAGCCTCAGATCTCTCATGCATTTTGGCGAAGCCGCCACACGCTCCTGCCGTTAAACGGCAGGAGAATGGCGGTGGCTTTTTGAGAATATTTGCAACAAACCAGTACTCTCTAGCCACCAAAATGCAACGGCTGACCAATTTTGAGCAGGTTTCATGTAGGGGCTACTTATGCTGCTCAATGTCGATCTTGCGTCCAATCAAATAAGACAGATTACAAAGGAGATGTCTTGTGTCTCACTTTTCACAAGTTAGTACAAAGCTCAGCAATAAAGAATATTTAGTAGCGGCACTAACAGATGAGGAGCTGCAACCGAAAGTCTTTGATACACCGCAACCTTTGACTGGCTACTACGGTAATCTTGGTGAATACAGTGCGGAAATTATAGTTTTTGGTAGGACGATCCGCACCCACGCCGATATTGGCTTTAGGTGGAATGATTGTACTGGTGTATATGATTTAATCCACGATAGTTACGAAACGACACCTCGGTTGGGGAGCAACTTTTTCACGCATCGATTGTTAGAAAAGTACGCCGAACACGCCATTCGCGCTAAAGCCACCCAGCTAGAAGAAAAACTAGGGGCTTGTACTATCACGCCGATTCCAACCGAAACAGGGCATACGCTAAAACTCACTTTTGCCGCTCATCAACAAGTGAGGCAATATCAACGTCGATAGGAGAAAAAATGGAAAGAGCTATTTTAATCCATTTCAATAAAACGACAGGTGCGGTTGAAATCGAAGCGCAAGGTTTTGAGGGACACTCTTGCCTGGAAGCAACTCAACCCTTTGAAGAGGCGTTAGGCGTTGTCAAAGAAAGCGATCGCGCTTATAAACCAGAGGCACAGATCCGCCAAATCAGTCGCACAACACAGTCTCAACAACAACGAACCCGTCAGTAACAGCTAAGTTTCTGGGGATTATCCTTTCTCCAGAAACCTAATGTTTTAGTCCGTCGCAGAGTTATTCCTAGAATTATGCAACTAGAACACCTCATCCCAACTCTTGCATCTCAAATCCCAATCGTTGCTATTGACGTACTCGCTCCAGAAGAATTGACCATCATCCGCCATATTCAGGTCGAGACTGTGGCACGGCTTGAGATCCCAGTCTACTTTTGGAATTTAGGAACAAGCGGTCTAGACCTGGTTGGAATCAGCAAACACGATGGTGGACTTATGTTCGACTCTTTTGAGGCATACAAGCGACCACCCCATGCCGATCCACTGCTACACATTTTCGAGTATATTCAGAGCTTTAATGAAGCTGGAATGTTTATCCTGGGTGACATACACCCATTCATTGGCAAGAATTCTAACACACTTAGTTGGGAAGTACTAACGCGAGTTAAAAATTTGTACCACCTATTAAAGCCAACCGATAAGCGGATTGTTTTGATCGGGCAAGGAATTGAGCTGCACGAAGCTCTAGCGCGACTAATTCCAGTCAGCGAAATGCCTCTACCTGGCGTTAATCAAATTCTCAATCACCTAGAAGATTACTTGCCTTTCCTAGAAGAAGCTGCTCTAGAACAAGGAATCGACTGGAAGATCGAACTTAATAAGACTCAAACTGAAGAGTTGGCAAGAGCAAGTTTAGGTCTAACTTTAGAAGAAATTTCCGACTTTCTGCGATTGCATATTAAGCTTCAAGTCGAGCCAAAGGTATGCAAAAAAAGTATTGCGATCCCACCTAATATTATTCCATCTGTAGTTGAATATAAGACACGGAAGTTGGCTGGGCTAGGCATTGAGCTAGGTAAACCAGCTACAACACCTTTTGGTGGACTAGACTTATTTCGAGATTGGCTACTACGCCGCCGTCGATTGTTCACCCAAGAGGCAAGGCAACATAACCTACCACTGCCAAAAGGGGTACTACTAGCTGGTCCACCTGGGACTGGTAAGAGTTTATTGGCGAAAAATGTTGCCTCAATTCTCAATTTGCCGCTGCTGAAACTAGATGTAGCTAGTATGTTTGGTTCTTTGGTAGGTGAATCAGAGGGTAATATTCGTCGTGCCTTGAAAACAGCCCAGGCAATCAAACCCTGTGTACTATGGCTAGATGAGGTAGATAAGGCACTCTGTGGGACCGCCGACACTTCTGGTGTTTCCCAACGAATCTTAGGAACCATCCTCACTTTTATGTCAGAGTCAGAGGGCGGCGTATTTGTGGTTGCTACTGCCAATGATCTGACAGCATTGCCAAGCGAGTTCAAGCGCCAAGGCAGGTTTGATGAAAATTTCTTTGTTGACCTCCCCACAGCACAAGAACGCGCTTCTATCCTAAATATCCATCTAGCACGGTTCGGCTGCTGCGTACCAGATGAATACATCGAGGCGATCGCAAATAAGTCAGATAAATTCAGTGGGTCAGAACTTGAAAACCTAGCTGCTGAAGCTGCAACGCTTGCTTTTGATGCCGGACGACCTCAACAGATTAATTTGGCGGACTTAGAGACTTGTCGCGTTGCAATTACTCCACTGGCAATTGGGGATAAGCAAGCAGTAGAAAGAATGCTTGAATGGGCAAAATTGGCTCGTCCTGCTAGTAGTAGCGAATCGAGTAAAACCAGTAAGAATAGCTTGCGTACACCTAAAATGCGTGGTTAGTTTTCTCAACAAAATGCAGATGAACCCTTGGTTTGAAACTGAGGGTTACAGTTTTTATTAGTAATCATGTTGTATTTTACATGAATCAAATATCCTCAGAAATTTATTTAGTTTTTGCTGATGCTAGAGCTAACAGCAACAAATATTGGAGTGCAAAAGCAAACATTGATGGTACACTCGAAACGAGTTGGGGCAGGGTTGGTTACTCTGGACAAACTAAAGTTTATAATTGTGCTTCTTATATTCAAGCTATCAACAAGCTCCAAACTTTAGCTGCTACAAAAAAACAAAAGGGTTATAAACAGTCCCAACCACAATCACCAGAACAGCTACAAGCAGTTCGCGCCCTACAGTTATTAGCTCAAATTAAACCGCACATACAGCACCGTAGCTTTAACGACCCAAACTACCTAAAAGCTCTCAACGAGTATCTCACTATTATTCCTACACCGCTAGGAATGAGTATTGATCCTGCCACTATTTATCGCAATGTTGCAGCAGTAGATTATCAAATACAGTTACTACAACAACTGATATTACCTACACTCATCGTAGACCAATCTTCATCACTGTCTCACACCCAGGCAGCACCACAGCCGCAATCGCTTAAAAGCATCTCTAAACTGTTTTGGAAACTTTGAAACAAGCCTAGCAATATCAATTAAAGCAATAATACCTATTTTGAGTTGTCTTTTTTTAATCCATCAACAATTTACAACCGATGGCTAGACCTCGCCTCAATAAAAAACAACGAGCTTGGATACAACAATTTAAAGAACAACATCCTGGTACTCGAATTACTAATCTTTACGAAGGTCTTTCAGGTGATCGCATTTTAACTTTAGAGTGGACTGAAAAATTACCACAAATCCAACTACCTGGTATTGCTGATACTGGTTATGGTTGGATTTTTCATACTTTAACGGTGAAACTTCGGCTATTTGGAGATCTTAGACATCAGGCACAACACCAGCACCCTATTATTTATCCACATTGCCAACTTGATTGCAATGTTAAATTCTCTTCCAACGGTCAAATATCACTTCCACTTGGGCAGCTTCTTAATATCCCAGATCCCAAAACACCAGTTAAGTTTAAGCCAAGGAAACGTAGCTCTAAGTATCCTAAGCGACATAGAGCATTACAGCTAAAGCTACCTTTGTTTGGAGTAGCTTACCAACTACATCAAATTAACTTGTCTCAAGGAGATCAAGTAACAAGCGAACAAGAGCTATTACTAGAAACAGTTACTCACCTTGATTTAGAAACTGGTAAAGAGATTAAGTTGCCATCCGCCATTATTACAATTCTCCAAGCTAAAAAAGCTAGCCTAAAAGAGTGGGAAAGTGCTATAGCTTTATACCAAGTGGCAGGTTCTAGTGGACTTATGGCTTATCTGGAAGGCTTGGATAGTTTACGCACTTTTTTTGGTACAGAGTCGGTCAAACATCTAAGTCAAACTTCCACTACAAAACACGAAACTATAAAAAGTGTTGAAACAGATAAATTATGATTCAATCATAAAGTCTTGGGATCTATTTTCTTCGCCGCCTTGGGTAGTCGAATTATTATTAGAGTTTGCACAAATCGAGTCAGGTATGCGTTGTCTAGATCCATCAGCAGGTTTTGGTAATCTAGCAATTTCTCTTCATCAAGCTGGAGTAATTGTTGAAGTGATTGAAATACTTCCTGCATTACAAACCCATTTAACTGTTCAAGGTTTTATACTTGTTGGCTCTGATTTTCTTACTACTAATTTAAGCAATCGTTCCCAACGAATTGTTCAAAACCCTCCTTTTTCGCTACAGATTTCTCATGTCAAAAAAGCTTATGAGTGTCTAAGCAAAGGTGGGAAGCTTGTGTCTTTGATGAGCAACAGCCCTTGGTGCTATAACACTAGTTTCCACAGGCAATTTCGTTGTTGGCTAACAACAGTCAATGCTCAAGTTGTAGAGCTGACTTGGGGGCTATTTGTTAATAGCGAACGTTTTACCCAAGTAAAATGTTCCCTCGTTGTAATCGATAAAAGCTAATTTACGAGAGCAAAATATGACTACTAAATCCAGTGTAATCAAAACTGCGGTGATCGCTGTTAGTCGATTTTATCCTAATCAAAGACAGCTAAGGATTAGGCAAGAGATCCTAGTTGCTACATTCAGATATCTCTGCCGCAATCTTCCTGAAAACCAACCAGAGGCAAGTGCCAAAACTATCTTCAACTATGTCAAAAACACGCTGGCGCTTCGCGCGAACTAGGTGAAAACCAGGGATAGACCAGTTTGGTCGCTGCAAATCTATCCCTGATTATACACACGTAAAATTATGACTCAAATACAGCAACTTAACAAGCTGGAAAAGAAACTTACCTCTTTTGGCATCAAGCCTCAACCAAGACAAACCGAAAGAGGTCAAGTATCTTACCCAGTCAGGTACAAAAGTGATGGTTTTGGTGCAGTTTTAACTTGTCTGGGAGGTAAACCAATTGAAGAATGGTGGGGTCAGTGTAGCCCGATTGTTGAACGAAGAATTCGAGAACACTTTGCTGCTTTCCAAGTAGTTGATGCACTTTAGGGCTTAGCTATAACACCCGTACTGCTTTTGTACGGGTTTGTTTTTTACCAATAAAACAAACAAAATTATGCCAATACACCTGTTTTGGGGCGAAGATGAGTTTTTAATGGAGCGGTCAGTCAAGAATTTGCGATCGCAAGTTATTGATGAGCAGTGGAAAGATTTCAACTACACCCAATATCCTCCCGACTCGAAATCTAGCAACGAGTAAGGGTTGGCTGATATTAATACTCCACCTATAGGAAATGGTGGTAGATTAGTGTACTTACCATCAAGCTCACTAGTGGGTGCTTGTTCTAAGGAATTGCTGCAACAATTAGAGAGCATCCTACCAAATATTCCCAAGACTAACGTTCTACTCATTACAAGCACCACTAAACCTGATGGTAGAAACAAGTCGGTTAAACTTTTGCTAGAACACGCCCTCGTTAGGGAGTTTCCCTTAATCCCACCCTGGCAAACTAATGCACTCAAAAAACTTGTTCGTACTCTAGCCGCCCAAATCGGCGTGTGTGTGGCAAATGATGCTTGTCAACTGCTAGTCGAATCAGTAGGTAATAATACACGCTTACTTTTTACAGAATTAGAGAAACTGAAGCTCTATGCCAACGGTGGAACTATCAACGTCCTTGATGTTAAAGCTTTAGTATTACCCAATGCTACAAATAACCTGCAACTAGCTAACGCTATACGTACTAGCAACATTGCTACGGCACTGGAACTATTAGAGAATTTATTTAACTGCAATGAGCCAGCTTTAAAGATCGTCGCCACCCTAACAACTTCATTCCGCCGCTGGCTTGTGGTCAAGCTGAGTGTAATCGACGGTTGGACAGACGATGGTGCGATCGCAACTCTAGCCCAGATCAAAAATCCCAAGCAGCTATATTTCATTAGACAAGAAATAGCTAGTGTACCGATAAGCCGACTAGAAAATGGCTTGGACATACTGTTACAGCTAGAACTTATGCTGAAAACCGGATGGGACGAAAGGTTGGCAATGCAAACTCAAATCATTAAAATTTGTATATGAACGAAATGCCAAATGAAATCCAGTGGGCTGTTTTATGCAATCATATAAGAACTTTGGCTCAAATTAGATACTGCGTTTATGATTTGTATATGGAAGGTAGCTTTTTGTTCATAGAAGCTAAAAGCTGTGATGACGAATTGATAAAACATACCTTTACTACCGATCCACAAGGAGATTTTTTATGAATGTTAAAACCTTGAAAATAGAAGAAATCAGAGGTTATATTCAAGCCGAAAGACAAAAAGGACGTGCTATGCGTGAGATTGTAAAAGAGCTTGCAGATAATCGTGACGATTTTACAATTCTTTCCCACGACCCACAGATTTCAGAGCAGCAAGTTATAGAAGCATTGACTAAAAAACGTTAGTTTTCGCTCAATTGTTTTACTCTTAAATATTAAAAAAAAGTGTTTTTTCAACATTTATTTGATTAAAAAACACTTTTTTTAATGAACGTTATTACCCTAAAAACCGCTATGCCACAACTTAGTTTACTCGCACAGCCTGCCGACGCTCCAACAGTAATTAACTCCAATAATAACCCAGTAGTTCAACCACTGAGGCAAGAAAGAGTTGAGTTTTCTTCGCTTGTCGGTCAATCAATTGCCTCCTACTTACTTAATAGTGCGATCAAAACACAGCGAGTTGTACCAGCTTACCTATTTGCAGGTGTTGATGGCATCGGCAAAACTCTAGCTGCAAAGATCTTCAGCGCTCAATTACTTGGCACTAATAGTATCAACAGCCATCCCGATCTAATGTGGGTTGAGCCAACATTTCTACACCAGGGGGAACTAGTCAACAAGAGCGAATTAGCATTGGCTGAAGTTAAGCGCAAGTACCCACCGCAGATCCGCATTAAACAAGTTCGAGAACTTACTCAGTTCCTCAATTGTTCGCCCCTGGCTGCGCCCAATAAAGTAGCAATCATAAAAGACGCTGATTGTATGACGAATGCGGCTGCCAATGCACTACTTAAAACGCTAGAAGAACCAATCAATGCTACTATCATTTTGATATCGTCCCAACCGCAGAAATTACTACCAACGATCGCTAGCCGCTGTCAGGTTATCCCGTTTTATCGAATGAACTGCACCCAAATGCTAGCAGTATTGGAAAAGTTGGAGCGTCAAGAGGTTTTGAGTAACCCAACAGTAATGTCTTTGGCACCGGGAAGTCCAGGGCAAGCGATCGCGCACCACGAACAACTGCAATCAATTCCTCCTACTTTGATAGAACAACTTTTATCACCACCGAACAAAGCCTTAATTGCCATGCAAGTTGCCGCATCGGTGAACACACAGTTGGAGTATCACCAACAGCTATGGTTGCTTGACTACCTTCAACACAGTTGGTGGCATCGCTACCACGATATTGGTTTGGTGCAAAAAGTGGAGTCGGCTAAGTCAAGTTTGAACAAAATGGCTGCTTCTAGGTTGGTGTGGGAAATCCTACTCTTACCAAACATCAGGGCAAACGTATCTAAATTTATACCAAACTTAACACCTCCCACTATTACGCCAATGTCGTAAGCGTACTCGCTGGCACGCCGAGCGGGTCGCCGATCGTCAGGGAAACCCTGTCGAGTGAAAAGCCGTAATCGCTGCCACCGCTTGCGTCTGTGCTCACACTCCTGATGCGGAGGTTATTGAACCCGTCCTGTGCTATCAGGTTGAAAGAGAACTCCTTGAAGGTGTTGAGATTACCGTTAAAATCGGAGAGTCCGATATCCGCGACAACACTATCGTTGAGTAAGAACTGGAGATCCTCGTTCTGGGATGTCATGTTCCCAGCTGCGACGACAACGCTTAAGGTCACGTCCCTTCCAGCCACTCCGGCGTTAACATCCACCGCCTGACTAATGTCGATACCACCAGGACTACTCTGGGTGTCGAGCCAGTGACCGTCACCGCCATAAACGCCGCGGTAGCCCGCTGCACACACCTCTAGAGCGGCGCTGCCCGAGTTAGTAGTCCAGCTGGGAACGGAGGTCAAGCTGGTGTAGCCACTCAGGTTTGTCGCCTGTCCTTCCTCAAACGACCCGTTTGAGAGCAATTCCGAAGCAATGGGCAGATCTCCCAGGCTCACCGTTTTGTCCGAGAAGCGCATGAATTCAATTCCAGTCAGCGTATCAACACCTTCTCCACCTCCACTAATTCCCGTATCAGTTACTCTTACCGTGCCATCAAGTAACGGCTTCAAATAGAAAGATTCGGAAGGTCCTGCGTAGGAAGCTACGTCAATCCCCTCTCCACCGACGATTCGATCATCTCCACCACCGCCGGATAGAAGATCGTCCCCACCGAACCCTTCGATCGTGTCATTACCAGGGCCACCGAAAATCGTGTCCGCTTCCCCATCACGTCCAAGGAAATAGGTCGGCTCATTGTTGATAATCGGTCTACCGTCTGGATTTCCGACAGGTTCCGATGTTGCAACTAGAACCACATTCGAGCCGCGGTTCATTTCAGGATAGAACTCGGAGCTGAGGATTCGCTCAACCGCTTGTATGTAATTATCAGCACCATGTAAGGAAAGAGACTTATTTAACAAGCTGTCAGTAATGTATGAACCATTATAAAATATCAGATTGTCAGTAGTAGAATCGTATTTTTGATTGCTTCTAGGGATAGATGTATCGAGAGCTTCCTCGACAGACTTGAATATTAGGTCATTGGTGAAGCCAACGTTAAGTATGTCTTGTCTGTTAGCTACCTCTGGAGTGGCGAAGCTGATATAGTCAGCATTATTGAAAAACCCATCATAACTGTCCGCCGATTTATCTCGAAGCTCATTCACGGCTGCGGCACCTAAGCTGTGGCCAGTAATAAGGGTTTTGGTAATATTATGCGATTTAGCATACTCTTCAACTGTATTTAGCAACTTATCAAAGAAGTCTATGTAATCAAGTCCTGGTAAGTTTAAAATATCTGAATAAGTTGCAAAATCGACAGGCATATCGGTGCCGCGAAAAGCTACGGCAAGCTCGGAGCCTTTCTGAAAGACGACAGCAGATGCTGGTCCATAGTTGAAGTAGGTTCCATCATACGAACCACCAAAGCCTAAGAAATCTTCGGTAAACCCCAACTGCTCTCCAGTAAGAGCCGTCCAGCCTTCGGGTCCTGGCCTGTCCTTGTACGCTGCATTTGCTAATTTCGGCGCATCAATAACTTCGTCTGAAGTAACTGAGTCATATTCAAAGAAGCTCATTTGTATCTCCTAGAAATGGTTTTTATTAGATCGGAAAGCAGGTTACTACTGGTAGCGGGTTATAGTTAACACACCTATTTTCCAAAAGGCTTTCTAGCAGGACAATTTGAAAAAATAGCCAAGTGCAAAAAAGCCAGAAGATGAATAGTCAACTCCTACGCTCGATGCACACCACCAAGTTGACTTACTTGAGGTGATGGGCTTGGTGGTTCTGTAGGGGTGCCAACTTCCAGAGGCAGGTGTGTTTCCCCTGTCTGCCATTGCCTGGGACACTGAAGTGAAATTGAGAGCTAATGCCCCCACCGTCGAGAAGAGCACCAGTGCGGATTTCTTGTGCACCTTGCCCTCCTAGATTTCTATTTAATTAATTATTCCACCAGTGGGTAATAGCATTGTATTAGCCTTTAGATTCTAAGTTTTAACTCTTAGAGGTTGTTTGAAAAGTTGGCAGTTGAGTAAAAAAAGCTCTCAGGGCATAAGCTGTAAATACGTAGACACAGCACCGTTGAGAGCATGATTAAAGCATACTCTAGTAACCTAACCCAAGCTCAATTCGAGTTAATTGAACCTCTCATTCCCCCAGCTTTACCTGGTGGTCGTCCACGACTCGTGGAGATCTCAGCAGTGTTAAACGCAATTTTTTATCTACTAGTTCAAGGGTGCAAATGGCGTGACTTGCCAGGGGATTTTCCAGCATGGCAAACGGTATACACCTACTTCCGCAACTGGCGGAAAGATGACACCAGGATAGCGATTCATGATCGTTTACGCAGATGGGTCAGAGCAGGCTACGACCGTCCTGGTAGTCCCACGGAAGCGATTGTCGATAGTCAAAGTGTAGCGACGGCAACGATGGTGCATATGTCAGTTGGTTTCGACAACGCAAAACACGTTAAAGGTCGAAAACGCCATACTGCGGTTGATACATTGGGATTGGTTTTACGAGTCATAGTTACTGCTGCGAGTCTGCCCGAACGGGAAGGTGACAAACGGGTGTTACAGAAGGTGCATCAAATGGGAGAAGCCGTTTCTCGGCTTTATTGGATTTGGGTCGATGGAGGTTACAGTGGTACTCCTTTCTTAATGTGGGTCATGGATGCATTTCGTTGGGTGGTGCAAGTGGTGCTGCGCCCTGATGTGACCCAAGGCTTCGCTGTACTCAAAAAACGTTGGATTGTGGAACGGACATTTGGTGGGCTTAACTGGTCTCGACGGCTGAGCAAAGATTACGAACGTTTGCCAGAAAACTCTGAGGCGATGATTTACATTTCCATGATTCGACTCATGCTCAGGCGGTTAGCCTAATTTTATACCTCCTGACACTTTTCAAACAACCTCTTAGAGAAAATACTGTTACCGATCATAAAGTTGATCATACGTAGAAATTATGCTTAGCATATCTTTTTACGTAATTCTACTGAACCGTAATTTTACTATCTTTCTGCCAAAAGATTAGTAACAAAAAATACCAAAATTTGTACTGTTCTTCTTGCTTTTTAATAAGTATTTAAGGAGGATAATAGAAAAAATTGGCTTCCCCTTCTGTGATACTCCAAGAGCTTAAGGATAGCTTGGGAGGAAGGCGCAGATAATACAGCTTAAAGATTACGCCGGAGGGAAAGTCAGTTTTTCAATCTAGTTTCTTAAGCCTACAATCACTTTATTAATAAGCTTGAAGTTTGTGTTAAGTAATAATAAAAAATTTTACTTTTTAGAGAAAAATACATTTTCTTAATTTTGATGAAAGTTAAATAGCTTGCACAGCAGCTCTCTACCTAGACTGACTTTACTAGTTAATGAAGTG
The DNA here is from genome assembly GCA_964248365.1 of uncultured Chroococcidiopsis sp. Classification (GTDB taxonomy): domain Bacteria; phylum Cyanobacteriota; class Cyanobacteriia; order Cyanobacteriales; family Chroococcidiopsidaceae; genus Chroococcidiopsis. The sequence goes on along the minus strand of CAXTYC010000052.1, from coordinate 699 downwards.
CCAACAAGAAAATGTGTAAATTTTGAGCCACCTAGTAATCAAACGTGAGTTCGGGTTAAGCCTGGTAGAGCAAATTCTGCTTGATAACTAGTGAAGGTTTCTTGGGTTGATGGCAGTAGGCAATCAGCCCACAAACTAGATTGACCAAGAAGTTAACTGGGCTGCGATGACGAGAATGCTCAAGAACGCGAAATGTTTTTCAACTGGTCAATCACTGATTCAATAATGAAGCGTCAGCGCAAAAGCAATCGGTCGGCTAAGGGCAGCAAGCGATTTTTCATATTGCGACGCAACTTGGTAATCAGTTGGATGCCTGTTGTCTTCAATAACTTTTCTGCCAAAGCTTGAGAGATATACCCTTTGTCGGCAAATACTTTACCGATTAATCGTTGCAGCAATTGCGGCACGGGTTGACAGTCATCGGTGTTCCCTAGTGTCAAGGTGAAATTGAGCAACTCCCCGCGCTCGTTGACTACCAAATGGAGCTTGAAACCGTAGAACCAATCAACTGAGGTTTTGCCCCGCTTGGCATAGATTTCAAAGACTTTGTGTTGATGAATACGACGGTTATGACAAACCTTGAAGCTGGTAGAGTCAAGAAAGCTAATGCCCGTGCACTCGCCAAACTGCTGGGACAAGTAGGCATATAGAACCTATTTGGGATCTTTGAGAATGAGCTAAAATCAGACATAAATGCCA
>CAXTYC010000051.1:0-30188 GCA_964248365.1 uncultured Chroococcidiopsis sp. | reverse complement strand
ATAGGGGGGCAGGGGGGTCACTCGCGTAGTGGGGTTGGGGGGAAGAGGGGGGCAGGGGAGCTTCAGGGGAAATTAACTTTACCCTTTACCCTTCCTCTAGCCTCTAGCCCCTAGCCCCTATTTTTACTTCCAGCGACAGGACTTACGTTGATTTTCTAACTGGGGTTCTTGCCAGGAAAAGGCGAAATGGCTTACACCCCGCACTTGTGGTGCAGCATAGTGAATAGCTCGCATTTGTGCTTCTAGGGACGGGCGATTACTAATTGCTTGTCCCCAAACTCCTGCGATCGCAGGAATTACCTGTGCTTCTGGAGGAGCATACTTAAACACTCGCTTAACTAATGCAGTGATACATTCAGCATTGCCACAAGCAGCATAAGACATCGGATGCCACTCTACATTATTTGTGGGAAAACGATCCCAAGGCTGCAAGCGCGAATCATAACCTTTACCTACAGTTTGATTACCATCTGGAAAAAACACTAACCCAGATCGCATCCCTTGTTTTTGTACAGACGAAGTTGCCAGTGCTACAAAGTCTAAAATCCCTTGCAAAGCATGGGCTACACTCAACTGCCATAAATCCCATTGTAGAGAAGGTTGCCTTGCAGTTGCACTTGGTAAAACTGCTTTATCTAGTTGAAGGAGCTGGGGTGGTGGTGTGCGACCTTGCCAAAGTGGTTCTGTTTCATCTGGATAAAGTTTATCAGCAGCGTTTACATCTGCTACTGATAAAGAACCATTATTGATGTATCGTCGAATTACTTCCTGCCCTTTTTTGTTGAGCGCCCGTTGCAGTAAAGCTTGTTTTGCTGCATCACCATAAATCCACAAGTCTTGGACTTTATCTACTACAGAAGCGCTCCCCATACCACGAGGATAGCGGACATAATCAAATAAAAATCCATCTGGACGGCGGCGAATTACTTCTTGTATTAGTTGGTAGTAATCTCGTTTTGCCTGTAAGTTATAAGGATCGATAAAAACTTGACTAGCGTTATCCACTACATCTAGGGTTGTCTGGTGTTTGGCATTACGAGCTAGCACTGTTTGACGATCTGGACGCTGCCCATAGGAATAGCCAAAATTCATCAGGAACATCCAAGCGTAAACTTTTAGCCCCCGCTCGTGTCCTTTTTGAATCACTTGTGCTAATAAGTCTATATTTTTGCCTGCTGGCGATCGCACAACCGCAGGCCAAGCAGTCGGGTTAGACTGGGCAGGCAATAGCACCTGCCCATCAGCAAATACATCGACATAAACGTAGTTATAGCCACGATTCACAATTCGATCCATGATCTCATCGAGTACCCCAGGATTACTGTCACAGGGATATAGGCGCAGCCAAATCGCTTGAATTTGTGGCCAAGTGCGATTACGGCACTCCCATAAAGAGTCACTATGACGGGCTAAAAGCTCGTTGTAGCGTTCCCCTGCCGCGCGATCGCCTTGCATGGATGAACGAAGTAAACTTTCTTTCTCCTGCTTTGCTGCCTCTGATAGTTGACAAGAAGCCGTAACTTGTGCGTTTGCTGGAATACTAAAGTTTGCGCTCAGCAGGCTACCAGTTAAAATGACACTGAGCAAGCGTTGCCAAGTACGCAGAGGTTGCACGAATTTGGGGGGCTGATTGGTGGACATTCCTTAAGCACAACAAAAGGACAAAAGAAAGTCCCAGTCCTACTTGGACTGGTGTTTAAGTTAACAAATATACAATTAATCTTTACTTTGATAACCTAATTTCTGAGTTTTGTCAGCTTTTTATCTAGAGGAACCAGCGACAGTTACCAGTTACCAGTTACCAGTTATCAGTTACCAACCACCAACTACCAGTTACCAGTTATCAATTTTCAAGTTTGTTGGTAAAAAAGTAGGCAAGCAGCATTCTGCTTGCCATATTCATCAGCCCCATTTTGCTCAGTGCTACTACCAACCCATTTCAGTTTCCACGCGCAACAGCCATTTCCACTTGCTTGAATTCTTGCTCTAAGCGCTGCTTCAGCTTTTGTGGTACAGGACGATTTGGATAAGAGCTATAGTGTCCGGCTAGGGAGTTTAAAGCCGTTCGCATTGTAGTAAAGGAACTGAGATTCGCTAAAGAAGTATTTCGCTGATAGCGAGCTGCAAAATCATTAATTTTTTGCCGCGCTTCTGCTTGCAACTGAGCCTTATTAGGTGCATCTTCTGGCATTTCAAGCGCCTGTTTCAAAACATCGATCACCGCTAGGGTATCCCCGCGATAATCTCCACTTAGACCAACATTGTTTGAGGAACAGCCCATTAAACCAACCACTACAACCAATACTAAGGCAAGCAGACGTGACCAATAGCGCTTCATAAACATCACGTTAAAAGGGACAGAAATACAGTTTATCCTACCCTGGATTGGCGCAATGGGGATCAGTAGCAGTGACTAGTGACTAGTGGAACCAGCGACTAGAAGAGAGCTGCTTTTTTCTAGCCACTGGTTCCACTGGTTCCACTAGCCACTCTATAAAGAGTATCCCTTTGTTGGTAAGGACGACCTAGAGATTGAATTGCTGCTTGTAAAGTTTCTACTTCCATGCAAGTACCGCCGATCGCTCCTGCCATTGTGGTAATATGTTCTTCCATCAATGTGCCGCCGATATCGTTACAACCCCATTGCAATGCTTCTTTTGCTCCGGCAAGTCCTAATTTTACCCAGCTCGGTTGATGATTAGGAATCCAACGCCCTAAGAATATTCGTGCTACAGCAGTTAGCAGTAGTGCATCTGCTAGAATTGGTTGATCTCGTCCAACTCTACTACGTAGTGGTTTAGGCGCTTCTTGTCCGACAAATGGTAGTAAAATGAATTCGGTAATTCTGGCGGGATATTGTTGCTCTATAGCAGTTTGTTGTAGCGATCGCAATTTATCTAAATGCTCTATCTGCTGCATCGCTGTCTCAATATGTCCAGAAAGCATGGTGCTAGTTGTCGGCACACCAAGTTGATGGGCTGTACTGACAATTTCTAACCATGTGGCTGTGTCAATCTTTTCAGGACAAATAACGCGCCTTACTCGATCATCCAAAATTTCAGCCGCTGTTCCTGGCATTGAATCAACACCAGCATCTCTTAAAGCTGTAATTACAGAGGCATAACTCAATCCATCAATTCTGGCAATAAATTGCACTTCTTGGGGAGAAAAAGCGTGTAAATGCAGTTGAGAAAATTTATCTTTGATGATTTTTACTAGCCGCAGGTAGTATAATAACGACTTACCGTTTAATTTAGCCCTGGGATTGAGTCCCCCTTGCATACAAATTTCTGTCGCCCCTTTTTGCACTGCATCGGTTACTTTTTCCAGAATTTGCCCCTCTTCTAACCAGTAGGAACCTTCTTCATCGGCATCACGGCGAAAGGCACAAAAACTACAGTGCTGTTCACAAATGTTGGTAAAGTTGATATTCCGGTTGATGACATAGGTAACAGTATCGCCTACTAGCTCTTGCCGGAGTTTATCAGCTGTATTGCAAATGGCAGCGATCGCATTAGGATCAGTTTGCTGCAACAGTATTACTCCCTCTTTTGCAGATAAATCACCTGCCAACAGCACACGCTCAAGAATTGTTTCAATTTTAGTTTTAGTCGTCACAGGGCAACCGAGATAATGCACTTTATAAATTAATTTTAAGTTGGTAATTTTAAGTTGGTTATAGAATACTTAGGCAACCAATCAAAACGCGATCGCGTCTACTACGATGTAAATTTTTGGGTAAAATTGCAGCTTCACGGATGGCGGTAACAAGTGACATACTTACTCAAAACTTCATTGCTGCTGTTGGTGTGGCTACTCATCGGCACTGTCTTACGCTTTACTAATTTAGCGGCAAAACCGTCTTGGACAGATGAATTTTGCACTTTGGTTTTTAGCCTGGGTAACAGTTTTAAGTCTGTACCACTTGATCGCGCGATCGCTCTTGATGTTTTATTGCAACCGCTGCACCCTAACCCCAATGCTGGGTTAACAGATGTGCTAAAAAACTTACGCCAGCGAATCTAATCATCCCCCGCTTTATTTCTTCTTGGCTCATTGGTGGATGCAGGGTTTGTCAACTGATGCAGTTGGTTTAGCTTCAATAGCAATGGTGCGATCGCTTAGTGCTATCTTTGGTGCAGCTTCTATCCCAGCCATTCACGGATGATCATGGTTTGCTTTTCGCTCACCCTTAGTCAGCAATTTAGCAGCTGCAATGATGACTGTCTCTCCTTACGGTATCTTTCAGGCTCAAGAAGCGCGTCATTACACCTTGGCAATTTTTAGGGTAATTGCCTCTGTTTCCTGTCTAGTAATTGCCACCCGAAGATTACCTGTTGTTGCAGTTGGGGAAGCTGGGGGGCTTTTCGGGGCTTTTCGGGGCATTCACGGGCAAGACGGTAGATCCTTACCTGTTTGGTTAACAGCTAGCTAGATTATTATCAATTTCTTGGGTATTTCGACTCATTATTTCTTTAGCCTTACCCTCTGTGCAGAAGCTTTTGTTTTAATTGCTCTAGTATGGCAACTTAGGAATCAAGACTCCCACGTCAGGAGCCAGAAGACAGAGGGTGCAGGGGAAGAAACAGAGTACACACAATTACCAATTACCAATTACCAATAAACAAACTGCTTTCTTAAAGCACAGGTTAGGTATGATTAAGATCTTGACATTGGCGACAAAATATGAAGCATCTTGAATCAGCAACTCCAGCTCAAACTCGACAAACAAGAGAGGAATTTGCCAATCCAGACGCTTACTTAGATTATGAATTAGCTCAGGCAGTTAAAAAGTTACCGCCATTGTATACGCGATTGGTAGGGGTAACTTTAAGTTTGGCAGTATTTGGCGCGATCGCTTGGGCAGCTTTCTACAAAGTTGATGAGGTGGCTGTTGCTCCTGGTAAGGTGCTTCCTGCTGGTGGGCAAGAAGTGCAGCCAGTGCAATCGCTTAGTAGTGGCAAAATTAAAGATATTAAAGTTAGACAAGGTCAGCAGGTACAAAAGGGTGAGATCCTAATAGTGCTTGACTCAAATGCCTCCCAAGTTGATATTGAAACGCTAAAGAAACAAGCCCAATCGCTGAGCAAGGCTAACAAAGCAGCAGAACAAAGGCATAAAGCAGACATGAAGAAGGCGCAAGATGAATATACCCGCCTGGGAAAGATCCTTGAACATGCCAAACTCATTGAACGAAAGGAGTGTCCTTTCTTCGCTAGTGTTTACCAAGAACTTCCTGGTGCTTACCGAGAAAAATGTAAAGAGGCTCAATTTCAACGAATTAACTCAGAGAAACTTCAGGAAGCTCAAAAGCAAGAGATCGAGAAACTAAAACAACAATATAATTTTGAAGATAGCATGCGAGAGCCGGAATTGAACTCTGTTAAAGGGAACTTAAAAAAAGCTCAAATCCAGTTGCAGAATCAAAATATTATAGCTCCAATTGATGGCACAGTTTTTGATGTTAAAGTTAGCCTAAGTCAAGGTACAGTGCAACCTGGTGAGAAGTTATTTTCAATTACTCCAATAGGTAGACTAGACGAACAACCTGTGCTAGAAGTTGATTTGCCAAGTCAATATCGGGGATTTGTTGAGGAAGGAATGAAGGCAAAGGTAAAGATAGATACCTTCCCTTATCAAGAATTTGGCACAATTGATGGCACAGTGATTGATATTTGGCCAAATATATCTAGGGATAATTCGGGCAAGCAGGTTTTCCCAACTACGATTAAACTCAAGACAAATTTATTGAGAGGTAGAAGGATAACTCCAGGTATGCTTGTCACTGGAGAAATTGTGCTGCGGGAGAAAACAATTCTTAGCTTGTTACTCGATCCGATTACTCGGCAAGTTGATGATGTATTTTCTCGAAAGTGAATTAGCTTAACACGGGAAGCTTTAGTTTAATGTTATGCGGTGCGATCGCTCTTATGCTTCTCGGTCGTTGGTAAGGTTAAGCCAAGTACGAATAGAATTCGCGGTTCATCTTGTACACAAACAAAGTCTGCTTATCGCTTCTACAAAGCATAGAGCTGAATCTTGAAACCAGAGCTAATGGCAGGTTTCGTCTGTGTAGATGCGGTTTCAACCGCCGTTAACAAAAGAAGTATTGGGATGTTGTAGTCGCCTCCAGTGAGAAAATCCCCAATTGACGATGCTGCTTTAACTTTAGGCGTGTCTTTAGACTGAGATCTTGCACTTGCAACAACCGCCTGTGATTTAAATCACAGGCTAATAGCTCTAGTCCTCTTGTAGAGGACTAGTAAGAAGTTCTAGTCTACTGAAGTAGACTTGAGCTATTAGCCCGAAACTTAAGTTTCGGGCGGGACATAGGATTAAATGAGTTTGGTGCAAGATCTCAGTAGATAAACTATTTCCTAATAGGGTGATGAATAAAAATAATCTGATGAGTAAATAATTGATAAAAATTAAATTAATTATCAAAAGGTATATATGACTCAAGCTTTACCTAAACTAGTAACCTTTGAAGAATTTGCAAATTGGAAACCAGACAACGGACATTATGAATTACACAAGGGTGTAATTGTTGAGATGTCACAACCAGGGGGCGACCATGAAGAGATTATCGCATTTTTGGTTGAGAAATTCACTTTAGAATATACTCGCCTTAACCTGCCATACGGTATCCCCAAAACAGCTTTAGTCAAACCCCCTGAAAGTGAAACAGCTTACTCGCCAGATGTACTGCTGTTAAACCGCCCTAATTTAGCAACAGAACCGAGATGGAAAAATCAATCAACAGTTAGTTACGCCCAATCAATTCCATTAGTAGTAGAAGTTGTCAGTACTAATTGGCGCGATGATTATCTTGATACTGGTGATTATGAGGAAATTGGTATTCTGTGAATATTGGATTGTGGATTATGTTGCTTTGGGTGGAAGGCGGTTTATTGGCAATCCTAAACAACCAACCGTTTCGATTTATCAACTAGTGGAAGGCGAATATCAAGTTAGTCTGTTTAGGAAAGGGGAACGTATTAAATCACCAACATTTCCCCAATTGAATTTAACCGTACAAGAGATTTTTGATTACGGGAATTTTGGCAGATAGGATATGAACTCCAATGCAAAAAGATACTAAGGAGAAATTAACACATGACCACAGAAAAAGTTGAGGATTTAACCGCCGCTCAGACTTGCATCCAAAACCACCTTGACCAACTGGCTATCAAGGTTGATGATTTAACCGCCGCTCAGACTCGCACCCCAAACCAGCTTGACCAATTAACAGAAAAAGTTGACCGTGTGTCTGGTGGGGTGGATGAGTTTGTTTTTCAAGCACAGCGGTTATTCACCCAACAAGCTGAACCGTTAAACCGGACAGAGGGGCAAGCTGACAGACTCGAAGCAGTTGTACAGTTATTAACTCGTAACTACGAGGCACAACAAACTCAACTGCAAGAGTTTCAACGTTCTACCCTAGAATTCCAGCGCACTACTAACGCGGCTTTGGAACGTTTTGACAGGGTTTTGGACTATCTGCTGCCAAACCAAAGTTAAGAAATTATTTTTGGAATGCAAGGATTCGTCCACCGATACCAGTAGCACCTTATAAAGTTAGTTTTTCCTTTGCAGTTTTCTACCTGGTAAAACGTTTTTACTATTTTATAAATATGATGCACAAGGGGGAAATTCATCAGCGCTTTCCTTTGGTACGCCAATTTCCCGTGTCCAGTGCCTTATAAAGTTCGCTGACTTGCTTCTTGGCTGATGAATCAGCTTCAACTATATTCTTTTTATCACTAATACCTGTACGAACCGTACCATCAGCTGGATTGACATCACGGTATCTCAAATGAAAATGCGCTGGCTTACTATCGCCGATAGAATGTGTGCCACTATGTCCAGCACGGTTTATCTCAATTTCGGAGGGACGCAGAGACGTAATTTCTTTACCACCACTTTTCTCCTCAAGCTGCCTGTCAACATAGCCACTAAAGGTACGTTCACCAGGCTTTGGCTTATACCCTTTCCCCTCCAAACCAGCTTCAGCAACCTTAGTACCAACCGGATTCAGCAATTTCCTGCCTTCTTGGGTTGTATATCCATTTTTATCAAAATGATAAGCTTCAACTCTGTTTCTGCCTATATTTTTGGCTTTCCAAAGTTTATCACTTAGTGGAGGTGACTTCGGATCGTTGCGTAATGGTTCTCCCCTGAGCCTAAAGCGGTTATACCATATATCCTCAGCACCTCGGTTAGCGGCGCGATTGCCCTGAACTGCTATAACCTCCGGCTTGAACTCTTGAAGTTCGGGATTTTCCTTAGTGATGTGATGTCCTTTAGCAAGTCTTTGCGCCAAAACTTCTTCAGGCGTTCCTTTACCGCTTGCACGTCCAACGTATCCTATCGCGTCTGTTTTTTCATTCCTTAGAGCGTATGTGATATACGTCTTACTACCTCCATTATCGGCAAACTTCGCAAGTTTTTCTGCTTCAGCAAGTTTTTCTACGCCCTTAACAGCCTTAGCTCCATACTTCACTAGCATAGCTCCATCGCCAACAAAGGGAACAGCAGCGGCGGCTGAGAGAGCAGCATTTACTTTATCTCCCTCAGCTGCGTACCAACCAGCATTAATCAAATCTGGGACAGCGCCTAATCCTGGGACTAACCCTGCTGCATCTAAGGTAGTATGACCAATGGTTTGTGCATGATCCTTAACATAATTACCCGCGCTCTTTGTTTTATCCCATGCGTTACTTGCCTTTTCCGTGACAGAATCCCGCGCCCTATCCCACCAACTCTTTTCAGGCTCTGGCTTTGACTGCTGTGGGGCTGGAGGTGTAAGTTTAATCGGTTGTCCAGAACTATCTAGTCCCTGACTATTCATGTATCTCTGTTTGGCGCTACTTGTCTCTTGCCGGAGATCCTGTAGTTCCATCTCCCTGAGTCTACCTTTGTTTGATATCGTCCGATTCGCTGCAAAATCCTGAAGTTGCTTGGCTTTTTCGCTGGCATCAACACGTAGTTTGGCGCTACTTATGTCTTGCTGGAGATCCTGTAGTTCCATCTCCCTGAGTCTACCCCTGTTCGTTATCGTCCGGTTCGCTTCAAAGGCTTGGTACGTGTTGCGGGCTTGTTGAAGTTTTTTACGTGCTTCGGGGAGATCCGCTGCACTACCTGGAATAGGTTTAGGTGGAGTTTTAGGACTTGAATGGGTGACTGGATTATGGTTTCCCCATTGTAGATCTTCTTGTCGCTCAAGGGCAGCGACTTTATTGGACATTAGAGAGCTGCGCTGATTTGTCAGCGGTTTTCTTGCAGAAGCGATCGCACTTGGTTTATTTGAATCGCTAACTGAATGATTTTCCCATCGTTGATCTTGTCGCTCAAGCGCAGCGATTTTATTGGACATTAGAGAGCTGCTATAATATTTTCGATTATAAGTCTGGAGGGGGTAAGCATTTGGCAAAGCTCCGTTGCTGAAATACTTAAAGCCTTTATCCCCAGATGCTTTTTGATCTTCTGGTGGAAGCATAGCTATCAGACTCCTATCTTAAGATTTATTTATACAGGCTTCTAACTTACTACCAAGTCTAAAAATTGAGTAAGCTTGTCTACTTGAATTTACCCGCTTTGCACAATAGGCAAAACCGACTTAAATCAGGCGTGAGATTGAGGTATAGCAGTGGAATTTAGAATAACTTAATTTTCATCAAATACAAATATTAACCAATAAGTCAATCATTTGCCATAAATATTAACATTATGATTACTTGTTACGGCTAAATACCAACTTACTCCGGTTACACATTATCAAGCTGCATTTGATACAAAGTCGAGTAAATACCCCTGTTTTGCAACAACTTATCATGATTGCCTTGTTCTACAATCACACCTTTTTCTAATACTAAAATCAAATCGGCTTCTTTTAACGGTGCAAATCTGTGGGCGATCATAAATACAGTCCGTCCTTCCATTTTTTGCCGCAAGTTCTGTAATACTATTTTCTCTGTCACACTATCTAAACCTGTCGTTGCTTCGTCCAAAATCAAAATCGGGGCTTGAGAAAGAAATAAACGAGCTAATGCAATGCGTTGTCGCTGACCTCCAGAAAGGGAAACTCCCCGCTCTCCAATGTTGGTATCATACCCTTCGGGCAGTTGATTAATAAAATCATCAGCAGAAGCTAGTCTTGCCGCTTTTTCCACCTGCTTTCTTGTGATATCTCGATCGCCTAAAGTGATATTTTCTTCGATTGAACCATTGAACAGGAAATCTTCTTGCAAGACAACACTAATTTGTTTGCGTAAAGAGTTAAGCTCAGCATTTTTAATATCAAACTTATCAATAAAGATAGAGCCAGATTCTGGTTGATAGAGTCGCTGCATCAGCTTTGATAGTGTACTTTTACCCGAACCACTGCGCCCCACAATTCCTACAAACATTCCTGGTTGAACAGTGAAAGAAATGCCTTTCAAAACAGGTTTTTCTTGCTCAGGTTGATAACGGAAAACCACTTGATCAAATTTTACTTCACCTCGTAATGTCGGTAAAAGATCACCCGCTCCTGGTTCAGCTTCTGGGGCAACATTAAGAATCTCTCCCAAACGATCTACAGATAGTAAAACTTGCTGAAATTCTTGCCAGAGTTGCACCAAACGTAGCAGTGGACTTGTTACCCTAGACGAAAGCATTTGAAAAGCAACTAATCCACCGATAGTCAGCTTTCGATCCATCACCAGCCCTGCTCCAAACCAAAGAATAATTAGGTAGGAAAAATTGGTGAGAAAATCACCGATATTGTTGCCAATATTAGAAGTAGTAGAAGCTTGAAAACTAGTGCTGATATAACGGGCAAACAAACCTTCCTAGCGTTTGCGGGCTTTGCGTTCAGCAGCATGACCTTTAACAGCATGAATTCCCGTTATTGTCTCGACTAAAAAAGATTGACTATTAGCACCGCGATTAAAAGTTTCATTCAGGTAATTGCGTAGAATAGGCGTTGCAATCAGAGTCAGAGCAGCAAATAGAGGAATTACAGCCAAAGCAACTATGGTGAGTTTGACACTGTAAGAAAACATCAGCGCCAGATACACGATGGAAAAGATACTATCTAGAATGACAGTCAAGGCTGTACCTGTGAGAAATTGCCGAATATTTTCTAATTCCTGCACTCTAGCAACAGTATCTCCTACCCGCCGTGACTCAAAATAACTTAAGGGTAGACGCATCAGGCGACCAAACAATTTAGCTGATAAACTTAAGTCGATGCGGTTGGCAGTGTGGGAAAAGATGAATAGGCGTAAGAAGCCTAAAATTGCTTCGAGGATCGCAACACCAAAAAGAGCGATCGCCATCACATTTAGAGTATTGTGGTTTTCGTATACCAATGCTCTATCAATAATGAATTGAGTAAGAATCGGTGTTGCTAACCCCAATAGTTGCAACGTAAAAGACAGCAAAAAAACTTCTCCCCACAACCTGCGATACTGCAAAATGGCAGACACAAACCAACCCAAGTTAAACTTATCCTGCTTTTGGATTTGTTCTACTTGCCAAAGTTGCCCATTCCAATTTTGCTCAAGCATCGATTGGGGAATGCTTTCGCAAGTTTTACTCGCGTTGGTAGGGTTGGCGATAATCGCACGATTTCCCTTAAGTGTATACACTATAATCCAGTAATGAGTGGTGAGTAGCTTTTCTCCCTCAGCTTCCTCAGCTCCCTCAGCTCTCTTATATCCCTCGTTCCATTGCAGCAAAACAGGAAACGATAGCTGCCGCAAGTCATTTCCAGAGTTAATCGGTAGCTGTCGCAGTTGCAACCCGATTTTTTCGCCAGCTTCCTCGACATCATTGGGGCTTTCCCCGCACATTTTACGCTGTACTGACTCCAATGGAACAGGAATTTGCAGATATTGAGCCGCCATTGTTAAGCAGGCAGCAGCGGTGTTAAGACTAAATACAAATGGATATCCCAATACTGGCTGTGGGAAATTAGCATCTTGAGATTGATAGCGCGATCGCTCTTTAAACCAAAATCGATTAATTTCATCAGAAGAAATTTTAGTCCAAAGTGCTGCATTCCAACACACCACCACCACATCATTAGAAGATGCTACAGCTTGAAATTGTCCAGAAAGCCCAAGTAAATCCCCAAACCAATCCCCTGCTGTTAAAGTTGCCAATGCTTTAGATTTTCCGTCTTCTCTAAGACGCACCTTTCCTGAAATAATTAAGAATTGGTTTCCAGGGCTATCTGTACTCCAAATTACATTACCAACGCTGTATTCACGAATCTGTTTCTGATTTTTAACTTCGATTTGCTGCTCAGGATTTAGCAAGCACAGAGGTAATTTTTCCCACGGCAAATTCATATTTAACTGCTAAAAATTAACTTCCAGCTTGACATTCATCGCTTGGATTTTATCATCTAACCATTGTTCAAATAGCTCTATTTCTAGTTCTTGCTTCACTTCATCTAACGAAGCGTTTAGAAACTTTTCCACGCGAACTAAATACCAAAGCGAGTCAATTTCTAATGGTTCGAGCAAATCCCCTGGATTAGCTAAATCAACAGCAGCTCTGAGTGCATCTGGCATTGAACCCCGACTGACTGCTCCCATCATGCCATTAAAAATCCGATCCTCTGCTACAGAATATTCCTGAGCCAGTTGCTCAAATCTAGCGCCGTTTTCTACAATCTGACTTTTCAACTCTTGGGCAAGCGATCGCTCTTCTACAACTAAGCGCGATAGTACTACCTGATCTAAAAATAGCTTACGTTCAATAAAATATTCCTGAATGTTTGGTTGACTAACCGTAGATTTGAGGCTTTGTAGTTTGAGGTTAAAAGCAATTTGCCCACGAAAACTAGCCGAATCTATTCCTTCACTTGCCAGCCATTCTTGGAAACTTTCGTAGTCAGTTAGCTGATTTTCTAAGCGAAAATCCATTACCACCTGATCGATTACATCGGGATTAATAGACACTTGTTGCGTAATTAGTTCTTGTTCTATGACGTGCTGACGTATAATTTCCCCGAGGAAAGACTCAAGTTTGCCAGATGATTCTAGGTATTTTAATGCTTGCCCAAGAGTTAGGGGCGTATCATCAACTGTCAAAAACAAACTAGATTCGTTCATTCAGGTTAGATTGAGAACTTGCTTTTGGGGATAGGATTTTAGATTTTAGATTTTGGATTGTGAAAGTCAAGTTGAACGGTAAGTTTAATCAATTTCTCGTGTTGCCTAGCTTAAATCAAGAAGTGTGAGATAGCAAGATTAATCCCATTTTGATTTATCGTAGCGATATTTGCATGGCTACGTGTACAGACGTAGCCGTGCTACGTCTGTACAAATTTGGTATGGGCGCTTTCCTTGGCTGCTATCCTAGCCATTTCTTGCCTTGTAGAATGTTTCTAGACTCTTGCGATCGCCTACAAATCTCCAATGCCAAGGTTCATAACTCACGCCTTGGGGATTGTCTTTGGGAAACGACATTTCAAAGTGAAATCGCGCTGCATTAGCACTCAGCCATTGAAATGCTCTAGTCTTGTCAAAATTTGGATTTAGGTTAGTTGCTGGTGTCGCACCGTCGCCAATATCGACGGCATAACCTGTATGATGTTCACTATACCCAGGAGGGGCGCTAACTTCTGCTCGCTTTGTCACCGTTTGCCCTCGCTGCGCTTGAATGTCAAAATATACGTGCTGTTGCTCTTGAATCGAGCGAAAGCCGGATATTGGTACTAGTATTACACCACTCGCCCTTGCTGCTCGCACCATTGCCTGAAATTCTTGCACGGCAGGCTTACGCATTCTAATGTTACCATTCGCTACAATTGGTTGCAGTTCTTGCCCAGGCGCTTCCGCATAGGCAAAATGTCCCAGCAATGTATCTGAAACCTTATTTGGGGGGTTGACTTTTGTTTGCAGATGTAAATCAACAGGAGAAGGGGAAATTACTGGTGCTGGTGCTGGTACAGAGGCAGTGTTTTTGGGCGGGGTAGAAGTGACAAACCAAAAAAGCGCCCCTGCGATCGCGCCCAAACCCAACAATCCACCAAGTAATATATACACTAGCTTGCTTCGAGATCGAGACTGGGGATCGGGAAGATCCCGTACAGCCTCTGGAATATCATCAGGCGATCGCCTTGAATTTTTTTGTGGTTCCGACAAATCAGAGTTATCCACAACTTAACTCCCACTCTTTTCGCCTTGCAACTTGCCAATTCTAGACGCTCGAAGGATTAAGGGCAAAGGATGAATGATAAAGGATGAAGGATGAAGGTTGAAGGTTGAAGGCAAAAAGGATGAAGGATAAAGGTTGAAGATGAAATTTCACACTTCCCACTTCCCACTTTCCACTTTATACTTCCCACTTCATACTTCCCACTTCGCATCCAGACGCAATATATTGCGTCTCTACACATTTCATACTTCCCACTTCGCGCCTTGTGTGGGTTTCACACTACCCCTTTTAATTATGTGATTCATGAAGCTTTTAGCACTATATACGCAGTTGGTTGGGTTAGTTTTGCTGGGATTCATCCTGGGTGACAAACTACCAAAACGCACTCCCATCTACTTAGGACAGTTTCTCTTCTGGATCGGAGTACCTATAAGCATTATGGCTTTTCTGCGCCAGACTGAATTATCAGGAGCAATTTGGATCGCACCCCTATTCGCTTGGCTAGCTATTTTACTAGGAGCAGGTTTAGCATGGGCTTGGATTAATTTAGGAGGGGGAGCTGGGGAAGCAGGGGAAGCAGGGGGGCAGAGGGGCAGAGGGGCAGAGGAGCAAAAAGAAAATTCGTCTCTTTGCGCCTTTGCGTCTTTGCGTGACCAAAATCCAAAATCTAAAATCCAAAATTCCCCTAGCCCCCAGCCCCTAGCCCCTAGTCCCTCCACTTGGAGTCAACCAACTCAAGGTAGCTTTCTCCTAGCGGCGATGGTGGGAAACACTGGCTACATCGGCTATCCAGTCACTCTAGCCGTTCTAGGTACAAAATACTTTGGTTGGGCGCTGTTTTATGATTTACTTGGTACTACGTTGGGAGCCTATGGATTAGGCGTTGTTCTAGGCGCACGTTTTAGCAAAGATGTCAAGAGCAACTGGCAATTAGCTCAGGCAATATTAATTAATCCGGCATTGTGGAGCTTTAGTTTAGGCTTAGTATTTCGTCAACTGGCATTACCTAACCTACTCGAATTAAGTTTGCAAAAGTTAGGGTGGACTATCGTGTTTCTGTCTTTGGTGCTAATTGGAATGCGTCTGCGACAACTAAATTCCTGGCACAGTTTACCCAAAGCCTCAATTTCTCTAGGAATTAAAATGCTACTTGTTCCCTTAATTTTGGGCAGCATTTTACCAATATTTGGTATTACTGGCGCACCCCAACTGGTAATTGTGCTACAGATGGCAATGCCTCCAGCTTTTGCCACATTGGTAATTGCCGAAGCTTATAATTTAGATCGCAACTTAGCTGTTACAGCGATAGCAGTAGGCTCGATAGGACTTTTGCTCACCCTACCAATCTGGTTAACACTGTTCTAATTTTAGATTTTAGATTGGTAGTTGGTAGGGGCGCACTTTAAACGAGTTATCTGAAGGTTCACAAGTATGTCTGATAAACCCGCGCGTACGGTAGTTGTCTTACTCAGCATCAGATGCGCGTTTTGGCGCTCTTCCCATTACCCATTACCAATTACCAATTACCTATTCCCTATTCCCTAGCCACTAGCCATCGATGTGCAAGTTCAGCTACATTCATCTGCTCGTAGTGTTCAAACGGTTGATGAATCCAGGGATTGTCAGGTAAATAGTCTACATAATAGTCTGGGGCAACTGTTGAGCAAGCTTTGTACCAGAGGACAGCTGTGCGAATTTCCTGTATTTGAGAATAACGCTCTTGTAACCAAGGAATAGTCTGCTGGAGTGTAACACCAGAGTCTACTAAATCGTCAACCAAGAGGATGTGTGAACCTAGCCTCGATGCAGTCATAGTCATGTGGCAGGAAAACACTAAATCTCCTCTTTCCTGCTTCCCAGTACCGACATAAGACGAGGTAGCTAAAATTGCTAGTGGTTGTTTGTAAATTCGGGAGAGAATATCACCCACTCGCAGTCCCCCTCTAGCAAGGCAGATAATCTGGTTGAAGTGCCAATTTGATTGATAAATTTTGACTGCCAGTTGCTCAATTTTTTCGTGGTAATCTGACCAAGAAACGTAAAGGTCTAACATAAGGGGTACAATTTCGAGCTATTAATAAATGGCAGAGCCATTTATTTTAATCGTTTAGCAGTTGTGTATGAACAATTTTTCCCCAGATCCGGTTCCCAAAGAAACTGTCTTAAGCCAGAAGCTGAATCTAAAAACAAAACTAGCTTATGGTGCTGGGGATTTAGGACCCGCGATTACTTCAGGTATTAGCGCATTTTTCCTACTGGTTTTCTTTACCAATGTTGCTGGTATCCCAGCGGGGATGGCGGGTAGCATTCTGATGATTGGCAAAATCTGGGATGCTGTGAACGATCCAATTGTAGGGGTACTGACTGACAAAACGAAATCTCGTCGCTGGGGTCGTCGCCTACCCTGGTTATTGTATGGGGCGGTTCCCTTTGGGATTTTCTTCTTCTTACAGTGGATTGTACCCAGATTTAGTGCCGATCCAAATGCCCAAATGTGGAGATTGTTTTGGTATTACGTAGCGATCGCTTTGGTATCTCAGGTATTTTACACTGTTGTCAACTTGCCCTATACAGCAATGACTGCCGAACTAAGTCAGGATTACGACGAACGCACTACGCTTAACAGCTTTCGCTTTGCTTTTTCCATTGGTGGTAGCATTTTAGCACTGATTTTGGCGCAAATTATTTTTTCCCAGATTAGCGATCGCCCACAACAGTATATAGTTCTTGCGGCAATTTGTGGGGGAATTGCAGTATTCGCATTATTTTGGTGTATTTGGGGAACACGCGATCGCATTATGGCTTTTGAAGCAACACGTCACACCGCCCAATCACCCCCATCTATTCCCCCCCGCGAACAGCTAAAAATCATTTTGGGTAATAAACCTTTTCTATACGTTATTGGTATATATCTTTTTTCTTGGTTAGCTATTCAAGTAACAGCAAGCGTTATTCCCTACTTTATAGTCAACTGGATGCGTCTCAAAGAATCAGATGTACCCATAGTAATTATTGGCTTTCAAGGAACCGCCCTTTTAGTACTTTTTGCCTGGAGTGCTTTGAGTCGGAGAGTTGGCAAAAAAGCTGTTTATTTTATGGGAACTATCCTGTGGATCATCGCACTAATTGGAGTATTTTTTTTACAGCCAGGTCAAATCTTTTTACTGTATGCCTTGGCAGTAATGGCAGGTTTTGGTATTTCTACAGCTTATCTTGTTCCCTGGTCAATGATGCCCGATGTGATTGAACTCGATGAACTCAATACCGGACAACGCCGCGAAGGACTCTTTTATGGGTTCATGGTACTGCTGCAAAAATTCGGTTTAGCATTCGGACTGTTTTTGGTGGGAAATGCCTTGCAAGCATCCGGTTTCAAAGAAGCTGTTGCTGGACAAAGTACCCTACCTACACAACCCATTTCAGCACTACTAGCTATCCGCTTTACCACTAGCATTCTGCCTGCGTTTTTTTTGATTTGTAGCTTATTTTTGGCATATTTTTACCCCATCACCCGCGAGGTACACGCTGAAATTTTACTAAAGCTTAAAGAGCGACAAAAATAAACAATTAGCTGTTAGCTGGCGCGCTGTTAGCTGGCGCGCTGTTAGCTGTTAGTAGCTGCATTTCTAGCTTTGCAGATCTTTAATACTCATTAGTCAATCAACTGCTAAACGCTAAACGCTAAACGCTAAAATAAACATACCTGTTTTTGTGTCATTGAACCCAATGGGCGATCGGCTTACGTTAAATTAGTTTGCGACATCTTGCGATCGCAAGGGGAACTAACCTGGTAGTCCATTCTTTGGGACAACAACCGCACAAATCCAGCACTTATTTGCTACAGATTTTAACATCCTCTCTCTAGAGATAGTTTCTAATTCAATCCCAGAGCGTCAAGGTGATGAATATTTAGGACTTTTTCGCGTGTCAAGCTGAAATATCTACTCATCTAGAAGCTAAATATTTCTTAAAATATGCTAAATCTCCAAATTTTAGTGTAACAAGCAATGGGTATTATTCAAATCTTTACGCTGTTGGTTCTTGGATTAGTTGCTGGCGTGTTAGCGGGAATGTTTGGAATTGGCGGCGGAGCAATCATGGTTCCCGCTATGATGTTCTTGGTTGGCTTCAGTACGAAGATGGCAACAGGTACATCTCTAGCAGCTTTACTTTTGCCTTTCGGTATACTTGGGGTTTTAGAGTACTACCGCCAAGGTCAAGTTAACATAACCGCTGCTTTGCTGCTAGTAGTAGGTCTATTTATCGGTGCTTTCTTTGGTGCGAAACTGACTCTGAGTTTGCCAGATATAATAGTGAAGCGAGCTTTTGGCGTTTTTCTAATTGTGGTTGCTTTGCGCTATCTAACATCACGGTAAATTCGAGCGGCGTTGCATCAGTTTGAATGACACTGCTTTTGATGAAAACATTACGCAAGCGTCAAACTACACTTGCATTCCATCAGCACAGGCGAGGCTGAATGTTTAGTATTTAGATACAAAACTTTTGAATTTTTTAGTTGTTTCTTCTTTCCGAATGGGGATTAATTCCGATTCGAGTCTTATTTATAATCCGCGCTCGCGCTTGTCAATTCCAAGCATTAAAATCTATTTGAATTTGTCAGAGAGTAGGTATTAAGTATATGGTATCGGTAGGCAATTCAGAATTTTGGGAAAAACATTACAATGAAGGAACGACGCGCTGGGATTTAGGTCAAGCGGCACCGCCTTTGGTGAGTTTGTTGAACTCACCCCAAGCGCCACCTGCTGGTAAAGTAGCTGTTTTAGGGTGTGGTCGCGGTTATGATGCTTTACTATTTGCCCAGCATGGATTTGAAGTGATTGGGTTTGATTTTGCCACCAGCGCGATCGCCCAGGCAACTACTTTATCTCAAGCTGGCGAAACAGCCAAATTCCTACAGCGAGATATCTTTGACTTACCAGCCGAGTTTCCTAATTATTTTGACTACGTGCTAGAGCATACCTGCTTTTGTGCGATCGACCCTAGTCAACGTCCAGCTTACGTCAAATTAGTACGCGACATCTTGCAGCCACAAGGGGAACTGATTGGTCTATTTTGGGCGCACAGTAGACCAAGTGGACCTCCTTTTGGTACTACACTCGACTCCTTCGGGCAGTTATTTGCAGCAGATTTTGAAATTAACTCTCTAACGCAAGTTACCAATTCAGTACCACAACGTCAAGGCGAAGAATATCTAGGGCGCTTTCGTAAAAAAAGATGAATTGGGATGGTAGAGACGAGCGCAGTGCTACGTCTGTACAGGTAGTTGGTAGGGGCGCACTTTAAACGAGTTATCTGAAGGTTCACAAGTATGTCTGATCAACCCGCGCGTACGGTACTTGGTAACTGGTAACTGGTAACTGTTATTACCCATTCTTCTAAAAATTCCTGCCTTGGGAGAATGTATCTACATACACCAAAAATGATAATTCTAGACTAGAAAATAGTAAAAGGTAACTTTAAGTATATGGCTTATCCCAGCATAAAAGAAATTTCAGATCAACTAGAAAGCCCTAATTCACGCGATCGGATGTTGGCTCTTGCTTCGCTGCGCCATCTGCCATCTGTCGAGGCTGTGCCTTTGATTAAAAAAGTATTAAATGACGAAATTTTGCAAATTCGCTCAATGGCTGTATTTGCCTTGGGCATTAAACATACAGATGAATGTTATCCGATTTTGGTACGCTTACTGGAAACAGATCCAGATTACGGTATTCGGGCAGACGCTGCTGGGGCGTTGGGCTATTTGGGCGATATAAGAGCCTTTGAACCTTTAGTTAGAGCTTTCTACGAAGACACAGAATGGCTAGTGCGTTTCAGTGCCGCAGTGTCATTAGGCAATCTCAAAGATCCCCGCGCCCATGACGTACTGCTTCAAGCGTTGGATAGTAAAGAAGTGGTAGTGCAACAGGCAGCGATTTCTGCTTTAGGTGAAATCAAAGATTTAGAATCTGTCGATCACATCCTCCGCTTTGCCCAATCTTCTGATTGGCTGGTACGGCAACGTCTAGCAGAATCACTTGGTAATCTTCCCACACCCAAAAGCATTTCTGCCCTAAAATACCTAGAAAAAGACAGCCATCCCCAAGTTGCCCAAGCGGCAAGCATTTCTCTCCAACGACTAGAAGAGGGGCGCTTAGGCTAGTGGAACCAGTGGCTAGTGGTGGGTAGAATTTCCCTTTGCTCCCCCAGCTTCCCCAACTTCCCCTCACCCCCTCACCCCCTCACCCTCTCTCCCCCTCACCCCTCACCCCTAGCCCCTCATGTTGCTACCCTAAAAAAAGGGATTTTAAGAGTTGACTTAGGATAAATAGTTTCATGGATATTCAAGAATTTTTCGAGCTGAGTGCTGGTAAATGGTTTTCACACCGCACCAGCCATCATTTGGCTTTCAAGCAAGCCGAGGATGGCAAATCAGACATTACTATTGAAATGCTGCCGCCGGATCATGCAGAAGTCGTTAAACTTTGTCAGCAGTATGAAGTAGATCCGAATCAAGCCATTTGTGGGGCGCGAGTAACCTGGAACGGCACGATGGAATGGGATGAAGAAAAACATTCTGGTTCTACAGTATTAGTTCCCGTCGCTGATGCAGATAATCCCGCTCAAGGCAAGTTACTGCGTGAAATGGGTTATGCCGAAAAGACACCAGTGGCAGGACGCTATATCATGGGCAGCGATAAAGCGCTAACGTTGATTACTGAATATGAAACTATGTCTTCCGAAGAGCGGCTATGGTTTGCTAGTCCCAATTTGCGGATGCGGGTTAGTGTTTTAAAGCGATTCGGTGGCTTTAGCATGGCTTCCTTCACCTCTGAAATTCGTATGGGAGGAGTGCAGCCATCAGCTAAAGCAGTCGAAGCATTTAATCAGGGGCTAGAGGAACTAGAGGCTAGAGGCTAGGGGAGAGATGGGGGAGCAAAAGGAAGCTGGGGGGAGCTGAGGATGGTAATAATACCATATTCCTGCTTTCAAGTCAAGAAATTTGAAGGCACTTTCTCCCTTTTGCCTCCTTTTGCTCCCTTTTGCTCTCACGCGCTGGGCTAGCCCCTAGCCCCTAGTTGTGCTGGGAAATTGCTTTGAGCTTACTGTAAAAATCAGAAGATTTGGCTGTCTGGGGGTTAAACTGCCGAATTGGTTGCTGTTTGGTGCTACAAGCTTTGGCAGGCGGCAGACTACCTATATGTGGCTTTTGATTATAGCTACTTGGCTGATAATGCTTGCTCTGGTTCGCTGCTGGCTTTGGTTGAGGAGTTGTAGGCACAACAGAGGCAGTAATGTCAACAATTTGTATGGGCGTTGACCTAACAGTGCTTGCGTCAGTTCCCTTAGCAGGGAGGCGATCGCTATGATTTACATCAGCTGCGCTCTTGGGAGCTAGCGCATAAGAATTGGCTGTAGGATTAGGATTGAGTTGCCTGGTTAGTCTAGGCTGAATGTTACCACACACAAGGCGCTCAAATTCACAGTTAAAATGTTGCCGCACCTGACCCCGCCGCTGCCACAAGCCTAAAATCTGCTGCACAGAAATAGCTTTATAACGACCTTGGTAAAGTGCCTCTATTACAGCTAAGCGCACCCAGTTGGCTGGATAGTGAGCGATCCAATGTGCAACTAACTCACGGGCAGAATAACCACCCAAGTCAAAAATGTAGTGTAGTAATAATCCTACTGTGCAATCAGCAGTTGTATCCCAAGCTTTTGTCAACATCAGGTCATTAGCATGAGGTAATAAGCTTACATATTTTGACCTTAGCGTATAACTCCTACGCGATCGCCAATTTGGAAAGATTCTATGACTATACACCCAATAAACTGAGTTTGTTAATTATGTTTTAATCGGGTATTCCTACTTTTTTCCCCATAAAGATTACTTATTGTCGCCTACAGGTAGCGTAGGCATCTGAGGCGGGAGGCTCAAAGGAGGCTGGGCGAGAAAATAGGCAGATAATCTTGCCCCCCAAAGCAGTAATGTAATGATTATGTCGCCATCATTACATATTTAGGGCTACCCATTCTCTATACTTAACTTAAGTCCTAAATAGCTTTTCTACAACGGTTGCTATAGTTTCTCGCGGCAAAAATCGGGGTATATTCACCTGTAATTGATTCTTGATTCCAGGTATCACGGTCGGATGATCCTTCTCTAATCCATGCAGCGCTTCACGTACCACCTCTTCTGGAGAAATGTAATTTTGTGCCGCCAGATTTGCCAGAGATGGGGAAAACTTAGCATCTTGGAAAAACTTCGTGTCTGTAGGTCCAGGGCAAACGGCTAAAACACGCACCTGATAACTACGATTCTCTGCCCATAATGCCTCACTAAAACTCAGGACAAAAGCTTTGCTAGCAGCATAGACAGAAAAGTAAGGCATCGCTTGAAATGCTGCGGTTGATGACATATTGATGATACCACCACGGCGGCGCGATCGCATACCTGGTAAAAATTTGTGGGTTAGATCTACTAATGCCAAGATATTCAACTGCACTATCTTGATTTGCCTTTCCCCGTCTAGTTCAGCAAAATCCCCGTAATCACCAAAACCAGCATTATTAACTAACAAATCAATTGTCAGCCCTTTTTGGGTAACGGTTTCAAATACATTTTTGGCAGCATCAGATGCTGTTAGATCTTGAACTATTACGTCTACTTGAATGTTGTATTGCGAGCGCAACTCTGACGCGATCTGTTTAAGTTTATCTTCTGAACGAGCCACTAAAACTAAATTCGTCTTTCTGGCAGCTAACTCGCGGGCAAAGACAGCACCAATTCCCGCCGATGCTCCTGTAATTAAAGCAGTTGACATTTTACCTGGTAAAATTATTTATTTAACTTTACAAATATTAAAAAATTTTATCCCAACTGCTATATCTCTAGAGATAGGGAAGTAACATATTTTTGTGAAAAACAATTATTTTCCCCCCAAAAGCTGATATTTTTTTACATTTAGACAAGATCGCCACCACGCCTAATATTGCAACTTGGATAGGACTTGTGCTAAACTAATCTTTCCGGCGGACGTATAGCTCAGTTGGTTAGAGCGCTACGTTGACATCGTAGAGGTCACTGGTTCGAATCCAGTTACGTCCATACCTGTTGGCGCTTTTTACTACCCTAAGTCCACTTTACTGGCTTAAACGTGGCTTAACTACAACCCTAGTTTAAGCCATTTCAGCTTTCAATCTCGCGCATCCTAGTAGGGTTGACCAGAGCATTATGGACTAGCTTTAACCGAAGTAGTTCAGCCAGTGGTGTAATATGCCAGGTTTAAGCCAAGGCTACCCTTACACTGCCTATCCCTACAGCAGGTATAGACAAGGTAGGAGTGGAACCTTTAGGACAGTTAGGACAACCCATGAGTAAACTAACCACTCAGGACATGATAGCGATCGCAACTGACACTCACAAAGCCCAAGCAGCCTTAGCCTTCAGAATGTCTGGTATGGCAACTACCCTAACAGATCATGATCGCAAGAGTGTATTGATGAGCTTCAAAGTATCACCCGAAGAAAAGGCACGGTATCAAGCTCTATCACAGCAGCTAGAGCTAAACCTTAGCACCATCATCCGCACCCTACTAGACCAAGCTTGTGATGATCTTGGGGTGAGCTAAGGGATACTAGCTAGCTTATATAAACCTTGGGTAAAGGCTATTGACATCTGAGTACACTAAGTTAGTATAGATACAAGATGAGGCAAGATCACCACAGAAACACATAGAGCCTCAAAGGACTTCTTACAATGACATATAGAGAGTTGCAAGGTGCACTAAAAGCCTTCCGTACCCAAGGTTTAGATGTACAAGTCAAGCTGAATGCTAGTTTTGATACCTTACAAGCCGAATACAACCGACTGACAGCGATCGCGACTGAAGATAGCCTAGAGCAGCCCCAGCCTCAACAGTTGATGACTACAGACTCTTTCAATAAATGGGTAGGGTTGCCATATCAGCACACAACACAGCAGCATTCATGTGGGAATGAACCCACAACTAAATAGCCTTCAGAACAGATCGAGGTAGAGTTTGAAACTAAATATAGGGTTGAAGTAGTATATTCCAGTAACTTACCAAATGATAAGCCTTACAGCGCTCAGGAAAATAGCCAAAGTACCGTAGATCAAAGGTTTCAGTATATTCCAGTTGAGCCTAGAGAGCAATATCTACAAATAGCCTTTGAAAGCCCAGAAAGCTTACCGCGTAATACTTTAGCAATATCGTTTAATGATGACCCTAATAGCCCCTACTGGATCGATGGCTCCCAGCTAGGGCAGAACCTGGAGTACACCCAAGCCCAAGCCTTGAGAAACCTAGAGGATGGCTTAAACTGGCTAAGAAAGCTACCTAAGAACCTCAAAGCTTTTGCGCAAGCTAGTCATGCTACCAGCAGGGGCGCATAATGCTACAAGTAAAAAGCTTTACTCGTTATTACATCCTCCTGGGGTACATCCGGATACAGGTAAAAAAGCTGAGTTTGGTATACCCATAGCCTCAAATGAGTATGGTAGGGACTGGTTTAATGGCTGGAATGCTCGCTTTTGGAATGAGTATTACCGTAGAAAGGCTTATATTATGAGGCGAGAGTTGAACCGACGCATAGCTAGCGGTGATGTGAAGCTAGAAGATATACCAGACATGACGGACATCTCTAGAGCTAAACAAACTAGGGATCATGAATGGCAAGTGAACGAAAACAAAGTTAATAAAAGTAAGCGTAAGGCTATAATGGTAGACTTCCTAGATGAAAGAGCGGATTGGAACGGGAAGTACAAGCAATAGTGTAATACTTTCCAAACTAACTACTCGTCGCTTTCTTCGATCCTTGTGTCACTCCAGTGTATAGCCAGAGCGTCTATATCTTTATCGTAATGTCCTTTCATGTATCCCTCCAATATTTACCGATCCTATTGGAACATATACCGTTTTGACTGTAACTGGGTTAGTGCTGTCATCCACACAGACTCTGAGCAAAAAGGGTCTACCGCTTCTACCTGTGAACTTAGACTGATAGACAACTCCCTTTGTGGCATCAGCAACAACCTGACCTGGGGATATCATCACAGACTGTATAAGTTCTAAAGAAATACCCCTGGCTGTTATCTGTGTTTGGGCATGGTGAGAAAGTTTATAGTTCATGTAACAGGACGTGATCACGCTTTCCTAGAGGTTGTCAACCGCATCAGGGACACGCACCAGTAACTCACCCACTTCACACTCTAACACCTCACAAAGTTGGTCTATTGTGTCCAAGGGGATTGACTTAGCTTTGTTGTGTTCGATCTTTTGCACGTTAGCTAAAGACATCTCTAGCCTACGTGCTAACTCGTTTTGAGATATTTCTTTGCGTAAGCGTAACGCCTTAAGCTGTACTATCACTGCCATCTCCTAATACCTACTAATGGTGGGCATGACTTAGCCTCAACTACTACAGTCCGAGCTATAGCCTTTGAATGGGATGATATACCCAAAGATGAACAGTGGGAAAAGGTGAAGGAACTAGGGCTTTATGGTTTTATCAGTTTGGTAGTTGACACTGGCAGGAAGTCCTTACACTTTTACGTTATTTTAGACAGCCTGTTGATCCCGCACGAGGGACAATATTAGCCAAAGATGTAGCCACTTACTGTAAGAGTGACCCTTCTATGGCTAAAGCCTGTCAGCCTATGCACTTACCTGGTTTCTATCATCACCAGCTAGGGCTGGAGCCTAAGCTTAGCCGTATTTTCTATAACTCAGGAGTAAGAACCAGTTACGATAAACTGCGTAAGTTCATCCCTGTTGTTAACGTTAGCTCTAGTTTTAGTCGCAAAAACCTAGCTAAGGGAACTAGCAAAGGTATATCGCTAGAGGGGTTGAGTGAGAAGGTTAAAGCAAGTAAACCCCGAACCTTAGCCACAACTGAGCAGACCAAGGCACTAGCTGAAGCTTACAAGGTGGTAGCTAATACTACTGAAGGAGGTAGGGATAATACCTTGTGGCGCACAAAATGTGACTTAGCCCGTAAACACCTACTACGCGGTTTGGATGTAACAGAGGCTTTCAACACCCTCCTTAAAGGTGCTAAGGCTTGCGGGTTAGGTGATATGTCTGGTTCAATACTACGAGCGCTCGATACGGGGCTTGAGTCAGCCATAGCCTACCGCGATCGCAGTAACAACATCCTAGAGCAATACGTTATTAAGCAACCTGACCGAACCATTACCCAAAGATACGTCCAAGAGCTACCATTTGACGGTAAACCACATCTGCTTCTGAACGTCTCAGAAAGGTACTGGAAAAACCAAAGCGCTCAAGGGTTTTATTGAACGAATGCAGGAGACTCGTGTACCGATCCTATCTATCGGACACCGTTGTACTTTACTGAATGAGCAGGCAGCTAAACTGAACCTAACCTACTACGAAGACTTAGGCGGTAACTATAAGGAGCAGAGGAAACTAGCAGTCACACTGGACTCACTGCACAAAGTACCATTAGAGTACTGGAAAGATGCTGTTATTGTCTTTGACGAAGCTAGCCAAGTCTTGAAGCACCTTATGGGAGATACTGCGGTAAAGAAGACTCGCAGACTGTGTGTTGAGGCAATAATGTTTCTTTGCCGCCGTGCCAAGCACATAGTAGCCTTGGATGCGGACATGAGCCAAACAGAAGTTGACTTCTTTTCAAAAATAGTAGGTAGGGAAAATATAAATGTTGTGGTCAACACCCAGCAGCCTAGCAGCCGCAAGTTTATTCAATACCCTAACCTAGATACACTGTTAAACCAAATGCTATTAGCCTTCAACCGTAGTGAAAACCAAGTCATCCGCGTTATTCTTCTTCTGAGGTTTGATAGCTAGCAGTAAAGCCTTAAGCTCAGGACTCATAGTTAGATGTCTGATGAAGCCTGTCTTAGTCCCCTTCCTAACTCGCTTGTAGCCATTGCCTAGAATATCTTTTGGCATAGACTCACGGATCGTAAACTCATTACGGTCGAAGTCAATATGACTCCACTTGAGTCCGATAGCTTCGGATATCCTAACTCCACTAATAAACAGGAACCGAACAAAAGGGACGTAGTGGGGTGCGATCGCTTCAAACCCTGCAACGATAGCTTGGATCTCTTTGGCTGAGAATGGTTTAACTTCCTTGGGATCTGCCTTCCGAGTTTTAATATTCTCAAAGGGGTTATTCTCAAGCAAGCCCTCTTTCACAGCCCATCTGCTGCAAGACTTGATCAAGCTGAGCCGATCTTTAAATGTAGCTGGTGCTAGCTTAGACTGAGTTAACCATGCTGTGTCTGTTAGTCCAGGGTTAGTCTTGACAAGCATTCTTCTAACCCATTCATAATGGTTAGCCTTGGTTGCTGCTGGCAAGTCCAAGGTTGCAACCCAAGCATCCCATAGTTGCAGCAGTGTAGAGGGCTTGGGTGGTGTTGGTGGTAGCGGTGGAGCTTTAGGGGTTAAGCGATACCGATCTAAGGTAGGGTCGAAGCAATCAGCTAGTATGTCATTTTGTATTCTGGTAGCGATCGCGTTGGCAGTAGCTAAGTCCCTTTTGTTGGTGTAAGAACCACCAGGGATCGGGTTGAAGGTATAGCGTTTACCCCCGAAGCTGAACCGAAGCTGTACTGAACCATTGTTATTATTAGGCTTGATCTCTCTCATTGGCTTAAACCTGGCTTAAAGTGAGCAGGTCTAGAGCCGTAAGGCTAGCTCAGTTGGTTAGAGCGCTACGTTGACATCGTAGAGGTCACTGGTTCGAATCGAGTTACGTCCATACCCTATTGTACAGTGACTAATTATTTGTCGTCGGTGACACACTGATGTCATTGCGACTAATTATTTCTCGTGGGGACAAATTGATGTCGTTGAATTGTCAGTGACAGATTAGTGTCATTTCACATCTTCTATAGCAATCCTAAACGAGTTAAAAACAAGGTACATACTGATGCAGCTTAGGAAAATCAAACCTTTGGTGATTAGTGAAGAATTTAAATAGCCACTTGATGACCGAAAAATATTTGCACAGATTCCAGTATTTTCTCACCAATGTCTTGCCCTGTAACCAAATATCTTCGATGGGATTCTGCTGGGGTGCATTTGGAGCAAATAAAATACAAGTAATTCGCCATTGTTCTGGTTCACAATGCAAGTTTTCTGCTGCCAAGAAAGCTTTAACTTCATCAGACTTATGATAATCAGCCCCATCCCAAGTCAAAGCAATTCTTTTTCTTTGCATATTGATTCTGTAAATACTTAATGAAAGAGACAGTGTTCTCTGAATTTCCGGCTGGATAATCTCGGACAATAAACTCCTTTTTTTGATAATCTAAAGCGCCAAAATAAGTTTGCCTATCTTTGAGATTTTTAATAGGAATCTCAATTCGACTATCTGCCTTACCCCAAATGTACCCACAAACGTCATCCCCAAGTAAATGACATTCATCTACAAAAAGCACAACCAACCGTCATGCCTCAATTTCAGCAAAATTCAGCCTGACAAAATCAATGATTTCTTGTCTCTTTTTTTTACTAACTCTGGGTTATAAGCTGGGTTGCTCTTTTGAAATTTTTTCCAGAAAATACCGGCGGCTAGTAGCAAATCATAATATAGGACTAATATTTGATTTTTGAAAAAGCTCCGTACATCTGAAGAGCCATAAAATCAAAGGTAGTGTTTTTAATAAACCACTCAAACATCCACTTTAAATGAGCGAATGTTGGAATTAAAGCACACAAACGTCGAACCCAAGTTTTGGCTTGCAACCAGATATCTTCTATAGGGTTTTGGGAAGGATAGTTGGGAGCAAGTAGCAAAACTCTCAATAGCCCTGCTTCTATTTCTTCTCGGCGACTTGCCAACAGTCAAGAAATCTCTTTTTTTTTCAGCAACAGCGTCCTCGTCAGCTTTTGGATTCAAAAAGGAAGCTTGAAAATAATTACCGGTCCGTGTGTTGAAGTTTATCTGTCTGAGTCGGGAGATCTATTGTGACGGACCGGTAATTATTTTTGGCGCTAAATGTAAAGACGTAGTTTTTTTCCAACTAATTCCTGCCGCTTCAAACAAGTTGTAAGTAGGGAAGTAAGTGATACATCTAAAATTGTTTGAATTTCCTCATACTTGTAGCCTTGATAAACCAGTTTGACTGCCAACGCTTTCCTTACCTCACGTGCATCTGGGCGAGCATCTATAAATTCTTGTAGTTCTGCAATCGCGGTTTGTAGATGCTGGTTTATCATTGTTCGCTCTTAGACAGATGTAACCCGAGGTATTATCTTGTAGTCTTTTTCAAAAATCAAGTATGATTCCTATAGCTCTGCTTGGATTGATAAATTACACCATATTGTTCATCTAAATAGTTAACTAATTCGTCTAAATTCCAATAATCTCTAGCCTTGAGCCAATAGACAATTTCACAGCGTTGCCCTGATGTCAAATAACTTTTTCCACCTTGATACCCCAGAAGAATTCCATCTAAGCCTTGAACTAGAAATCTTTGCTTCCACGCCGTGATACAAGACTTATGGATCCCTATCAGTTTGCTAATGTTAGCGTAGGCTTCGCCTTCTATAGAACCTATTTGACATCTAACAATAGGCTGCAAGTCTCTTGACCATCAGCCTAATAAAACAAAGATTAACCTTGGCAGTCGCATTAGCGAGAGTTCTCTCAAAGTTTTTAACAAGAATTTTGCATCTCTCCATCCAAGCATTTGACCGCTCAATCACCCACCGCGCTATGACTGGAACAAACCCAAGTTTTCCTTGTACCTTCTTTTCAAATTTCGATAGTTTAGTCGAAAGTTCAAACATAGTTTTCGTCATGATCTGGGGATAAACCTTTTCTAACTCCTGTCTGAGATATTGAGGGTGATAGCCGTGATCTAAGAGGATAGTGAGCTTGGGAATATTAACGGGTTTTGACTGGAAATAATCGATGTTTTTAGTCCACCTGTAAATTATTCGTTGATTAGACAGTCTGTCCAAGCGACTCCAACTCATCCCCTTGTTCTTCTGGCCAGAGCCGACGGTCAAATC
>CAXTYC010000050.1:0-30356 GCA_964248365.1 uncultured Chroococcidiopsis sp. | reverse complement strand
TTACTGCCTAAGCGACTTTTCAAACAGCCTCTAACCCTTAACCAAGAAGTATTGGTTCGTAAGCCTTGCGCCAACGTTTGGAATCGCGTATATCGTAGCAGATTAAGTACAAATTTTTCGTCTCAGCCATTGTCAAACCTTACCTTAGCACTAGTTGACCGAATAAACCAGCTTCACCGCTCCATTCCTTTTCCAGTAACCGCACCTCCAGTTCAAATAAACGACGATAGGTGAGAGAATAACCAGTAGCAGGATGCTTCCAACTCTCTTCCTTGCGATGTTCGTACAAGCCAATAAGCTTGCGCTTTCCAAGCTCACTCAACCAAACCTGCTCTTTGAGAACATGAAAATCGGCTTGCACATCCCATTGACCTCGATTAATTGAGGCAATGACTATCATATCTACCATTGGCACTCTAAAGATTTCGAGTAGATCTAGTGCCAGTGGGTGTGCCTGTGAACGAGGCTGATGGTAAAAACCTAATGCAGGTTCTAATCCTACAGTTAAGATGGCATTCATTACATCCTTAAACAGTAAGGCATATCCGAAGCTCAATAAAGCATTGAAGCGATCGCGGGGCGGACGACGATTGCGACCACTAAAATACAACTTTGAGGAAACTGTCTGGGAAATCAGGTAAGGTAGCGCACCAAAATACAAAGCTGCCAAGTTACCCTCTAGTCCCAGTAGTGAATCCAAAGATTTGACATGGGGAATTTGTTTGAGTAGCCGTTGCATCTGCGCGATCACCTCTTTGAGGTGTTCTGGCACTTCCTTCATACCTCGCTGACCTCGCATCAAGAACTTGCGTTGTCCTTGTCCACGACAACTTACTAACTTTCGCGCCAACGTCAGGCAGGTATTGGAATCACTCAAAGCAGCATACTGACGAATCCGGCGTTGAATACTGCCCCTTTTCGGATCGAAACTACCTAAATATCGTCCTCCACCTGAAATGAAATGTACCCCAATGTCTTTATCAGTACAGAAATATAGCGCCTGAG
Organism: uncultured Chroococcidiopsis sp.; assembly: GCA_964248365.1. Lineage (GTDB taxonomy): Bacteria > Cyanobacteriota > Cyanobacteriia > Cyanobacteriales > Chroococcidiopsidaceae > Chroococcidiopsis. The sequence continues at coordinate 29,351 of CAXTYC010000050.1, read as the reverse complement.
TGGAAATTTGAGCAAAGCTGTGTAGCACTAGTTGTCCTACCTGATGTGCTGGAATAGTTTCAACAGGTTGACTGCGACGGGCAATTTTGATCTGCTCTCCAGTTCTACCAACTGTAGTCCCTGGCTCTAGGATATGAATCACCTGTCGCTCGTCATCTTTAGGAAACAGGCGTACTGGTTGCCAGGAGCGGTCATGAGCTAATCGCGCTTCTTCTGGCAAGCACACTGGGGCAAGGGAACAACGGACGCATAGACGCTCATTGTCTGTAACAGGTGGGCGAGAAGTAGACTGCCGAAGTAATTGTGCCTGTTCTACAGCAGCTTTGACTGCCGCACGTCCTGTGTCATCCACAGGGACACGAACCAACACGTTATCAGCATGGTAACGAATTCGACCTTCACCAACAGTAGTACCAACAGCAGATTCAAGCAAACAGGCGTAGGCGAGGATCTGTAGGCGATCGCTTTCCCAGGCTTGTGGCTGGTTGTGAGAGTCCCGCTGGCAGCGACCCCGTTTGTGTTCATAGGGGATAATTTGCCCGTCACGAGTGCGTAGAGCATCCATTCGACCGCGTAAACCCAATTCTTTGCTTTCGAGGTAAAGGTCTTCCCACTCCTCTTTCTCCGCTTTTTCAAGCTCAGCGTGTAGTCTTCTTCCGGCAAAGACCGCTGCGTCTTGGGTATAGAGTTCTTCTACTTCTTCTAGATAGAAGAGGCGAGGGCAGTAGGCAAGAGCGTGTAAGGCAGAAACACGAATAGTATCGCGTTTTTCCAATGAATAATTAGAAGTAGATGATTGCATGATAGATGTCCATGAGAATTGATACACGCCTGTGGGCATCAAAGATTAGGAAATCCATTCGCTCATCGTAGGTAAAGTACCACCTTGCACAAGTGAGCAACGCCTATGATATCAAAGGTTAGAAAATGATTTATTAAGGATGCTGAGTATGGCTTTACTAGTTGGTCCTCGCCTTTGGGTATCCAAGATTTCATATCCGCCCTCCTTATACGTAGAGATCTACAAAAGCATCTTCACAAAAATCACCCAAACTGAACTTCTGCTTTTGCGTTCCCTTGCTTCCCAAATAATCTACAACCAAAGGCAAGTTAAACCTGCCCTGATTGTCTTTAACCAACCACCTTGCTTTTGAAGGTAAATTTGGTATAATTTTCACATCATCAATCAAATCTCGGCTTTCGCCCAAGCTCCAACCTCCAAACCGCTCGACAGTCTCAGGGTGTAGCACTGCCTGACGCACTCGTTCTTCTAAGTTAGCTGCATCAAAGCTAGAATCAATTCCCATCACAATCTCTAAACCACATAGTATTGATTGATAGTCCGGTCTGGAATTATCACGGGCATTGATATCCTTGCTCTTTAACCGACGCACAGTTCTCAACACCGTTGCTGTTTGGGGTTCGGACAAAAGAGCGATCGCCACCCTTACCCCTCGGTGAACTTTCAAGTCAGTTTCCCCCACCAAAGAGAGCAGGCAACCGTAAAGTGTTGCTGGAGTAGGAACAGGATATGTATCGCCGTATTCCCGCGAGTAAGAGTGTTTAAAGCTGGCAAAAGGTGCAGAAATTTGCACAAAAATCACAACAGAACCTCAAAATTAATTCAAAGCATCACCGATAGGTGTCAAAGGTTAGGAAATATCAAGTTGTAGGAATTCTGTTAGATCGAAGCTGACAGCCTATCTTACCTGGCAGTCTTTACCCTGGAAGGTGCAAAACCCAAGTCGGTAGAGATTTGGGCACTCAGAGCTTTAATTCCCTTACGCAGGCTGGGGTAGATTTTAGCTCCTTTTTTTGCCAAAGCTTCTGCTTCTTCTGTAAAGGCATATCCACCTAAAATCCAAATCTCTTCAGGGGGGATCTCTTCGCACTCTACCAACTGCACCAGTCGTGGTGCTGTGAGAGTATCAGCCCCAGGCTGTTTAAAGCAATAGAGAAACTGTGGAACTGGGTGATGAGTCCACCGAAAAATAGCAGATTCGGGTGAAAAATCGTACAAAAATCGAGCATGATTGCCACCAACGTTAGATAACTTTGTTACCGCTTGGGCAACATGGATAGCCCGCTCTGGAACAACTAAGCGCTGCGGGGTAATTGCTAGTCCCCACTGAAAGCGAGTGGTAATCATTTCAGTGCTGTAAATTGAGGTGCGGGTGCTTTCGGCACTTTCATCTTTTGACCCCTTCTTGCCCTTGTCACCGCTTTTGGAATTGAAGGTTATCTGAATCTTATCAGCAGACTCAAGACTAACAGCACGAGTGACTTCCAAAGCGCCCCGTCGCTTGCTGACATCACCACCCTTCCCAGCACGAGCAATCATATAACCCAAAACATCGTCATCAATGTAAATTTCTGGATTGAATTTTGAATCTTTAAATTCGTTGGTTTGGGTCGTTTCATTCCAGACTCGATTAACTTCTAACCCCTCTGTTTGCCAGAAGTAACGAATTGCCCAGCGAATCGCTTCAGCAGATGCACAAACATGAAGTCGTTCGTTCCAGAACACTTTAGGTAATGTGGTTCGGTTGCCCTCAGTTTCTCCTCGATTATTAGCAGCAATGCCTTGATATGTAATTAAGTTTGCGAATAAATGGTAAGTCATGTTTAAACCTCAAAAATTTTCCTTTTCTCCTAAAAGAAAGTCAAAGATTAAGAAAAATTAAATATCTGTAGAAATATTGCCTGTTTGGGCTTTGTCTTCTGTTTCTTCCTCAAAATCCTCTTCTTCCTCGAAATCCTCTTCAGCTTCTTCACTTGCTTTATATTCTTCGCTGTTTTTTAATGAAGGTTTCCATCCCTTTTGAATCAACAAATTGCGAGTGCGTTCCACTTTCCAAGGATTTTTGTAAGTCAAAATCGCCAAAGCTGTTAAACTTAAGCATTCTTCCCAATGTGCGACTACCCATTGGTAAAACTCTCCTAGATCCATTTCTTCCCAAAATGGGTTGTTGCGATTAGCAGGTTTGCTAACTAATTCTGTGAACCATCGAACGAATTGCTCTTGAGTTCTGACCGAGCGAATTGATATCTGTAATTCTTGCCTAACTCGCTTGTAATTAGGCTTTCCTGATGTGCTAATAGATGCCGCTTGCTGGAGAAGCCCTTTATAAATCCAAGAAATTCCATCACAGAACCGTGTTGCATTTGGCGAAACATAGCCATTTTCAATCGTCGCTTCTTTCATTCCTTGTAATAACCTGTTTTCGTAGCTTAAAACCTCAAAAGAGTCTTTTGACAAAGATAAAACTCTATGCAAGTTAGCATACCAATGCTGTCCCTTTGTCATGTTTTCAGTAGCAATTTCTCGACCAAATGAGACAGAAACAAATGTTCCGTTTTTACCAACTTTGATTCCTCCTTTGAGGTGTTGATCGCAAAGTAGATAGAGCTTTCTCAGGTTTGAGTTAATTTCTACTCGCTGCTTGTCTGTAATTACTGGCTGTTTTGACCAAGGGCGAGAACCGAATGCCCAAACTTCACAAGCTTTAACGGGAAGTGATCGCGTTGCTTTACCTGCCGCTAATCGGGTTAAGTCGCGCAATGAGGCATCTGACAGCCCAGAAGCGTAGTATTTATCAAACCGAACAGTTTGGGCTGCTGCTTGCTGTTTTGCTTGTGCAAACGCTTCCAAATTCTCCACTTCTGGAATTACCAACGCCCACAGGTATTTGTCCTGCTTTAGCCGCGAACGAATTTTATAGTAACTACAGGCGATTGGCGCAAAAGCTAAGGCTATAACTCCCTCTGGCGGCTCCTCCAGCTTTGTTTGTCCGCTCAAAGCAAAGTGCAATTCACTGCCACCAGGATAAAGCCAACTTGTAATCTTGATGGAAGATTTAAAGTTTCCTTTTTGATCGAAAGCTTTAATTGATTTTAAGTCTTGATGAGGGTAATAGTCAAGAGCCTTATACTTAAATTCCAAAACTTTTTCATCTATTTCAACAGGTTCAATAACTATCCCTCTTTTTGACTTTACTACTAAAGGATGAAAAATTAATGTTCCTGTTACGCCTTGATGAAAATTAACTTGTTCTTCAATTATATCTCCCAAAACTGTAATTTTAATTAACCCATTAGAACCTAGTAGGTAAGTGCGGCTTAAAAGCCAATTGATTGCTTCTTTATCTGAACAATTCCCCTGCAATGTAATAGAAGTATGAGACATAGTCCATTTAATTAATTCACCATTTAACTGGTGCATTTGAGACAGAGTAAAGTAAAGTCCTGCTAGTCCCGCTCGATGTAAAGCTGTAGGTAAATCCCAAAGATTAATGCTGATATCCATTTTTTAAACAGAAAAGAAAGTAATCTGTTAGATATTTTGTGCGTTCAAGCTCTTGAGCTAGTTTTTATGGATGATGCCCGTAGCTATCTACTAAATCTCGGTACTTGGTTTCATAAGCTCCAATTTCTGGGTGATAGTAAATATCTTGAGTAGGAGCAATCCGGTAAAACTTAAAAGGTTTTTCACGCTTCCACTCCTCAAGGTTTTTTGGAATTCGCACTGAAACTGCCCACTTCTGTGCCTCTTGAGCAGGTTTTACACTAGGATTAGCTTTGACTGCCTCCCAGATTTTAGGAACGTCAGATTCGAGAATTACTTGAATCGTGTACCCTGGTTCCATCAGTTTTTCCTGCTGAGTCAACCATGTCTGGAGCCACTTCGCCTTGACTGATTCGATCTGACCCGTTTCCAGTTCTGCCATCACTTGTGCTAAACATTGTTGATTGATTTCTTGACCTGCGTATCGTTCCAAAAATTGCTGGGTCGCTTCTATACCTCGAATATCTTCTGGACGAGAATAGGGCGTTTGTTTTGTCCAAGGATAAATTAAGGCATCGCAAACTCTACGAGTTTTCAGTTGATACTTGCCTTTTACCAACTCAACCCAACGATTGAGCCTTCCTAAGCGTTGAATTAACGCCCACAGAGGAGCAAGGGCGGAGATCAATAAGGTGCAACTCATATCTAGCGACATTTCAGCAATTTGAGTAGTTAAGGCGAATGCAGGCTCATCACCTCTAAATGCCTCTACTAGTCGATTTTGCTGAGCAATTGAATTCTGATATCGGAACCTAGAATGGAAGCAAATAGGGGCAATTTTCAGCCCTGCTCTTGCCAATCGGTTTTTAGCTTCCGTGTAGAGTCTTTGACAATCATAAACTTCATTTGTGACCCAAAGAACTTTACCACCTCGCTCCAGTTCGGCGATCGCAGCTTGCCATAATTCCTCGCCTTCATTTGGATGCGGGTGTAACCGATAGCGGTTCAGGCTCTCGATTTCAGGAGGACCATAGATAATGGCTGGCTTCTCCCCATCATTTTCAGCCAATGCTGCTTCAATAGCTTGTTGCCGCGAGGGAGGCAGTGATGCTGTCATTAACACGATGGGTGCGTTGCGGAAAATCTTCAAAAATTCCAGCAGTGTTCCGAATAGTTGAGGAGGGTAAGCGTGAATTTCGTCAAAGACAAAGAAACCTTGAGCGATCGCTGGAAATCCATACAGTCCCTTGCGATAATTTTGCAGCAACCCTAAAACTGTGTGAGCAGTGCAATAAATCAGCTTGCTGTGCCAAATTCGCAATACTTCAGCACGGGTTTGAAATCGATCACCTTCTCCATCTTTGTCCTCGTCATAAATTTCACTGAATCCTCGGAGTTCCCGGTCTACCCAATCCCGGCTGTGAACTAGCAATGAATTCTCAACTTCGTTAACTCCATAATCCAAGAATCCTTGCGTTGTAGTGGATGTAGTTGGATAGCAGAAAAACAGCTTTGCTTTTAAATCTTCCTCCTGGGCTAAATGCTTCAGACGAGCATAAGCTATCAAAGTTTTTCCTGCCCCACACCCCGCAACGACAATAAGCACTCTAGCCTTAGATTTAGCTGCATTTTTTTGAAAGTCCAGCAATTCTTTACTATCCAACTTGCTGTCAATCACAGCCTGACAGTCTTTTGCTGTCATCATTTGATCAAGCGCTTCCCGAATCCATTGGGTGTAATTCCGGTTTCCTCGGTGTTTTTCTAGCAATGCTGAAGCTGCTAAGTCACACGCCATTGTTAGTGCTTTGACCGTTGCGATTTTTCGCAGTTTGTCAAAGTCATTCCTGCATTTACTATCAACTTCATTTGCCCAATCCCGAAATTTGTCACATTGCTGTTGCAAAGTTTCTGCTTTGTATTTAGTGGGCAGTGTTGGAAGGTTTTCACTTAATTCAAAATAATTAACTCCTAACTGCAAGACTTGCTTGAAGTCATCTGTTTTCGTAAACAGCTTCAGACAAGTGGCTCCTTCTAAGTTGAAATAGTCAGGGTGATCTGCTTTCAGATGATGTCCCAATACCCCCAGTAGTGCCAACGGCAAGAGTTTAGCGTAAGGTTGGAGCCATTTTGTAACTGGATGATTCTGCACTAGTACGCAACTGAGCAATTCATGTCGGATTGTCTGTTTTGCTTTGGGGGTTAGGGGTTCATCAATCCCCAATTTCTTCAGCAGGTACTTGTTAGACTTGTCCTCGACTAGTGCCAGAAAGTCAATGTTTACCTTGCCCCAATCGTGGAGCCAGATTGCCAGCTTGACTGCGGTAACGAGTTCAGAGGGAGTGCAATCCAGTTTGAGAACTCTACAAATTGTTGGCGCGATCGCTTCCAATTCCTTCGCCGCAAGTACCCCCAGTTCCAGATGTCCAGGCAGTCGCATCGCCCACAAGTCGGCTAGGCTATATTCCTCGGTAATGGATTTAGCTAAAAGAATATTCCTATTCAAACCATCCAGCCCCCATTCTTAACTTCCCACCGATTGAAAACTGTTGCAGCTTTAAAGAATCTGTTTCAGAAAGTCTTTTCACCTCGACGGCGTAGCCTGCAATAAATCGCTCTTTAACCTTAACGACGCGCCGCACCAGTTTGCCATGACTCATGGCTAGAGACAGTTCGCCTCGAACGCCCAGATCCTCTAACTTACGATGAGCAGTTGCCAAAAACCGATCTGGTGGTGGAACTACATCTTTGAAATCGCGCAGATGAAACACGACTAAGCGTGAGTAAAGATTTCGCTTCGGACGCAGAGGGCTAATGGTAGGGGCTTGCAAGCAGATTGACCCTTGCCCCACGCTCAACCTCTTCCCAGCTAGAGCATAGAGACGGCTAGCAAAAGAAATCGGTACTCGCAGCTGAAGCTTAGAGTTGCAGTGAGTCTCAATTTGCTTGTTGTGCAGCAAAATGCCAGCAATCGAGTTAATCAGGACTGTGGGGCATTCTCCTATCCAAGGTTCTTCTGATTTCAAGCCAGAGTAACTGCTGTAAGTGTGCAGGGAACTGAATCTGTCTCCCGCTACCAAGGGGAAATCAACTTGCACCAATGGCTCATCTTGAAGTTCTGCAAGTTTTTTTGAACTCTCGAATGAAGACATAGTTAATTAATGAAAGACTTAAAGTGATTAGTAGCACCAGGAAGGTGTCAAAGGTCTGGGAGCAACAAGAAAGTTACAGCTTGCTCACTCCCTTATTTCTTTTAAACGCTTGTATCGAACGAAGATTGAACAACTCCAATTGGGAGTCTTAGATTAAGAGTATAATAGCAGCTAAATGGTTAATGCGAAAGACCTGTTAATAAAAGTTTAAATTCCGGCAAAACTCATTCACTCTAAACAGGACTAACACATTTAAATTTTTCAGGTTTAGCTCAAGACTTTATCTTGAGCTAATTATAGTCAATGTGCAAGCGCAGGATGAATAATATGCCTTCAACCAAGCCCCGTGTTCGTCAAACACTTTCCTCGTGTGCAGTCACGCAACCGTATGCAGTGCCGACACAATATAATAAATTGCACTTCGACGGCACAATCATAAGAGAAGTAAGCGCATTCTTGTGGGGCGATCGCTCCATAAGGACAGCCTGTTACTCAAATGGATTTCAATGAATTATTCAATCGCCTGACAAGAATTGAGCCAGGGATGGAGCAAATGCAAATTCTGACTGCTAGGCGCGATCGTCTTCTCAAGAATACTTTCAAATCCACTTACAAACAGTTAACTGTTTACCACGTCGGTGAAATTCAGATTCAGGTATATATCGCTGGTGACAACAACTGCGGTCTAAGGAGGACGACTGGAAAAAACAGCAGACCGTGTGTTGTCGGATCTACTGTGCATTATGGGCTTCGCAAGAGCGCGACGGTCCGAACTGTTATCTAGTTTGACGTGGGCTGTTTTTTTATGTCCAGTTACTTAACTGGTTTGCAAACAATCAGTATTGAAACTTAGTTGTAACCAAGGTGTTGAACTAGGGACAAAAAGGGTTGAGTTCATGTATTTATCTCTAGTTCAAAGCGATACCCAAGCAAACTGTGGCGCGATAACAACGTTTACGCAACGCCCAGGCACAATAGAGCAGTAAACTAATTCAAACCATTTGTCGAAAATTTGAGACATATGAGAAATTAGCGGCAAGTTCCTCAGCGTTCGGCTCACCACGCTCAAGCGCTTCTTTCAACTTATCTGCTTCTTCTTGCGGGAGTTTTGGCGGTAGTAGCGGCTCCAAGGGATCGACTATGGCTTCCACGATTGCTGGACCTGGTTGGGCAAGTGCACAGTCAAGAATCGCACCGCAGTTTGCTGGGTCGTCAATCGTAAAACCAACCCCACCGCAAGCAGAAGCAAAAGCCGCAAAGTTAATTGACTGTAGCTCACAACCAAATTCTGGATTACCCAGATTCATCATCTGCTCCCACTTAATGTGACCCAACGTACCGTTCTTGACAATCACAACCTTAACAGGAAGCTGATATTTGACGCAGGTAACAAACTCTGCCATCAGCATCGAGAAGCCACCGTCACCAACAAAAGCGACACATTGACGGTCTGGGTAGGCAATCTGTGCTGCAATAGCATAGGGTAGCCCACACGCCATTGAAGCCAGCGTTCCCGATACTGAGTGCATCTGTCCCCGTTTGACTGGGATCTGTCTTGCCCACCAACCTGTGTTCGTGCCTGAATCAGCTGAGACGATCGCCGTATCGGATAGCCGTTTACCCAATTCCCACGCCACCACTTGCGGCTTCATCGGCTTATCCTGCCTGGTGCTACGCTCCTCCATCGTCTGCTGCCAGTCTTTCATACCAGATTGCGCCTGCTCTAAAAAACTTTGGTCTTCATTTCTCTCAAGCATTGGTAGTAACTTTTGTAAACTTGGGCGACTATCTCCCACCACTCCCACTTCAACCGGATAGCGTAAACCCAACCGAAACGGATCGATATCAATTTGTACACCTCTTGCCTGTCCTGGTTTAGGTAGATACTCGATGTAGGGCATCGAGCTACCCACAATTAAGAGAGTGTCACAATTCTCAAACACTTCCTGTGATGGCTTAGTACCAACTACACCAATGGTTCCCGTAGTGTAAGGACTGTCATCTGGAACAGCTGCTTTACCTAACAGGGCTTTAACGATTGGCGCTCCCAGTTTCTGAGCTACTTGCTCCAATTCATCTGTTGCTCCCAACGCCCCGCGACCTGCTAAAATTGCAACTTTAGATCCAGCATTCAAAATATCTGCTGCCCGTTGTAAATCCTCCTCGTTGGGTAATTGGACGCTTTGAGCAAAGACATCCGATGTGTGGTGAGGGAGGTTACGCATCGAGCCTTTTTTCTCAACACTTTGAGATTGGAAGTCACAAGGAAAGTTGATATGAGCTACGCCTCTGTAGCTCAATGCGGCACGACAAGCAAGATTTGCTAAATTCTCAACATGAGTTGAACCCATTACCCGCGCATTATAGACTGTAACATCCATAAACACCTTGTCCAGGTCTACATCTTGCTGAGAGTGGGTGTTGATCAGGTCGTGGTAATGATGCCCTGTGATCGCCAAGACAGGTTGACCATCTAATTTAGCATCGTAAAGACCATTGAGTAAGTGAATGCCACCAGGACCAGAGGTTGCAAGGCAAACACCCAGCTTGCCTGTGTATTTAGCATAGGCACAAGCCATAAACGCTGCTGATTCTTCGTGACGCACTTGGATGAAACGGATCTGATCCTGGCGCTTGCGTAGCGTTTCCATAATACCGTTGATGCCATCGCCTGGTAATCCAAAGATCACTTCTACTCCCCAGTTATGAAGGGTATCAATAAGAACATCAGCAGCTGTGGTCATAGTTCTCTCCTCTTGCTTTGTGCTTTGATGCTTGGTTGCGATCGCACTTTTTTTGAAGGCGATCGCTTTTCTTTGTATGCAACTTTTTAGTATTAGACCTTTGAATATTGGGAATCCGATGGAACCCTAAAAAATGAGATTTTTTAAGACGGAAAACTCTGGAACGCCAGAGTAATTAACTAAATAATTATTTTCAAGAAGCTAACTCCTCTATCTGGGTAGGGATTTTTAAAGCAAAATAAAGTGTATGCAACGCGGTAGCAAGTGCGAACACAACTTAATATCAAACAAATTATCTATGTGTGAAGTACCTTACCTCTCGCCAGTAAGGTACTTTACAACCCGATATTGTCAAATTAAGTAGGGGTGACAGAAACGACAGTTAATCAGACAATTACCTGTGATGACTACAAAAGCTCCCTTGTACCACCGCGGGGTTTTCCTGCCGAGATTATTAGCAGGGTAAGCTCATCTAATTAGGCACGATGAAACCTTGACAAAATAAACAAGATAAGCATAAGCGACAGTGTGAAAAATGCACTTGACGACAGAGCAAGATCAATGAGATTACTTCAATGCTGTTGTCAAAAAATCGCCAGGATCCAGGTTGATGTCACAGGGTTTTGAAACTAAATCTGCTGATGCTGTGAAAAATTTTCGTGGTCACAGACAACTAAAAGAAATAGTAGACATTGGCAGTATTCAGCAAAGTCTAGTTGAGCATTTTGCTCAGATCAAAGATCCTAGAGTAGAGCGAACTAAAAAACATCAGATCACAGACATCTTAGTAATTGCAATTGTGGCAGTCATCGCGGGGGCGCAGGGATGGGAGGACATTGAGAATTATGCCATCAGCAAGCAAACTTGGTTAAAAGAGTTTTTGGCATTACCAAACGGCATTCCATCGGATGACACCTTCCGCTGGGTATTCGAGTTCATCGACCCAGAAGCATTGAATCGATGCTTTCTCAGTTGGGTAGAAACCCAAGTCACGAAAATGGGAGGAGAGATTATTTCCATAGATGGTAAGACAATTAGAGGCTCCTATGATAGAAATCAAGGTAAATCAGCACTCCATGTCATTAGTGCCTGGGCAAGTGAACAACGTCTGGTTTTGGCACAAATGAAAGTAGAAGATAAATCCAACGAAATTACTGCCATTCCCGCACTATTGGAGTTGCTCGATATTACAGGAGCTATCATCACCATTGATGCAATCGGAACACAAACTGATATTGCTAAAAAGATTATAGATCGGAAAGCGGATTATGTTCTGGCACTCAAGGCTAATCACCCAACTCTATACAATCAGGTCAAGGAGTGGTTTGAGAAAGCTCAAGCAGAGGATTTTCAAGGACTTGATGTCAGTTATGAGCAACGCATCGAAAAAGGACATCATCGCACACAAATCCGTCAAGTTTGGTCTGTACCTGTTTGTGTCATCGGCGATCTTTACCAACCGCGACTTTGGGCTGGACTTCAAAGCATCGTTATGGTCATCCGAGTACGTCATCTCTGGAACAAGACTACTGGTGAAGTTCAATTTTATCTGACTTCTTTACACAGTAATGCTCAACTTTTGGGCGGGGCGATCCGAAAACATTGGGGAATTGAAAACGAGGCTCATTGGACTGTTGATTGTACGTTTGCTGAAGATGCTTGCCGCATTCGCTCTTTCCACAGTCCTCGTAATTTTGCTCTCCTACGACGCATCGCTCTCAATGCCCTTAACCGCGAACAGACTTATAAACGTAGTTTGAGACAATAAATGAAACGCACTGCTATGGATAACAATTATATGACTCAGGTGCTCAGTTGTTGTTTCATTGACAATACATTATATTCTTCTGATTCCTTTTGTCAAGCCTGATTGAGATGCTCTTACCCTGGGTCTGGATGAGTCATAGGAGACGATCGCAATACTACACGGCTAAATTAGCAATACAAAAAAGGGGTGATAACCGAATAGTTCTGGGTTCGAATCCCAGGCGACCCATAAATGAAGAGGCTAGGGGCTAGAGGAACTAAAGGGAAAAGGGAAACAATTATCAGTTATCAATTATCAATTGTTGATTGTTTATTGTTTATTGTTTATTGATAATTGCTCCCCCTTGCCCCCAATCCCCACAACGCGAGTGAAGAGCAAGTTCCCCCTGCTCTCTTCTAGTCCCCAGCCCCCAGCCAAAGCCCCTAGTTAGCTTTTTCAAAAATTCTGTAACGATCGCATCGAATCTGTAGATATAATTTCCTATAAGCCGAAAAGTATCTTAAGATTATTCTAAGAATTGAAATTGACTAGAACAACGGCTGACAACAAGATTAGGAGGACATTTTATGGCGCTCGTACCGATGCGGCTGATGTTAGATCACGCGGCTGAAAATGGTTACGGCATCCCAGCTTACAACGTCAACAACATGGAGCAGATTCAAGCCATCATGAAGGCTGCCCATGAAACAGATAGCCCTGTGATTTTGCAAGCTTCGAGGGGCGCTCGCTCCTATGCAGGCGAATATTTCCTGCGCCATCTGATTTTGGCAGCAGTGGAAACCTATCCTCATATTCCCATTGCCATGCACCAAGATCATGGCAACAGCCCCGCCACCTGCTACTCGGCAATTCGTCATGGCTTCACCAGCGTAATGATGGATGGTTCACTCGAATCAGATGCTAAAACCCCAGCTAGCTACGAGTACAACGTTGATACCACCCGCGAAGTGGTGAAAGTAGCTCATGCTGTTGGTGTCAGCGTTGAAGGTGAACTTGGTTGCTTGGGTTCTCTAGAAACTGGAATGGGTGAAGCAGAAGACGGTCACGGTGCAGAAGGCGTTCTCTCCCACGATCAGTTACTAACAGACCCAGATCAAGCTGTTGACTTTGTAGAGCAAACCCAAGTAGATGCTTTAGCAGTTGCTATTGGCACTAGTCACGGCGCTTACAAGTTTACCCGCAAGCCGACTGGGGAAATTCTAGCAATCAGCCGCATTGAAGAAATTCACCGTCGTCTGCCAAATACTCACTTGGTAATGCATGGTTCTTCTTCCGTACCAGAAGATCTGCTGGCGTTGATTAACCAGTACGGCGGTCAAATTCCTGAAACCTACGGTGTACCTGTTGAAGAAATCCAAAAAGGAATTAAGAGCGGTGTGCGTAAAGTGAATATCGACACCGATAACCGTCTAGCGATCACCGCTGCGGTACGGGAAGCTTTAGCCGCTAATCCCAAGGAGTTTGATCCCCGTCACTTCCTCAAGCCTTCGATTAAGTATATGCAGAAGGTTTGTGCTGATCGCTATCAACAGTTTGGTGCAGCTGGTAACGGAACCAAGATCAAGCAAGTAACGCTTGATGAGTTTGCTGCTAAGTATGCTAAAGGCGAATTGAACGCCGTAACTAAGAAGACTGTATCAGTTTAAAGGCTTAAGATTTCTTTGACTTTAGCTTTTAGCTTTTAATTTTCGAACCGACGATATTTAACTAATTAAACGGGTAGCATTTAGCTGCCCGTTTTTGTTCTATTGGTAATACCAATAACCTAATCGTCGTTCCCTTTACATTAGTGTAGGGTGTGTTAGGCACAGCCGCAACCCACTATAAAGCCTCAAAATTGGTACAACTTAAATGCACATCAACTTCAGTGAGCGATCGCGTATTTATAATTAAGCAATTTGTTCAAACTCAGCTTCTAGCAAGCGGATCAGATGAACGTCGCCTTTTTCCCGCGCCACTTGTAGCCGATATTCTAGATTGCGGCGCATATTATTAAGATGAATATTATGTAATTTTTCTAAGACTTGCTGACGGCTGCTTTGAGTTAATGCAGCTTCATTAGAAATAGCTGTTTTGGCGTGTTTTTGTAGCATTGCTTCTACGTCTTCGGATGCGCCAGTACAACAACCAACTTCACCATTCTTTAAGGCAATTCTTGGCAAAGTTGCCCGAATATGTCTTGGGTACTTTTGTCTACAATTCGTACCACGATATTTATCACCTATTTCACACCCAGTTAATTCTAGGTGAGGTGAATGGGATTTGTAACTAATAGCGCGATCTTTAAATTTCATCTGCTTCGCCTTTAAAGCTTAATTCCTTAAAATTTTGACTAAAACTAACGGCTTACTACGGCTTACTTAGCCTATGGTATATATTCCTACTTCTGTCTCTATAGGATATCTATCAGACGACAGAAAGTAGAAATTTAAACTAAATAGCTACAGAATTTTCTGTATTATATTTTACATATTTTTATAAAATAGTAAATTTAATAAAAAATTACGCTTTTTAGGAGCTAATAAGTTAGTGGATGGGGAAATTCTGTTAGGGGTATGTGTGAGTCACAATGTCATGATAATTTGATATATTGAGCGTTAAATCGGTTTTGTTTTGCCTAAAAGTCATAATATCATGACATAACGATCCCGAAAGGGCTGATAACTTCGTGGAGTGGGCAAAATGATGGGTTACACCTTGATCCCTTCCTTGAAGTTTTCTGCTAAATATTTATTAACAAAGTGTTTTCTGCGATCCCAAAAAAATGCTGTTTTTTGCATAGTTGGGAGCTAGAGCGACACCAGTAAAGCAAAGCAACTGCCAAAGTAGGTTGAACACCAGAACGGAAAACTAGACAACCCCGAAGGTTAAGCAAAAAGGCGGCAAAACTCGTAGTCATAGGTTTGTTACAAACCGTTCTGCTGTTTGTCTCCCTCAAGCAAAATGATTCACCGTTCAAACGAAGGAAGTCCAAATTCATGGCAAAAGAACGCCCACCTCTAGAAGAGATGACATTGCGGCAGCTACGGCGAGTTGCCAGTGAATATGGCATCTCTCGCTATAGCCGAATGCGTAAGTCGCAACTGCTGGCGGCAATTCAACAAATTCAGCAAAGCAAAGTATCTGTTATTCCATCTAGTACACTGGAGGCACAAGAAACAGTGGAAGCAGCAAAATTTGAACTCGGTCAAGAAGACCGTACCGGAGGTTCCTTAGCTGACGTTGATGAAGGTCTAGCTGACCTCCCATCTGGCTATGGTGAAAGCCGCATTGTACTAATGCCCCGTGATCCGCAATGGGCTTATACATACTGGGATGTTCCCAACGAGCATAAAGAAGAACTGCGTAGGCAAGGCGGACAACAGTTAGCTTTGCGGATTTACGACGTTACTGATATCAACATAGAGTACCAAAATCCTCACAGTATTCAGGAATACCCAAGTGATGAGTTGGCTAGGGAATGGTATCTGCCCATCCCAGTAAGCGATCGCGATTATGTCGTCGATATCGGCTACCGCTGCGTTGATGGTCGATGGCTAGTCTTAGCTCGTTCTGCTCCCGTCCGCGTTCCTCCGGTCTATCCCAGTGACTGGATTGAAGACAACTTCGTCACAGTTAACTTTGAGGAAGACCTGCGCAGCAAGACTGTATTTGAACTTGTACCGCCAGCTAAGCGCATGGCAACAGCCGTTGGTGCTGCTGCTACAGGTGCATATAGCAGCAACGGGAACCCCCTCTACGACGAGATTTTTGGCATGGCTCAAACTGCCGAAGCTCAAAGGATTGCAGGTTCACTATATGGCTCGATGCAGCACGTAGCAGGCTCAATGCAAGCAATGTCCCTGGCTGAACAAGCTATCAGTTCCTACGTCTTCCCCTCTGGTGTGGGTATGTGGGCAGTACCAACTGTATCTGGTTTAACCATGTCTGGTGCAGGCTTCTCTGCCTCTGCTCCACCCATCCGTCCGCGTCAATTCTGGTTAATTGCTGATGCTGAGCTAATTGTTTATGGTGCAACCGAGCCGGATGCAACTGTTACCATTGGTGGTCGTCCGATTCAGCTCAATCCAGATGGCACTTTCCGCTTCCAAATGTCATTCCAAGATGGTTTGATTGACTATCCAATTATGGCAGTGGCAGCAGACGGTGAGCAAACGCGCTCAATTCAGATGAAGTTTACCCGTGAAACTCCATCACGCAATACCAATACTAAGGAAGAAGCCGTTCCCGAATGGTTCAGCTAATGCCCAAATTTTAGATTAAGGATTAAATTGAAAGGTCTAAAAATCTAAAATCCACCTTCTTTCCTGCTCAATTCTCCCCTGGCAATTGTCGGGGGTTTTTTGTCCAGGGAGTCAAAGACTCCCTATATTAGTTCCCAGCCTCAGCCTGAGAATTAGTTATATGGTTTTTAGCAATACTCTAGTGTTGCTTTAACACACATTTCATTTTTTTTAACTATAATAGAAAAAGAACAGCACGGGGCTTTAAAGGTTTCGACAGGTTGGCGAAAGCTGCTCTATGATACAGGTCGAGAGTGAGTCGTCTCTCGTAAATACTAGGCTCAAAAAAAAAGTAAATGCGAACAACATCGTATCCTTTAAGCGTCAGGCAGTCCTTGCCTAAAAACCTCTAACAGGTACGCTTGTCTGTAGTTTGACTCCGTTAAAAGCTACAGACCAACCCCAACGGATGCACTAGTAAGTTTTCTCTGGTTGGCTTGCTAGCTAAGATTTAATCAGAGCATCCTACGTTCGGGATAAAGAACGGTTCCCGCCTTGAGGATTAGATAGGCTAAACCTGTGAATGAGTGGGGGGTCAATACCCAATTTGGACACGGGTTCGATTCCCGTAAGCTCCATTAATAATTAAATTCTCAAACCACCTTGCATCTTAGTGTAAGGTGGTTTTATTTTTTCTCATTAGATACCCTTTTGCGTCGCAAGGCAACCGCAAAAATACAGATGACTTTGGCAAAACAGCTTTTAATTATTCAGTAATCTTCACGGGGAAAATTTGTTGTTGCTTGTGGCAAAGTTAAAACTAGCATTTTGGAGAGTACAACTAATCCAGGCTGCCAATATTGCTGTGTTCACTCTTGAGAATCTTTATCTTATGAATTTACAAACTAACCTGTCTAACTTTCCTCTATGGCAATTTCTCCAACAGCCTGTGTTTAGTTCCAAAAAGAGGCTCATACTTAATCCTCGCCAGTTTGAAGTTGCATATAGAATCGAACTGCTAGAACGCTGCTGGTCTAGAGAATGTGACTCATCAGATAGTTATTTTAATAAATAGAATTATGCCAAAGCTAACAATTTTATGCTGAACTTTCCTAAAAAGATGGGAAAGCAAAAATTAATATATTTAAGGTAAGCTTTCAGTCGTTAAATATTGGCTGAAAGCTGGCTGTTTGTAAGGGTAAAAGTAATACTTACTCTTGTTTCAAGTATTATGCCACCCATGTCCACCATTACCAGATTTGATGGGCATGGGTGGCATATTAATCGCGCTGCCAAATTTTAATAGTCATATCCCGACTACAACTAGCAAAAGTATGACTTTGATTGCTAAAGGTAATGGAATTAACCCCAGATGAATGCCAACTGAGGGTGCGAATTAGTTCACTACTAGCGGTGTGCCACAGCTTAATTGTTTTATCGTTACTACCAGTAGCTAAAGTTTGCCCGTCTGGACTAAAGGCAACGGAATTAACCTCGCCTAAATGCTTGCTGAGGGTGTGAATTAGCTGACCACTAGCGGTGTGCCACAGCTTAATTGTTTTATCGTTACTACCAGTAGCTAAAGTTTGCCCGTCTGGACTAAAGGCAACGGAATTAACCTCGCCTAAATGCTTGCTGAGGGTGTGAATTAGCTGACCACTAGCGGTGTGCCACAGCTTAATTGTTTTATCGTTACTACCAGTGGCTAAAGTTTGTCCGTCTGGACTAAAAGCCAGAGAATAAACCCAATCGCAATACTCCATATTAGTATTCAGCCGTTGCCCTGTCTTCAAGTTCCAAATCTTAATCGTTTTATCACAACTGCCGCTAGCAAGGATTTTTCCATCGGGGCTGATGGCAGTTGACCACACCGAGGCTGAGTGTCCCTCTAGGGTATGGAGTAGTTTTCCTGTTGCTAGATGCCAAATTTTAACACTATGGTCGTCGCTGCCACTGACAATTAATTGCCCATCTGGACTAATGGCAGTTGACCGTACCGATTCTAAATGTCCCGTAAGGGTGTTTAATAATCTACCTGTGGGCAGATGCCAAACTTTGATCGTTTTATCTGTACTGCCACTAACTAAAGTTTGTCCATCAGCACTAATCGCTACAGAAAAAACCCAGCTGGTGTGACCCTTGAGAGTATGAATACATTTCCAAGAGGATTTTGGTGGTGGTGAAGGTGATTTTGGTGGTGGCGGTGGTGGTGAAGGTGGTGTTTTTTGTTTCCGTTCTAGCTGTGCTACTTTATTTGCATCGGAAGCTGCTCTATGTTCATATCCCAATTTTGAGCAGGCTATTCCTCGATACTTGTATGCTTCGATATATTCTGCATTAAGACGAATTGCTTGGGTAAAGTCCTCAATTGCTTCTTGATATTTACCTCTTTTAGCATTCTCCATTCCCCGTTTGTAGTAACTTTGAGCATCGAACCGATATGTGGAGTAATTCGCAGGAGGATCGCCACAAGTTTGAGCGGGAGAATTGCATAGATAAGGCTTCAGCGTTTGATAAGCTTCACTGATTTTTTTGAATTCTGACTCGGCTATTGCTTTCTGGTGAGGATCGTTAGGAAAACGATCAGGATGCCACACAAAAGCTAAGTTTCTGTAAGCCTGCTTAACTTCACCCAGAGATGCACCTGGTTTCAGCCCAAGAACTTCGTAGTAATTTTCAAGAATCTTCATCTCGGTTGCAGGACTTTTGAGAATAAGATGAATTGCGATCGCTCATCTTCAACAACGATGAGAGTCAACGCAAGACTGTATATTTGTATATTTAGTATTCCCAAAAATTTTTACCAATCAGCCCACAAGCGGTGACAATCACTAATAAATTCAAAAGTCAAAAATGAAAAACTTATATAAAACTAAAAAAACTATAAGCAAGTTAAATGTTAAATAGCTTACTACTAAGATATAGCAATACTTTGTCTTAATCACACTGCCAAACTCTAATAGTCATATCTCGACTACAACTAGCCAGGGTATTACCTTGATGACTAAAGGCGACAGAATTAACCCAGTCAGCATGACCGTTGAGAGAAGATAACAGTTTTCCACTACTGGGCTGCCACAGCTTAATCATATTGTCTCCTCTGCTAGCCAAAGTTTGACCATCAGCACCAAAGACAACAAAACCAACATGACTGTGATTCCATGTGAGAGTATTTGACGGCTTACCAGTACCTAGCCGCCATAGCTTAATTGTTTTGTCATAACTAGCACTGGCGATGTGCTGCCCATCTGGACTAAAGGCGACAGAATTAACCCAACTTGAATGCCCTTTCAGGACGTGTAGCAGCTGATCCATGCCAAGATGCCAAATCTTGATCGTCTTGTCACAGCTACCACTAGCTAGAATTTGCCCATCAGGGCTAATCGCTACCGAATAAACTCCTTCAGAATGCCCGATGCGAGTGGGCAATCTTTCCCCAGTTTTTAAGTTCCAGATCTTGATATTCTTGTCTTGACCGCTGCTAACAATCTTGCCACCATCGGGGCTAATGGCAATTGACCACACTGAGGCTGAGTGTCCAATTAGAGTATGAAGTAATTTCCCTGTCGCTAGCTCCCAAATCTTAATATGATAGTCGTCGCTGCCACTTACAATCATCTTTCCATCAGGACTGATGGCAACAGACCGCACCCATTCTGAATGTCCGACTAGGGTTTTTAATAATATTCCTGTAGGCAGATGCCAAATCTTGATCGTTCTGTCTGCACTGCCACTGACCAGAGTTTGTCCATCAGGACTAATAGCAATAGAAAAAACCCAGTTATCATGACCTGTGAGAGTACGAACAAATTTCCAGGGATTTGATTGTGGCGATGCAGATGTAGATGTTTGTGTCTTTTTTTGTTTGCGCTCTAGTTGTGCGGCTTTATTAGTATCTGCGGCGGCTCTATGCTGATATCCAAGTTTGGAGCAGGCAAGCCCTCGGTACTTGTATGCTTTGATGTGGTTAGGGTTGAGACGAAGTGCCTGGGTAAAGTCTTCGATCGCTTCCTTGTATTTACCTCTTCTAGCATTCTCCATGCCCTGGTTGTAGTAGGTTTCGGCATCAAACCGATAGGTGGGGTTAGTTCCTGTTGCTGTCCAAGTCCCTGGAGCATGATTGACAGAACTAGGTTGATAAGTCTTTAAATGTTGGTAAGCTTCATTAATTTTTTTGATTTGCTCCTCTGCCTTTTGCTTGAGATGAGGAGCATCAGGGAAACGATCTGGATGCCACACTAAAGCTAAGTCTCTGTAAGCCTGCTTAATTTCACCCAGCGATGCATCGGGTTTTAGCCCAAGGATTTCAAAGTAGCGTTCAATGTTGTTCATTTGGCTTGCTGATGATCTAGCGTTGAGGTAAGTACAAGGACATAAAAAAATGGCAGACGTGCAAAAGGCGGATCTGCTGTGCGACAAGGGCTTCGCAAGAGCGCGCTCAGTCGAACGGTTATCTATTTTGACGGTCTGCCCTTTTTTTTTAGATCTCCTCCTTAGACAGCGATCGCTCATACTGGAAAAGGATTAGCAAAATTGAGTCCGCATGGTTAGTATTCCCATAAATTTGCTGCAATCAACCCAAACTCCGCATAGTGGCTACCACTGGGATGGTAGTAGTCGCCGCTTTTTTGAAGGCTGGTATTATCGTGTTACTTTGCCGCAAAATAGTACCACTTTTGCGTTCATGTACTCCATAGAAGATCCAATTGGTGGTAAAATGCACAGCGGCGGTGCAGCCCAAATTTTAGGACCTTTTGATGAATATCTCTGGCGGACTTATCCAGATGTGAAGCGATTCTGGGCTAGCCCGTTGCGGTTAGAATTGGGACACTGGGGTAAAACTGATTTAAGCACTCAACCGATATTGCTCTTACCCGACGAGTTTGACCGTCATATACAACAGGGTTATCAAGCAACCGCGACTTGGAATCAAGGCATAATCCGCGATCCGAGTAGCGATCGCTATTGTCGTTGGCAATACGAAATCAAGCCTATATATGGATGGGGGGATCGAGGCAAGCCACAACAATCTACCGCTGGGTGGTTGTCATCTTTGCAAATTTTTGAGCCAGGATGGCAGATTTTGATGGCACACGGTTTGGCATCTGGTTGGATTGACTGGAATGGCAAACGTTACGAATTTACCTCAGCTCCAGCTTATGGGGAGAAAAATTGGGGCGGTGCTTTTCCCCAAAAATGGTTTTGGCTTAACTGCAACAGCTTCGACGATGAATCGGACTTGGCTTTAACAGCTGGGGGTGGTAGACGGGGAGTGCTGTGGTGGATGGAATCTGTGGCGATGGTTGGCTTGCACTACCGAGGTAAATTTTATCAGTTCGTACCCTGGAATTCAGAAGTAGAGTGGAATATTCAGCCTTGGGGTAGATGGCAGATGCAAGCGAGAAATTCTGAGTATGAAATTTCGCTAATTGGGACAACTGATTTGCCTGGTACTCCTCTACGTGCGCCGACGCAAGACGGTTTAATATTTTGTTGTAAAGATACAATGCAGGGACAGCTGAGTTTGGAATTGCGCCGCCGTGCGGGATCAAAACTTATCTTAGCAGCAACAAGTTCTTTATGTGGCTTGGAAGTAGGCGGTAGTCCTTGGGATGAACCTTGGTGTTCAAAAGAAGCTAGGGGCTAGGGAAACCTGGGGGTTGAAAACTTTTAACGGGTTCAAAATACTATGATCTATGTTTAGGTAGCTTAAACTGCTATGATCTCTTTATGATTGGGGCTGTAGCTCAGATGGATAGAGCGAGCGCCTCCTGAACTCTCGGGCATCATAGAGGAAACTTTATGAATGAATGTAGTCAAAGTCGGTGAACCCTAAAAGGTGTGCAGACCATTATCAAACTTCTAGTGATGGTAATGTCTATACTTCACGGGAATACCGAGCCAAGCCGAAAATAGCTGATAGCTAACAGTTATTCGGAAGGTGTAGAGACTAGTAGGCTACCACCTACGGGCTTCAAGTCTAAGGTGAAGGTATAGTCCAGAGAGTGGGGAAACTCACACAAATCTGAAGCGCTAGGTCGCGCGTTCGAATCGCGCCAGTCCCGTTCCCACTAGTACTTCTGTTCATTTCCCGCCAGTGGTATCAAGTGCTAGCGTGGTCGGTTGTATGTCATAAAGCCCTGGCACAACTAACCAAAGCCACATTCGGCATTTAAATAGGCGCAGTGGCAGTAGTTCTTCAGGAAAGGTTTGCTTACTGTGTCCTTGCCAGTGTCCAAGATTGCTCAGTTGTTGCTTCGCGCAGGGTGGGCAAAGGTCGCCAGGTTGTCCTTTGTCTAGGGTGTAGGTGGGGTCGTTGGTATCTAGAGGTACACAGTCAGGGAAGCGATCAGCACTCCCATCTTCCGCGCATCGATAAATAGCGTTTCTTTGCTGTGATCTCGGAACTTGCTGTGTTTCTTATTGGGTGCTAAAAACCAGAGACAAGCGGGAATCGCGGTGTTGTAGAATAAATTCCCTGGCAACACTACCATGCAATCTACTAAATCCGCAAGAGCGATCGCCTTTTCTCATCAAAACCCAACTCTGCTGCACTTTTACTCGGCTTTGGTTGTGTACTCTTCTTGCCCCGTCCCATGCAACGCTACACTCCGCCACATAATAGACGGGCAATCAAAAATAGCCTGTGCGATCGCATATTTGAGGCTCTAATATTCTATGGTTCGAGCATCAGAACAGATACGCCAGATGCCATCGCTAGATTTACTAGGCGTATAATTACAGACGTTTAATAAGGTTTTTATAGGTAATTTTGGTCAATTAAGGGTAATTACAGATATTCACGCACTTTTTTGAGTTAATGCGTAACGCCAGTTGATAATTAGATGAAGCTGCGATCATTCCAGTTTAGCTATCAGCAGTAAAAAACTTTTTCAATCTCAACTCCCTGCACGAGCTTATCCTGAATCAACATCCTATCACTCGCTATTCTGGTGCTGAAACAAATCAAGAAGCGGTACAGCTATTAAAGCAGCTGAAGGAAAAATTTGTAGCGAATGAGATTTCTGAAGAAGAATTCAAGCTAGAAAAGCAAAAAATTCTAAAATCTCTATAAACTTAATTTTACATTCGATTCAAACAAGAAAACAGGAGTGAAGAATCATGGCTAGCTTTATCAGTAATTTAGGGCGCGTAATTAACGAACGATTGAGCGAATCAACACAAAGCTCAGCTGAATCTAAAAGAAATGAAGAGATTTCAAATTTAGAAATCAAGTTAAAAGAAATCAATCTTAAGCTCGAAAAGAATTATAGTTTACTAGGTCAAGCAGTTGCTGACATGCGTAGAGTTGAACCCGTCAATCGGGAATCTCTCATGCTTTTATTTCATCCTATCAAAGACCTCGATTATGAACGAGAACAAATTCTAGCAGCAATTAAAGAAATTAAGGCTAAGCAGGCTGACCAATTGAAAGCACAAGAATTGCTCGATATTAAAAAGCAAGTTCAAACTGGAGTTCAAAAACTTAAAGAACTTAAAGACTTAGGCGTTATTGATGAGGAAGAATTTGAAGTCACTCAAGCTAAGTTGAACAAGCGTATCAGTAATTTTGAGAAGCTTTATAGCTTGAAAACTGCTTTAGAGAGAGGTTTAATTAACCAGGAAGAATATACCAAAAGAAAGGCAATGCTTGAATAATTGAGCTAATGCCTCTTTAAGAGATTAAATAGCCCCAACTGGTAAGAGTTGGGGCTTTATATTTTATGCTGCTTCGTATCTAATACTACTGTGGGTTTCACTTCTGCTCCAATCCCAGCGAATTGGCAGCAGTGGTAATACCGTTTCACTCATTTAGAGAAAGGTAAATCAAGCCCTTCACCATTTCTGGCAACTGTACCAGAACTCTTAGAGCGATTCGGCAGCATTATCAAGTTAAGCTGGCTTAGGATTCTTTGCTGAAAATGGAATGACTTTTGCCATTCTTATAACTTTGCTCAATACCTAAGTAAAAGGTTTTAGTTACCGCCCTACCAACTAAGCAACTAATCTCGGAAATTAACGTTTTGGGGTAATTTTGGGGTAATTTATGTTTCTAAAAGCCAAAAGTTTTGTAAATAGGTATGCGATTAACGCCTCCTAAGCGCTAGGTCGCGCCAGTCCCGTTAATAAATTACCACCCTGCGCGCTAAGATTATCCATTGGAGGAGCAGGGGGAGAGGGGAAAGAGGGATTAAGAATTACGAATTAACTGTGATCTATATCCGAGGATGCGATCGCGCTTTTTACTTTTGCCTGCTAATCTAGATAATCGTGTTGTTGCGCCAAACGATTTTTACCTTCTGAGCAAGCGACGTTATCGATCATCAAAGAAGCGACGTAAAGCCCTGCCTTTGCCTTGTATAATGCTGTTTCTAACGGTTTTGCTTTGGTGGGGATACATGGAAATTAAGAGCCAGTTAGAACAACCGCAGGCAATTCTCGTATTAGGCGGAGCAGAGCAGCGGGAGAAGTTTGCGGCAGATTTTGCGCGTCAGCACCCAGATTTACAGATCTGGATTACTGGAGGTAGCCCAAAAGGTTATGCATTAAAAATATTTACCAAAGCTGGGGTTGATAGCAGCCGTCTACACTTAGACTATCGAGCAGTGGATACTGTTACCAATTTTACCACATTAGTTGATAAATTTCAAGCTTGTGGGATCAAAAAGCTGTATTTGATTACGTCTGACTACCATATGCGCCGCGCCTCTGTGATTGGACAGATTGTTTTGGGTAGCCGAGGAATTGATTTTACGCCTGTTTCCGTACCATCTGAGCGATCGTCGCCTGAATCAATCGAAAAATCAATTCGAGATGGAGCTAGAGCTGTATTGTGGGTTGTTTCAGGGCATACTGGTTCTACTTTGACTAAGAAATTGGGAACTTTAAAAAACTGAATGAACTTAATGCGCCCCGCGTTGCATTTTTTTCGTTTGTCATTTGTCAAGCGCCAAAGCAGGTTCCTAAGCGTCTATGTTCAACACCAATCACTCTTCACTCTTCACCAATTACCAATTACCAATCACTAGGAAAGACGTAGCACTGCGCTCGTCTCTACGACCTACCATGACCAATAAAATTTCTGTAAAATTAATTACTTAACCTTTTAATAATTAAATATTTATTTCTTCTTAAACTGCTGTTTCTACGATAAATTAGGCAATTCATGACTATTTGGAACTTAAAATTCCTATGTTTGCTCAAATTCGCCTACCGCGACGCTCTTTTCTTATCCCCTTAGCCGCTATTTCCTTTAGTATTGCTGCTTGCCAACCCCAATCTACTACTACTCAAGCTCCCCCAGCAACAGGAGGAACAGCTGCTTCCCCTGTAGCTGCTGGAGGCGGTGGTAATGTCTCTTTGACTGGTGCTGGGGCTAGTTTTCCTGCTCCTTTGTATCAGCGCTGGTTTTCAGAGTACAATAAGCAAAATCCTAATGTTCGAGTTAGTTATCAATCAGTTGGTAGCGGTGCTGGAGTAGAACAGTTCACTAAGGGAACAGTGGACTTCGGAGCCAGCGACACAGCCATGAAGCCGGAAGAAATTGCCAAGGTGAAACAGGGAGTAGTTTTGCTTCCCATGACAGCAGGTAGCGTTGTCATAGCTTACAATATACCCAATGTGCAATCTGGCTTGAAGCTACCACGCGCAGTCTACAGCGATATCTTTCTGGGTAATATCAAAACTTGGAATGATGCCAGAATTGTTAAAGCCAATCCTGGTGTAAATCTGCCTAATTCACCCATCACAGTTGTACACCGCTCGGATGGAAGTGGTACTACAAGTGTCTTCACGCAACATCTGAGCGCCATCAGCCCACAATGGAAAAGCAAAGTAGGTTCGGGTAAAACTGTAGATTGGGTTACGGGAGTTGGAGCAAAGGGCAATGAAGGTATTACTGCTCAAATCCAACAAACTCAAGGAGCTATAGGCTACTTAGAGTATGGATACGCAGCACAGAATCAACTAAACATAGCTACTTTGGAAAATAAATCTGGTAACTATGTTGCGCCAACCCCACAGTCAGCGGCTAAAACTCTAGAATCAGTAGAATTGCCCAGTAATTTAGTTGCTTTTATTACTGATCCAGAGGGCAAGGAGTCTTACCCCATTGTCACTTACACTTGGATCATGGCTTATAACAAATATCAAGACCAAAACAAAGCCCAAGCCCTCGAAAACGTGATTAACTGGGCATTGACAGATGGACAAAAATTCAGTTCAGAATTGGGATACGTACCCCTGCCTAAAGAAGTAGTGAATAAGGTGCAAGCACAGGCAAAGAAAATCTCTTCCTAGTGACTAGTGGAACCAGTGGAACCAGTGGCTAGAAGAAAGCAGGCAATCGCTGTGGGGAGCAGGAGGAGCAGGGGGAGTTTTTTCCTCCCTTTGCCTCCCTTTGCCTCCCTTTGCCTCCTCTGCTCTCTTCTCTAGTCACTAGTCACCAGTCACTAGCCACTCAAGATCCCTAACTGAGATTACGATCGCGCTCGACTATATCAGATGGAGGGCGATCGCTACTCCATGCCCACCATACACAACCACAGTTACACTCGTAAAACTCCTGCCATTTGCGACGGTGGTTTTCCATCAACACAGGCGATCGCCGATTTAGCCAAACTTGTTGGGCTTCCCGACTAGTAGAATGGCAACGGGGACAAAAAAACTCATGGGCGTGAATTGCCTGTTTAGTCCATTGTGGAGGTGTGGGAGCAAAAGCGTCCATGCAGGAAAATTCCTCTTTTAATCTGCCTATGATTACTTGGACAGTAGACAGCATCAAAAAGCTAAAATTGCTCTGTTGTCTCCGATCCTAAATAAATTATGACTTTCTTTACTTATTCTAGTAATTTAATAGTGTCGTGTCGTTTTTAGACCTTAAGTTTTACCCCCAATCCCAAAATCGAAATTTAGAATCGATGGAGCCTACCACTGAAATTCGTCGCCTCTTAGATCTCATGCCCGCTTCTGGTCGGATGATGACTAAAATTGTCAGTAAGCCCGATCACAATAAAGTGATTGATTCTACTTTTCCCTTGCCTTGGCAGCCCCAAAGAAGAATTTTGATTAATTTTGAATTGTGGAGTCGCCTGTCTCAACCGCAGCGCGACTTACTGCTGTTGCGAACGGTTAGCTGGCTGATATCTGTGAAGTGGTTTAAACCAGATATCTACCAAGGTGTCGTCCTAGCTGGAATTTTAGGCGGGACAGTCGAAATGATTCAAGCTGACGTGGTGGGTACTATAGTAGCAGGTGGATTGAGTGCGATCGCACTCTCTCGCATCTGGCGCACTTACCGCAGTTCTCAGTTCGAGTTAAATGCTGACGAGGCTGCTATCTCTGTCGCACAGCGGCGCGGCTACAACCAAAAACAAGCAGCCTCACATCTTTTGTCTGCAATTGAGGCTGTGGCAAAGATTGAAAAGCGTTCCCATTTGGATTTTATCGAACTAGTTCGTTGCCAAAATCTTCGCGCGATCGCTGGTTTGTCTCCTGTTGGCATCCCAGAATCAATTAATTAGCTATTAGCTTTTAGCTGGCGCGCTTTTAGCAATTGGGTTCAAGGTATTTTATAACTCAAATTGGGTTGTTCTCTGACCTTTTTCTCTAAGCCTCTGAAAACGCCGCCATGAATTGATTCAAAATTCTAGTTTTGCTGTACAATAAATATTATCTACTTAAAAATGCCAATCTAACCGTTAATAAAAATTTTGTCGATATTACCATTATAAAATAGATTATCATAAACGAGCGAAAAAATCAAACTCATCCCCAAAATTTAGTTCAAAAATCTTTGAACTAAGGAAAATTCAATTATCAAGGAGCTTTTAGCGAGTAGCCATTAGCGATTAGCAACACTCATTGACACGCTCTCGTATTAAAGATCCAAAAAAGCTAGAAACCCAAGGAGCGCTACAACTAACAACTAACAGCGCGCCAGCTAACCGCTAATTGTTCATTGAAGAGGGTGACAGTGAAATAGTTGGTAACTATAGCCATCAACTGGCGGCAAAGATAGAGGAGCAGCGACACAATTATTAAATTTGGCTGGAGCATAAAAATTCACCAACCACAAATCGAGAGGTGTTGCTATTTGATTTAAAGTTTGTTGCGGGGCATCTGTACTCCTCACCTTCTGACTCCTCACCTCCTCACCTTCTGACTCCTCACCTTCTGACTTCCCAGTGCTTTGGAAGTATTGGATTGATCTTGATGTGCCAGGAAAAAGCGAGGGCGGGTGTTACCAGCAAATTTAAACTCTCTAGCTAAGCCCATCATTTCGCCAATTTGCACATGAGTTTTTTGCTCCGTGGCAATTAGGATCGGTGCTGGGGAAACATTTTGTATTAGCTGTACCAAAAGATCGGGGCGATAGTATTTCTGATAACCGAAATTGCAAACTACTGTGATGGCGCTTAATAATCCCATCAGCCAAATAAGCGTTACAGATGCTTTGTCTGATGGTAGGAAAAACCTTTGTTTTTTTACAAAAAAGTTAGGGTTATCAGTGAAGTTAGGGTTATGAGTACGCCAACAAACAGCAAGACTTGCTTCGATTAGGACTATGACAGCAGGAAAGTAGACAAAATTATAACGAGCGCCCCTAGTTAAGTCAATACCAAGAGCGTAGGTGAAGAAGAAAAACAGAGCGATCGCTCCTAAAATTAACCCGATCAACAACCCAGTCATCAAACGAGTAGCTGGTTGTTGTAGCAGGGTGATAATCCCACGTTTGAGGATAGGTAACGCCCAGATGAAAAAGATCGCCATCAAACCACCACCAGGCAATTACTATAGGCGTTGCCGAAGCTTCTACTGGTAACAAGGATATCATTGTAATCCAAGCGGCTATTGCTTGAAAAATTGGATTGAATAGGGCAATTAAACTTTTGTCACCGCTTTGAATCCATGCAGTTAAGAGGATGTTTTAGTGCGACTCGTTCTAGGACGAATACATCATTCTAGATGAGAACGTCAAGGATAGAACCTTGAAAATCTCATAACTGATTCACGGATGGAGGTGCAAACCCTCGGGGTAGGGGGCACAGTAACTCCCTATCTGTCCACAGTAACTGGACTCGGAAATCCAGAGGCTGAAGCTGGAAGCGCTCTCGCAATCAGAGCCAGGTAGTGTTCTAGATGAGTGGTTTAAGACTCAAATCAGTAGACCAAACTCAAGCG
>CAXTYC010000049.1:0-31195 GCA_964248365.1 uncultured Chroococcidiopsis sp. | reverse complement strand
TTTACTGCCTAAGCGACTTTTCAAACAGCCTCTAACCCTTAACCAAGAAGTATTGAGTTGAGTGCGATCGCCATATAATTGCAGCTGCCAGTATACTTCGCCGCCGCCAGTATTCGTTTTTGAGAAGCCTATATGTTGTGCCTGCTTATCGCCAGCAAGCTATAGGTTCTTCTCTAGTCAAAAGTATTATCCAGCAAGTACAGCAGCCAGTTTATTTAGTTTGTCGCCCACAACTAGTTACTTTCTACACACGTCTTGGTTTTATTCAAGCGCAACAGCCTTGGCGTAGAAGTATTGGCTTAATTTATATGGTTACAATTAATACTTCTTCTACCTCATCTACTCAACGTGCAGCTACTCTTTCAAATCCATCAATACAGAAATGTGTAATTTACAAAGCACAAGCAGCAGATATTTGGAAAATTCGCAGGTTCCTATTTTTTTCTCCAACTCAGGACTTGTTTTTTCCGTTTGGTATTAACTTTTATCTAATACTTTCATTAATAATTTTAACTTGGTTATGCTTGCCAGTGATAATATTAATACTGCTTTACCTACGGATTGCATTCTTAATTGATTTGCTGTTATGGTTATTGTTAATCTTATTACTTGTATCTATAATAAGTCCATTACTCACTACTTTCTGGGAAACACAAAACTATTCTCAGTTTTGGTGATTGGAATCTCGTAGTAAGTTAATTGGTTATGCTAGACTGTCTAGTGAAAGCGGATATTCAATATTAAGGCATTTGTATATTACCGTTGGCTTAGAGCAAGATTTAGATACTAACTTATTAAGACATACAATTGGGTCAGCAAATAAGCCTATCTATATAGCTTGCCCAGCAGAAGCTGCAAAATTTACACATATTGGTTTTTCTCCAATTGCTATACAAAACTTACCTAAAAAATTACGTTTTGGCACACGGATCAATCTTCAATCGGGTGGCGTTAATTTAGTCTACTTATTTAATGAATAACAGACTTTCTTTCATCCGCAAATCACCCTCGTCTTCAATTGGCAGTTACTGAACTAATAATATTATGGATTAATAGTATTCTAAATTACGAATTATTTAACTTGAAGCTGTTATATCTAGTTTTTCATCCGAGCTAGCATACTAAATAGCAAAAAAATCCGAAAGAATTGACAAATTGCTAACATAGATATAAGGGCTAGTCGTAGCTACACTGGAACCAGTATAAGAGGAAATGTATATATGGTAACAACGGCTACAGAGAAGCTTGGACAATCAGCAAAAGAGCGATCGCTCGTCCTCTGGTTTAATGAAGTTGGAATTAACGATATCTCCCTAGTAGGTGGTAAAAATGCATCACTAGGAGAAATGATTCAACAGCTAACACCACAAGGAGTAAATGTCCCTAATGGTTTTGCTACCACCGCCTATGCTTATCGCTACTTTATTCAAGCAGCCGGATTAGAAGAAAAACTGCGAAGTCTATTTGCCGATTTGGATGTAGAGGATGTTAATAACTTACGCCAAAGAGGTAAAAAAGCTAGGAATTTACTGCTGCATACGCCATTTCCAAAAGATTTAACGCAGGCGATCGCACTTGCCTATCAGCAGCTGTGCGAAACTTATGGTGCTGATACCGATGTAGCCGTCCGTTCGAGTGCTACAGCCGAAGATCTCCCCGATGCAAGCTTTGCAGGACAACAGGAAACCTATCTCAATATCAACGGTGTCGAAGGAGTATTAGCAGCTTGTCATCGCTGCTTCGCCTCCATATTTACCGATCGCGCCATTTCCTATCGCCACAACCGAGGATTTGACCACTTCGATGTTGCCCTCTCGGTCGGTGTGCAAAAAATGGTACGTTCCGATTTAGCCTCCTCTGGGGTAATGTTCTCCATTGACACCGAAACAGGCTTTAAAAATGCCGCACTAATCACCGCAGCCTACGGTTTAGGGGAAAACGTAGTTCAAGGGGCGATCAACCCCGACGAATACTATGTGTTTAAACCCACATTGAAACAAGGCTTTCGCCCAATTTTGGCAAAAAGATTAGGGACGAAAGAATTTAAACTCGTTTATGACATTGGTGGATCAAAGTTCACGAAAAACGTTCCCGTCTTACCAAGTGAACGCTGTAAATACGCCCTTGAAGATGAAGAGATTTTGCAACTAGCACGTTGGGCTTGCCTAATTGAGGATCACTATTCCCAGGTGCGCGAAACTGATACTCCGATGGATATTGAGTGGGCAAAAGATGGCATTACAGGCGAATTATTTATCGTCCAAGCCCGCCCAGAAACGGTACAATCTCAACGGAGTAAGAATGTTCTACGTAGCTACCACCTGGCTGGGGCGCAAGACCTTACGCCCTTACTGACAGGTCGCAGTGTGGGAGAATCTATCGGTCAAGGTAAAGCGAAAGTAATTATTGATGTGAATAAACTAGACCATTTCCGTGATGGAGATGTTTTGGTGACAGATAAGACAGATCCAGACTGGGAACCAATTCTAAAAAAAGCGAGTGCGATCGTTACTAATCAAGGCGGACGTACTTGCCATGCCGCAATTATTGCCAGAGAAATAGGCATTCCCGCTATTGTCGGCTGTGGTAATGCTACATCTATGTTGAAAACTGGTCAAGAGGTAACGATTTCTTGTGCCGAAGGGGAAGAAGGACGAGTTTATCAGGGTTTAATACCTTTTGAGGTGAAAGAGGTAGCGCTGGAAAATCTGCCCCGTACTCGTACAAAAATCTTGATGAATGTGGGTAATCCAGGGGAAGCCTTTAGGCTATCTGCAATTCCTAATGATGGCGTAGGTTTGACTAGACTAGAGTTTATCATTGCCAATCACATCCAGGTACATCCTCTCGCACTGATTCACTACGACTTGTTGGAGGATGAATCAGTTAAAGCCAAAATTGCAGAACTGACAGGACTATACGAAAATAAGCCTCAGTATTTCGTTGAGAAGTTGGCGCAAGGAATGGCAATGATCGCCGCTGCATTCTATCCTAATCCCGTCGTGATTCGGATGAGTGACTTCAAAAGCAACGAATATGCTAACCTGCTGGGTGGAAGACCGTTTGAACCGAAAGAAGAAAACCCGATGCTGGGATGGCGGGGTGCTTCTCGCTACTACGATCCACGCTACCGAGATGCTTACGCCCTAGAGTGTCAAGCATTTAAGCAGGTACGGGAAGAAATGGGTTTAACGAATGTCATTCCGATGATTCCTTTCTGTAGAACACCCGAAGAAGGGCGGCGAGTGTTAGCTCAAATGGCAAAACACGGTTTAGAAAGAGGTAAAAATGGGCTGGAAGTCTATGTAATGTGTGAGTTGCCTAATAATGTGCTGATGGCTGAAGAGTTTTGTGAAGTATTTGATGGATTTTCCATCGGTTCTAATGACTTAACTCAGCTGACATTGGGTTTAGACAGAGATTCAGCTTTGGTGGCGGGTTTGTTTGATGAACGCAATGAGGGAGTCAAGCGGATGGTACGGATGGCGATCGCAACTGCTAAAGCAAATAATCGCAAAATTGGCATTTGTGGTCAAGCACCTAGTGATTACCCTGAATTTGCCTCTTTCTTAGTTGAACAAGGAATTGACTCTATCAGTCTCAACCCCGATTCTGTTCTCAAAACACTGCTAATGATAGCCTCAGTAGAAGGTGTAAAAGCCTAGTTATCAAGTAGGGTGGGCAATGCCCACCTACAGGTATATACTTGGGAGCCAACTTTGAACGATTGTATCACAGCACTGTATTGGTAGATATACGTCAGTGCGATCGCATTAGAGCCTGGTTACAGCAGCGTTCAAGGTAGGAACCAGTTGTATAGAGCGAAAAGTGGGCTAATGGTACTGGTGCTAGGGTGCGAGCAATTAACTTATACTTATTTAACCGTGAATTTACCAACTTATACTTGCATTATTACTTAACTCATTTCAATCATCAGTAATTCCCTTTGATATAAATCAGTAAAATTTCCCTTGGATTACTAGCCTAGCGTAAATTAAATTTATTTTAGGCTCGGATCGTAAAACTAAGTTGAGGCTTATGGTATTCAGGCAATTCTTAGTTGAGTCAAAGTATTTATATTTATTAATTAAGGCAAGTGCTATAACTTTCTTGCTGTTAGATTTGCCTACAAAATCTACGAGTTTTTTCTAAAAATACTATACTAATTTTTGTAACCATTTGTGTGGGCTAAGCCAGGGTGAATAGGGCAAAGGCTTCTAAAACAGCTACTTGTGCTATGAAGCTTGATTTACCTTAGTTGTGAGTGCGTAATCCTACCACCTAAAACAGCAATTCTAAAATGATAAAACTTACGTATTTTGGCTGGTGAAAGGGCTTGGCACTGCCGCCTATCTGCTACGCAAGGGAGGGGCTTTTAACGCTCAATTGCCTTGCTCGTAGATGAAATAACTTAGGCAAAATATCAACTCATTTGAGCAACTTAATTGAGTAAGTATAATTTCTTAAACTCTGGGAATATGCAAGGAAAACAATGCGAAATTATTCCTAAATTTCCCCTAAAACTTCTAAATTTTATTTTCAGTGTAACTACAGTTGGAACAAAAAAATTTTGACGTTAACTTGTTATTTGTAAGGCGCTCATGAACTTACATTGAATGTGAATAAGCCAAGTAATTCCTTTGAGGAAAATCCTTTTATTCGTGTTCTCTAGTAGTTCTTAGCTCTTTCACACAACATGATAGTGAAAGTAATTAATACACCATTTACAGGAACAAAACAAATGAAAAAGCGGATTAAATTGGCACTAGCCCTAATGCTGTGTACGACTCTGAGTTCTTCATGTACTGCTGCTAATAATTCTGTTAATAGCAATACTAAATCTTATACCAACAGTTATGAAACGTTTAATAATCCAGACCGAGGCTTTTATGTTAGTGCCTATACAAATAATCAAGATTCTCCTTTAAATCTTGATTATATGAAAAGTCTTAAAGCTAAGAATATGACCCAGGTTCGTCGGATATATGTTATTTCAGCATATAGAAATAGCGATCTCCCCAAATCTTTTATTGATTTTGTAGCTAGAGACTTTGAAACAGCCCGCCAAGCTGGAATTAGATTGATTGTCAGGTTTGCCTATAATTGGGAGTGGCAAGGTAATGATGCTTCATCTGACAGAATAGTTTCTCATCTCGATCAATTGAAGTCTGTATTGACAGATAATAAAGATACGATTTCCTTTATGGAAGCGGGATTCATGGGATCTTGGGGAGAATGGCATCACTCCACAAATAACTTGGAAAACGCTGACGACAGAAGAAAGATACTGTTTAAAATTCTGTCTATACTCCCGACTGACAGGATGGTTGCGTTACGCTATCCGCGTGACAAAATGGAAATTTTTAATAGCAGCAGCCCACTCACTCCTGAACAAGCATTTAATGGTAGCTACCAAGCTAGAACTGGCGCTCATAACGATTGCTTTGTGGCATCTAACTCTGACTTGAATACTTATGATTGGAACGACCCAAATATTAGAGAAAAAGAAAGGGCTTACTTAAATCTCGATAATCGGTACCTGCCACAGGGCGGAGAAACCTGCCAGACGAGCGATTATAGTAATTGCCCCAACTCATTAAAAGAGTTTGCACGTATGCGTTGGAGTACAATCAACTCCGAGTATGAGCCAAATGTGTTAAAAGGCTGGCAAGACCAAGGTTGTATGAATGAAGTTCAACGACGTTTAGGCTATCGCTTCCGCCTGATCAGTTCAACTACTCCGAAAAGTGTAAAACCCAGTGGCACTTTTGCTATGAGTTTTAAAGTTGCAAATGACGGCTGGGCAAGTCCTTACAACTACCGTCTTTTAGAAGTGGTTCTACGTAATAGTCAGACAGGAAAAGAATACTTCTTGAATGTAAACGAAGATGCGCGTAAATGGATGCCTGGTGAAACCAAGGAAGTAAACATCTCGGCGGGTATTCCGTCTAACATACCAACTGGACAGTATGAGGTTTTGTTAAATCTACCCGATCCCAGTAGCAGATTATATTTCCGCCCAGAATATCGCGTCAGACTTGCTAATAATGATGTTTGGCAGCCATCCACAGGCTATAACTCCTTACAGCAAACCGTCTCTGTTGATTCTAATGCCGGAGGAGGTAGCTATTCCGGTAGCCAAGTCTTTAATCCACGTTAATCAAGTTGTCTTGAGCGGATTATAGCAATTTTCAAACTCTCAATTGCCTT
This sequence comes from uncultured Chroococcidiopsis sp., assembly GCA_964248365.1. Classification (GTDB taxonomy): domain Bacteria; phylum Cyanobacteriota; class Cyanobacteriia; order Cyanobacteriales; family Chroococcidiopsidaceae; genus Chroococcidiopsis. Next base: position 24,985 of record CAXTYC010000049.1, on the reverse strand, counting down.
TGGTGAGATGGCTGCTTCTGTAGCTTTTAAGATCTCACCACTTTGTCTATCAAGAGATACCAGCGAGAACTTTTTTTTGGTGCATCAGTTACATTTCCATCTCTACCTAAAACACTACCCCTCTCCACTTGACTTGTGTTGACAATACCGCACACTCAACGTTTGTAGCGTTGCGCGTAGGGTTTGGTATTTTTTACGTCTTGCTCTTTACTTCGGCGCATTCATACGGATGGTTTGCCATCCCCCGTTGCTCAACTTGTACCAGCCGCTGCCACCAATTTCTCGGTTGTTCACGGTCGCCCCAGCCCACTGAGCAGTAGTTGATCTCCACCAGTTGCCTCCCACATAAGCAATGACATTTTCACCGCCTTTAACCACTGCTGAGGCTGAGCAGTTTTTAGTACCTGCTGGGACTGTGCCACGCTTTGTCCACCAATGTAGTATTCGATTGGGTACGACTTTGAGAATTACTGTCCCATCTGAGGTATAAGAAGGTGGTGCTTCTTCGTGATAATCGTTGTTCCCAAACCAAGGATTTACCAGATACTGACCAGCACCAATATTCTTCACATCAGAAACCACCGTCTGCCTCCCCTTACCTGGAACATCACACGTCAACTCGAACGAGGAGAATTCAATCGAGCCACTTCCAGAAGTAGTAATGGCTCCTCCTAGAGGAATCGCAGCATTCCATCCGTCTGGTATCTGATTAGTATCATGCCACTCGTGGCGAAACTGTTCAGGAACAACCTTTGGCACTTGGTCGGCAGGCAGAAGATTGCCTTGTGTCTGAGCGATGACTGGAATTGCAGTAGCTGTAGTTACGGCAAGGGCTACGAATAGTGATGTACGCTTGTTCATTGTGATTTCTCTTTGTTTTATCAAGTTAATTGCCATCAGTTGTCGACGCACAAAGCAACAAAAGTCCAAAATCTCAGCCAAATGCAGCAAACAAGTCTGAGCTATTGAAGTTATTGCGGGGGCGTTAGATTCCACCTACAGTGGAGGGGGTTGAACTAACGTAACTACTGGGCAAAACAAAAAAGCCATCACACTAAAAGTTTGCAAAACCTTTTCGACACCCTGACGAAACCAGAGGTTTTGTTTCATGTTTTATTGAGTCCTTAGTCGTTGATTCAACAGAAAACTATTCATCGATAGTTCTGTCTCGAACTGATTGAGCGTAAATTTATCTATCGATGTTCCGTTTCAAACTAAAACATTTGACTGCCATGAATGTCAAGTAATTTGATTGAATTTTGTGTGATAACGAACTTTTTTGGAACAAAAAATAGGATAAAAGCTATTGTATTTACAAGCTTAAAAAGCTTACCTGATAAGGGCTTCAGGCAAAAATGTTAGCTTAAAATATTTAGAAGTTAAAACTCAAATAGCTAAATTACAAGATAACTAATCACTGATGAATTAATTTTTAAATTCACTTTGTAACTAAACAAAAGTCGTTGAATTACAAAATAACTAATTACTTGTTAACTTATGTTCAAAATAGCTTATATATTAAATAAATAGCCATACAACAAAATAACTAATCAGTAATTTAATAATACTCACATCTTGCGTCAGTTCACATCAAATCACCAGTACCAAACCCCACAGAGCCTACGAGAGTGTGGCAAGCGTTCCCAGGTGGGCTACATTTATGCCCATTTCAGAGCGTTTGGTTAAAGGTTGTAATACCATTTTGGATTTTAGATTTCGGATTGCAAAAGTCTTGTCAGTAGCTAGCGAGGCAATTGAAGTGTTGCAACAATAAAACCAAATGGTATAAGCGTTAAATTTGTGCCAGTAATGGTAATAACGCCATCAGTGGGAGCAAGAGTTCAAATAACAGACATCTGTGCAAAGAGCTACTTTTGCATCTCTGGCTCCACTTATACTTGGATACAAGAGCGGATGCGTCTCAATTGCAACCAGTGGTTCTATTATCACCCACAGCTGAGAGCTATAAACTTTTGGATTTTTTAAATTGATCCCTTAACCAAACTAAGTACCCTAAAGGTAGTGTTATTAACCACAACAATCTACCTCGCCATGAATTAAGATTGATAAACTGCTGTTTGATATCCGTTTTTAAATGAAAACAAGAGCGGCTATAGTTAATAGCAGGACGGATAAAAGCTTGTGGGCAAAATTGAAAATAATCTATATCTACTTCTAAAATACTTTTAGACATTAGATATAAACCGAAAGAATTTTTATCAGCTAAAGTAGATTTGGTCAACTGCTGCGTTCCACTATCAGGATAATATATTCGTAAACATTCATTTACATATCTGGCTTTATATTTTTTGGTTAAGCTAGACCACACAACATTTTCGGGAATATGTTTGATCGATCTGTCAGATGGTGTCTCTGGAAAGGGGAATTCTCGCATCACAACAGTACGTTGAAAACCCCATTTCTCCCCAATCACTTTATAGCGATAACGGATTTCTGAATAATTAGAATCTATAGAATTCAAAGGATAGTAGCTGCCAATCAAATTTCCGTTTGGATTTTGGCATAAGCAATCTATCCCAGAAAATTTATTTTGTTCATGTTCAGGAATAGTACCCCAATGATATTTGAAACGTGCCAAAGCTTCGGCAATACAGCCATCATCAGAATCTAAACAGATTAGAAATTTACCCCCAGCTTCTCTAGCAGCTAGGTTATAGGCGGTATGTTTACCATTATTATTTTGGTAAATATAGCGAATGGGAAAATCAGCTTCTGCTTGCCATTGTTTTACTAAATTATGTGTATTGTCAGTTGAACCATCATCGACAATCAACCATTCAAAGTTGCGATAGGTTTGCACCTTAAGGCTGTTATATACGCGATGTAGCGTATGCTCTCTATTATAGGTAGGAGTAAAAACTGTAAATGTATACTGAAAGCTTTGCTCATTATCTACTGGTTGAGCATCTTGCTTGACCATAAATGTCTTTTTTTGATTGAGTTAGTGAGGATTAATTAGATATTTTTAACCAAAAAGTAACCATATCCATAACACAGGCTATAACGAACAGATTGATGTTAGTTAATTTGTAATACTTGCTGATACTGAATTAAAGCTTTCTCTAGCGAAAAATCCGCTGCCCTTTGCTGTAAAGATTTCCTGTCAGGAACCATTTCTAATGTTTCAATAATTGCTTTTGCCATATCTTGAATATTTCCTACAGAGACTAGCTTGCCATATCGTCCATCTGCTAAGATTTCAGCAGGTCCACTCTTACAGTTAGTAGAAACTACTGGGGTTCCTACAGCTATAGCCTCAATGAGTACTGTGGGCAGTCCTTCAAATAAGGAGGATAGTACGAATACTGATGCTCGAGACATATAAGCATAAGGGTTGGCAACAAAACCTGGTAAGCTCACATCTTCTGTTAAGTGTAATTCCTTCACTAGTGCTTCTAGGTGCGATCGCTCATTCCCCTCGCCTAAGATTATCAGCCGAACTGGATGCTGCCGCCGCACTTGAGCAAAAGCGTGGATTAGAGTGGGAAAATCCTTTTGCTTTTCCAGTCGTCCCACACTCAAAATCACAGGAGGTTGCCCAGCCGCAAACCAAGGATGCTCAAGCTCTGCCTCGGCTTTCTGAAAAAGTTCGGGAGTAACAATTGGATTATGGATAACTTGGATGTTTTCTGAAGGCAAGCCAATCTGCACAAGATCGTCAGCCACCCCTTGCGACACTGTAACAATTGCATCAGCCCAGGGTAAGAACCAACGTACTAGCTGAGGCATTAACTTCCATTTGAGCTGCGTCGCATTTTTGGCATCTTGTGAAATTGTATTTTGCACATTTACGACTACTCTGAAATCTTTGCCGCTTAGACGCTGAGTCCAAAGAGCAGCAATGTTAGTGTCATCTAGGGTAGAGAGTAGAACTGTTGGCTGCTCCTGTCGCAGGTAGCGTATTAGAGCATTTAAGCTAAATAATAGTCGCCGTCCCCCTAGGTCGATCACTCGCACTTCTGGCGGTACTTGAGATAAGTAGGGTCCTTCTACCCTAAGCAAAACTAAATCTACGTCTATACCAAGCCGAGAAAAACCACAAGCCAAGTTAAACATTGCTTTCTCAGCTCCACCACCATAGAGACTGTGAACGAAAATTGCTAAACGACTGTCTACCATCTAGTTTTCCTTAAAGGGGAGAGCATTTGAGCGAGCAGAGTTTGCGATGACATCTGCAATACGAAGAAAACAGAAAAGCGATCGCAGTATAATTAAACCGCAAATTCTTTAATACTATTCAAAGGTATCACATATGACCAATTATTTTTAATCAGGCTCATTAGTGTAATCTCAATACATTGCATAAGAAATATCAAAAGTAAATTTTGATTAATTAATATAATATGATTACTTTTTAAAAAATTAATATCTCTAAAAATTAACAATTAATGCCTGTAAAAATTGGTACAATAGTATCGATGTTGTATTAGTTTAATTTTATCTATTCCTTCTTTTGCGATGTCAAACAACCTTGATTCCACTTATTTTGAGCGGCTGAACAAGTATTGTACTAGTTATTGCTACATATAAAACAAAATAAATATAATTTGGCTCTAAGAACACACTCTCAGTAATGTTGCACAATAATAGAAAAGTTAGATATACAATTGCCCAAAGTCCTTCTGTTGTTTTATTTAAGCGTAACCAAGTGACTGCTCGTAAACAACTTTGCAGAAAGCTCAGCATAAAAAATAGCAGTCCTATAAAACCTAATTGGAGCGCTAAATCCAAGAAACCATTATGAGCGTTGGGTGCCATAAAATAGGTTTCATACCAAATGTCAGCAGATTCTCCCTCCATACCTAACCAGAATCCCTCAAATCCATAACCCAACCAAGGATGTTGAATTATCTTATCAAGCACGATCGCCCAAATCCCTGTACGACCAGTGAGGGTAATATCTCGCCCTAGAGCATTGAAAATGGCTTCGGTATTACCTATTAGCAAGATAGCTATACTGCCGATAACTAATAAAAGGATCGTAAAGAAGGGTACAGCTACATTGTAATTCCACCGCAATGCCCTAAATAATGGTATAAGGGTTACTATTACCAAGAAAGCTGCTAACGCAGTTTTCGAGTTAGCTAACAACAGCAGCATAATTGACATCCCAAAACCAATCCATAGCAAGTAACGATACCTGCGAGTGTCTAAGGCAACAAGTAAAAAGTTCAGTGCGCTCACAAGCATGATCCGAGCTAGGACATTCTTTTGGGCAAAAATCCCCCGCCAAGTTCCTTCATACAGCCCAGCCGCTTCTTTTGCCAAGGAGGGGAACGCCAGCATAAAAACAACATTGAGCAATATTGCGATGCCCATTGCCCAGGCAAGTAAACGCATTTGCTCTCTTAAGCTGTATCGCGCAGATAGGTACAGCCCAAAGAAGGTTGCACCCAGTACAACTATGCTCCGGCGCAAGGTTAAGTTCGGTACAGCAGACCATAGCGTTGAAGCCATAAGCAACCCAACAAAAGCCCATAAAAACTTTCTTCTGCTAGCAACATAAACAACTTTTTGCCATCGAATATAAACTAAAAAGAAGGTGAATAAAAGAACGCCAGATCGCAAGGCAAGCAATAGGGGACTACTTTCATCTCCTGCTGCTGCTGGTATAGAGTTTGTTGTTTCTGGTGGAGGCTGCAAACCTCCACCTAAAAAGTTGAAAGCTCCTGTGAAATATAGCAGAGCAAAAACGATGAACCCTTTTTCAGCTAATCGGAGAAAGTCTTTCATATCTTTAAGCTATAGTAGAGAACTCTAGTAATAATGTTGAGTTTCTCTAGTGGTAATACCGATGATGCCCAATATTTTTTTATAACTTCTTTTGAGGTAGTTTCTATACCTCCTGTACGCCAGTAAGTTGCAATTCCACCTGCAAATAGCTTGTCTGTAAACTTATATAATGAGGGAAAGTTGATTCGCATCCAATAAGCGGTGAGAATGTTAATCCTAGCTACTAGCCGTTGCTTGTTAGCTCTCTTGGTATAAGCGTTATCATTGTGTACTCGTTGCAGTGATAATTCTTTAGCTAATGCAAAACCTTTGCCCAAGGAGATCGCTGTAAATTGCACGTAACTGTCATTAAGGGCGATCGCAGGGGCTTCCGGCATGGGTAGAATCTGTTGCAAAAGCGAACGTGTAAAACACAAGCCAGATGTACCAGGAATAGCAAAGGGGAGCTTACCTCGCAACCCACCGTTTTTGATATCCAGCCTCAAATCACATTCGTACACTAAGCCAGGATAATTATTGTTTTCTAGCGGATTGATATCAGTATCTACTAATTTGAGCGGGTGGAAGCACCAACTGCTTTGTTGATAGTCTTTGAGTGTCTTAACAACTTCAGCCACTTTTTCTGGCACAAACAGATCGTCAGCGTCTAGAAAGCAGATGATATCTCCAATACTTGCAGCAAATCCGGCATTAAAGGCTGATGCTTGTCCGCCATTTTCCTTGAGGACAGGCAAAACTTGAGGCGTGTAACTGGCAATAATTTCTCGTGAGTTATCAGTTGAACCATCATCTACCACAATTACTTCAGTATGAGGATAAGTTTGGTTCAAGGCACTCTCAATTGCCCCCACAAGAAAGCGTCCGTAGTTATAGTTATTGATAATGATACTGACCAGAGGTGGACAATTCACGCCCCAACTCCTCCCCTGATTGTTTTGATGTAGTCACCCACCCTTTGACGTGTTTGAGGTATCAAGGCTACTGCTACTAAACCGAGAACAACCCACCACCCTAACTGGTAAGGAAATAAAGCGATCGCAAACGCACCCCACCATAGTCCGACTAGCCGATAATCAGGGCTTCCTACTTCCCGCACTAGGTAGGCGTGGAGCGTAATATAGCTTGCTATGGTTGCACATTCAGCCCAGCCGTAGCCCACCAGTCCAAAAGAGGGAACTAATAAAAATGCGGCGAGGGCAAAAAGAGCTATATATACCAAGTGATAGACTGTAACCTCCCAGTTGCGAAATAATACATAAAGTGTTGCTGAATGCATACTAAAGACCGAATTAGTCAGAGAGCTTAAAGCAATAAAAGGGTAGACCGCCATTGCAGGCTCCCAACGGGAACCGAACAACATCGGGATCACCCAGGGACCTAGCCAAGCAACTATCACCAACAACGGACCTAAAGCCAAGACTTGCAAACCTATGCCCTCAGTCACGGCTTTCTTTAATCGAGAGCGATCGCCCTGTAGATGTGCAAGAGCTGCCATCGAAATCCGAAAGGTCGCTGTTCTTGCGAAACTTAGGGTTTCTACCATACGATTTGCCAAAGCTACAAAGGCTACAGCCTCAACTCCAGCGTAGCGACCCACTATTAATGGGTTAATTAAGGTACGTAGCTGCCAGCCCCAGGACGAGGCTGATAAGGTTACGCTGTACCTAAACATTGGCTTCGCTAAATCCGGCTGCCAATAGATTTGAGGTCGATACGATGCAGCCCAATGCAGAAGTATGATAGCTTGAACTTGCTGAACCCACCATCCAACGACGGGAGACCATGCACCACCTCCGGCAAAAGCGATCGGCAAGGCTACAATAAAATAAACTATCTGATCGGCTAGCTCAATTGAAGCGACTCGCTTGTAATCTAGGTGCCGCTCTAACTTCGCTAACGGTACTTGTTGCAATAGAACTATCGGTAGTCCCAGAAATAATACTTGAGCTATGGGACCAAACCCTTTTATTTTTAACCAACCTTCTAGTAGAGGAAATCCTAGAAGAGCTAAAAGCATTACGCCTACTCCTAGCAAAAGCAGAAGAGTAAAAGCTTGATGATATACTCTCGATTCCTCCTCCCCTTCTCGACGCACCAGATAGGCTCCAACTCCTAGCTGACTGAGATTTTGGCAATAGTAAAAAATTCCATACGCTGCTACATAAAGTCCATATTGCTGTGGACCTATGGCACGGGTGAGTAGGAGAATACCACCCAGGCTGATTACCATCCCCATCCCTTCACGTATTACTAGGAAGAGACCTCCACGCAGTACTTTAGACTTTAAACTCATATTAATTCCCTAAAGTAGCCAGTGGTATAGAGCAAACCAACTCTCCCAGCATAAAAATTTTTGGTAAAAAACGGTAATAGATAGTTAGTAACTATTTGTCAACCGCGCCGCGCGAGTTGCTCATATTTCTTGTTGTTAGGTATCCTACTTTGATATCCGGCGGCATAGTCATTATTTTCTAGAGCCGATCCATTGATAATCATGCCTAAAACGTTTTGCTTTGTCTGCTCTAGCAACTCTTTAGCAGTCAGAGCGCTATTAAAATCTACAACGCCAGGGCGGACTACTAATAAGATGCCATCTGTAATTTTGCCTAAGGCAAGGGCTTCAGGTTCACAATTTAGAGGCGGGGAATCAATAATAACAAAATCATATTGCTGAGAGAAAGATTTCACTAATGATGCCATTTGCCTAGAATTTAGCAATGCTAGCGGATTGTCTGGTGTAATACCAGCAGTAATGACATCTAAGTTAAACATGACTTTTTCCACATCTACATGAGGAATTTCATTATTCTTCACCTGGTCAATCAGAATATTGCTCAGACCTGTTGTGTTATTTAAGTTCCAGATCCGCTGTTGGGATGGACAGTGCATATCTGCATCTACTAGCAAAACCTTACATCCTAACTGAGCTACAGTTAAAGCTAAATTTGCACAAACTGTAGATTTACCTTCTTTGGGAACTGAACTGGTTACTACAACAATTTTTAGCTCTCTATTTGAAGATATAAAATTCAGTCTGGCTTGAAGCATACGGTATGCAGCCCTCGCAGGAGAACGGGAATCGTTTCCTACAAGTAGCTCTGGACTTGGCAATTTTTGATTTTTCCCAAGCAACATAACTCGTTTGCCTACATACGGAATTTTCCCTAGATATGTATAGCCAAATAGTTTACTTGCTTGTTTAATCGTTTTAAGTGATGGATCTCTAATTTCTAAAATAATTACAGTAATTATTGCTAGTAGGGTAGCTACGATTAAAGCTAGTAATACTAATAAAATTTTGCTATTTGAAGGTTTGTCAGGCACGATCGCAGCCTGAATAATTCGGGCATTACCCAAATTCTGTTTTTCAGCAATTTGTACCTCTTGCAGCTTTTTTAACAGTGTTTCGTATGTTGATTGAGATGCTTCTAATCTGCGCTGTAATTCTCGCTGGTCTTGTTCTATGCGAGGTAAACTATTAATCCGTCTCTGATAAAAGTCTCGTGTTTGAGATAGTACCTGTAAACGACCAGATAGGGTTTGGCGTTCTAATTGTGCAACAACAAAATCTTGAATTAGTTTTTGTTCGAGATCGCCAAGTCGTAATTGATTATTTAATAATTGCGTTTGACTACCAAGCTCCCCAGTTACACGCTGCTGGAGTACAGCTTTTAAAGCTGCTTGCTTACGCTGTAAATTAATTACTTCAGGAAACTGCTCATTATAGCGAGTTTGTGCGACCTTCAATTGTTGCTCTACCTGTTGTAGTTCCTCAAATAGTTGCTGAATTCCCGGCGACTGACTTAGAGAGCTTAAGGCGAGCGCCTCTTGGGAATTTATCCCAAGTTTTTTTGGAATTTCTGTGGCATTAATGGTAGCAGTGTTTAAGTCGGTCTTAACTTTAGTAATTTCACTGTCTAAATCTGAAAGTTTAGCTAATACAGTTTTTTCCTCTTCATCCAAATTTGTAACGTTATTTTGTTCTTTAAATTTCCGCAAAGCTGCATCTGCTTGCCGAACATTAGCCTCGCTTTTTGGTAGCTGCTCGTCGATAAATTTCCTAGCAGCACTTGCCTGAATTCGATCTGTAAATATATTATTATATATGTAACTATTCATAATCGTATTCACTACGGCTGCTGCTTGCTTCGGGTTCCTACTTTTATATGAAACTTGCAGTACATCCGTTCCAGTAATATTTTTTACATCAAGACTTTTTTGGAGTACTTCTGGGTCGAGATCCTTACCTTTTTCATCCTTCAACTGTAAGTCATCTATAGTTTTCTGAATTAAAGGCAGAGAAAGCATAACCTCTGCTTGTGTTTTCAACGGATTAACTTGTAAGTTAGACGAATAAGAATTTTCTTTCTCTAAGCCCAATCCTGTTGAAGAGAAAAATGCCTGGCGATTAGAATCTACTAATATCTTTCCTTGAGTTGTATAAACGGGCTTTCCTAAACTTATAGCAATACCTGCAAGTATAAATGTAGTTCCAAAAACAATTGCAGCCGGAATCCAACGTCTTTTCAGAAGTAACCAGTAATGCTGAACGTCTAATTCTAAAGAATCTAGAGATACAGTGCTTTCTACAGGTTTCATATAAATCTTTAAAGAGGTTACACTATGAATAGAGATGATTGGAATCGCTTAATTGAATTTAAAACTAAAACACCTGGTGTTTTAGTTTTGGTCAAGGCAAAATTTCAGTGACCTACTCCTCGCCAGGGAGATGCGTATAATATTACCCTAGATCTGTGTTAATTTTTATTTAATTACCAGGTATGACTACTTTACTCTTATTGATTGGCATTGATTGACTTTTTAAACCTAGCAGACTATAATATACATCCAAAGTTTCGTTAGTAATGTAATCCCAGTTGTAGTTTGCCTGGACGTAGTTTTGTGCCTTTTGAGCCGAAGCCGCAATTTCTTTAGGGTGAGCAATTGCCCATTCTAAAGTGGATATACAACTACTAAGGCTGCCTGCTGTAAATACTAACCCTCGCCCCTCATCTGTTAATTTTTTATTGATCCCAATATCACTTGCTAGCACTGGGATACCTTCTTTCATTGCCTCTAGCATCACCATCGGTAGCCCTTCTACATCGGATGGAAGTACAAACAATCCTGCCCCACGAACAATTTCTGCCAAGTGAGATCCCCATAGTTCGCCTGTAAAAATTATATCTGGACTACTGGCAGCCAGCTTTATGACTTGTGAGGTGAAATACTCAGTGTCACTTGTGCCACCTACAACTACGAGCTTCCAGCCAGGTAGCTTTAAGGCTTGAAATGCTTCAATTAATAGTTCGGGTCGCTTTTCAGGTACAAGTCTACCAACGAACAGAATGTAACGTCCCTGATTTAAACCTAGTGAGGTTCCGTAAGAGAAATTAGGGTCAGATTGAGCATAGTTGGCGGCTGCGTTGGGAATATAAACTGTTCCTATCCCATAAACTTGTCTAAAATAAGAACGTAATTCCTCTGAAACAACAATAATTTCATCAGCAAATTGTACTGCGTTGTTTTCTCCCTGGCGCAGCAGAAAGCTAGGAATTTTGCCCCATTTGGCACGCGCCCAGTCCAACCCATGACAAGTTACAACAATTTTAGCCGAAGAAATTACTTTTGGTAGCCAACTAAAGATAGCAGGACCTAAAGCGTGAAAATGGATAATGTCGTAGGACATTCTACTCGAAGCGATCGCCCCAAGCGCAGAGCTGACAAAAGCGTCTAGTCCTTTTAACTTTAAACCTGGTAAGGGAATAACTTTAACACCAAAACAATGTGTATTTTGGATGTGTTGAGAATCGTTGTATGAGGAACGAGCAAATAAATCTACACAGTGACCTTGTTTAACCATACGAGAATAGATCTCTTGACAGTGATGCTCTACACCTCCTTGACGTGCGGGTAGACCTTTTGCACCGATTACTGCAATTTTCACGTTTGATCAACCTCGTAGTTTTGCGAAAATAAAGTATAGGGCTTTACCTAAATCAGCTACGCTAAGGGACACTAAATTGAAATTTATAAGAAAATTTTAAATCTTCACGCATATCTACTAGTTTGATTATTGAACTAGAGAAGTTATTATAGATATTAAAGTTTGTAAAATCAAGCTTCTTTCGACAGTTGACTTGAGCAAATCATCTCCTATTTCTAGATACGTGTATTTAAAATTACTTACTAGATTTATATATAGTTGTATTTAAATTTACTCTTTCGCATAATATGATTAATTAAAATCTTTAACCGTAGCCAATCAGCTGTTGTGCTTCAAATTTGCACGGAAGCGTTGGTGTAAAAAAATACCAAAAGAGAATTTATGATAGATATTCAAGTTTGTAAAATCAAGCTTCTTTCGACGGTTGATTTTATCAAATCATCTCCTATTTCTAGATACGTGTATTTAAAATTACTTACTAGATTTATATATAGTTGTATTTAAATTTACTCTTTCGCATAATATGATTAATTAAAATCTTTAACCGTAGCCAATCAGCTGTCGTGCTTCAAATTTGCACGGAAGCGTTGGTGTAAAAACATATCAAAAAGGTGCATTACACCACCGTTATCCTTTGTAAAACTTGTAGCAAATTCTCTACCTGATGCCTCGACAAGCAGCAATAATTCCAGAAACAGCTTCTAAGGATTAACCTGATGTTTCTTTGTGAAGTAGTTTTTCACATTTGAGAGTGTCTTTTGGCTTCGACGTACTCCACCCTCAGTCAAAAACACAACTAAAAAGAGAAACATTTTACCAATAACTCTGAAGGAACGACTACATTTAAGTGCTTCTCGCATATGTATACTTGCGGTACTAAAATCTAGTTGGATTACTCGCCAGCATACTGTTCTAAAAGCATTCACTGCCTCAAACTCCCTAAGTTTAGCCACGATCGTGTTAGGCAAGTATAATTCTGAGATCTCGATCGCTCTACGGACGTTAGCAAGGTTTGCGCCAGACTCGAACAAACCAGAAGTATATGAAGAGGAGTGCTTACGATAATATGCTAGTAATGTCGGCTCACACCAAACTGGGTAGTGTGATACAACTCTCATGTACATTTCTGTATCAGCAGCATGAAATAAATCTGGATGATATCCACCTAATTGTTCGTAAACACTACGTCTAACTACAAAAGCAGGAGATTCAATCATATGCGAACTGGCAATTTGTTCTAGTAAGTCTGGAAAAACGCCAGATGTTGTCCTGCTTAGTGGTGATAACCCGATTTGAACATCATTTTCGTCTATATATATTGAACGGCAGAACGCTGCGCCGATTGTCGGTTCTTGATTGAATGCTTCTTGTAAGATTTTGTAGAATCCAGGCAAGACGATATCATCACTATGTAGGATATGTACAATCAGCCCAGTGCTACGCTCAACACAAGTATTAAAATTACCAATTATACCTAGATTTTGGGATTGACGATAGAAACTTACTCGTCCTCTACCTAAGTCTCTAACTAACGCTTCAGGATCGTCTTGTGTTGAACAATTATCTATAACTTCAATTTGCATTAACTCTGGGCTGGGAGCTTGTTCTAGCACACTTTTGAGTGTGCGCGTTAAATACTTCGTGTTATTGTACGTAGGAATCATTACTGACCACAGTGGTCTGTGAATTCCTTGAGAAACAGGCGCGATCGCTGGAAATTCTGAATGCTTACGTTCCATTATGTCCAACTATAAATCTTGGGTAGGCTAGTTTTGCTTTATATCATAAATAGTGGGCTTTTAAATCAGTGGTTTTCGATAGCATCGGCAGCCGCTTTTTGAAAGTAGAATAAGGTTATTCTGAATTAGGAATGTGTTTCATTAGTTGGATTGGTATAGTTCAACACCTCAAAACTGTCTAGCTCAATCTGGAGCTAGCTGGCTGATAACTTGCTTGGGATACCAGATAAAAGGCGCTGTTCCCAGCGTTGCCACATCTGACTATAAACGGTATTTATGATATTACGAACAGCATAGGGTGAAGCTGCCTGCACACAAGACCCAACCGAGTAATCATCTGGGCGCAGTAGTACTTTGCTAATCGCAGAGGCAATTGCTATAGGAGTACGTTCTGGGCAAACAATTCCACTGTTAGCACAAAGCAGGTTTGGAGTTTCACCGCAGTTCGTGGTGACTATCGGTGTACCACAAGCTAACGCTTCGAGAACTACCAATGGTAAACCCTCGTAGGAACTTGTCAGCACGAATACGCTAGAAATTTGCAGCAGGTGTGCAACTTTTGCCTGAACTACTCCCCCAAGCATCGTTATCTGTTCAGAAAGTCCAAGCTGGCAAATCTCAGCCTGCACTTCGTCTGCTAATTCTCCCTCACCTGCAATCAGCAAGTGTACATTTTGTTGTTGCAAAGCAGCTATTGAACGCACTAGCAGAATTGGATCTTTTTGTGGATGCAGGCGACCAGCAAATAGTACAAAACGTGTGTCATCAGATAGCCCTAGCTGCCGTGCATAGTTTCGCCTAACCTCATTACGTTTTGAGCTAGCCAGAGGATAGAAAATCTCATTGTCTACTGGGTTCTTCAGGTATTCAATCCGGTCGGCAAGATGGGGATAACGCTGGTGATAAAGTTTTACTGATTCGGTGTTACATGAGAAAATTTGCGTAAATTGATTGATTAGCAAACGTTCCGTCGCAAAATAACCTGCTGGAAAATAGCGCCATAAAACTGCTTTTTTCTGGTCTTTTGACGCAATTTGCTTTTGAATATCATTATGAATAAAAAGAGTTTTATCACCCTTCCATTTGAGTGTTGCTATGGTTGGTTCAATTCTATGAAAGTGCATGAAGTCCGAGGCAAGAGTGCGTCCCCAAAGGGCAGATGTGTACTTAATTGTGGTGGGGATCAAAGTTCTTACATTGTCATTTTGCAAGGTAAATAAGGGAAAAAACTGAATTGCCCTACCTTCTAATTCGGCTGATTGCCATGTATCTGTGGTGATGGTTGCTTTTTCTGTTGTTCCTACCAAGCGCACATCAAATTCACTGGGAGCGTATTTAATAAAGTAACGTATAATCGTTTGAATACCTCCTATAGTTGGAAACCAAGGGTTGAATTGGTAGAAGATAGTCAAAACTGGTTTGCGCATAGAGAAGACATAAATTAGCTAGTTATATGACAATAATGCTGATTTTTGTTAAGAGTTGCAAACCTTGCTCCTCTAACATAAATTGCGAATACGACGGCAACTACTTTCTCTTTTTAAAGTCGCTATATTGCCCCGCATCGGCGTGGGTTGCTGCTCATTTTTATACTGAATTCTACATTAGATTCTACTCTAAATTTAGTTTTTAGATTAAGAAAAATAAATTGCCTTGTCTGCAAGCGTTAAGAAATTCTTATGAAATTATCGGAATTTCTACACCTGCTCTCCTGTCAAAGAAGATATTAATAGTTAAGATAATTACAAAAATATTGTCGTATATATCGAGTTGGCAATATACATGAATTACTAGTTTGAAGCATTGCGTATGTGTCAAATGCCTCAATCTTGATGTAGTTTGCTATGATTCTAAACTTGTGGTGAAAAACCTTTTAAGAAGCGCAAGCGTAGATTTATGTCTGTCTCTAAAAACCTGTCTAACCGATTTCCTTGGTTCTGGATTGGGTTAACCGTAGTATTTTTGATCTCAGCTTACCTGCGATTTTGGGGACTGAGCCGATTTAATACTCTGGTATTTGATGAGGTATATTACGCCCAATTTGCCAACGACTACCTGACCAATACCCGATTTTTTAATGCTCATCCGCCCTTGAGTCAATACCTAATTGCGATCGCAATCTGGATTGGAAGTCACATCCCCATTGGACAGGATACAGTCAACGGTTTGACAGGTTCAATGCGATCGACTTGGAGTTATCGTTGGTTAAACGCTCTCACAGGCTCATTCATTCCCCCAGTTGTAGCAGGAATTGCCTATCAACTGAGTCACAGGCGCAGCACGGCTGCGATCGCTGCTATATTTGCCTGCGCTGATGGATTATTTCTGGTAGAGTCTCGCTATGCTCTGAATAACGTCTACTTAGTTCTTTTTGGACTATTAGGGCAGTGGTTTTTATTAATAGCACTAGAGCGTTATGGCAGACAACGCTCTTTTTGGTTAATTTTAGCCGGAATTGGTTTCGGTGCTTCAGCCGCGATCAAGTGGAACGGCTTATGGTTTCTATTGGGAGCATATCTAACTTGGATAGCAGCCCAGCTAATACATCGGATGCAGCCGCAACTACCAACTACCAGTTACCAGTTACCAGTTACCAGTTACCAATTACCAAGCACGGGGAAAAACTTAACCCAGTTGAACTTGTTTTCTATTCTGTTTTATCTAGGTATTATCCCAGTTTTAGTCTACAGCATTAGCTGGATTCCGCATTTACAACTTAATCCAACCCCAGGATTTTTGGAAATACAAAAGGAGATTTTAGAGTATCACGAACACATTGGCAGTGGTCCAAAAGTCCATCCTTACTGTTCTGCATGGTATACCTGGCTTTTGATGGTACGCCCAGTTGCCTACTTTTACAAAACAACGCAAAGTATTACCGAACCTATACCAATTGTAGGACCTCCCCTACCTGCTACCAGTGTGAAATTTATATACGATGTACACGCGATGGGAAACCCACTGTTGTGGTGGTTCTCAACTGCTGCCATAGTGCTTTTATTTTGGATGTTGGTTAAAAGCGTTGTGCAAAGGCACGAGGCACGAGGCACGAGGCACGAGGAGCAGAGGGGCAGAGGGGCAGAGGGGCAGAGGGGCAGGGGAGAAATTTTAATCCAAAATCCAAAATCTAAAATCCAAAATCCCCTTGCCACTCACCACCCGTTACTTCCCGCTAATACCTGGATTGCGGTTTACCTGATACTAAACTGGCTAGCTAATTTGCTGCCTTGGGTAAAGGTAACTCGCTGTACATTTATCTACCACTACATGGGTGCTTCTGTATTTGCAGGATTGGCACTAGCATGGATAGTTGACTATTGGCTGCACAGTTACCGTCGCAATCTCCGAGCATTAGGCATTACAGTTATCTTTCTCATCCTGCTAGCCTTTGTCTTCTGGATGCCTTTGTATTTGGGTTTGCCACTCTCTCCCCAGAGCTATAAACTACGGATGTGGTTCCCATCTTGGGTTTAGTTATCTACTACAGCCGCTTTGACGGTTAGTTCCTATCTAAAGCTAATGCCAGCTTCAAAAATTCCAGGCAAGTACGCAATCGCTTTACAGGAAACATTCAACGATGATTTGTTCCCATTTGACAGACTGCACATCTATATCAGGACGACGGTAAGCTACCCATTGGGCTAGTCTTTGTTTGTCAATCTCGCTCGGACAATAATACCAGTATGCTGCACCAGATACTGCCTCACAATAAGCCTCTGGATCTTCCATAAACCAATACCAAACCATTCTAGTTGCCTGATTGATGTCATCATCTCTCATATCGATGAAATTATTTTGTTTAGACAGCTCAACTCCTTTTTTCCAAATAACTATGTATCGTTTTGGTAAGTTAACACAATCCACTTGTATGGTTTATATTGCAAACAATTGAATTTTGCTCCTAATATTAGTGATTGGAAACTGTGAGATTAGGCACTAGTTTAGCTTGACTATTTTTAAGAGCAGTTAAAAATAAATATCTAATTTAAATTTATTATTTTTAATAGAGTTTACCATCCCAACTGGTCTTTGATGAATATTCTTGCATTATATAAAACTGTTTCATTATCCTAATAAAATGCTAAGCTTTATAAAAAAAAATTAACATTTTATTAAAAGTTTTAGCAACCTATGTAAAATATTAATAATTTTCATTACACGCTCAATCATCAAGTTTTGTCTTAGTTTTAACAGTAATCTGCTAATAAATATATTGCTCCATATATCGAGCTTACTCATCAAAATGCCTGTAGCAGACTGATAGAGTGTATTGTTTTGTTCATTTGAAAGGTTTAACTAACCTGCGCTCCTTGCACTAGCTGCTAACATTTCAAACTTTCAAAATTCTGTTTCTAACACCTGACAAACAAAGCACGATAAACAGGTTCTCCCCGCAACAGAGTGGTTTTTTCTCGTTCAGTAGGAACAGGTAAGGGATTTTCTGTCAACCATCTGTCACCTTGTCTTTCAAAAGCCAGGTGAGCAGCAAAGCGCGAACACATTTCCTTTGCTACCACTTCAACATCCGACTGAAGAAACACGATACCTCCAGTAGCCATATATGTTGCTAGTTGGGCTACTAATTCTGGTTGCACCACTCGGCGTTTATTGTGCCGATGTTTAAACCAGGGATCGGGAAACTGAATTGTCACTCGTTGTAAAGTTCCATTTGGTAGAGAATCAAGAATTGATGGCAACGAGTTACTGACATTGCAAAACAAGTAGTGTAAATTTGTCAACCCCAACTGATTGCGCCAGTTATTCGCCTCCTGCACCAACGGTTCCCGAATTTCCAACCCCAAGAAATTCCAATTGGGTTGCACTGTTGCCATACTCAACAAAAACCGCCCTTTACCGCAGCCAATATCCAGATGTAGTGGCATCTCATTTGCATAAACCTTATCCCACTGGGGCGGATTGACTGGTGTTTGGTACTTCTTTGATAGTGGGTTAACGTGTTGGCGTACGCGAACAACTGCCAAAATTCTTGATTCTCCTTACTCTTTATTAAGACAAATTAAAAATGCTCAATTGGTAGTTGGTAGTTGGTAGTTGGTATTTGGTAATTATCTCCTGTGCCCCTGAATGCCCCCAAAAGCCCCCAAAAGCCCCTAGTCCCTCATTCAGGCTGACGGCAGATGCCAAATACTGTTGTGTAGCCGTGAAGAAAAGTGTTGCCACCAACAGGACCAATTTCGCCGCCACAGAAGAAGCCTCCTAGAGGGACATTATTTAGGTAGCGGCTAAACATTTGGGAATCAAAATTTGGTTTGCCATACAATTCTTCTCCTCGTCCCACACAGGCGAACATTAGCGCCCCAGCAGCACTTTGGAATTGAGTTTGTTTTTGATACCGCCCGAGAAGATATTCTAGATCGTCGGCGCTCGTTTCGGCATCTCGCAGGTGGAATTGAATGCGTTGACCTGGACGGAGGCGATCGCCGACTGCGATCGCGCCGAATTTCGGGTCTACTCCCAGCAAATTGCGGATTAAAAAGTCTCCCTGCTCCAAATTTTGCTTAAACTCATCTCGTGCTACACCCACAAACAAAGAGTGTTGTGCTAGCTGTCGGTCATACTCGCTGAGACTTTCGAGTAAATTTCGCAGTACCACAAGCGGCGGTTGCGCTTCGAGTTCGAGTAAAATATTACGCTCACACGAGCTGATTTGGTAGGGCTTACCAATCGGGCGGCATCCTTGCGCCACAATTGCTTCTAAAACAATATTGCCACTCAAAGCCACACCTACAGTCCCTTCTTTATAGATGCGGTCATTTATAAACAAGCTAATGCGACCACCAATTTGACTACTACTAGCTAAACCTCCCACACTAACTGAGCCAGGATAGGCAAAGTCCAATCCTTGAAGTAAGTCGTTAATTTGAGACGAGAAGGGTTCCGAGATTACAATGAACTGTGGTGTAGGAGATGGTGCTACACCAAACAGATCAACCCAAGCAGTTGGAGAACTATCTAGATCGGGTAATTCCTCTGCTACAACATGAAACGCTTTCACCTCGACGTTGGGAAGATGCGCTAAAGTAAGGCTCAAAGCCGGTGAGCCTTCCATTTCTTGGATCTGCCCCTGCTGCATACCTACGATGCCTCCCCCACTACAGCCAATTAATACTGGCACTGATAGTCGTTCCTGTAGCAAAGGCAGTAGTCTTGGATATTCACTGGTAAAAGCCGACGAAATAAATACTAAGCCCAAGTCGGCTGGTGCTTGTAGCGACGACGAAGCAAGTTCTACTACTTCTGCAACAGCTGCCTCTAAAGAAGGACGGGTTGACAGGGCGTTTGCCCATTTCATTTTGTCTGCCATTTGTTCTATTATCCCTCCCTAATTTTAGGCAAGATCTTTTTCTATTGTTACTTTTGGATTTCGTTAGATGCATCTTACTCAGGTTGACTTTATAGCCTTTAGCTGATTTAGCATCAATGCGTGTGCTTGTGGTTATGTTCCTGTCTTGGCTGAATTTAATATTTCAAATAGAAGTCTGTAACTAGAAGTCGATCCACGAGGGCGATCGCACTTATACAGGTACGGTTTTAGATTAATGTCGCGCCTCGACGCATTCGCGCAGCGGGGTTTGCAGGCTAGACGCAAAAGGAAAGAAGTTTTTGTAAAAATTCTTAAGAGTAGCAAAATCCTGCGTTTCTACATTGCTTCAAAATTCTTTCTTTTGTGTGATTTTCATCCAAATGTTAAAACATACAATCGATCTACGAATCTAACTGTTGGTTATTGTAATAGTAAGAATAAAAGGGGGCAGAAGACCCACGAAGATCGATCCACGACAGAATATTTAATTCTTTCCCTTTTCTCTTTCCCCTTGCCCCTTTTCCCTTTACCTTTTCGGTGAAATGAAAAAACAATCGTTGTAGGAACCTTTGACACGTTAAAGGTTTCCTATACTGAAAGAGGAAGACTACTGCAATCTATACATCACATATATCATCTATGAGCAACATCCAAGAACAAATCGAACAAGAGAGAGAACAGGCGCGTCAAGCCTGCGAAACCAGCGGAGCCACATCAGCTGAATGTGCAGCAGCTTGGGACGCTGTAGAAGAACTACAGGCTGAGGCATCCCATAAGCGGCAAGTCAAACCAAAAAATTCGCTTGAGCAATACTGTGATGACAATCCTGACGCTGTTGAGTGCCGGATCTACGACGAATAGAGGTTAAATCGGTGATTTCTCAGCCAATCAGTTGATAAACAAGCAATAAGGGTACTTTTATGGTACACTTTATTGCTTGTTTTTTTTAAGGGGCTAAGGGCTAGGGGTTGGGGACTAGAGAGAGGATGGGGGGACAAACAGATGAGGAGAGGGGGGAGTATGATTGAAGTTTCACCTTGTCACCTTGTCCCCAAGTCCCCAAGTCCTTTTCTTACCCTAGCCCCCAGCCCCTAGCAAAAGCGCCCCTGTTTAAGCTATGCAAAACGAAATTTGGTTTCGACCGCTGATTTGGATGGACTACCGACTAGCGGTATTGTTCACTGTAGTAATTCCGCTGATTCTGCTAATTTGGGCTTTTGTACAAAAAGCCGATGCAATTGGACGCTTATTAACGATTTACTGGCGCGTGGCAAGTTTGCTGGCAATTACAGTTTACTTGCTGATTGCTCCTGTTCAGGTGGGATTTATTTCAGGGTTAATGGGTCGCGTTCTCATTCCTATATCACTTTGGTTTTGGGTTGATCTGAATGAAGAAATCGAGGATCAACCGAGGAATGCTTTAAAACTGATTTTCAACTCCTGGCGGTGGGCAATTAGCTTTTACTGTATATTGGGTGCTTTAGCTCAACTACCTAGCTTGCAGTGTGGCTTCTCGCCCAGTGCTTTAGCCCAACCGTTATGTCAAGCAATGCTTGAGCCACCCTCAATCTTCAAAGATTATTTTCATCCCAATACCGCTGCTGGATTTCTCGGTTTTCTTGGCTTTATGGGATTAATATTCTACGTACTTTGCTTGGGTTATTTCGTTTTGTTCAAGCTGGGTAAGCAGGGAAGATCTGCGATTAGACAATGAATGGCTCACCCCAGTTGCGGCTAGAAAAATACACAACCAAGCGCCCCCATGAAGTTCTACTGGTGGCGGTAGAAATTGCTGGGGAATCAGATCAAATTGCTATTTTTAAGGGCTTCTCCAGTTCCTTAATGCGCCCAACAGCTTTTGATCCAGAAGTACCCGTCTTACCAGATGACGCGCTCATTCTCTCAATCGACCGCGTAGCCAGTCCCTACAATCCCGACTCACCACGTTATATTCAGCAAGGACTGACCTGGGAAACAATTCAACCCCTACTATTAGAAGCTGGTGTTTGAGTCAATTTTAGATTTTAGATTTAAAGATTGGTAATTGGTAGGGGCGCTCTTTAAACGAGTATCTGGAGGTTCACAAGTATGTCTGATAAACCCGCGCGTACGGTAGTTGGTAAAGAGTAATTGGTGAAAGGGAAAAGGAATCAATTATCAATGAACAATTATCAATTATCAATGAATAATGAACAATTGATAATTGTTCATTGCTCTCCCCTGCGATAAGATTGCTGCCACAATGAGTAATCTTCAGGTGGAATAGGACTAGCACTGCTCCTGCAAGCACAGATCTATACCATTTGGCACAAAGTCTGCTAATATAATACCATAACTTTGCCAAAAAGTCTTAATTAAAACAAAATATTTAAAAAGTTTTGGTAAAGTGTTATTTTCCAAGCGTAAGTTTGTGGTGTGTGGAGTATGGAAATAATTGTCACGTCCCCAGCAGAAATTCAAGGTGATGCAAAGCTAGGTCTTATTAGCTCTTCGTCACCAGCATCAAACGCCCCTAATGCGATCCCAGCAGAAATTCAAGGTGATGCAAAGCTAGGTCTTATTAGCTCTTCGTCACCAGCATCAAACGCCCCTAGTGCGATCGCCCTCGACTGTTTACCCTTCATCGATCTTCCCCCTTCTGGGTTATTTGGTACTGATGGTATTCGGGGACGAGTAGGAGATTTATTGACCCAACCGCTAGCTTTGCAAGTAGGTTTGTGGACAGGTCAAGTGTTGCAGCGAAAGGGCTGGGGACCAGTGATTGTGGGACAGGATTCCAGAAACTCCAGCGAAATGTTAGCAACTGCTGTATGTCAGGGTTTGGTAGCTGCGGGGCTAGAAGTTTGGCATTTGGGGTTATGCCCTACACCATGTGTCGCCTATCTAACAAGCGTTACTAATGCCCTGGGCGGAATAATGATTTCTGCTAGCCACAATCCCCCAGAAGATAACGGAATCAAAGTTTTTGGGGCAGATGGTGCTAAATTATCTCAACTGCTACAGGAAGAAATCGAGGCGGGGGTGCGGGGGAAAGCCACATTTTCAATCAGCCAAAGTGACTATGGATGCTATGTCCGGCGACCAGAATTAGTAGAGGATTACGTCGAGTCACTACAAGTACCTCTGTTGCCTACTGTAAATTTTGCCCCCATACGAGTAGTACTCGATCTCGCTTGGGGCGCAGCTGTTGGGATAGCACCAACGGTATTTAAACAAATGGGCGCAGAAGTAATCTGCTTGCACAATCAGCCGGATGGCGATCGCATTAATGTTAATTGTGGCTCAACTCACCTTGCCCCTCTACAAGCAGCTGTTGCACAACACTCAGCCGATTTGGGATTTGCCTTTGATGGCGATGCCGATCGCGTTCTGGCTGTCGATGGTGAAGGTAGATCGGTTGATGGTGATTATATCCTCTATCTATGGGGTCAAACTCTCCAATCCGCTTCAAAGTTACCAGATAATTTGATTGTCTCCACTGTCATGGCAAACCTGGGTTTTGAGCGTGCTTGGGAAAAACTTGGAGGTAAGCTAATTCGCACTGCTGTAGGCGATCAATACGTGCAAGCGGAAATGCTACGGACTGGAGGGATGCTGGGTGGAGAACAGTCAGGACATATTCTTTGCCGTCATTATGGACTTACTGGAGACGGTTTATTAACAGCACTACATTTAACTGCTTTGGTAAAATCTGCTGGTGTACCTTTAGCCCAACTTGTAAATCAAAGCTTCCAAACTTATCCCCAATTGCTGCGCAATGTTCGAGTAGAAAACCGCGATCGCCGTCTTGGTTGGCAACAGTGTGATGAACTACAACGAGCGATCAGCGAGGCTGAAGCAGCAATGGGCGCTCAAGGTCGAGTGCTAGTCCGCGCCTCTGGTACTGAACCAGTGATCAGAGTCATGGTAGAAGCCGCCTGTAGCGATCTTACCCACCACTGGACAGAAACACTAGTATCTACAGTTCAACGATATCTTGTAGGGTAATGAGAAAGGGAGTAGGGAGTAGGGAGTAGGGAGTAGGGGAAAAATCTTTTACCAATTACCAACTACCAACTACCAACTACCAATCCAAATCTAAAATCCCTTGCGATCGCTCTACTGTGTCATCATAATCAGTCTGAAGGGGTCTAAATGCACATACCAGGGAAAAGGCTGATCTTTCAGCGTTGCCCATTTTTCTTTAAAGACTTCGGCTTGCAGGTGGTAGTCATTGGGATTTGCAGGCGGATTGTGCAATTTGAGATACAGTGTCATCCGGTGCGGGGTTTCACTCGTTTGCACTAGCCAACAATGGAAAGTATTCTCATTAGGAGCTTGGGTGAAAATTATCTGATGGGCGCGAATTCCCACAAGGGCAAGCTGATCTGGAATCGGTTCGATCACCTGCAATCTTACACCCCAGTCAATCGCTTCCACCTGTTGAGATTCTCTCACAACTGCACGAGAGAAGTTTTTACATCCGGTAACTAGTGCAACACTGAAAGTATGTGGATGTTCAAAAATGTCATGTTTGGAACCCCACGCGATCGCCTTACCTTTCTCCAGTACCAATAAATCGCTGCAAACTCGATAAGCTTCCTCTAGATTGTGCGTTACAAATAGAGTGACACCTGGATAAGTAGAAAGAGTTGAAATTAACTGCTTTTCCAGCACACTGCGTAAGTGAGTATCGAGTGCAGAAAACGGTTCATCCAATAGTAGTGCTTCTGGCTGGGTTGCTAAAGCACGGGCTAAAGCTACTCGTTGCTGCTGTCCGCCAGAAAGTTGGTGAGGATATCGATCATAATATCCTTGTAGCTGCACGGCTGCTAGTTGGGCTTCTACCTGCTGCCTAATTATTGCCCTAGAAGTACCTTTGGGCAAACCAAAGGCAATATTTTGAGCTACAGTCAGATGAGGGAACAAAGCGTAATTTTGGAATAAAAAACCGATACGGCGATCGCGTGGGGGAAGATTAATTCCCCGCCCCCTGTCAAACAACACCCGCCCATTTAACACAATCCGCCCAACACTCGGCGTTTCAATCCCTGCAATACACCGCACAATCAAGCTTTTCCCAGCACCAGAAGCCCCCAGCACTCCCAAAGGTCGTTCTTTACTACTAAAAGCGACTTTTAACTCAAAATCAGCAAGTTGCTTTTGAATATCTACTAATAACCCAGAATTGGTAACTGGTAACTGGTAACTGGTAACTGGTAACTGGTAACTGGTAACTGG
>CAXTYC010000048.1:0-31822 GCA_964248365.1 uncultured Chroococcidiopsis sp. | reverse complement strand
ACTCGCCCACAAATCAATTTGTGTTCCAATAGCGAAAGTCCTGTAAACAGGACTGTTAGAATAATCTAGTCCATTTTAATGGACTTAAGCTATGAGCAATGAAATTTATTTCATTGCGGATAGAAACATTAATGAAGATCTAAAAAGAAAGCTCTAACGCACCAAGGGGCTACCATGATGATGGACTAAATACCATTTTCCAGCCATTTGCTCAAAGATATTTGTAGCCATCGACTGCGCTTGAATTCTTCTACCACTGACGATTTGCAGCAAATTTTCTACAACAATGACGTAGGCGAGATTGTTGCGAATCTCCGTAGTGATAATTTCTGTCTCTATTTCAATGTACTTGGTATTCTTAAATATTTTCTCCCAAGAGGAGCGAATCTCCTTCCAACCGCGCAAAGCTTTGCTTCCAGGGTGAATGCAAAGGCTACCAGTTCCCTGCGACCAAACTCGACTCATGGCTTCAATGTCCTTTTTCTCAAAGGCGCGGTAAAAAGCCTCATTAGCCGCTAATACATCCCTACGCTCGTCAGTCATGCGATTTTGGATTTTGGATTTTGGATTTTGGATTGGTAATTGGTAATTGGTAATTGATAATTTGTCTTTCCCTCTCCCACTCTCCCTAGCCCCTAGCCCCTAGTCCCTAGCCCCTAGTTAATGCCGATACTCGTCGCCACAGTCACCGATCGCCTGGTATAGATCCCGCGATCGCCCGACAATAGCATTTATTCGCTCAATATCATTTGTATCGAGTGTGAAATTGAACACCCTAGCATTGTCTGCTAGATGTTCTGATACACCAAGCCTAGCGCCAACTATTGCACCTGCAACCGTTGGCTGGTCGAGAATGTAACGAACTGCAACATTAGGGATGCTGACAGCATATTTATCGGCAATTTGCTTCAAAAGTGACAGTAGTTCTTGAAACAAACTCCAACCACCCCACGCATCCACCATATTCTTGTATTTCCGCAGCGACGCAGTGTTTAATACTCCGCCTCGCGGTTCAGATTGTCCTAAATACTTTTCTGACAACAACCCGCCGCAAAGTGTGCCATAAGCAAGAAGTTTTATATCATGCTCTTGACAAAATGACACCATCTTTACTAGGGGACGGCGATCAATCAAAGAAAACTGCACTTGGTTGGAAACTATCTTGATGCCTGAGTGGATAATAATTTTCAAGTGTTCAGTATCAAAATTAGTTAAGGCAAGGTGTTTGATTTTTCCCTCTTTCTGGAGTTCTGCCATATAAGCAAGAGCATCCAGATAGTTTTTATCTCTGTATTCCCACCAGTGGAATTGAATCAAGTCGAGGCTTTCGACACCCATCCTTTTCAAGGATCTGTCGATGTTCTGTTCCACCAAGCGCCGAGTCATTTTGGTTGGTCTTGGAACCCATTTCGTAAATGCTTGTAAGTTGGACAGAGCATCTTCACCCCTCGTGGCGACAAGTTTACGCCTGAATTCGCCGATAAAGTCTTCCGCAGGTCCATAATGGTCTGCCAAGTCCCAAGTAGTGAAACCAGCATCCATATAATCAAACATACTGGCGATCGCGCTTTTTGGCTCTATCGCTCCATGCGCTCCCGACACCTGCCACATCCCATTTAATAGACGACAGATGTTTAAATCTAGAGTAAACTGTATTCGGCTTGATTGAGGTAAGTTCATCTATTAATTATCAATTATTAATTACCTATTACCAATTACCCATTACCTATTACCAATTATCAATTACTACCTGTTCATTGTTAATTGTTCATTGTTCATTGATAATTGATATTTGAAAATTCCTCTTAATATCTGAGCCAATTTTTGCCCTGCTGATTGCCGCACCCTACCCAAGGCTTTGTCATAACTATCATAGGACTGTTTGTAGCGTCCTAAGTGATTTAAAGCAGCACCTCGGAAAAGCCAAGCTTGTTTGTCAGTCGGTTGAATTGTCAAGGCTTGATTACAACTGGCAAGTGCTTCTTTGTATAGCTCCAAGTGAATCAGGACAACGCCTCGCAACACCCAAGCTGCATTGTCTTGCGGTTGAATTGCTACAGCTTGATCCAAGCAAGCCAGTGCTTGTGCATAATTGCCCCTGTTAGCTAGCTGTTCGCCCTTTTTATACCAATTTGTTGAATCAGCATTAGTCTGAAATTTTGTGGAATTAGGTTTATTATTATTTTCTACTTTCATAATGTTTACTTATTGAATTACTTTTAGATTTTTGATGAAAAAGTGGCTGGGGTATTCAAAACTCAATCGAATTCAACCGATTGAGCGATTAACTCTAATCATCTAAGTAGGTGAATATCGTGTAACGAACCTAGACCAATGGCTAAATTTAATCGTAAAAACTCAGATAAAGTTTGCTTATGAACCAATGAAATAAAGATATGTTATCTTCCCCTTGCTTAGAACTGTAGAAACTACTGAAAATATGTAAAGATTTGCTAAAGACAAGTCTTCTCCAAATAGGGATTTCTATCTAGAGGAGGATGAATGGCGCTGAAACAATATTGTACCGAACACCTTCTTCATAATTTCAGTTTAACTACTTTATCTAAACTTCACAAATAAATTTGACTGATACTTAAGAAAAAGTTATTTAAAGTTATTAGTGGGGTGTGGATTATTTACCAAGGGGGTTCTAGCTAGTCCAGAAATAATTGAAGAAAATAGAAAAAACTTGCTTTTTGCCCTCTAATTACACAAAAAGCATATATTATTACATGAACCCTCATCAAAGCCTGCTAAATCTAGCCAAATCTTATTTAAACCAGACAGTTACACCTCATGCCACCATGCTTGATAGTGATGCCTCGGCTCTGCAAAATGCCCTGAAAGATTTGGGTAAGCTGGGTTTACTGGCACTAAGGGTTCCTTCAAGTTGGGGTGGTAGGGCAGTTTGTGAAGAAACTTTTCAGACTTTTCAGGAACTGGTAGCTAGACATTCTGGTGCTTTGGCATTCCTCCAAACTCAACATCAAAGTGCCGCTGCTATGCTTGCTCAAAGCCAAAACGAGTTGCTTAAGCAGGAATATCTACCCCGAATGGGTAATGGTAACGTTCTACTGGGCATTGGTTTTTCTCATCTGCGACGTGGAGGTGAACCCGTTGTCAAAGCTATTGAGGTGGCAGGAGGTTATCAAATAGAGGGATTTGTACCTTGGGTGACTGGTTTTGGCTTGTTTGATAAGTTTATTGTGGCTGCTAGCTTGCCTGATGGTCAAACAGTTTTTGGTGTCGTGCCTTTTGTACAATCAAATCAGGGTGCAACGGGTGCAATTACATTCAGTCAGCCAATAAAACTAGCAGCAATGACATCAACTAACACTGTCACTGCTACTATGAAAAATTGGTTATTACCCGAAAAGTCAGTTGTTTCGATTCAGCCTAGCCAATGGATTCACGAAAACGACAAAAAGAATGTTCTCAATGCAACTGGTTTGACTTTAGGATGTGCTATGGCTGGTCTTGATATTGTGCAAGCTGCCTATTCTAATAAAAAATTTTCCTTTATCGCCCAAGCATATGAAACGCTAAACCAGGAATTATCCAATTGTCGTAGTGCAATTAGGCAAGCTCAAAGCGAGTATACATCCCTGGACAAACGTTTGGAATTGCGGGCTTGGGCAATTGATTTAGCGGTTCGCTGCGCTCATGCTGGTGTGACGGTTTCGGGTGGTGCGGCTAATTACGCAAGCCATGCTGCACAGCGTGTCTACAGAGAAGCACTGGTTTTTAGTGTCAGTGGGCAAACCGCTGCTGTGATGGAGGCAACTCTCGCTCGGTTGGTGATGATATGATTCTCTCATGTGATGTCAGGATTTTGGATTTGTGTCGCGCAAAGGCGCAAAGGCGCAAAGATGAGGAAGTTTTTTCTCGTTAGTAGGAGAAAGCTGAGGAATTACCAATTACTAGTTATCAATCATGGGGTAAAAATACCCAGCTTTTATAAGTTTAAATGACTATTTACTTTTACGGCACGAGGGACAAATACGGCTGTTTCTCTAACTTTTCTCGGCATGGTTTTGAGTTAGATGGTGCTTGGTGGGCAACGAGTGAGCATTATTTTCAGGCACAAAAATTTGCTGGTACGCCTCATGTTGAGGAGATTCGACAGGCGAAAACACCAAAAGAAGCGGCACAGATGGGGCGAGACCGATCGCGTCCTTTGCGTTCTGATTGGGAGCTAGTGAAAGATCATATCATGCGGCAAGCTGTTTTACGCAAATTTGAAACCCATGCAGATATCCGCGAGGTGCTAGTTTCTACAGGTGATGAATTACTGGTAGAAAAAGCCCCAACTGATTATTACTGGGGATGTGGTGCTGATGGTACGGGCAAAAATATGCTCGGTGTGATTTTAATGGAAGTAAGGGAGATTCTGCGCGATCGCATTATTTAAGTGTTTTAATTTACAACCACCAGCACAACTGTCACAAACCCTCAAGTAAAATCATACATTTGCATTCAGTATAAATTCGTAGGGGCAGGAGTTTATAGTAGACGACTACCGCGCCTTTTACATACAACAGAAGGTAGAGATTGTCATGATCTCAGAGAAGTTTCGGTATCAGTTACGACATGAAGCAGAGCTATGGCGGGCTGAGGGGTTGATTGATGATTCCCAATACGAACAGTTATTAGAGCGTTATCAATTTAACACGCTTGATACTTCTGCCCGTAACCGTTTCGTTACGATTTTGATTGGGTTGGGCAGTATTTTGATCGGTTTAGGGGTGATTACCTTTGTGGCAGCAAACTGGCAGGAGTTGCCACGTATAGCTAAAGTAATTATACTACTAAGTTTGTTTATCGGGGTAAATATTGTTGGGTTTAGCAAGTGGAAGCAACCCAACCACGCGCAACAACGACTAGGGCAGGGATTATTGCTTTTAGGCGCGTTCATCTTAGGCGCAAATATGGGGCTGATGGGACAAATGTTTCACATCAATGCCCCCTTTTATGAGTTATTGCTTGCCTGGGGAATTGGTGTTTTGGCAATGACTTACAGCTTGCGTTTAACTTCAATGGGTGTACTGTCAATTATCCTGATTGGTTTGGGTTATTGGGATTTTTGGGGGAAATTTGTACAATCAAGTTGGTTCGTATCGTCTTCTATAGATGAATTTTCTTGGGCATCCCTCATCGGGCAGCATATGCCAATTGTAGCCCAGTTGCTATTTATACCCCTAGCTTACTGGTGTCGATCCCGTTGGATTTTTGTTTTAGGAGCGATCGCGCTCGTGTATTCTTTGTCAGCCAATATATTATTCTTATTAAACTCAGCACCTTGGGTGTTAGCGATCGCAGTTGCTTTACCACCAGCACTATTATGGGGCTACGATGACTCATGGTGGGTTTATGGTAACTTCCCTGGGCTGTCAAATGGGCGATTGCACTCCAGCGGAGGATCGTTTCAGCCTATTTCTCGTCAGCTGGCGCTTGTTTGGCTGGGTATCTCGTTTTATTCCTTGTCTTTCTATTCGTCTTGGGGATCACGATCTCATACTGCAACGACACCATCAAGGCTGAATTGGTTTTTATTGCTCGATGCCCTAATTTTGAGTTGCTTCGCAATGTTTGAGTGGTGGCGTTTAGCAACCCCCCTTACATCCCCCCTACTAGGGGGGAAACAGGGGGGTGGCGATCGCGGGGACAATCTCACCACTATAGTTATTGGTGTATTTATCTGTATATCAGCCTTAGTACCCTTTTGGCATACAAGTATCGCTCCCATTCCCCTAGTTGCCACATTTATTTTTAACGCGCTATTGTTCCTTTTGGCTGCTGGCTTGATCCGCGAAGGACTAGCCCTTGGAAGGCGACGCGCCTTTTGGGGTGGCATGGTGCTATTAATTCTACGAATTCTCAATTGGTTTGTACTATCTAATACAGAATTATTGTTTAAATCCCTAGTCTTTATTTTGTGTGGTGTTGGTGTTATTGCGATCGGACTTTGGTTCGAGCGCTATGTCAGCACTCTGGGGAACACTCTGGGGAAAGGGAAAAGGGGAAAGGTTGAAGGTTGAAGGTTGAAGGTTGAAATTTCATACTTCATACTTCATACTTCATACTTCATACAACGGAAGCAGACGCAATATATTGCGTCTCTACATACTTCATAGTTCTCTATCATCTAAAAAGAATTACTTATGACTAATAGCTCGGAATCATTAACAAAGCCTGGGTTGAAGGAAAGACAATCTCTAATACCAGAACGTTTACCAGTTTGGCGGCTTTGGGTTCCCTTGCTGTTGCAGACAGGTTTGATTCTGGCGATACCTGCTCAGTCATTTTATACGCAAATTACTGGGAAAACGGTTGTTCTACAGACTATTGCCACCGATCCTTATGATTTCCTGCGGGGCTATTCGCAGACACTCAACTATGATATTTCTCGGCTTGAGACACTGCGCCGTCTTCCTGGTTGGAATGAGTTAGCAGGTGGAAATTCAAGAGACTATTTAGCTGCTGGAACTAAATTGTATGTGATTTTGTCAGCACCTGCTACCTCATCGACTCCGCCCCAGGCTTGGAAACCTGTGCGGGTGAGGGGGGATCGCCCCACATCTTTAGCTGCTAATCAAATCGCTATCCAAGGCAAGTCTAATTATAATTCGGTTGAATATGGTGTGGAAACCTACTATATGCCAGAGTCACGCCGAGATGAAATTAACCAAAACATAGGGCAGGCTCGAAATGGTAGAGCGCAATCTGTAGTTGTTGAAGTGAAGGTAGATAATCAAGGTCATGCAGTACCGATGAGTTTCTGGGTGAGCGATCGCAACTATCGTTTTTAGCGCTTTAGTTCTACCCTGATTGAACTGTTTCTGTTATCCTGCCTACACTGATAGATAAGCTGTCGGATCTGCTGTCGAGTGAAGGCACAATAACATGACATTGGATCAGAAATTCTACCGCGACAGGAGAGATCGCCCTGGAGATTTGCTCGTTGGTATAGTTGTTTCCATTCTCCTGCACTTAACTCTATTTTTTGGCTACGATTATTGGCTCAGAGCTTTTAAGCCTGAACCATCGCTGTCTTCGCAACCCATTCCAATTGAGTTTGTTGAAGTTCCTCCTAATCCTAAGCAGACACCACCCCCCCAAACCAAGCGTCGGGCTGCTAACAATTCTGTTGCAGGTGGGAAAGCAAAACCAGAACAACCTGTTGCTGTTAGATTAGCACCTTCGGTAGTAGGAAGGCAGAGAGCGCAAGGGGCAAGGGGCGCAAGGGGCAGAGGAGAAAATTCAATTCAAAATTCTCAGACAGAGCGCAGATCGTCCCTGATCGCAAAACTTAAACCGCGAACAGAGGCGTGGACTCCGACTATCCCACAACCACAGAGGCGAACAGAGGCGTTAGCGAAGCTTAACGGAGTTATCGCTCCAACAACTATCCACTCGCCAAAACGCCAACCACGTCAAGATCTACTACCGCCGTCCACAGCATCTTCGCAAGTGGCAACTAGGGCTACCCGCAGAATTTCACAGCCAAAACCATTATCTCAAACTAGTAGCATCGCTCCAACAAATATCCACTCGCCAAAACGCCAACCACGTCAGGATCTGCAACCACGCTCCGCAGCATCTTCGCAATTGGCAACTAGGACTACTTCAAAAACACAGTTTCAAACTCAGCCATCCCGAACATCTGGGGCAGCAAGTCGCTTGGGTGGTTCAATGAGTGTATCGAGTCGTAATTTTAATGGCAATTATCAGGCAGCCCTACCTAATTCCAACCGCTTTAATCGGGGTGCAGAGGGAATTGATGCTCGTCGTGATGTAGATATGGGTTCTTACCTGATGCAACTTCAGCAACGGGTGGGGCAGCAATGGATACCAGGACTAACCGAAAATTCTCGGCAGACAGTAGTTTACTTTGCTGTTAGCCGTTCCGGTCAAGTGAGTGGACTGCGGATTGTGCGACCTTCTGGTTCTAGCATAACTGACTCTGCCGCACTTAGCGCTGTCAGTCGGGCGGCTCCTTTTGCGCCTTTGCCTACTGGCTATCCAAAAAGCTACATCAACATCCGATTTACGTTTAACATCAACGTCTCTGGGCAACTGGAACTCAGGGCGCGTTAAGATGGCAAAAAAGGAGTAGGGGCGGTTTTACTAAAAGGCTTCGATTTTCACCAAATTTCTGGGTAAACCCGCCCCTACTCCCTTTGATCTAGTTCTCAGGCTCAGCCTGGGAGCTAGATAATTTGGATGCTCTGCATCCTCAATCATGCCCCTACCTCATACCTGACTAACGAGGGGTTGCACATGAGCGGGGAATCTCGCTGCTTTGAGCGCTTCCACAGCAGCAAAACCATCCTGTACCCAAAATGAGCGCCCAAATCGGACAATTTGACGGCGATTTGCAGCCGTGATAATTCCAAATACGGGAACTTTAGCTTTTTCTTTCTCGCCTATCTGTTCTTGCAAAATTCCTCCCAGACGGTTCTGTTCTTCAAACGTCCCTGCTTGTTGGGGGGTTAGTTCCACCATCACCATCTGGACGTTTTCAATTGGCTCTGCATCCTCTACAATTAGCTGTAGTTGATCGTCTCGGCGATCTACTTTGCCCCAAACAATCATTCGCGTATCTTCTACCAATAAAGATCCAATCCGTTCGTAAGCCTTGGGGAAGACGACTGCTTCTGTTTGTCCTGTCAAGTCTTCTATTTGTACGATCGCCATGCGATCGCCTTTTTTTGTCGTCACTGGCTTGATACTCGTCAGCATCACGACAGCACTCAACAGCGTATCTTCACCCACATCGCCCAAATCGCTTAAGTTAATTGGAGCCATGATTTGTGCTGCTTGTCGTACCGCCTTAAGGGGATGATCTGAGACATAAAAACCCAGTAATTCTTTTTCCCGTCGCAGCTTTTCTGATTGAGGGAAATCATCTACAGCGGTAGCTTTGGGGGCACAATCAAAGTTATTATTTGAAGATATAGAAGTCATGCCACCCCAGTCAAATAAACTTACTTGACCACTTGCTCGATCTTTAGCACGAGATTGCGCCCAATCATATACCAGTTCAAGATCTTTAATTAACTGGTGGCGGTTGAGTTGAATTTGATCGAAAGCACCGCAGTTAATTAATGCTTCCAACGCGCGGCGGTTAACAGCGCGCAGATCGACGCGATCGCACAAATCTGCTAAGGATTTAAACTCGCCTTTCTCTCTTGCTTCTAAAATACAGGCGATCGCTGCTTGTCCTACATTTCTGACAGCCGAAAATCCAAACAAAATCTTTTTTTCCAACGGTGTAAAATCCACCCCTGAACGGTTAATATCCGGTGGCTCTATCTGTATATTCATACTCATACAGGTAGAAATATATTTCTGCACCTTATCAGTATCACCACTGTTAGCTGTTAACAGTGCTGCCATATATTCAACCGGATAATTTGCCTTTAAATATGCAGTTTGATAAGTTACATAACCATAAGCCGTTGAATGGGATTTATTAAAACAGTATTCAGCGAACTTCACCATTTGGTCAAATAGACCTTCTGCTATCTGCTTTTTCACTCCATTTTTAGCTGCACCATCCACGAAAGTTTCTCGATGTTTTTGCATCTCAGAAGCTTTCTTTTTACCCATTGCTCGTCTTAACAAATCAGCTTGTCCCAAGGAATATCCTGCCATATCCTGAGCCATTTTCATGATTTGTTCTTGATACACTAGAACTGCATATGTTTCATCCAAAATCGGCTCTAGTATTGAATGCTCGTATTTAATTTCTTCCCGCCCATGCTTACGGTCAATAAATAGAGGGATCAAGCCTGCATCTAAAGGTCCTGGTCGATATAGGGCAAGAATTGAGGAAATATCTTCTATACAGGAAGGTTTTAAATCTCGTACTATCTGACGCATTCCTGAAGATTCTAATTGAAATATGCCTTCTAAATCCCCTGCTTCTAAAATTTTATAGGCTTTTTCAACGTCTTCGGGCATTTTTTTCTGTTCGCCTTTTGCCAATATCTTCTGCACTCTTCTTTCTTCTAGCGGCAGTTTATCTGGATCTATATCAATCTTTTGATTTTGCTTAATTAAATTAACTGTATTTTGGATGAGTGTGAGATTTTTTAATCCCAAAAAATCCATTTTCAATAAACCCATTGATTCCAAATCTTCCATGAAATACTGGGTAATTACTGACCCATCATTGTTTTTTTGCAATGGGACAATTTCATCCAGCGGTTCAGATGAAATTACTACGCCAGCCGCATGGACACCAAAAGTTTTGTTTGTCCCTTCAATCCGCATCGCCATATCAACCCAATGGCGGACATTCGGGTCAGTTTCGTATTTTTCTTTAAACTCCTGTGATGGAGTTTCGTCGGAAATCATCACTTTCAGTTTAGTAGGTTTACCCCGCACAACAGGAATTAATTTCGCCATGCGATCTGCGTCACCGTAAGGAATATTTAATACTCTCGCTACATCTTTTAATACAGCTTTTGATGTCAATCGGTTAAAAGTAATAATTTGGGCTACGCGCTCTTCCCCATATTTGCGAGTAACATAATCTATAACTTCATCTCGTCTTTCAATACAGAAATCTGTATCAATATCAGGCATTGATTTACGTTCTGGGTTCAAAAATCGCTCAAATAGTAATCCGTGATGTACTGGATCTATGTTGGTAATTTTCAGAGCATAAGCAACTAAAGAACCTGCTGCTGAACCTCTACCAGGACCAACTGGTATATTATTATCTCTGGCGTATTTGATATAGTCCCAAACTACTAAAAAGTAAGTTGAAAATCCCATCTGCTGCATCATTTTCAGTTCGTATTCCAACCTTTCTTTGTAGATTGGCTCAATTTCAGCACGGGATTTGCGATTGAAGCGTTGTAATAATCCTTCCCAAGCTACGTGTTCTAGAAATGTATCAGCGGTGTGTCCAGCCGGAACTGGATAATTAGGAATGCGCGGTTCACCCATAATATGATATGGTTCAACTTTGTCGGCTACTTCTTGGGTAGTAGCGATCGCCTGCGAAATTACATCCTCTGGCAGATGATCTCGAAATAGAAATGCCATTTCTTCAGCAGATTTGAGATACTCTGTCCCGCTGTAGCGCATTCGTTTATCTTCAACAATCAGCTTACCTGTTTGAATGCATAGCAATGCATCATGAGCCTCAACGTCATAGCAAGAAATATAATGGGAATCATTCGTAGCAACGTATTTAATCCCTAGTTCTTGGGCAATTTTGATAATTTCAACATTGACGATTCGATCTTCAGGCGAACCGTGATCTTGAATTTCTAAATAGTAATCATCCCCAAATACATCTTTGTACCATTGGGCAGTTTTCCGAGCCACATCCGGTCTACCTGCCAAAATTGCTTGAGGTACTTCACCACCTAGACAAGCACTAGTAACGATTAAGCCTTCATGATATTGTGCTAATAGTTCTTTATTAATACAAGGACGAGCAAATATACCTTTACCTTGAAAGCCTTTCAGATGAGAAATGGTTGTTAATTTAACTAAATTTTTATAACCTTTATCGTTTTTAGCTAAAACAACTTGATGATATTTTTTGCAGCGCTTCTGTTCTTCAATATTACCATTAATTACATACATTTCATTGCCGATAATCGGCTTAATATTTCTGCTGCGACAGGTTTTAATTAACTCGATCGCACCATACATTACTCCATGATCGGTCAGAGCGATCGCCTTCATCCCTAATTCAATCGCTCTATCTACCAATTGCGGTAACTGGCTAGCACCGTCAAGTAGGCTGTAATCACTGTGAATGTGTAGACCGACGAAAGACATAAAGCGTTTCCCACCCTGGCAAAAACTGAGGCTAGTGTATGGATCTTAAATCCTTTTGGCTCTTTACTGTCAGGTAAAACCTGCCCTTTTTAGCCTGCTGTGGGGGCGCGGCTGGGGATACAACGGGCTGCATCCGAGTCAATTTGTTAAGGAATATTACAAGAACTGACATTTGGCATAAACCAAGGCGTAACCCTCCGAGTAAGAACTAGCAACACAAAACAACAGGTTTTGCAGTTTGCCAACTCGAAACATCACAGAATCATTCACACTTCAATAGGAGAGAAAAAGATGAAAGACAATCAGCATGAACAACAGTTGACCGAAGCCCCTCTGTTTGAAGAAATTTCAGATAACAATTCTGCTTCTATAACAGGAGGAGCCTTATCACCTATCGCAGGCAGAGTTCCGGCATTCGGATCAAAGACATTCCCAAAGGTGTATACCACCACTAGCCAATTCAACGACATTTCAATTCGATTGACTAAGCACCCGTATGACGTGAAGGTTAAAGCTGTGCGTCCCGATGGCACTGATATAAGCAGTTACCAGAGGACTATTCCTGCAAACATCGACGGAGTCTTCACTGTTGCAGCGGACGTGCGCGATAACACCCCCTTCAAGCTCGACTTTGAGGGTGACAGCGGTTACCGTGCCTTCGACATTGCAGGGCGGATCACCTACTAGCGAGATGGCTTTAGCTTTTCGTCGTTAGTCTCGTCCGACTTCTGCATTGAAAAATTTAGTTAGAGCGATCTTTATGCTACTCATTTTTAAGTAGGGTCAAGCTTCTCTGACACACTGAATACTAAATGCGATCGGGGCAAAAGCCTTGATCGCACTTTCTCCTGTGCGTAAGTTCTAAACTATGAAATACAAAATTGTTCTACAACACAGTGAAGAAGACTGTGGTGCTGCCTGCATTGCCACTGTTGCCAAACACTACAAACGCACCTTTGCCATAGGTCGAGTACGAGAAGCTGTTGGCACGGGATCGCGGGGAACGACTTTACTAGGGTTGAAGCGGGGTGCAGAAGCCCTTGGATTTCATGCCCGCCAAGTTAAAGCCTCTGCTCAAATACTTGACTCTTTGCACAAAGCACCCCTTCCAGCTATCATTCACTGGAAAGGCTATCACTGGGTAGTTTTATACGGGCAAAAAGGGAAAAAATTTGTAATTTCTGACCCTGGTGTTGGCATCCGTTACCTTACCCGCGAGGAGTTAGTCCTCGGTTGGGGTAATGGTATCATGCTGCTGCTGACACCAGACGATAGCCGTTTTTACGAGCAGCAAGATGATAAGGTTGGCGGTTTTGGGCGTTATCTCAAGCGAGTATTGCCCTATCGGTCTATTTTGGCTCAGGCGATCGCAATTAACATAGCTGTTGGTTTATTGTCCCTCGCCTCGCCTTTGATGATGCAACTTCTCACCGATGACGTTTTGGTGAGAGGAGATCCCCAATTGTTGACAACTGTGGCAATTGGTGTTATAGCTATGAACTTATTTAGAAGTGCCATTAATTTAGTCCAGTCTCACCTAATCGGTCACTTTGGTCAACGGCTACAATTAGGGCTGCTGCTGGAATACGGGCGAAAACTTCTGCACTTACCCCTGACTTATTTTGAAGGACGACGTAGCGGGGAAGTTGTCAGTCGCATTGCTGATGTTAGTCATATCAATGCCTTAGTTTCCCAAATCGTCCTTGGTTTACCCAGCCAGTTTTTCATCGCCATAGTGTCCTTGGGCTTTATGCTGTTCTACAGCTGGGGACTGACTCTGGCTTCCATCGCTGCGTTTATCATTGTCACAATAGTTAACCTGCTGTTTCTCCCAGCCTTGCGCCAAAAAACTCGTAACCAAATTGTCTTAGGTACAGAAAACCAAGGCTTTTTGGTGGAAACATTTCGCGGTGTCCAGGTGCTAAAGACTACCCAAGCCACTGGGCAAGCTTGGCAAGAATATCAAACTAATTTTGGTCGGCTGGCTAATTTGGGCTGGAGTACGATGAAATTGGGGCTTTACAGTAGCACAATCACTGGTATTCTCTCTAATTTTACTAGTATTGCCTTACTTTGGATAGGCTCGTACTTAGTGATTAATCGTACCCTCAGCATTGGTCAGTTGCTAGCGTTTAGCGGTATGAGTGGCAACTTTCTTGGCTTTTTGAGCGCAGCCATCGGCTTAGTTGATGAGTTTATCACTGCCCAGATTGTGATTCAACGTCTGACGGAAGTGATTGACGCTACCCCAGAAGATGAAAAAGACGAGAAAAAGCCTTGGGCTGAAATTCCCAACAATACAGATATTATCTGCACCAATCTCAATTTTCATCATGCAGGTAGAGTTGACTTGCTTGAAGATTTTTCCCTGAATATCCCTGGCGGTAAAGTTATTGCCTTGATTGGTAAATCCGGTTGTGGTAAAAGTACCCTCGCCAAACTGATTGCTGGTTTATATTTCTGTCAGTCTGGTAATATCCGCTATGGCATATACAATCAGCAAGACCTCTCGGTAGAATGTCTGCGCCAACAGGTGGTATTAGTCCCACAAGAACCCCACTTTTGGAGTCGCTCAATCGTCGATAACTTCCGCTTTAGCTATCCTGATATTAGTTTTGAACAAATTGTCCTCGCTTGTCAAATAGCTGGTGCAGATGAATTTATCAGTAAATTGCCGGATAAGTATCAAACTGTTTTGGGAGAATTTGGCGCGAATTTGTCTGGTGGTCAAAAACAGAGATTAGCGATCGCTAGAGCCATTGTCACCGATCCACCCATACTTATTTTAGATGAGTCTACAGGCGCTCTCGATCCAGTCAGTGAAGCGGAAGTTTTAGATAGATTGTTATACCATAGACAGGGCAAAACCACAATTACGATCAGTCATCGCCCGAAAGTTATCCAACGGGCTGATTGGATTGTACTGCTAGAAGAAGGGAAATTGAAAATTCAAGGCACTCCAGAAACTCTGCGTCACATGGCTGGCGAACACTTGGACTTTCTAGACGATTTTCTCCCATCAACAAATGGTTTGGTTGTTAGTGGTAGTTGGTAGTGAGTAGTC
The DNA here is from genome assembly GCA_964248365.1 of uncultured Chroococcidiopsis sp. GTDB lineage: Bacteria > Cyanobacteriota > Cyanobacteriia > Cyanobacteriales > Chroococcidiopsidaceae > Chroococcidiopsis. Next base: position 16,953 of record CAXTYC010000048.1, on the reverse strand, counting down.
AGTAGTGAGTAGTGAGTAGTGAGTAGTGTTCATTGTTCATTGCATTGAACCATCAACCATCAACTATACTCCACCTGCCATTACCGATTACCAGTAAGCAATTAGCTGTTTTCAGTAAGCAATTAAGTGTTTGCAGTAAGCAATTAGCTGTTTTCAGTAAGCAATTACGTGTTTTCAGTAAGCAATTACGTGTTTTCAGTAAGCAATTACGTGTTTTCAGTAAGCAATTAGCTCAAAGCAGAAAGCAATTAGCTGTTTTTAGTAAGCAATTAGCTCAAAGCAGAAAGCAATTAGCTTAAAGCAGTAAGTAATTAGCCGTTAGCAGTTAGCAGTTACCCCTCACCCCTCATCCCTCACCCCTACTCTGATGATTAGTCACTCCAATTCAGACTATCTACCTCAAGTTCAAGATAACGAGTTTCTTCCACCACTCGGTCGTTGGACTACTTTCGGCGGAATGGTTATGCTCGGTGCAATGGTAATAGCGATCGCGCTTGCCTCTGTGGTTAAATATAAGGTGACGGTCAAAGCAGAGGCGAATGTTCGACCGACTGGTGAGTTGCGGATTGTTAACGCTGCAACGGAAGGTTCGATTATGAGTATCTCGGTCAAAGAGAATCAAACGGTTAAAACCGGAGATGCGATCGCAACTATTGACGATTCCCGCTTGCAAACCAAAAAAAGTCAACTGCAAAATAGTATACAGCTTCAGAAATTACAACTCGTTCAAATCAACGGTCAGATCAATGCCCTTAATCGGCAAATAAGCGCCGAAACTGAAAAAAGCGATCGCGTTGTCGCTGCGGCGGAAGCTGAATTAAGCGGTCGTAGTCGAGAATATCAAGACAAACAAACTACTACCGCCACTGATGTTGAGGAAGCACAAGCGAATGTAAAAGCAGCCGAGGCTGGTCTGAAAGCAGCCCAGACAAAACGCAACCGATACGCAAGTGTAGCAAAAGTTGGTGCTTTGTCTCAAGATCAATTTGAGGAAGCACAACTAGCTGTCCGCCAGCAATCACAAGCAGTTTCGGCGGCTAAAGCCAAGTTGCATCACGCGATCGCCCTCCTTAATCCGAGTAATGCAGAAGTTGCGATCGCTTCTTCACGCATCGCCCAAGAAAAAGCGACAGGAACAGCTAACATTGCTACATTAAATAAAGAACGAGATGCTTTGATCGGTCAAAGAATTGAAATTCAAAAACAGCTAGATGGGGATAGCCGCGAACTAGGACAAGTAAATATTGAACTCGGTCGCACTGTTATTACTGCAACCTCTGATGGTATAATCTCACGGCTGAAACTACGCAACAACAGTCAAACAGTCAGCGCAGGCGAGGAAATTGCTGAAATTGTCCCAAGTAATGCACCTATAGTTATAAAGGCAGCCGTCGCACTTGGGGATAAAAACAAATTGAAAGCAGGTCAAAACGTACAAATGCGCGTTTCTGCCTGTCCTTATCCTGATTACGGCACTCTCAAAGGTAAGGTTAAGGCGATTTCCCCAGATGCAATTACTCCCCAAGCAAATGGTGCAAATAGCGCCGCGACAACAGATGCAAGCCAAAAAGCGGCTGTTGCTTCCTTTTATCAGGTAACGATTGAGCCAGAAAATCTTACTTTAGGTAGAGGCGAACATCAGTGTGCGATCCAATTGGGCATGGAAGGTACAGCCGATATTATCTCAAGAGAAGAAACTGTACTGCAATTCTTTCTGAGAAAGGCAAGGCTGATTGCAGATGTGTAACGGGTAAATGCATATCTACGCAACTATTCTTAACTATCTTTATCGTTTTAGGGTTCACTTTCCTTTTATTCTGATAGGCGATCGGCTGTGGTTCGCGTAAAGACTGTTTCAAGCTAGAGGCATTAGGGATGATTCAAAGCTGGAAACTAGGGTTAGCGACTTTAGTGATGAGTGGTGCGATAACTTCGTTAAGCTTCGCTAACACTTGGGCAAATTGCGCTTATGCCCAGGTTATACCTGATAACACATTGGGTAATGAAAATTCTACAGTTAAATCAACAGGATCGGTTGACTCTATCAACGGCGGCGCAACTAGAGGCGCTAACCTGTTTCACAGTTTTGGGGAATTTAATGTCGGTGAAGGGCGATCGGTCTATTTTACCAACCCTACTGGAATTGAGAACATCTTGAGTAGAGTTACAGGAGGTAATCCCTCTCAAATACTTGGCAAGCTGGGAGTATTAGGCAATGCCAACCTATTTTTGATTAACCCGAATGGGATTATTTTTGGACAAAATGCAAGTTTAGATGTTAAAGGTTCGTTTGTTGGAACAACAGCTAATGGGATTGGATTAACTAATGGAGATATTTTTAGTACTAATCCACAAGCACCCCTGCCCACAAAACTGTTGAATGTGAATCCGAATGCATTGCTTTTTAATCAACTTAAGACACAAGAGATTGTCAATCGTTCTACAGCTGACTCAAGGGGGTTACAAGTACCTCAAGGCAAGAGTTTGTTATTAGTAGGTGGCAATGTCAGCTTAGAGGGTGGGAAAATCTTTGCTCCTGGCGGGCGTGTCGAGTTGGGAAGTGTGGCAGGATCGGGAACTGTAGGGCTGAATGTTGATAATAGCGATCTGCGTTTGAATTTTCCTGATGGTTTACCACGAGCAGACGTATTCCTTAATAATGGCGCTGATGTGAATGTACGTGCTAGCGGCGGTGGAAGTATTGCAGTCAATGCCCAAAACTTGAATCTGGCAGGAGAAAGTAGGCTGCGGGCGGGGATAGGTTCAGGGTTGGGTTCTGTTGGCTCTCAAGCAGGGGATATAGAAGTTAACGCTACAGGAACAATAAACCTTACTAATAACAGTTTGTTTACAAATAGGGTGGTATCAGGAGCTACGGGCAACAGTGGCAATATCCGCATCAGCACTGGGGAACTCACACTTACAAAAGGCGCTCAACTGAGTACCAGTACCCTTGGTCAAGGGAATGCAGGAAATATTATTATTGATGCCCGCGATCACGTCTCCTTGGATGGCAAAGGTAGCGATCCTAATTATTCCACTGCTATCTTCAGCTCTGTTGATAAGACTGGCATAGGAAAGGGTGGAGACATTCGCATCAGCACCAGGGAACTTTCACTTACAAACGGCGCTCAATTGGTTGCCAGTACCGATGGAGAGGGTGATGCAGGGAATATCATCATCGATGCCCACGATCGCGTCTCCTTCGATGGCAGAAGTAGCGATGGTAGTTCTGGTAGTGATGCCTTCAGTGACGTGGGCAGAACTGGCAGAGGACAAGGTGGGGAGATCCGCATCAGCACCAGGTCGCTTTCTGTTACCAATGGTGCTCAACTGCTTGCCATCACTAGAGGTCAAGGAAATGCAGGCAATGTGAATATCAATGCCCCGGATACTGTTTTTTTACAGGGGGTAGGAAACAATGGATTTTCTAGCTTAATAGGTGTCGCAAGTATAAATGACACCGCAGGAGCAGCAGGCAAAGCTACAGTTAGTACAGGCTCGTTTCGTGTAGCTGATGGAGCAATTGTAGAAGCTCAAACTAACAACTCCAAACCTGGAGGTAGCCTCACCATCAATGCAGATACCTTTGAAGCAACTAATGGTGGACAAATAATTACAAGAACTTATAACAGTGGAAAAGCAGGCAATATAACTCTCAACATTACTGGTAGCGCTACCCTTTCTGGTAGTGACCCTACCTACGATGACCGACTCACTAAATTTGGAGACAGCCGAAATGGAGGCAGTGTTAGCAATTTAGGTGCTGTCAGCGGGCTGTTTGCTAACACCGACCCCAACACAGAAGGCTTTGGCGGTGATATTGTCATTAATTCCGGCAAATTGACGCTTCAAGGCGGTGCCGAAATAGCAGTTAATAGTCAAGGAAATGGACAAGGAGGCAAAATTGACGTTCAGGCTGGCAGTTTAATCCTTAAGAATCAAGGGCAGATTTCAGCAGAAACATTTAGTACTCAAGGTGGTGAGATTGGGATAAAGCTGCGAGACATCCTGCTGCTGCGTCAGGGTAGTCGAATTTCTACGAATGCAGGCACAGGCCAGAAAGGAGGAGACGGCGGTAATATCACCATCAATGCTCCTAATGGCTTCATCGTTGCTGTCCCTATTGAAGACAGCGACATCACTGCCAATGCCTTTCAAGGTCGGGGAGGAAACATCAACATCACTGCCCAAGGCATCTATGGACTAAAGTACCATTCACAACTAACTCCAGAAAGTGACATTACTGCCAGTTCCCAGTTTGGAGTAAACGGCGTAGTAGACATCAATACACCAGGCATTGAACCTAATAGTGGGCTAATAAACCTGCCAGTCCAGCTAGTTGAAGCTAGGGTAGCACAGACTTGTCAACCGAGTGGAAATCAAGCACAAAGCGAATTTGTGGTCACAGGTCGCGGCGGCTTGCCTCCTAGTCCAGACGAAACGCTCAGCAGTGATGCTGTACAGGTTGATTGGGTAACTCTCAATCCAAAAGTAGAAAACCGCAACCAAGGTGTTTCCACAAATATAACCACACCTGAGCCAGATTCTATCCTAGAAGCTACTGGCTGGACGATCGCTAACAATGGCAATGTTATCCTTACAGCCTCTGCTACTCCCGTATTACCAGGTAATTCCAAGCAGACACCAGCTAAATGTCATGCAAAGTAATCGAACTATATGCAGTGATATATAAATTTGTCAAGGGTATTTATATTAAATTGGTGGCGATAACAACGTCTACGCAACGCTTACGCATAAGGGCAAGCAAGAGCTAGAAAATGGGAAGAAAACAGCCTACATTTATTCGTAAAAGTAGAATCGTAATATTTTTGGTTCTATTATTATGCACAGCAGTATTGCCGCCCACCCTTGCTTATACAACTGCGGAATCTATCGTTCAAAATCCCAATGCCCAACAATTGGTGCAGCAAGGCAAAAAATTCTACGATGCCGAACAGTATACCTCTGCGATCGCACTCTTGCAACAAGCTGTTAATTCCTTCAAAGCTTCTGGGGATAAACTCAACCAAGCCTTGAGCTTGAGCAATCTTTCCTTAGCTTATCAGCAACTCGGAGTGTGGGACAAAGCACAATTGGCGATCGCCTCCTGTCTCAATTTACTGGGATATTCTGGGGAGAAGGGCAGAGGGGCAGAGGGGCAGAGGGGCAGAGGAGATGCAATCCAAAATCCAAAATCTAAAATCCAAAATCTTGATGTTCTTGCCCAAGCTTTAGATATTCAAGGTCGTCTGCAATTGGCACAAGGAAAAACTGAACTAGCTTTAACTACTTGGCGACAAGCAGCTGATATTTATGTAAAATTAAAAGATGATGCTGGGCTAACCCGTAACCAAATCAATTCTGCTCAAGCTCTACAAACTCTGGGGCATTATCGTCAAGCAGAGAAAACTTTAACAAAAGTCCAACAAAGTCTGCAAAAACAACCAAATTCTGAACTTAAAGCGTTAGGATTGCGTAGTCTTGGCAATGTCTTTCGCGTTGTCGGCAATTTAAAAGCATCTCGTCAGGTATTAGAGGAAAGTTTGAATGTGGCAACGCGATGGTCGCAAAGCGAACCGCCTTCGGCATCGCATTCTTCCCAAGCTATCAGCGATACTCTACTTAGTTTAGGTAACACTGCCCGCGCCCAAAAAGACACCCAAGCTGCTTTAAAGTTTTATCAGCAGGCAGAAGATGCATCTGCATCAACTACACGCCTTCAAGCGCAGCTAAATCAACTTAGCTTATTGGTAGAAACAAAGCAATGGGATTGGGCTAAAGTATTATATCCCCAAATCCAGGCTGGGCTTGCCAACTTGCCACCCAGTCGAACGGCTGTTTACGCTCAAATTAACTTTGCCCAAAGTTTGATGAAGTTAGGGGCTGGGGGCTTGGGGCTAGGGACTAGGGAAGAAGGAACTAGAGGAAAAGGGGGACAAGGGGGACAAGGGGGACAAGGGGAGGAATTGACAATCCAAAATCCAAAATCTAAAATCCGTCTTGGAAAGTTTGGCGGGACGGAAACCGACACCGCCAACTTTCCGCAAAATTTCCCTAACCCCCAGCCCCTAGCCTCTAGCCCCTCATATAGCCCCTCTTCTGTTGCTCAAATCTTATCTACAGCAGTGCAACAGGCTAAAAGTTTGGGAGATAAGCGCGCAGAAGCTTATGCTTTGGGTAGTTTAGGTAGTTTGTACGAACAAACCCAACAGTGGAATGATGCTGAAAAACTCACCCAGGAAGCTTTGTTTTTAGCACAGTCAATTGATGCAACAGATATTGCATATCGTTGGCAGTGGCAGTTAGGGCGTATATTTAGAGAGCAGGGAAATATTCCCGATGCGATCGCAGCATACTCCCAAGCAGTTAAAAACCTCGAATTCCTGCGTAAAGATTTAGTTGCAATTAACCCACAGGTACAGTTTAACTTTCGGGATGAAGTCGAACCAGTTTATCGCCAGTTAGTTGACTTGCTATTGCAATCGCCTTCTGAAAACGAGAATCTCACGCTTGCTCGAAATACAATTGAATCATTGCAGCTAGCAGAATTAGAAAATTTCTTTCGTTCAGCTTGTTTAAATCCTCAGCCAGAACTGATCGATCGCGTTGTTGACTTGGGCGATCGCTATACATCCGTTATCTATTCAATTATATTGCCACAACGGTTAGAGATCGTCCTCAAGTTACCAAATCAACCGCTGCGTCACTATGCGACGAATATATCCAACACAGAAGTAGAAACAACTCTAGAACAACTGCAACAATACTTAAGAGAACCCGATCGAACCAATGACGTGCAGAAATTATCTGCCCTCGTTTATAGCTGGCTGATTCAACCGCTTGAGGCTGATTTAGAAAAAACGCAGGTTAAAAAACTAGTATTTGTGCTAGATAGTGCCTTGCGAAATATTCCGATGGCTGTTTTATACGACAACAAACAGCAAAAGTATCTCTTAGAGAAATATGCGATCGCCTTAACTCCAAGCTTACAACTATTAGAACCCAAATCTTTGCAAAGGGAAAAGCTAAATGTCTTGGTTGCTGGACTCGATCAAAAACGCAAAGTTGAAGGTCAAGAATTTCCCGAACTTAAAAACGCCAGATTGGAATTAAAGCAAATTCAATCTGAAGTACCAAAAAGTAAGGAGATATTCAACAATAAATTTACTACAACAAACATTCAAAATCAACTCAACTCGGCTCCCTTTTCCGTAGTTCACATGGCAACTCACGGACAATTCAGTTCCAACCTGGACGAAACCTTTATTCTCACCTGGGATCGATTGCTAAAGATAACTGACTTGGATAATTTAATCAAAAATAGTAACTGGGACAAGTCTAGAGCGATCGAATTACTCGTCCTCAGTGCTTGTGAAACAGCAGCAGGAGACAATCGAGCCGCTTTAGGACTAGCTGGGATAGCCGTGCGAGCTGGCGCACGTAGTACCTTAGCAACATTGTGGTCAGTAGACGATCGCTCTGCTGCTACACTCATGAATGAATTCTACAAATCTTTAGGCGATCACAATCTAACCAAAGCTGAAGCACTCCAACGCGCCCAACTATCCCTATGGAAAAACCCAAGCCAAGACTGGAAACGTCCTTACTTCTGGGCTGCTTACGTTCTAGTAGGTAACTGGCTTTGAGGATGTAATTACCTATTTCCTTCCTTCGCGCTTCCCTGGGGTTTAAACCCCAGGCTAGCGTCTTGGCGGTTCGTTAAATAATATCTCACCTCCCCAACCATCGACTCTTGCGCCAACTGATTCAAACCAACACCTCTTGACTCCAACAACTCAACCCATTCACGATTGAGCAAAACGTTTTTCGTATCAGCCAAACGAAGCTTAGCAAGACGATCTACAGCATCGTACCAAATACCCCCTGCCCAATAAACCGCATAATCTTCTGTTGTTGTTTTTAGCTGTTGCTCAAGTTGACTTGTTAATGCAACTCTTTGCACCCATCCTTCCACAAAAACAGGCGTAGATGATTTTTGACCGCAATAAAGCTTGAAAGACCAAAAATACCACTTATCCGTCTGGAGAGTTCCTTCAGGAGACTGAACGGTTAAGCTAACAAAACCTGGCGTTTGCGGCAAAGTAAAAGGAGTACGGTAGATATCATTGTATTTTTCATCTTGCAAAACAAATTCCCCCGAACGTGCTTCAGTCGGAGAATAGGGAACATAGAACCAAAAAGTCGGTGTAGCTGCAACTGTTTTTCCCCAGTTAGACTCAGGCATTAAGGCAGTTAGAGGTATACTCGTAGATGAGCAGGGGCTACGGCTTCCTCCTCCTGCCCGATTTCCAGGTCTACCGTAACTAGAAAAATCAATTTTTTCCTGCTGCTGCCTTTGTGGTTGCCTGCGTGGTTTACTATCGGGAATGTTGTTAGTTGGTTTGGAAGTACTCTTAGGTGGTTTGGATGTGTTATTAGTGGTTGGAGATTGCGCGGACAATCTGGATGGGTTTGCGAAGCTGATAAATGCCAAAATGCAGGCAAGTGCGTATCGAGACAAATGCATCAGTAGCGCACCAAATTCTTATATATTTAATTACACTTGTTTACCTTGCAATATCGGATAAGCAATCAAACTACCATTATTGACTACAACAATCCCGTATGATTCATGAAAATCTCTCTTGTCTTGGAAAGTTCGGGAGGAGATGGGGAGACCCCATCTCTAAAAACACCCCGACTTTCCGCTTTTCTTACCTCTGCGTTCTCTGCGTTCTCTGCGGTTCGTTAAAAATAACTTGGTGGGCAATGCCCACCCTACTGCAATATCTTATAAGCAACTAAACTACCGCTAGTGAGTAATAAAGCCAAGGCTGAGGGTACGAGTGGTATCCAACCACCCAAAAGCAACACAACAAAGCAAAGTCCAGATAAGATAATCAGTGCAAAGACGATCGCACCGCCAAGACGTACAGGCGATCGCAACCATACCAATATACCACCCACAAAAGACCAACTCCAGATCCAGAGCGTTTCACCCCAACCAGGTAGCCACCACAACATTGTTCGCCGATCCAATACAGCACTAATAATCTGACTCACCATCTCTGCATGAATAACCACTCCAGGCAGTTCCTCAGATGATTGACCAGCGCTATAAGGTGTGGTAAAATAATCTTTAAAGCTTTTGGCTGTAGTGCCAATCAAGACGATTTTATTTTTAACTAAATTAGGTAATTCAGCATCAAGCGAACCGCTTAAGATGTCGTAAAGACTGACTTGCTTTGCCACAGAATTAGAGCAGCGGTAATTGAGCAATACTTGGTATCCCAATGCATCTAACTGCTGATAACCGCCTGCATCAGATTCGAGTTTCTTAAAAACGACATTGCCGATTTGCCAGTTTCTTTCTGGGGTTAGTTTAGACTCAATGCCGAGGCTAGATAAATAATTTAGCGCGACTCGGAAGCTAAATGATGTATCTGTTGAACAAAAAGACTTCGGATCGGGAGCCATACCCAATAATTGACGACGAATGACGCGATCGCTATCAACTGGAAAATCGCTAAAACTGATTTGATCTTGTGGAATTTCTGGTGGGTGTCCAATTCCTTTATAATCGTTTTCACCAACTTCGCAAACAGCAATCAAGCGCCGATCCTGCAAATATGTTTTTAAATTTGCATAGTTGGGATCTACAGGGAAATTGCGATAAATATCCAAGCCAATAACTTGCGGTTGATATGGCTGTAGTTTCTTTAATAGTTGCGTTAACGCACCATCCGATAAACTTCTCATTTCCTTGATATTCTGATTCTGAATATCTTCTTCAGTTACAGTAACTATCAAAAGGCGTGGATCTGGCTTTTCATCTGATCGCAACCGGATCAAAGAGTCAAAAGCCTGCAACTCCCAACTTTGTAGCATTCCTAGCTGGCGCACTCCCATGATTAAAGCAGTTACCACCACACTCGCCAGCAGTATCTTTTGAAGACGCTGCTTGCTGGTTTTGAACGAGTGGCTTTTTGTTCCACACCATTCTTGCCAAGTAGTCGGTATTTGTGCCGGATTTTGGCAAATTACAGGTAGCCAAGTAGCGCAAGGATATTTATTCTCTAGTTTTTGTAGCCTTTCTCGTGCTTCCCGCACTGAAGCATATAAAGATTGTCCACTTGAAAATGTCGCCAGAAAATGCTTTAAGAATTCTTGAGCCACCACGTCTGGCACTGGCTCTCGCATTACTATAACTTGGGGAATGTGTAAATCAAATAGTGCCTGCGCCAAGCCTAAGCCATCACAAGAGTTAAAAATCGCTAGCTTTAATCCTTTGCTAATAGCTTTCTTCAAGGCATATTTTAAAGAGTCAAGCGCGATCGCTTCAGTTTGATTAAGCTGAATTATCCCTTTTTCTTTGCTGAAACTATGACCTGCAAAAAATAGAATATCCCATTCTTGCCACAAGCGATCGTGCAAAATCTCTAGTCGCGGCTCTACTAAGAATTTTATTTCTGCTTTGTCCGATAATTGCTCTAAAAAAAATCGATCTTTTCTCAAATCGATTCCTTTACTATTACCAAAAATTGCTAAAATTCTAACTTTATATTTCGTTTTCTTCGCAATTGATTTATTTGGTTTTTGGTACTGTGTATCACTTAAGGCAACTTCCGCTTTGGGATAATCTTCAAACAATTGCCATAAATGCCAAGGCAATCTTTTTAGCAGATTGTCGCTGGTTTCAATAATGAATCGAATTTCTTCATCTGAGTGCAAATATGTGCGTAATTGCTGCTCAATGTGGCGAAAAGATTCAGATTTTAACCAAATATTAATTTCCTTTGACAAACGCTCACACAAATGACTAAACTCAACAGAAGAAACATTAGTCACGTCTCCAGCATCAATTTCAATGCGAGGATTTAAATCGAGACGTTGATAGAGAGCAGAATATAGCAGTTGCCAATATTTATATAGTTCGGCAATTTCAGGGGAAGCTGGTAAACAGCCTGTAAATTTGATTGGTCGATCGCTTTGTTCCCAAACCTGTGCAGTAACGGTAGGAAAGCCGTTATACAAGTTACCATTTCCCAGGCTCAAGACAACCAACTTATTCATTGCCGTCTAAGGAAAGCGATTAGATGGTGAAAGACTCGGTTACTTTAACATTACCAAAAGCTACTTGAATATCAAAGCATTCGTTTGGGTTAACTCGAAATCGTTTCAGTTGAATGTAGTTATCCTCAGTGCGAGATTCAACAAGTTGAAGTGTTGAGCCATCCGAGAGTAGAATTAGTTTGATGTCGGGTGGCAGATAATCTGCATTCGTTGGATGTAATTGTACCAGAATAGTCACTTTGTCATCGACATCTGGCGCGATCGCCACCAGTAATGCTACAGACTGATTTGCTAGTTGCAATCCCAAGTCGATTAGTTTCGCCCTTTTAACACCAGCTTCACCCAATCTTGAAGCACTCCTGAAGCTGAAGGCTAAATTTTCTGGTGTAGTTAAAAGTGCTTCTACCGATTGCCAACTATCTGTAAAAACATGATCAAACCATTGGCTGAGGTTCACCCGCATTGTAGCTGGTTGAAGTTGTCTAATTTGATGCAAGTATTCGAGAAAATCTTCGAGAGAATGCAACTGGCTAATGGGTAACTCACCACTTTCTGGAGCCTTTTTAGTAAATCCTAGCAGTGTTGCTTGTTCAAGCGAAGAGTCAAGTCTTACAGCTAGGTAAGCAAGGCGATCGCACCATACTTCTGGTGGGATAGTAAGTATATTTGTTTGTGGTAAAATTGGACGACATTCTAACTTGCCTATTTTAGGAATTTCTAGATCGGCAACATCCATAAGTGACCCCAATACTAGAGAATAACTTAAACTACCTTTCCAGTTTGTTTTAATTCCCATGCATTGCAGGTAGAAATTGACAGCAGACACTGCTAAAGTATTGAGATAGACTTGTTTAACTTTAGAGCCGCTTTGTTTTCTACAAAACTGTTGAGCTAGGCGATGAGCTTCTGCTCCCAAAGGTACGTTAAAGGTTAAATTTGATAATTCTTTCGTCATTGGTTTGTCAGGTGAATTTAAGTTAAATTTCTGCTACAATATTCTTTTAAATAAGAAGCAAATCGATTTAAGCAACGGTAGTAAAAACTGCTAAGCGTTGGTAACTTAATCCCAAAACTTTCAGAAATATCTTTCCAAGACTTTCCTGCTAATCTTTGCTGAGTCAAAATTTGAAAATTAGCTTGTGGATTGTTTTCTATATAAGAATTTTTGAACAAATTCTCAGGATCTAATGCTATACATTCCTGAATGACTTCTGTTAGACTTGGCGACTCTTCAGGCAAAGCAAAATTATCTAAATCGGTAATGGTCACTTTCTGAATATCTTGCTTATCTAAAACCTTTGGAATAGCTTCTCTAAAAAATCGCCTTTCTAGCAAAACATTACACCATGCCATCACCCCTCCACGTTCTGGATTATACTTATCAATATTTTGGCAAACATAAAACAAGAGATCCTGTCTTGCCTCCTCATAAATTTCTTCATAACGATGGGCGAAATTCCCCCGTTGTGGACGACAAAGCCGATTTGATGTCAAAATCATCCCAACCAGCTGCCCTAAAGCTAGCTGGCGCTTTGGTGTCCCCTGTGGATGCTGTTGGGCAATGAGTGCTAGCTGTTCGAGTTGCTCATCTAGTTCTTCTCTACCCATTTGATTCATTTGCCCCCAAAAGCGTCAAATTGATGCAACCTTCTATTTATCTCTCGCACTTTATGGGCAAATTTTATGCAAAACTCAAACTTTAATTAGAAAAATTTTCCCGCACCCAACAAACCCCTAGCCCCCTCCTTGCTCCCAGGCCAGAGCGTAGGAGCAAGTCTAGCCCCAGCCCCTAGTACAATTAATTGTGCTTACAATCAATATAAAGAGTGTGTAGCTAAAAGCTAAATTAAGTTGATACTAAAAGTTTGAAGCAATCGAGTTTTATAAATAGGGGCGATCGCTTCCAACTGCTAAAGGTATGGAAATGCAGTTAAAAGCGCGATCGCAAGTGTTTTTCAATTGAGAGGAATCTGGTTTATTGGGCTAAAAGCTAAACGTTGGCTTCATGGCTACCATTGAGCTGTTCAAAAACCAATTCCGAATTGGATGAAGCTACGACGTGGATAGTAGTATCGACGATACCGATGATATGGGCTAAAACCTCCCACGCGCGGATCGTAAAACCGACTGTACCGCCTGTAGCGTGGGCTAAAACCTCCCACGCGCGGATCGTAAAACCGATTGTACCTGTAGCGTGGATAGTAATATGGGCGAACCCAACTGTTGTGGTAGCCTAGTGAGTCATTCCAATAGTGCTGACCAGAAGGAACTATAATTACCCCTGAACCATTATCGTCCGACACTCCGAAATTTACTCGCGCCCCTGCTTGAACAGGAGTTACCGTACAAAGCGTTAGTAGAGCAGTTAGAGCCAGGATCTTTTTCATCTCGCTCACCTCAACAGGTAATGAGATAACAATCTATCTCTATCATATACATATTAAGCATTGAGTGTTAACTAATACGCGCTCGTGTGCGATCGCACGAGCAACCTGAACAGATAAATTTCTTCCTAACCCCCTTTTCGCTCCCAGGCCAGAGCGTAGGAGCAAGTCTAGCTCCTAGCCCCTAGTTCACCAAGAAAGACGCAAGCCCTGTTTTTTCAAGTTTTGTTGCAATTGCGGCATTAATTTCTTTGGTACAATCTCAGCCGCAGTCACATTCTTTTGATGCAGCCAGCTGGCAGTTACACCCGCCGCCGCGCCGACACTCCACTCGCTGTAATGGATGCGGGTAACAGAATTTACAATGTGAGTAACGGCGATGCTCTTACCACCAATAAGTAAGTTATCAATCTGCTGGGGAATTAAACTCTCTAAAGGAATAAAAGTCGGTCGAATCACAAATTCTCTTGCAGGTGCTGATGTAGCCTCATAGGAGGGATGCCAGTTGCGATAACGACACCCGTGTAAATCGATATCATAGTGAGTCAAGGCTACAGCCGTTGTCTTGAAGTTGCGCCCACCTGGTAAATCAGTACGCAGATCCTGTTCACGCATAATAAACTGATTTTGCCCGTAAGCTTTGCGTCCTAAAATTCTTCGTCCTTCGCGGATATAAGGCATCATACTCAACCCCGAAAGCGTACCCATAGGCGAATCAGCCCCTGATAAATGCGCCAAGGGAAAATTCTTTTTTGACTGGGTTTCCATCAGCCATTGGGAGAACAGTAGGGCATGATTTTCCGCTTCCTTGAGCGCATCTAAGGAAATTCCCCCCATCCAGTTTTGACGTTGCCCAGAGCTAGCAAGCAATTTCTCTGTCAGAATCAGAGGTGGGTTCATCCAACTCCAGTCATTACCCCGATTCCAGTTGACAAGCGTCATATCTCCAGCCGAAGGAGTTGCAACAAAAGGATTATTACGAGTGAGGCTGACAAGGCGGCGGTAGTTAAAAAAGCTCCTACCCGCAAACACGGGAAACCCTTCTAGGGAGAAATCACGGCGATGCTCTGCTACAGAAATTCCTGATTGGATGTTAGCTAATTGCTTACGGCTAAAACCCCCATCATCGTGAATCGCAAGTACGAAGGGAAAAGTAAATGCTTGGGTGCATTCTGGGTTGTCTTTGGGTGCGGCGTGGGGTTCACCCGTTGTAGCACGAGATTCTGAACCCAGGCGATAGGGGATACCTGCCCATCCTACCAATTCTCCCGTATCAGTGGCATCGATTACTATTAGTTTCTTGTTGGGAGGAGCTTGCAGACGTAGAGGCACTTTTTCAAATTCAGAATCGCTATACCAGGAATACCAAGAAGTCAATTCTTGCGATAGCCTACCTTTAGGAATATAGTTGCGATCGCGTGGTATTCTACGCACTGCATAGATAGCTGTAATCTGCTTACCCGTGCTGTCAAAAGAGGCTCCTTTAAAAGCGATCGCACTTCCCCAACGACTACCAGGAGCCTTTTGTGATGATAATTTTAGCAGTTTTTCTGCTGCTGCTGCTCCGGCTGTGGGGGGAAAACAGAGCTTTCCTACCCAACAGCTATTAATGTCTTTTACCTGACGGGGAGAAGAATTAGTCCAAGCGGGAAGATTTACCGATTGCTGTGCGATTAACTGCTTGAAATTGCTCCAACTCGTCGAATAATTTTCCTTCGCCCGCATCGCCAATGATTCATCTACTGCTGATACTCCTTGAGAGCTAATTTGCCCTCCTAACCAAGGACTAACTTCAATTAAACAAGTTTTAGCCCCAGATTGCATAGCAACAGATGCAGCCGCTACTCCTCCCAAAGAACCACCAACCACGATAACCGAGCATTCCCAAGTTTCCCCAGGTTGGGGGAGGGGTGAAAGCTGAGAAAAGCCAGTAGGTGTCTGGGGAGGATTAGTTTTTGCCGTTGGTTTCGGATGCTGCGATGCTCTATAGCCCAAGCTGGCTAAACCCAGGCAACTCAAGACTGACATCAGCACGATAAATCTACCAAAGGATGGATGTAGCTTCACAGGTGTAGCAATTGGGCTGGTTCGGCTAATCCATTAAAGCATAGTGGGAGTTGCGATGCCTTTTTGTGCTTACCTAGTCATACGTCGTAATGCAGACGCAGATGGATACCTACCAACTGCTATCAATGCCTGCCGCTCTATAATTCGGTCATTATTATTGAAATCGAAAATTCGTGCTGTCACTTCGCCAATATCTGTCAACGGTTGAATCAAAGACTCATCTAATCGAAAGTGATCTCCCTAAAAGTCTCGACGTGGGTTGAAGAATCTAACTAGTTCTCCAGTCCGCCAAACTATCGATCCCAAATCAGTCCCTTTTTGGAGATTACAGAAAACACAAGCATAGGCAAGATTATCTTCTGTTGCGAGTCCACCGTGTTTTACACTGATAATATGGTCAACCTGAAAGCTTAAGCCGTTTGTATCTGGAATCAAGCAGTATTCGCACAGATAATCAGCACGGACAGCAACTAAACGCCGAAGATCTGCATTAATGTAAGAACGTGACACTTTGAATATTTACTCAGTGCTAATGTAGGTATAAGCCCGTGCTTTTGCCAGCCTCATTATATGCTCTAGCGTCAGGTAGTGGTCTAATTCTTTCTTTTCATCCCCTGTAAGACCTTCAGTTTTTGCCAGGTAAACTAGATCAGCTACACGCTCTTGTGCTGCATCTGATAGTTTAAAATCGATCGCACTTTGGGGAGTAGTTCCAGCAGCAATGAAGTCAATAATTTCGTCGTATACTCTGGTAGTTTTAACAGATGTAGTCATAATTGTATTTTCCCGCTTTTCCTAATTTTAGTTCTCTAAATCTGCTAATTTCTCCCTAGCAAATTTGCGTACTTGCTCATCGGGGTCATTTTCCGCTCTGTCGCGCAACAGTGGTAGAATTTGGGGATGGTTGGGATAATGCTCGATGATTGCCTCAAGTGTTGCTTGCCGAGGGTTGGTTTGCCAGTCAGTCTCACGCTCAAAGGGATCGTAGATGGCGCGATCGTGCAAAAACTCAAACATCCCAGGTTCATCTTTCCACCCTTGAGCTAATTCTCGCACTACTGCACGTCGCACATCCCCACCTTGATCGGAAGTAGCAAGTTGTTTGAGCATGGGTAGAGTATCGGGTTCATCTTTCCACCCTTGGGCTAATTCTTTCACTGCTGCACGTCGCACATCCCCACCTTGATCGGAAGTAGCAAGTTGTTTGAGCATAGGTAGAGTGTCGGGTTCATCTTTCCACCCTTGGGCTAATTCTTTCACTGCTACACGTCGCACATACCAATGCTCATCAGATGTAGCAAGTTGTTTGAGCATGGGTAGAGTATCGGGTTCATCTTTCCACCCTTGGGCTAATTCTTTCACTGCTGCACTTCGCACATCCCCACCTTGATCGGAAGTAGCAAGTTGTTTGAGCATGGGTAGAGTA
>CAXTYC010000047.1:0-32827 GCA_964248365.1 uncultured Chroococcidiopsis sp. | reverse complement strand
ACTGGTTTACAAACTGTTGTTACTGTACCTCATAAACCTTCAATCCGCTGTAATTTGTACTGTTGAAATTTCACGAACTCCCTACTAGGGATTGAAACACAAACGACACTATGAACAGCTAGAAATCAAGCGCGTTGAAATTTCACGAACTCCCTACTAGGGATTGAAACAATTACAGCCCGTGACAGAGCGCTATTCGGACTCTGTTTGTGTTGAAATTTCACGAACTCCCTACTAGGGATTGAAACGTACTATCAAGCGGGATTTGTTGTGCTCCATTCCGTTGAAATTTCACGAACTCCCTACTAGGGATTGAAACCTCTTGGAACTGTTGATGCTCGGACGATCAATAGGTCAAGTTGAAATTTCACGAACTCCCTACTAGGGATTGAAACAAAATTCTGGCACTGAAAATACAAATAGTAATAACAAGTTGAAATTTCACGAACTCCCTACTAGGGATTGAAACGTAGAAGGCTACGATATTTGCAATAGTTGCTTAGACGTTGAAATTTCACGAACTCCCTACTAGGGATTGAAACACATCTAGGTAAGTTACTGGCAATGGTTAACTTACGTTGAAATTTCACGAACTCCCTACTAGGGATTGAAACATTAATTCCAAACAATCTAATATCAAGTGTAAGTTTTGTTGAAATTTCACGAACTCCCTACTAGGGATTGAAACTATAAAACTTTAAACCTCAATACTGCAATTGATAGTTGAAATTTCACGAACTCCCTACTAGGGATTGAAACGCCTTTATCTCCTTTAGCTCCGGCGGCTCCAGTCGTTGAAATTTCACGAACTCCCTACTAGGGATTGAAACATTTTATAGAGGCTCAATCAAAGCTACGTGATGCCTTGGTTGAAATTTCACGAACTCCCTACTAGGGATTGAAACTGTCCGGTATAAGCCCCAGATAAAAAGGTGATTTGTTGAAATTTCACGAACTCCCTACTAGGGATTGAAACATAATTAAGCCACCACTCCAATTACTCCCCCAAGGTTGAAATTTCACGAACTCCCTACTAGGAATTGAAACCTAGTCTACCAAACTGGGACGGTATATTTATTATGGTTGAAATTTCACGAACTCCCTACTAGGGATTGAAACAACCAGAAACCTGTGTACCATGTTGGTTTAATCTGTTGAAATTTCACGAACTCCCTACTAGGGATTGAAACAGGCTGGTACTGGAATTCAAAACAAAAAAAGTGGGGTTGAAATTTCACGAACTCCCTACTAGGGATTGAAACCTGACTAGTTTTGAGGAAGGAAAAGAATTTTTTCAGGTTGAAATTTCACGAACTCCCTACTAGGGATTGAAACATAACTTTATAATTTGGAATTTTTGCATAGTTGCATGAAGGGTTGAAATTTCACGAACTCCCTACTAGGGATTGAAACTTTTGAGAATAAAGGGAATAATTACGCTGCCAAGTGATTTGTTGAAATTTCACGAACTCCCTACTAGGGATTGAAACCACAAGCAAGAGTGTAACAGGGCAATAGAGCCTTAGTTGAAATTTCACGAACTCCCTACTAGGGATTGAAACATTAATGGCTATAGGATACAAACCATCAATGACACTGTTGAAATTTCACGAACTCCCTACTAGGGATTGAAACTTTTAATTCATAAACCATCTAACGCAACTATTACCATTGTTGAAATTTCACGAACTCCCTACTAGGGATTGAAACAAGCATTATTAACAGAAATATTGAAATAATAAACGCAAGGTTGAAATTTCACGAACTCCCTACTAGGGATTGAAACGTAGAACTATTGGTTAGCGCAGTTGATCATAAAAGTTGAAATTTCACGAACTCCCTACTAGGGATTGAAACAAGCCTAGTTTCAATGTTAACCGTCCTTGCCAGGTTGAAATTCCACGAACTCCCTACTAGGGATTGAAACAAAGAAGGGCTATTGATCGCAATGGCTAGGCGGATTTTTCTGTTGAAATTTCACGAACTCCCTACTAGGGATTGAAACACTGTGGGATGATCGCTCAAAATTAAAGTTTAAATCAGTGGTTGAAATTTCACGAACTCCCTACTAGGGATTGAAACCTACAAACCAGACACAGTGATCGTAACCACAGATTTTTCTGTTGAAATTTCACGAACTCCCTACTAGGGATTGAAACGTATCACCCAGATGATTGTAATTGGGAACCACGCGAGTTGAAATTTCACGAACTCCCTACTAGGGATTGAAACGTAGGTCGTGCTTAGGGGTAATTTATAGAATACTCGCAGGTTGAAATTTCACGAACTCCCTACTAGGGATTGAAACATAAACTCAATCAAGTTAGGGTATTTTTTAGGTTGGTTGAAATTTCACGAACTCCCTACTAGGGATTGAAACGAATTGTTTGGACAACAAATATTGGTGATAAATTGGTGTTGAAATTTCACGAACTCCCTACTAGGGATTGAAACCTTTAGTATTGCAGTTATAGTCTGGGTTCAATTCGCGGTTGTTGAAATTTCACGAACTCCCTACTAGGGATTGAAACGCGCGATCGCGTGATCAAAAAAAATGCGAAATTCTTGTTGAAATTTCACGAACTCCCTACTAGGGATTGAAACCAATACTTTACGAAGTGTAGAGATAGAAATTGAATCAGGTTGAAATTTCACGAACTCCCTACTAGGGATTGAAACTTTAATGCATTAGCAGTAAATGTGCGTATCCCATTTGTTGAAATTTCACGAACTCCCTACTAGGGATTGAAACTCTTTCGCCATTCTTTGCTGTTCAAATAAACAGTGTTGAAATTTCACGAACTCCCTACTAGGGATTGAAACCTCACCACCTTGACCAAAGGATTGCCATTGCGGTGTTGAAATTTCACGAACTCCCTACTAGGGATTGAAACTCATGAAATGGACATTTCTCAAATGTGTAAAACTTGGGTTGAAATTTCACGAACTCCCTACTAGGGATTGAAACAATGGATACATCTTAGACCGTTGGGCTTGTTTCAGTTGAAATTTCACGAACTCCCTACTAGGGATTGAAACAACGGTGTGCGTACCTATATGCCGTCGGGGCAGCGTTGAAATTTCACGAACTCCCTACTAGGGATTGAAACACTTTCAACCGTATAGTACAATCGGCGCAAATAGGGGTTGAAATTTCACGAACTCCCTACTAGGGATTGAAACTTGAAGATTTAATGTGACCCCTGCGCCCTCCAAGTTGAAATTTCACGAACTCCCTACTAGGGATTGAAACCAACCGACATGACGCATCATAGGGATAATCAAATTGTTTATCCTTCCTCTGGCGTTCCAATTCAGCTTCTATTTCTAAGAGAGCTAATTTGTCTTCTTCCTGTTGACTAGCTGATAAAAACAGGGTATGTTGGTCACTTAAACTTTTATCCTTCGACCATTCAATAGCTTCTTGTAACTTCTTTCCCCATAACAACCGCGATTTATCTTTATATCCAGAAGCTACCCAAACTTTAAGATCTTCGGCGTAAGGGCAAAGATTCCACAATTGAGTTTGAATCCAATTTATATCAAAAATCTCTTGATAAATTGGGTTATAAACTCTTAACTTATTTTGTTCTCTAACAACTAATCCACTTAGTTGTAATTCATATTGGTCAGGAGTATTATCTGCTATTATCCCATCCTCCTGCAAAATTCGCCGATACAATATCAGCAAATAAGGTGCAAGTTTTTCATTCTCTAAAATCCTATTTCTGATAGTTCGCAAATGTTGCGGCTCGTCTTGGTATTCCCAATTTTCAATAATCTGCTCACGCACGACCTGTTCAACAGTACGTGGCTTTTCTTCCTGAGATTCCACCATAAAATGACATAGCTTTTGTGTCAGAAACGGTTGTCCTCCCGTCCAGTACAAAATTTCCTGAATTACTTTATCTGGATCAGAATATCTCCCCTGCAAACCCTTCTTTAACGGTTCAACTTCACCTAGTTGGAATGGCTTTAAATAAATAGCTTTTCCAACGTTAAACGGAGTGGAATTTTTATCTTTTATTAAACTTCCTGGTGATGCAATTCCCAATCAACAAAAAGTCAGACGTTTATATTCGGAATTTTCCGCCCGTTGCTGATAACAAAATCGAATCAAACTAAAGAAATCATCAGTGGGAAACTGGAGTTTTAAAACCTTACCAATCTCATCAATAAAGATCACAATATCTTCTTTGATTTGAGCAAGTAGTATCTTTTCCAGAAACTTCCGAAATCGTGGCACAACTGAGTCTGACTGATTTTGTTCCCACCACTCCTGTTTCACTTCTAGTAAAAAATAATCACTCAGTGTATCAACTAAATTCTTATACCATTGCTCTTGTGAGGATACACTGTCATTACCTCCACCACTCAGGTCAATAGCTGCGCATTCTACACCATCTTCTCGTAAGCGGCGCATAGTTCTTACACGCAAGCTGGTCTTTCCACTTTGACTAGAGTTCAACACATAACAAAATTTACCAGCTTTGAGTCCAAGATATAATTCGTCATCGGCGAGTCGCTTTACATAGGTGGTATTTTCTTCGGGTAGACCTCCACCGAAAAAGTACTGGTCAACCATAACTTACCCCAAATGCACACGAAAGTACTGAACAAATAAATCGTAACTGGGAATACAATCATTCCCAGAGAATTTCACTAACCCCAGGCTATGCAGTTTGAACGCAACTTCAGTATCTAGTCTCACAGATTCATTTGTCATTACCACTTTTTTATACGCTGATTCTAGCTGAGAATTGTCTCGTAAAGTACATAGTTGCTGTCGTAGATAGTCGCTGTAAATCCCCTCATCTGTTGGCGCAAGGCGTAAAAGTTCTTCTAGAGTCATTTTCTGTTGACTTTTGAGTTTAGCAAAAGCCTCCTGTATAAAATATGGGTGTCCTCCTACCAACCCCATCAACTGACTCAATCCATCTTCTCCCAACTGTTCATCTAATTCATTTAGCTTGGCAAGAGTTGTTACCTCACAAGGGTTAAATTCAAGTAAATCGATTCGTGTTCCCACATTAAACGGTGAATGATTAATATTCAATTCTGGATAAGTTTCAGTGGAATAAACCAAAACTACCCGCAGTTTCCTCCAAATCTTACCAACTCTGTCTCCTGATTTAGCTTTCTCATGCCAAGCCCGCAGGTACGAGGAAAATTTGGAGAAAATATCAGAATATTTAAACAACTGTTCAAAACTAACGATAGCTAAGACCAGAGGGCTTTCGTTTTCTGATAGTAAATAATTTTGAAGGAACCGAGTCAAGTCTCCATTCACATTGTTGAAAGCTTGCCAGTATTCCTCTGAGTTGGGTTGACGATCTAAATTATCAAGAATTTCTTCGCATAACCACCGCGTGAAGCTGTTTAGGTAAGTTAAATTATCAATAGCAAGTTCCAAATCTAATTTAGCTGTTCGATAACCCTGCTCCCTCGCATAGTCAAGCAAGTACCTCAACAGCGAGGTTTTACCCATTCTCTGCTGAGATCTAATACGAATCATCGCTGCATCTTGCTTAATTGTCTTGCAACACAAAGACTCAACATTGTGACGCTCAATATGAATGGGAAAATCCATCGGAGTTGGCGTAGCCTCTGGTCTTAAACGAGTATTAATTGTATATTCCATTGGGTTATCCCTATAGTGCTTCAGGACTTGCAGAAAATTCGTCTTAGTTACCTTTTTATCTAACGCCTGGGAAAGTTTCTGCCATAATTTAGCCCCAGCCTCTTGCAAGGTTGGAGGCTCGTAACCATTTCCACCCATGTCGTTGTACTTTTTGTCCTCATATGATCCCAGTAATGCCATCGTCTCAGCATCAGTTAGATATTCTCCCCTAGACTTAAATATAATTTTATTTACCAGCGTTTTAACTTCTTCCTTGGAAAGTATTGTTCTGGAATTCATGAAACAACAAAAAAACAAATCTCAATCAAGTACACAAGGGAGTTCAAGCGAGAAGAAAGCCAATGCTAGTGACAAATACAATACTTCCAAAAAATAAATTAGTACGCATTAAGCTCTGACAGATTTATCCAATTCGACAAGCCGTTCTAATGGGTGATCTGCGATCGCCTTACTTAAGTCGTCCGTAAATTAAACCCATCAGATACCCCATCCTGACACAACAAAGCAAACCAACAGCAAGCAAAACATAATAGGAGATCCAATCATGAACGCTAGACAACTGTTTTTTGGCTTATTAACTGCAACAGTGGTACTGACACCTTTTGCAACCCTCAAACCCGCAAGTGCAACTGAACAATTGATGGCTCAAGCTCTATAGCCTGGTAAAAAACCAGAACGTAGAAATTCAACTAGCTCTGCTCCTGGGCTAAATCCACAGCACATTTCTAAAGACAATTTAAACCACAGAACAAAAGCAACCATCAATAATGTTGCAAACACTTAGAAAAAAGATCAAAAGCCTTCAATTGATTGGGCTATGTACGGAAATTTTACAAGACATGGAAAGACTGTAATCTTCCATTAATACTAAATCTATTAGTGTTACAAAAGATGGTATGCAGAAATAAATTATTGAGACAAATTTCTCCTACCTATTCCTGCCTAATTTGATGTTTTCCTAAGTATTCACGCCTGATTCATTTCCTTAAAATTACTTTCTTTCTACTATAACGAGGATGGTTGAGAAATTTTTTTTGAGGTCATTTTGAAGGCAGCAACACTGTGTGAAACATCTGAGTATATGCCCGTCATTCTAGATTATTCGTTACGCTTCGCTTCACTTAGGATGACGAACTTATTCCAGATTTGACTTTGAAAACATCCTCTAATAATCTTGCAAACACAATTGCCAAAATGTTAGTTTTATCTAGATTTTATTTCCCCAATCTTATCGTTAAAAGGGATTGACAGCGCTTTTTTAAACAAGCAATACACCTAATCAACGCTGTATTCACGAGGCGATCGCAAACACAATAGTTGTTAAAGCCTAGAACATGGAGGGTTTTTTGATAATTCAAGGAAATCGTTATGAACTGGTATTTGAGTTTCTTGTTTTGCGTAGTTTTAGTGGCTAGTTTTCTCTGGTTTAGATATTCAGCAGCAGCGCAAATGGTAGGGCGCGAAGCAGGCCGCAGAATTTTGAGATCTACTATCGTTTTGCTGCTGCTCGGATTTGCCCTTGCATTGGCGATCGCAACATTGGGAAAATATGGCTGGATCGGTTTTTATCTTCTTTATGCAGTCGGAACCAGTGTATGGCTTCTAAGTTGGAGCTTCCGCACAAAAGAGGCGGGGAAATTACAACTTAATGTCGGACGAACCGTACAAAACAAATTTCTATTCTGGTTTG
Organism: uncultured Chroococcidiopsis sp.; assembly: GCA_964248365.1. Lineage (GTDB taxonomy): Bacteria > Cyanobacteriota > Cyanobacteriia > Cyanobacteriales > Chroococcidiopsidaceae > Chroococcidiopsis. The sequence goes on along the minus strand of CAXTYC010000047.1, from coordinate 25,496 downwards.
GGTTGCTAGGAGTCTTCTATGCAGGCTGTTTAACTTGCTTGTTTGTGCTAATAGTTTCATCGACGCAAGTTGTGAACACGCATCGAATGTCTACCGATCTATCTATGGATGTTGCTATTCTCGCCTTCTGGTGGTCTTGTGCGATCTCTCGGTTGCAATCGGATTAAACCGACTGGAGATTAGAGAAAATGGTATTTGCTTTATGTATGCGTTTGTTGCTTGGCAAAGCATCATCTCTTATCGCTGGGATCTAACGCAACCCAACACCTTAACAATTCAGTTTAAACCTTATATTCCATTATTTCCAAGATATAAAAGTATGGCAATTCCTACAAAGCACAAAAGAGGCTGTGAGCCATCTAGTGCAGAAGCATTTACCTGACGGGAATCACAGATGCTTTCGAGCTTTAGAAGATTTGGAAAGAATGTGGAGTCACAAGAAGAAACTCGCTACTGGGATGATAATGCAACCGCTATTCCTGCATGGGAGGTGTCGCCATCCTGTTGATTGACTAATATTTACATGGGATGTCCCGACAAGCCCCAATAACTCCCCTACTTCGTTAAACCCTAGGCGATCGCGCATATTCGTGCAACAGGTCTAATGCATAATCTTTTCATCAAGAAAATTAAAAACAATTTTTGTAAATTTATCCACGAAAAATATACTCCATTCGTGATAGCCTTCCTCCACAACTACTAACTTTGAATTTTTAATAAGTCGATAAAATTCTTTACCAGCACTAAGGGGAGTTGTCAAATCCTTAGCTCCCCAAACAATTAGACAAGGAGATTGTATTTGTGGTAAAATTGATTTTAAATCTTTTGTTAATGATAGTAATAATACATATATAGTATTTTGAGTTTTGAAGAAAAGATTGTAAGCAAAACCTTGAAAAACTTGTTGGATTTGAGGATATCTTATTTGTGGCGTTTGTGCCGTCATTTCAATTGTTCTTTGAACTAACACTTTTGGTATAGGATCTACAGGTATCCCTGTACTGTCTACTAATATTAAACTGCTCACCATGTCTGGCACTGTAGCTGCTAATGTAGCCCCTATTCCTCCTCCTAAAGAATGTCCAATTAAATTTATTTTTTTTATTTTTAATTCTCGTAAAAAAGCAATTATAAAATTTGCATATTTTTCATAATCCCAATTTAATTTTTTTCTCTCTGATTTACCAAATCCTGGTAAATATGGTGCTATAACTTTATAGCGTTGACATAAAACATTGATAACTTCTTGATAAGGTTCGATTCCTACACCCCAGCCATGTAAAAATAATATCGGCTCTGATGTGCTGATTCCTCCTTCTAAATAGCAAATATTGTATCCATTTACATTAACTTGCTTTTCAATAAATTGATAACTCACCTGGTTACACCTATTTTAAATTAAATAATATAGCAATCCTAATTTGGTGGGCATGGGTGGCTAAATTGGGCAATAGATAACCCAAATAAACCCCCACGTAGATTTAGCTTTGAGTCATTAGCCAAGAGTTGCAAACAAAGAACAAAAAGCTAACAGCTAATAGCTTTTATCAAAGGACAACCACAATGGAAGATTTCACAAATGGGTTGCGGTTGCTATAGACGCGAGCGTCTGTTACTCTGAGGGCTGAACACTAATATATACAATTGTAAACAAAAATTAAATTTTGTCAAAATTTCCGAAATCATTGCACCTGCGCTTGGTGTCTATATAGTCAATCGCACCAATAATACTCTTTTCAATCAAGGGATAAAAACTTTTTTGCAATTTCCCTTGGCGGTCTGGGTAATATCGAAATTAGTATTAGTCGTCGCATAAATTAAAAATAATTGGCAGCCTTGTCCATGTGTCAAGTCAGCACAATCAAGGAGACGGCTGTATAAAAAAATCTGGCAAAAAAATTTCAAGTTAGTGGCAAGATAATCCCAGTTGGGGAAATTCCCACATTATTAAGTCGCTATCAGTTGCTGCCCCAATTGTTGCGAGGCATAATTATTGACGAGGCGAGCGCGAGCTACTCTTGCACACAAGAGAAACGCCAATCAGCCATCGTCAAAGCGAAGCTTGGCTGCAAAAACAAGGCATAACTAGAGAACAAATAGAAGCTCTGGCAGTCTGCTCACTGCTGCTAGAGAAATTTAAAACTGATACTTGGAGTTCAAAAGGCGCAATGACGCTAAGCTAAGAAGATAAACGGATATAACTTCTAGTATCTTTAAGCAAGAATAAACAGAAAATGATCTATTTTCAACTTTCTCTTCTTACCTGAGCGACGAGCGCGCGGACACGCAACGAGAGTCGGGAAACCCGCCCACCTGGGTGTCCTTGTCTTTGCGTGAAATAATTATTCTAAATATATGCAACGCCGCCGGATGTAAATGATTTGATTCACAATGGTAAGTGATCCTTACGCTTGGATAGAGCAATCTTTAGAAACAATACACCGAGCAGATTGGTATCGCTCGGTACAGACAATTCAGAGTCGTCCTGGTGCTATTATTCAAATGGAGGGACGATCGCTGATCAATTTCGCCAGCAACGATTACCTGGGATTAGCAGGGGATGAAAGGCTAATTCAAGCTGCTGTTGCTGCTACGCAAGAATTTGGTACAGGTAGCACTGGTTCTCGCTTATTGACTGGACATCGAGAACTACATCGTCAATTAGAAGTGGCGATCGCATCTCTCAAACAAACTGAAGATGCTTTAGTATTTAGTTCTGGATATCTAGCTAATTTAGGTGCGATCGCTGCTTTAGTTGGTAAGCGCGATCTAATTTTATCAGATCAATATAATCACTCTTGTCTGAAAAATGGGGCAATTCTTAGCGGTGCAACCATTGTTGAATATCCTCATTGTGATGTCGAAGCTTTGAAAAGTCAATTGGAAAAACAGCGCGATCGCTTCCGCCGTTGTCTAATTGTAAGTGATAGTGTTTTTAGTATGGATGGCGATTTGTGTCCGCCAGAATTGTTAGAGCTAGCTACACACTTCGGCTGTATGCTGTTAGTTGATGAGGCTCACGCTACTGGTGTTTTTGGCACGTTGGGTGCTGGTTGTGTAGAACACTTCGGCTGGAAAGGAAGCCAAGTAGTGCAAGTTGGTACTCTCAGCAAAGCCTTGGGAAGTTTGGGCGGCTATGTAGCTGGGAGTGCTGCTTTAATTGACTTTTTGCGTAATCGTGCTGCAAGTTGGATTTACACCACTGCTCTTTCACCAGCTGATACCGCAGCAGCATTAGCCGCGATTGAAATTATTCAACAAGAACCCCTGCGCCGCCGTCAATTATGGCGTAATGTAAATTATCTAAAACAGCTATTTGGGCAACTACCTCAACTCAAATTACTACCTTGTGAGTCTCCCATTCTCTGTCTTGGGTTAGCAAGTGCATCAGAGGCTCTAGAATTTGGTTCCCAACTTAGAAAAGCTGGTATTTTTGCTCCCGCTATCCGCCCTCCTACAGTGCCAACAAGTCGTATTAGAATTTCAGTTATGGCAACTCATCAGACTGCTCACATCGAGCAATTGTTAGCAGGGACGGGTTTAACCGATATCCTTACTGATAGCAAATATCCTAGAAAAACCCGCCCCAAAGTCTGTTGAGCCTACTACTTTTTCGTAGGAGCAACAGTTGCTTTGTTAGTCACACTTTGAACACCTTTGATTTCCTTTGCCAAAGTGTCAATCTTTTGCAGTTGTTCTTGAGTAGGTACTGTTCCAGTCACAGTTACCGCACCCTCTTTAGCGTCAACAGCTAACTGACTTGCGGGTAAATTTGCCTCTAATTTACTGCGGACTTCGCTTTCGAGATCAGCACTAGCTCTTTGTGTATCGCCGCCTGTAGCATTGTTACGCTGCTCACGCGCTCTGATATCAGAATTTAGCTGCTTTCTACGAGTTTCGCTAGTTGCATCATTTTGAGTTTGCTGTGCTGTTTGTGCTGTGGGTGCTTGAGTAGTTTCGTTAGCTGAGTTGGGAGCATCAGCACTAGTTTTCTCAACGCCTTTTGCACAACCAAATGCACCAACAACTAAAACTCCACTAATAAGAAATGGAATTAGCTTTTTCATTTTTAAATCTCCGATTTGAGGATGTCGAGTAATAATTCAAGTAGTGTGTGAAGACTTGCTTGTTTAGAGCTAGGAATTAAGCTAGCAATTTGATTTGTGACTAGAACTGCGATCTTGCATTGCTACTAAACCAAGGCTTAGCCTTAATATTTTCGTCACCCAGGCTCAGCCCCGTATTCTCGTTCCCAGGCGAGAGCGTAGGAACGAGTTCTACCTGACAAGTATGTGTATGGTGCAAGATATTAGTAGAAGCCACAGATGAATATTCAGGCTTCTTCTATGGTGAATACTGTACACGAGTGATACTCGCGGCAAAGCTTTCGCCTATGCATTGCCGCATCCACCAGCTACAAGCTAAAGTCGATAAATCTTGCTTTAGACAGTGGGATCTCTACGATCAATAATTGTCACAGGGGCATCAGTGCTAGTAGTCCTAGTATCGTAATCAGTCATAGTGGGGGTGTCGGTAGCAACATATTCACTGCGAGTGGTAGGAGCATCAGGAGCGTCGTAAATACCCCACTGTTGGATACCACCTCGGCTGAGAATTGCTCCAGCACGTTGAATTTCTGATTCTGTGCCATCCACGAAGATTAGATAATCGCCTCTGGATAATCTTTGGTTGTAAACGTTGGCTTCCTCTTCTGGAATTCCTAACCCAACTAGTGCGCCAACCAAACTACCCGCAGCAGCACCAATTGCACCACCAGAAAGAGCGGTAGCAACGGCTGTAGCAGTAGCACCAGCCAGCATCACAGGACCAATGCCAGGAATTGCTAAAGCTCCAAGACCAACTAATAAACCCCCAAGACCTCCTAAAGCGCCGCCTGTAACTGCACCTGTAACAGCGCCTTCATCGGCTTTATTTCCGGCGCGATCGCTCATACCAACGCCAGCAATATCATCTTCGCGGTCAGCGTGTTTGTTGACCACATTCACTTTGTCCATGTTAAAGCCAGAAGCTCTCAATTCATGCAGCGCGGCTTCTGCTTCTCGGCGACTAGAAAAGACTCCAACAGCACGTTTTTGTCGTTCTACACCCATTCCCGTAGTACCAGCCATCGGGGTAGTAGCATAAGTGCCAGGCGTGGGGGACATTTCGGATGCATAACCTGTTGCCATACCTGTAACTGGTGTGTAGTCGATCGGTCTATCTACAAATCCAGCACCCATCCCCATTGGCGTAGCTAAGTAACCAGCGTCAGCAATACCACCCATAGGCATGGTCGAGTAAGTAGGGTCAACACTAGCTGTTGGTAAGTTGTATATACCTAGCTCCTCAATACCTTGATGATTTAGAATTGCTTCGGCTCTAACAATCTCTTCCTCTGAGCCATCGACTATGAGTAAATAACCACCTCTGGATACTCGGTCGTTGTAAACTCTGGCTCTTTCTTCGGGGATACCTAAACCAACTAATCCGCCAACTAAACCACCAGCAGCAGCACCAATTGCACTACCTGCTACTGTTGTCGCTAGCGCGGTGGCTACTTCCCCCGCCAGCAGGACTGGACCTACACCAGGAATTGCTAAGGTTCCTAGACCAACGAGTAAACCCGCAATCCCTCCTAATGCTCCTCCGGTAAACGCTCCTGTTTTTGCACCTTCGTTAGCTTTGTTGCCTGTGCGATCGCTCACATCAACACCAGCGATATCTCCCTGGCGGTCTGCATCTCTTGCAATAACCGATACTTTACTTGTGGGAAAGCCAGCACTTTTTAATTCGTTGATCGCAGATTCTGCATCCCTACGATTGGAAAACACACCGACTGCACGCTTGTGCTGACCTAAAGCCATTTTTATTTCTCCTAAATTTAAGCAATCATCTATAACTTGCACAAACACAAATGTTTACTTTCATTTGTTATTTGTGCTACATCAACTATGTTTTGCCTTTTTTACCTAGGATTTTCATCAGTCTATAGGTGTAATACCTGCTCTATCAATGGAGAGGTTAATAATATTTTAAAATAAATCTTTAAGTTCACCCCCCTTTTAATAACTATCTCTAATAATGCTATGTTAAAAATTAGCATTTGAGGAAATTTCAAATATTATTGATTAATCTAAAATACCATTTGAATCATGAAATACTACATTTAGCTATTAGCAATTAGCAAATGATTGACGCGCCCCTTTACAAAGATAACCATCTGCTAGAAACAAAGAAGATATACTAATAGCGCGCCAGCCTTCTCGCAACAGCTAACAGCTAATAGCTTTTATCAAAAGCTCTCGAAACAGAGCCAGGTAGCATAATGAATGCGCTTGCAAAAGAGTTTGATGGTAGAAGAAGGGGAAATTGCGAATTAAGGGTTCGGTTTTACGGCTGTTATCAGTGTCACAATATCGATAACCTCATAGTTAGAGAAAATTGTCCAACTATATTTAGTCAAACCATATTACAAGTGGCTAGCTGTTGAAGGGGTGAATAGTGGTGTACAAATGGATTTTACCAACTATAAGTGAAGTTATAACCCAAAGTGAATCGAATTTGGTATGCCACAGCCAAACAGAAGTAGATTCTCATGTCCACGCGCCAAATGTAAATATACCCAAGCGGGCTAGGGTAGAACGAGAGTGGCGAGGAGCGATCTTTGCCCTAGAACAATTGCTGCTAGAAACAATTGGTGCAAATGGGCGATCGGTAGCAGATAATTCTCACAACTGCTATGGATTAGTTTTGGCAGGTCCTGTACCAGTTTTAAGTCAACCCGCCCTGCTTTCGATGCCAACATGGATATTTACGTCAGAGTGGTTGAAAAGTACGAAAAAGCCGTTTCAACTACCCCCAGCAACAGCGTCAGCTATCTCAAATGTCGCAGTAGCAGTTGAAGTCGAACCATTAGCAGCACCCTTAGTGCCATTGTTACCTGGCGATCCATTAGCTTCAGAACAGTTTTGTCTAGTTTTAACCGCCTCTTTCAGCCTGGTGATGGTTGCCAATGTAGACACTGATGGTGTTCCGGCATTTATGTTTTCCTTTGAGCCAGAAGTGGTTGATGGGGCATGGCGTAGTCTGCGATCGCGTGTGGAACTAACCAGCGCGAAATCTCTGATTTCCCAGCTAGATACCCTAGTCGAAAAATATTCTCCCATCGCCCCTGATTACCGCACAGTAACACACTTTAGCCGCTTGTTACTCAAGCATCTACCAGAACCGGAAGAGGCGAGAGGCAAAGGCACAGAGGCTAGAGGCTACAAGAGAGCTGGGGGAGCGGGGATCGCTGTGGAAGCTGAGGGAGAACCACTAGCTACTAGTCCCCAGCCTCACGCCTCTAACCCCTGCTATCGTCCTGATTTGGAATTACTACAAGCATTTGCTCATGAAGTCCGCACACCCCTGACAACAATTCGCACATTGATCCGCTTGCTGCTAAAGCGACGGGATTTAGGAAATGACGTGCGTAAGCGTTTGGAAGTAATTGAACACGAGTGTAGAGAGCAAATTGACCGCATGGAGTTGATGTTTAGAGCAGTCGAGCTGGAAACATCAAAAGCTAAAAATACAAACACCTATCTGATTGCAACTTCTCTAGAACAGGTTTTGCAGCAGAGTATTCCCCGTTGGCAACAAAGCGCCCAACGGCGAAACTTGACTTTGGATGTTGTGATGCCCCAGCAGATGCCAACGGTAATCAGTCATCCAAGTCAGCTAGATCAAGTACTTACAGGCTTGATTGAGAACTTTACCCGTAGCTTACCTGCAGGCAGTCATATTCAGGTACAAGTAATGCCAGCAGGAGATCAGTTAAAGTTACAACTTTTTTCCCAATCCCAATTTGGAGAAAACAGCGAAGCAGAAAATTTTTGGGTTCCCCCAATCCGCAAATCTCTTGGTCAGTTACTCACGTTCCAACCTGAAACAGGTAACATTAGTCTCAATCTCGCAGCGACAAAACATCTATTCCAGGCAATTGGCGGAAAACTAATCGTACGACAGCGACCTCATCTAGGCGAAGTCCTAACGGTTTTTCTGCCTTTAGTTGAGGGGCTAGAGGCTGGGGGCTAGGGGCTAGAGGAACCAGGGGCGAGAGGCGAGAGCCCTAGCCCCTAGCCCCTCCACTAGAAGGCACGATCGGCAATAGTACATTGAAGGTAGAACCCTCCCCAGGCTTACTTTTAACTGAAATAGAGCCTCCGCAGCGCAGGAGGAGTTGTTGCACAATTGTTAAGCCTAGTCCCGCACCACTAGGATCATCACTAGAGGCTGAACGAACACGATAAAAGCGGTCAAAGATTTTAGGGAGTTCGTAAGGTGAAATGCCGATGCCAGTATCACGGAACTCTAATTGCACATAATCACCTTGAACAGAAGCTATTACCCAAACTTTACCACCAGTGGGAGTGAACTTAATACTGTTGTGCAGTAGATTAATTACGATTTGTCTGAGCCAAGCGGGTGAGCAATAAACAGCAGGGAGATCGGTAGAGACAGTATAAGCCAGCATAATGCCTTTTTCCCCAGCTAGGGGCTGGTAAGTACTGACCACTCCTGGCACAATGTCACTTAAGCGTAGCGGCATAATAACTGTTTGCTGCTCTGAGCTTTCCAGCTGCATTAACTCCAAAAGTCCATTAATTAGAAAATTTTGCCGATCGCACTCGCTACTGAGAAGTTGCAGATAGCGCTGTTTTTGGGGTGGTTTGAGATGAGGAGAATTCAAAAGACTCAAAGCCGCCTTCATATGAGTTAGAGGGGTGCGTAGCTCCTCACACATACTGTTGAAAGATTCATGTTTGCGACTTAAAGTTTCAAGCAGTTCTTGATTTTGTCGCTGTAATATATTAATCCGTTCACTGATCGCACTACGCCTCACTGCATCTTGTTGCTGAATTTGTTTAGCTAATAATTGCTCAAGTAAGACCGAGTTAGGTGCTGGCGAAAAACTAAATAGCGAATCCCAGTTTTTCAACAACTGGGTATTTATTGTTTGGGATTGTGGCTGGGATACCCCTAATCTTACGCTTTGTGTAATTGAGTGTTTCAACCCATCTAGCACTCCCTGAATTATCTGTCCCTCAAAAGAGCAGATACTCAGTAACGGCATTATTTTCTTTTGGTTTTGGTAAGTGTTTTCTTTGGTCTTTGCCTTTTTCTGCCGTCTCATCCGCGAACGGTGAGCCAAAATCAAACTAGAAAACTGGGGCGACAAAACTAATAAAAAATAATCGCGTCTGAGTTGGCTATTTGCTACTAACTGGACTGGTACGATAGGAAAGCTTTCCTGGGCAATATGACCATTACCTGCCTTTTGAGTGTAGCATACATATGTATTATGAGATACTTTCACTTGCTCATGGTAGCGTCGGATTGCTGAGTACCAAATCTTTCCAGGTGGTAGCTTGAGCCAGAGTGTAGCTGAAATTTGCTGTTTAACAAGCACTTCAATTACCGACTCAGCTAACGATAGCAGAGTTGTTGGACTGACTAACAACCCAGTTGGTGGTGGTTTTATATCGAGAGCTAGCTTATAAAGGGAAATATCCATAAAAAGGCAAAAAGCCTAAATTATTTGTTTTGGTGGGTTTATTCGGTTTAGTGTTTACCTTGTTACTTCTTTCTTTGCATTAAAGCATCTCTTGCTTGTTCTCGATCGTCAAAGTGGATTTTTTCAGTTCCAAGAATTTGGTAATCTTCGTGACCTTTACCTGCAATTAGTACTCCGTCTCCGCTTTGAGCCATTGCGATCGCCGTATGAATAGCAGAGGCGCGATCGCTGATTACTAGCGGCTCAGTTGTGGATGGAATACCAGCCAGAATATCTTGTAAAATCTGATCTGGGTCTTCGGTACGGGGATTATCTGAGGTAACAACGGCGACATCTGCTTCTAAGGCAGCAATCTTACCCATGATGGGGCGCTTGGTGCGATCGCGATCGCCTCCACAACCGAATACACAAATCATTTTACCTGGAATAAACGGTCTAGCTGCCCGTAATAAATTCTCCAAACTATCCGGCGTGTGAGCATAATCCACAATCACACTGATATCCTGCTGGGAATCAATTTGTACTCGTTCCATCCGTCCTGGTACACCGGAAAATTGTGGCAACAAGGAGGCAATTAATTCTAAATCTACTCCCACGTGTAAAGCTGCTCCTACCGCTGCTAATAAATTAGCAAGATTGTACTGCCCGATTAATGGGGATCGAAAAGCCACCTTACCTTTTGGCGTATGCAGCATCCCACTAACACCCGTTGGCTCGTAACTGAGGTCACTCATCCACAGATCAGCCGTATTTCCGTTTAGCACACTATAGCGCCATACTCTTTCTGAATTTAGTCTTGCAATTAACCTTTGCCCATATAAATCATCAGCATTAATCACCGCCATTCCCTGGAGATAGTCGGGACTAAATAGCCTTGCTTTGGCGGCAAAATAGTCTTCCATATCGCGGTGAAAGTCCAGATGATCTTGAGTCAGATTAGTAAATACAGCCACCTCAAAAGGACAGCCCATTACCCTACCCTGTGCCAAAGCGTGGGAACTGACTTCCATCGCCGCGAATTGACACCCCGCCTGCAATGCTGCTGCTAGCTGGTGTTGTAGTTCGACGGCAAACGGCGTAGTATGGGCAGCGGTTCGCTCAAAACCTGCCCACCTTGTGTAGAGTGTTCCCATCAAAGCTGTGGGTAACTTAGCCCCAGTAAGGAAGAATTCGATTAGGTGAGTAGTTGTAGTTTTGCCATTCGTACCCGTCACACCTACAAGTTTCAACTGAGGCGCTGGATAGCCATAAAAAGCAGTTGCTACTTGGGCGCAAGCTTGAACCATATTTGTCGCAGTAATTATACAGGGATGCTCCCCCCCTGCTTCCACAGCGATCCCCGCTCCCCCCGCTCTCTTAAACGCCACCTGGGGGGAAACCAAAGCAGCAATAGCACCACTGGCGATCGCACTTTGCCAAAACTCCCCACCATCCACCCGCGTCCCAGGCATCCCAATAAATAAATCTCCAGGTTGGCAAGCATGAGAATTAGTCGCCAAACCTTTAACTGACCTATCCAAGGCAGGATGATTGGGCAATTGCTCAATACTCTCAACGTTTGCTAATAACTCACGCAACTTCATATCAAGGAATCCTCATAAGAAGGGACTAGGGGCTACGGGCTTGGGACAAGGGGACAAGGGGACAAGGAAGACAAGGAGAATTTTACTAAACTCTGGTTCCTCGCGCTTCCTCTAACCCCTGCGCCAAAGCCTCTAGCCCCTAGCCCCTCATTACTGGACTATTGTCTTTCATAACTTCCCATATATTTCTGTATCATTTGCTTCAAATGATTGACTGTAGCGCGGGGAGAAGGGCGAGGCAGCATCACTTCTTTACCCATAGCATCCAGAAATAGTACAGGAACTTCATACTCATACGCGCGAAACCAATCTTCACGACTGGTAATGTCCCGAATCTCTAGCTCTAGAGACGATAAATCTTGGCTTTTTATAATCACATCCAACTTTTCTTCCAAGCCTTCACACAAGTGGCAACCAGGCTTACTGTACAAAATTAATCGCATTTTTTTAGGGGCTAGGGACTAGAGGCTAGGGGCGAGTGTAAGGGTAAAGGGTAAAAAGTGTAAAGCGGTGTTGCGGTGAAGGTTAAAGGCTAAAGTATAAAGGGTAAAGGTTGAAGGATAAAGGGAAAAGGAAAGAGGGAAAAGGGAAGAGGGAAAGAATTAATATTCTGTCTCCACAACTTTTCACCTCCACAACTCCTAGCCTACAGATCCCGCTCCCTTGTACATACTTCATACTGCGCTAACGCGCCGCAACGCTTACACACTTCATCTTTCACACTTCACACTTCATACTTCTGACTTCTGTCTTTTGACTTCTGAATTTAGTTATTGTAAAGATGCAGAATATTTAATAGCACGAGCCTTGTATGACTCATTCAACAGAATCTCCCAGCAGGTTTGCTAATTTCAACCTAGATGAACTAAACCGAAAATTTGATAATGCCCATCCTAGAGAGATTCTTGCCTGGTGTGTTGAGCATATCCCAAATGGATTGGTGCAAACCAGCGCCTTTAACATTGATGATTTGGTGATTACCGACATTCTTTACCGCGATCTGGCGCGCCGAGTTCCGGTAATGTTTCTCGACACTCTGCACCACTTTCCTCAAACTCTAGAGTTAGTTGGCAAAGCAAAGGACTTATACAATTTAGATCTTAAAATATATAAAACACCAGACATCGACACCCGTGAAGCCTTTGCGGCAAAATTCGGTGATGCTCTGTGGGATAAAGATATTACTCAATTCCATCAAATTACCAAAATCGAACCCCTACAGCGAGGTCTAGCAGAACTAAACACCATTGCTTGGCTCACTGGTCGCCGCCGCGATCAAGCAACCACCCGCTCTGATATGCCAGTATTTGAACTCGATGGCAAACAACGCCTCAAAGTCAATCCTCTCGCCAGCTGGACTCGTAAAGAATCTTGGGCATATGCATTCGAGCATCATATGATTTATAACCCCTTGCATGACCAAGGCTATCCCAGTATTGGCGATGAACCAATTACCACACCAGTAGCCGAAGGCGAAGACGAACGTGCTGGACGCTGGCGCGGTACAGGCAAAACCGAATGTGGCATCCACATCTAAGCGTCATTGGTCATTGGTCATTGGTCATTGGTCATTGGTCATTAGTTTTGAACAAACAACAAATGACAAAGGACAAAGGACAAAGGACAAACAACAAATGACTAATGACAAAAGACAAAGGACAAAACATGATTAAAATCCTCCACCTATCCGATATCCATATGGGGAGTAGCTTCTCCCACGGGCGACTCAATCCAACGACGGGAATGAATACACGGTTGGAGGATTTTGTCAATACATTATCACGATGTATTGACACTGCGCTAGCAGAACCAGTAGATCTAGTTTTATTTGGCGGTGATGCTTTTCCCGATGCCACACCTGCGCCATATGTACAAGAAAAGTTTGCCAGTCAATTTCGCCGTCTGGTAGATGCCGAAATTCCCACCGTCTTGCTGGTAGGCAACCACGATCAGCATTCCCAAGGGCAAGGCGGGGCAAGCTTGTGTATTTATCGTACCTTGGGAGTGCCAGGATTTGTAGTAGGCGATCGCCTAACTACTCACCACATCCAAACCCGTAAGGGACCAGTCCAAATCATTACCCTCCCTTGGCTAACTCGCTCCACCCTACTTGCTCGTCCAGAAACCGAAGGTTTATCCCTAGCTGAAGTAAACCAGCTATTGATTGAACGCTTGCGAGTAGTAATGGAAGGCGAAATTCGTCGCCTAGAACCCGATGTGCCAACAGTCCTCTTAGGTCACTTGATGATTGATAACGCCTCTTTCGGTGCTGAGCGTTTCCTAGCAGTAGGCAAAGGCTTTACCATTCCCCTATCAATGCTTGTTCGCCCTTGTTTTGACTACGTAGCTCTAGGTCATGTCCACCGTCACCAAAATCTTAATCCTTCCAACGATCCGCCAGTGATTTACCCAGGTAGTATTGAGCGCGTTGATTTTAGTGAAGAAAAAGAAGACAAAGGCTTTGTCATGATAGAACTGGAGCGAGGTAGAGCGCAGTGGGAATTCTGCCCTCTCCCAGTCCGCTCCTTTTGTACCATTAATGTAGATCTTTCCAAGGCAGACGATCCCCAATCCGCCTTATTAAAAGCAATTGGCAAAAAGGACATCCAAGATGCCGTAGTGCGGCTAATTTATAAACTTCGTTCCGATCAGATCGATTCTATTGACAGTGTATCTTTACATCAAGCTCTCGCTTCGGCACACACTTATACAATTCAACCAGAATTAGTTAGCCAACTAGCTCGACCCCGCCTACCAGAACTAGATGCAAGTAATAGTATAGATCCGATGGAAGCTTTAAAAACATACTTAGATAATCGAGCAGATCTCAAAGATATTGCCGCAGGAATGATTGACGCAGCACAACTGTTGCTAGCGGCTGAAACTGAAGTATGGCTAGAACCAGAGCCAAATACTGAAGCTAATGCCCCTACAATACCAGAAAAAATACAAGGTCAATTACGTTTGCTTTAGATATACTGTTGAAATTGATCGTGTATCTGATACAAAAGCAATCATTCTTGCTCAGTTGTCCCTGCGTCGGAAAAACTTTTCCCAAGTTGACTTGTCATGTCCTTTTCTTCTTGGTTTAAAAAAACCGTATTTGGTGAATCATTACCGACAAGCGCTCATGCAGAAGAACGCTTAAGCAATGCCGCAGCTTTAGCCGTTCTCTCTTCTGATGCCCTTTCTTCCGTTGCTTACGCGACTGAAGAAATTCTACTAGTTCTAGTAGCAGCAGGAAGTAGCGCTCTGGGTTTGTCTCTCCCCATTGCCATAGCAATTATCCTGCTATTAGCCATAGTCGTGCTTTCTTACAGACAGACGATTAGAGCCTATCCCAAGGGTGGTGGCTCCTACATCGTTGCCCGTGAGAACCTGGGACTTTATCCAGGTCTAATTGCAGGTGCTTCACTACTAATCGACTATATCCTTACAGTTACTGTGAGTATCTCTGCTGGTACAGCTGCTCTCACCTCAGCTATTCCAGCACTGCAACCCTATACTGTAGAGCTTTGCTTAGTTTTTATTTTCTTATTGTCACTGGCAAATCTCAGAGGTGTAAAGGAATCAGGCAACTTGTTTATGATTCCGACTTATGCTTTTATTGCCAGTATTTTTCTGCTAATTGGTCTGGGTTTATATCATCAAGCCTACGGGCAAATTCCTCAAAGTTATCCCCAACTGCCAATTAAAGAAGAGCTAAGTTTGTTTTTCATTTTGAGAGCTTTTTCTGCTGGCTGTACGGCGTTGACAGGAGTAGAAGCAATATCAGATGGGGTGTTAGCTTTTAAGGAACCAGAATGGAAAAATGCCAGACTCACACTACTCAATATGGGTGTGATTCTGGGGTGTATGTTTATTGGCATTACTTACTTAGCCCGTGTTTATCATATCGTTCCTGAAGAAGGACAAACAGTAGTTTCGCTGTTGGGTCGCCAGATTTTGGGAGATGGACCGATATATTTGTTTATCCAAGTTGTGACGCTGTTAATTTTACTTTTAGCAGCAAATACTAGCTACGCTGACTTTCCCCGACTTTGTTACTTTTTAGCACGAGATGGATTTTGCCCCCGACAATTATCGCTATTGGGCGATCGCCTAGTCTACTCGAACGGTATTATTCTCCTGGGTGTGTGTGCGGCGATTCTAGTCGTTATCTTCCGAGGAGAGGTTAATGCCATTATTCCTCTTTACGCAGTAGGCGTATTTACTTCCTTTACCCTGTCCCAAGCGGGAATGGTACGTCGTTGGTTTAACGAACGTACTTCTGGTTGGCAAGCTAGTGCGCTCATGAACGGGTTGGGTACAATAGCTACCTTAGTTGTTCTTGGCGTGATTGTGACGACGAAGTTCTTAGGCGGAGCTTGGTTAGTCGTCGTGGCAATTCCAATGGTAGTGAGCCTGTTTTTAGCAATTAATCGTCACTACAAATATGTGGCAGAACGTCTGAGTATTCAAGGCATACCACCTCGCAGTTATGTTCCCAGACCGAAAGCAGATGTTGTTACTCACCCCGCCGTAGTAATCGTCGGTCAACTAAACCGAGGAACTGTAGAAGCACTTGATTATGCTCGTACTATTGCTGATGAAATTGTCGCTGTACACATTGATATTGGTTCCACAGACCGAGAAAAATTGCAACAACGATGGCGACAGCTAGAAGCAGATATTCCTTTGGAAATTATAGAATCGCCCTACCGCTCAGTAGTAACTCCAATTGTCGAGTTTGTGAGTCAGTACGAAGCGCGTAATCCTGGCGTTTTATCTACAATCATCATCCCGACTTTTGTCACACGTAATTGGTGGGAGAGTTTTTTACACAACCAAACAACCTTTTTCTTGAAGCGAGCTTTACGTGCTAAGAAAAGTCGAGTTGTTACTACTGTAAGATATTTCCTTTAATACAACTGTAGGGTGGGCAATGCCCATCCTACTTTTTTCAGCGTGGGTGGGAAGGTAGGAACGTAGGTTTTTTACTTATCCATAAACCTCTGTCTTCCCCATTCATTCAACTGTGGTAGATATTTTGGGCAAAAGCTGTAAACACCAGCATACATTGAACTACCTAACAAAAATCCAGCTTGCTGGTGTTGCTGGGCAGGGACATCTTTCATTACTGATTTGACATAGTCAAAAAATAATGTGTCTAGACTAACATTCGCCTCTAATGCTTCACAGGTATGATGCCCATAACTAAGCTTGTCTTGATCTGATAATTTGAGGTAATCTGGTGCGCCTTGAGCAAGTGCCTTATTCAAAATTTCTAGATAATCCTTATTTGCCCCTGTTTGTGGTGGTGTTAATTTACGAGGTATTTTTGGTTGCTCTAAGGCTACTGCGGGTGCAGCAAGACTTAACATAGTCGCAATTGTGATAAGTAATTTCTGCATAATTTTCTAATGTTAGTAATTCCTTTAGTTGCATCGTACAGACGGGTTTAATTAGCAAACTGGTAATAGAGCAAATCATTTAGTAAAAGATTGTTTCTACTACCTATTTCCGATTTGCAACTACGCTGTCAACCCGCCAGAGGTTTAAACTGGCTAATAGCTAAAGTCGTCTTTTAGAGGACTAAAAAAATCTATTAAAATGAACCTGTATAAATGCGATATATCGTGCCTATACATTTTTTTGGGCGAGATTTGTAGTTTTCACCAGAATGGTACAAGATGTGAATATCCTTACCAAAAAGGTAGGTAATCCCAACGTAAACTAGATAGCTTGTTTTCTGTTTGAGAGAAAATACTGAAATAAGTGTAAAGAGTTGAACAATTAGATGTTTTTATAGTAAAAAGCATATAGAGCCGAAAATAGCAATCAAAACATTAGACCTCCTGCATAAATCCGGTTTCACCAATTAGGCGTAAGGGCGTGTTTACTAAAAGGAGCCTCGATTTTGCCGCCTGATTTCGGATAAACCGCCCTTACACATACATTCGTGCAGGAGGTCTATTGTCTGGTCTTAGCCAGTCAAAAAAAAGAAATATATCTTGTTTTTTAGCTGTAATAAAAGAGCGAGCGCCTTGGCTGTATCAATGCTATATTTGCAATTTATTCTGGAAAAGCAGCTTTAAGATTGTTATTATAATTCTTTTGAAATCTAAGATGAACTAGCTAAAATTAAAGGCAGAAGAGGCAGAAATTAATTTATAAACAGGTAAACATAAATAAAATAAAAATACTTGATGCACTCGTTATAGAGCTAGATCCCAGGCTGGGACCTACATAGTGCTAGTTTCCAATCTGTCGCCTGGGAACTAGAATAATTTGAAGTATCAGGGTAAGGGAGTAGAATATTTTTCTAAGTTCCTCATTTTTAGACTGTGCTAGATCAACTCAAACCGGAACTAACTCGTCGCACTCGACGGCTACCCAATCAACGCTGGCAGATTTACCCAGCTAAAACTCTTTTGGTTAGCCAGCTAGCTGAAGCTACCCAATTATCTCCCATCATCATACAGTTGCTGGTTAACCGAGGGATCGAAACGGTAGAACAAGCAAAAGCATTCTTAGAGCCAGAAAAGCAAAATTTGCCTTCGCCACTAGAGGAATTTCCAGACTTAGCTCTGAGTGTGGAGTTGTTGCAGCAAGCGATCGCCTCTAAACAAAAAATCGCCATCTGCGGGGACTATGATGCTGATGGTATGACTAGCACTGCTTTATTACTACGCAGTCTGCGCACGTTAGGCGCTTGTGTTGATTATGCTATTCCTAGCCGAATGCGGGAAGGCTATGGCATCAATGTGCGAATTGTCGAAGAATTCCACAGTGAAGGTGTCAAACTAATTTTAACTGTAGATAACGGCATTTCTGCCTTAGAACCGATTACTAGAGCGCGAGAACTCGGTTTAAAGGTGATTATCACCGATCATCACGACATCCCCCAAACCTTACCCCCAGCTAATGCTATCCTCAACCCAAAGCTAATTCCCGAATCCTCCCCTTATCGAGGCTTAGCTGGTGTTGGCGTGGCTTATGTACTAGCTGTGTGTCTTGCTCAACAACTCGGTCAAATCAAAGGCTTGGTAAAGCCACTACTAGAACTCTTTACATTGGGAACAATTGCTGATCTTGCTCCCTTAACTGGTGTTAATCGCCGCTGGCTAAAACGCGGCTTGCGTCAGCTACCCCAGTCGCAGCTTGCTGGAGTGCAGGCGCTCATTCAGGTAGCAGGAGTGCAGGGAAGTGGAGGGGCAAAAGGGTACAGGAGCAGGGGGGCAGAGGGGCAAGAAAATTCGTCTCTTTGCGCCTTTGCGTCGAGGCAAGACACTAATCCAAAATCTAAAATCCAAAATCCAAAATCGCTTAAGCCAGATGATATTGGTTTTCGGCTAGGTCCTCGGATTAATGCGGTGGGTAGGATTGGCGATCCGCAAACTGTGATTGATTTGCTAACTACCGACGATATGGGGTTAGCGCTGGAAAGAGCTATGCAGTGCGAACAAATAAATCGGGAGCGTCAGCTACGATGTGAGCAAATTGAAACTGATGCGATCGCCATTGTAGAGACCCAGTATATTGCGTCTTTGCAGCAAGAAAAAGTATTAGTAATTGTTCAACCCGACTGGCATCATGGTGTAATTGGAATTGTTGCCTCTCGCTTGGTGGAACGTTATGGTGTTCCTGTCTTTATTGGTACATATGAAGATGAGCAACACATTCGAGGTTCAGCACGGGGTATTCCTGAATTTCATGTATTTGAAGCTTTGGAATTTTGTCACGATTTGTTAGGAAAATTCGGCGGACACAAAGCAGCTGCAGGCTTTTCTCTCCCATCTGAAAATTTGGATGCTTTGCGCGATCGTCTGAGTCAGTTTGCGAACTCTTGCTTGCAAAGCGCCCACCTCAAACCATTGCTAAAAATAGATGCACAAGCTGATTTAAATCAAATTGATCTGCAACTATACAAACAGCTTGACACCCTACATCCTTGCGGAATTGAAAACCCCGATCCAGTATTCTGGACACCTAATGTGCAAGTAGTCGATCAGCAAATTGTTGGCAAAGGTCATATTAAATTGACACTTGCACAAGATCAGGGAAATAAATCTGTACAAATTAAGGCGATCGCATGGCGTTGGCGTGACTATTTCCCTCTCCCACCCCGATTAGATATCGCCTATCGACTGCGAGAAAATACCTGGAATGGTAACACTAACATTGAGTTGGAATTATTAGGAGCCAGGCTTCCCACTCAGTTCTACCTGTCTTTTCCTTTAACAACTATTCCCTTAAAAACTGCATTTGAATACAAACAGCGCCGCTATATTTGTGGTTTTTTTCAAACAGATTCCTCTCCAGAATTAAGAATTAAAAATTCCGCAGGTAAAGTACTAGTTATTGAGCCAGGGCAAACTACTGGTTTACTAGGTAATAAACGTGAAGATGCCGAACCAGTCAATATATCTGAACCACATTTCTACAATCTGGTGCAGGCTGCTCTCAATGCTTTGGAGATAGCCAAATCCTCTTCTTCATAGAATAGACTTCTTGCCACATTGGATGAATTGGGAAACAATTATCAATGAACAATGAACAATTGATAATTGTTTCCCTGCTTTGGTAGTATTCGCGTTCTAAAGGTTGCCGCTGCGAAAGGCTAGCACAAAAATTACCGCAGGACCTGCAAGCATAATTAGCGCGACACTTACTAACTGGAAAAGGGTTTCCCACTGAAAACTACCTATTGCATCGAAAAGCCCCGAAAAAATGTCCATCTCTACTCCCAATTTAATCTTGCTAATTTAATAACTTAGTTAGAAATTCCGCACTTTATTTTACCTAAAGAGCTAGCATTTAATTTAAGTAACTTAACAAATCTATAAAAAACCACAAACTAAGTAGGGGCAGGTTTAACAGACATACTTGTACTCACATAGATCACTTTTGAAAAATCCGCCCCTACTCCTCTCATCTTGGCTGTTGTGCCGCCAAAATCGCTAAGCTCAAAGTGCAAGAAAAATCATAACCTAGTTTTGAATCATGGCGACTTGGAAATGTGTAAAGCAATGTGGAGCTTGTTGTAATCTCGATCCGGCTGATCGTCCAGATATAGAAGAGTATCTGTTACCCAATGAGTTAGAACTGTATCTGAGCATGGTGGGAGAAGGAGGCTGGTGCATTAATTACGATCGCGCCACGCGAGAATGCAAGATTTACTCCAACCGTCCCCGCTTTTGTCGGGTGGAGCCAGAAATATTTCAAGATATGTATGGAATTGAGCCGGAAGAGTTGAATGATTTTGCCATTGAGTGCTGTCGGGAGCAGATTGAGGGAGTGTATGGCGATCGCTCTCTCGAAATGCTGCGCTTTGATCGAGCAGTGGGTTTTTAAGGGGGGCTGGGGGCTGGAGGCTAGGGGCTAGAGGCGAGAGGCGCTATAGCTAGAGGTATAAGTTTATCTCACGAGGCTCCAAAGGCTTCCTCAGCCCCTCTACTTTTTGTTAAGTAGGGTTGATTTTTGTAACATCGTCAGAGAAAATGAAAAGAATATGAAAAATGTCAAGTGTTGAGCCGAATTGCCTGTGAAAGTCCAATACGCCCCTACTAAATTTGGCTTGTCTAACGAGCTAACAGCACGGTCGAACGAAGCCCAGACAAAGCGCAATACATCTGTCGCCACGCTGGAGAAACCCCAAGCTGTTGATGTTGCCAATACAAAGCAGCAACAGGCTAAGAAGCAATCAACAACAGCAATCTTTGGCTCTACATTCTTAACAATCTTTCTGGCAGAATGTGGCGACAAGACTCAATTATCTACTCTGCTGATGAGTGCAGAATCTCAGTCACCAGGAGTGGTGTTTTTAGGGGCGGGAATTGCATTAATTACTACCAGCTTGTTAGGTGTACTCTTGGGGCAATGGCTAGCGAAGCGGGTAGCTCCTAAAACATTGGAAACAGCAGCAGGGGTAAGTTTACTGTTAGTTTCCGCAATGCTGTTCTGGGATGTTATGCAGTTTTAGGGAGGGTTGAGATGGACTGGCATTTGCTAGGAATAAGCTTTATTACAGTGTTTTTATCAGAGTTAGGGGATAAAAGTCAATTGGCTGCGATCGCCCTTTCTGGTAGTTCTAAATCACCCCGCGCGGTATTTTTTGGTACAGCGGGGGCGCTGTTGTTGACAACCTTAATCGGGGTGTTGGCGGGTGCAGGAGCAGCGCAGTTTTTGCCAGTAAGATTAGTCAAGGCGATCGCGGCTGTTGGATTTGCTATTTTGGCTGTGCGTTTGTTGTGGAATAAGGGCCAGTTAGAGCAATCGGAATAGTTTACTTAAAATACCGTATCCAGTGCGTTACGACGCCTAGCACATTTTGAGCGTGAAAGCAAGTATATACCACTAGGGTCTAACGCACCCTACATTTTTAAGCATCAAAAACTGATTGCAAGTCTAAAACAAATCCTGGCAGTATATCTTCTCCAGACAAAGTGGTAGGTTGATTTAGAATTTCCCGCTCTCGTCCTTGACGAGAAATTTCTACTTGTTTTGTTTTTGGATCGATCAGCCATCCAAGAGTTGCTCCTTGCTCTATATACTCCTGCATTTTGGCTTGTAGATTTTTCAAATTGTCTGTAGGCGATCGCAGTTCAACTACAAAATCAGGACAAAGTGGTGGAAAAGCTTCTCGTTGTTGTGATGTAAGTGCTTCCCAGCGATCGAGTCTTACCCAAGATGCATCAGGAGCGCGAGTAGCGCCATTAGGTAAAGTAAAGCCAGTAGAAGAGTTAAAAGTCTTTCCTAATTTTGTTTGTTTGTTCCAAGCTCGTAGTTGAAAGCTGATCTCGTCATTGCGATCGCCTGTTTCTCCTCCTGTGGGGGGCATAATTACCAATTCTCCAGTACTTGTCCGTTCTAGTTGTAGTTCAGGATTGGCTGCTACAAACTCTAAAAATGCTTCGCTTGTGAGTTTAATTGAGTCGGGTAAGTTGAGAGTAGTTATCATTTTGTTTTCTTTTGTGTGCCTTCAAATAGATAACTGTGTTTACCGATAATGTTATCGATTTGTTGTTCGTCTCTAAATTGATCTTCCAAACTTACAAGCGTTGATCAACAGCCCAACTACGCCCATCGTGCATCTAACTCAGATCTTGCATCAGCCTTATCACCGCCTGGAAATCAATTTCCAGGCTAATAACTTAAGTCAGCTTAAGCTGACTGTGTAGATTACAGTCCGTTTTAACCCACTTAAGCTATTAGCCTTGAAAAGGAGTTCAAGGCGGGTGCAGCAAGGTGCAAGATATGAGTCTAACGAACTACCACTAAAACCGTTATACTAAACTAGTCTTTTTTCTATATTTTGTCTTATATCCACAAATCGACAACATTAAGTGGCTAAAGTCTATAAATGTAACAATTTTTGCGCCAATTGTAAGAACGTGGTAAAACAATGGGCAAGTTAGTTTAGGGAATAATGTAAACAAGTGTGAAAAATCGAAAGTCACCAGTAAGCCGCAATAGTGGGAAAAGCAAGCTAAAAACTCGACTTTCTTTGTTATATGTGGGAATCTTCGCTGCCATATCGGGAGCGGGTTTTGCTGTTATCTCGCTAGCACTTGGGATCTCGCCACTGGGAAGACATTCACCTTCGTCTCACTTACCTAATGGGGCGGCTAACTTGACTTCACTAGTTCCGACAGATTTAAAGCGACCGATTGACATTCTGCTTTTGGGAATTGATAACTCAGGTCATCCCCATGAGAGTCATTTTACTCCATCTGAGGCGTTAGCAGGTAATAGCGATACTATGTTATTGATCAGGCTATCACCAGATAACCATCAAATTAATATTCTCTCCATTCCTAGAGATACTCGCGTACAAATACCAGGATTTGGATTTGATAAAATCAACGCTGCCAACCCACGCGGTGGTGTTGTCCTCGCCGCCCAAACTGTTTCCCAAGCGCTATCAGGTGTACCCATTGATCGCTATGTCAGAGTTGATACCGAAGGATTGATCCATTTAGTTGATGCGCTGGGGGGAGTAGAGATCGATGTTGCGAAACCAATGGATTACGTGGATCGGACGCAGAATCTCAATATTCACTTGGCTGCTGGAAAGCAACTGCTTAATGGCGAAAAATTCCAAGAATATATCCGCTTCCGCCACGATGCATTAGGGGATATCAGTCGGGTTCAGCGTCAGCAACAAGCAATGAAAGCAATTCTCAACACTTTGTTACAACCTACAGCGTTGACGAAAATACCACAAATCCTTCAGGTTGCCCAAAGTAATATCGACACCGATTTATCTGTTGCAGAAATGCTGGCGATCGCCCAACTTTTTATGCATACCGACCGACATAATGTTCGCACGGTCATGCTTCCTGGTCGATTTAGCCGTCAAGATGAGTACCGAGCAAGCTACTGGATCGCAAATTACCCAGAATTGGCTACTATCCTCAATCGTGATTTTAATGTCTCTCCTACCGCACAGACTGATAATGGTACAGCTAACCTTAATACAATTAAAATTACTATTGCTAACGCCACAAATCGATCAGAGGCAGGAACAAAGGCAGTAGCTTTCCTGAGAAAGCGGGGTTTTATCAGAACTAACCTTACACAGCAGCAATTGGGTGCGATCGATCGCTTGACTGCTCAGACTCAAATTATTGCCCAACGGGGCAATGTGACGGCTGCTAACGCGATCGAGCAGGCGATCGGCATGGGACAAGTGCAGGTAGAGTCAACTGGAGACATCGACTCTGATATTACAATTATCGTGGGTACAGATTGGGCTGATAAGCTTGGTACTTGCAGTTCAACGGCATCAGCACTAGCCGATATTTGTAATAACTAACAATTGCCGATTTCGCCCCCTGTGGGCAAGATTTAAGCTAAAACTCTGGTATGGACTGGGACACAAGACAACGGCAGCGTTGCTTACCGTTGGTTGATTTTCCATGCCTAACCACTTCCAGTATAAAGATTTTACTGCAATAACTAGCAAGCGTGAAATTTATAGTTTGCGGGCGCCCACTCTTTCTGATCGTGGTGGGCGAAGCTGGATATTACACCATGCGCAGGGATGGGCCGCAAACGAGTTCATCTACTGTTATTAATTATTTGTGCGAGTTTAGAGTAGATTGGGCATACTAACTATAGAGATTTTGCTGAAGAATTAGGTAAATATTGATACTTTAGTCGCAGGATGTCCAATGGAAGCAAACCGATCTCAATTGAGTAGCCTGGAACAGGAAGCGGTGGATGAGGGTACATCGGGCGATCACTTGAGGGAACTTGCCAAAACCAGTATTGAATTAGCGCGACTAGTTGCTAACAACCCTAGTGCGCCAGCCAATTTGATGCAACAACTAGCCACTAGCAATGATAAAGCTATCCGAAAAGGAGTTGTAAGTAATCCAAATACACCAGTGGATCTACTAGTGAAATTAGGTAAATATTTTCCAAAGCAACTGCTGAATAATCCTATCTTATCTTTACTATATTTAGAAAACCCAAACTTATTATACGAAATCCCCTTGTCTACTCTGTTGAAAATGCTCAAGCAGAAGAAAGTACCAGTATTTTTCCTAGAGTGGGCGGCAGAGCATTCAGATATAAATGTATTAAAGGCTGTCGCTCAGCATCTTCATACATCTCCAATTATTTTAGAAAAATTAGTAATAAATTGCAATGATAACGTAATTTGTAGACTTATTGCCAAAAATCCTATTACTCCAAAAAATGTTTTAAACCAGCTAATAAATCACAAAGATGAAATAGTGCGTTGGTATGTCTGTGTGCATCAAAACACACCTGAAAGTGCTTTAGACAAGCTAGTAGCATACAATCCCAGTACTAGAATTAGCCGATTTATTGCCCAGCATTCTAAAACACAAAGAGGCACTTTGGAAAAGCTGGCAGAACATGAAGATATTGATGTACGCTACTATGTTGCTCAACATTCAAACACGCCTAGTAGTGTATTAGAAAGACTGGGATTAGATCAAAGTTGGAGCGCAATACGTCTGGCTGTTGCTCAAAATTCTAACACTCCAATTGAAACCCTCAAAAATTTAGCTGAAGATAGTAACCCAATTATCCATGTCGTAGCCAAAGCTAATTTACAAAATCGCTTGCAATAAGAATGACTCCCACTGAACTTAAAGCATATTTGAATCAAATTGTCAATAAGCGCCTGCAAATCAGTACGATGATTTGGGGTGCGCCTGGTATTGGTAAATCTAGCATTGTCGCCCAAGTTGCCCAAGAACATAAGATCGATTTTGTAGATGTGCGTCTGTCTCAACTTGCACCTACAGATTTACGCGGTTTACCTGTGGCTCTTGATGGTATTTCTAAATGGTATCCGCCGGAATTTCTACCGCGTAATGGTAAAGGTATCCTATTTC
>CAXTYC010000046.1:9305-32980 GCA_964248365.1 uncultured Chroococcidiopsis sp. | reverse complement strand
CAATTGCAAACTGCTTAAACCACAAGCGTTTCGGCTTTTCTTAGTGCCATTCGGTAATGGCAAATTCTGGTTACAGGGAAATGCTGAAGCGATCTTGCACGCGCGCTGCCAATGGGCTGCTGGTACTTGGTCAACTTTTTGCGACTCCATTTTGACTGTTAGACTTTATCCAGCTTGATCCCACTTTTTCGCGTTGCACCCAACTTACCTGCCTTTACTTTTTCTTTATAAATGACCTCTTATACTCTCCCCAGGGTCACAGAAGAAAGGTAAGCTATCGGATAATAATCTATCATCTTAACAGAGTTAACAGTACTTACCTTATCTTGCTGTTGTCTAACTGTTCTCGATTTCTTTCAAGAGATGCTTCATATTCTCTATTGCTTCAATAACTAGGTTTTGGCTTTCTAGTGATAATTTTGCTTCTTGCCGATCACGCGCTACAGCATACACCTGTTCCAGAGTCCACCATTCACTTTGAAAAGTATCTTTCCATTCTTTGTCAACTTCTTGGAGAGATCCAATTAGTCCTTCAAGAAGATTAATGAGCCTACCAAGCTTTAATTGACCATTCTCAAACTCTTGTAAGTACTCTTTTATAAGTCGATATTGTTGCTGATCTTGTTTGTGCATTTTTTTCTTAATTTACTGTTTAATTCGCCCAGGAGCAGCTGTTATCACACGGCCAGTAGCCGTATCAGTAATTACAGTAACATTGTTGACAGAATCATAATGGGCAGTTGTTCCAGCTCTCTTTCCTGGCATTGACTGTCCTGCCTGAACAGTATTTTCTACAACAGATGGCGTTAATCCACGTCCCTGCATTTGGTCTAAAGCGTGGCCTGAATACTCGCGACCTCCAATTGTCCTAGGTTGATTAATTCCAGGCTCTATATCGAAAGGCGATCCTTTCCTTCCAACTGGAGTTGATGCAGGAGTCGAATTTTCTTCATCATCGGAACTTGAAAAATAAGGTGGAGAAAAATCCGCGGGGCAAGAGCGAGGAAGAGTGTGAGTATCTCGTTCCTGCCTGGAGCCTGCGCCAGGAAAAGGACGAGTCCCTGTTTCTACATCCGCAGCCCTTGGATGACCAGTATGGTTAGGTATGTTTAGCTGTGGTACATTACTAGGACGATTGATCCTATTTGGATCTAAATCTGGGTTATAACCAGTATTACTACGAGTGCGATTGCGAAGTATAGCAGTATCATCTGCCGTTCGCTCTTGAGTGCCAACAATCACGCCACCTGTGACGACTGCTGGTATTGCGATCTCTGCTGCTCCTACTGTTGCGGCAGCTCGGTTAAGAAGCCCTGCGCCAGCTGCGGCAGCTCGGTTAAGGAGTCCTCCAGGCATTGGAATAGTCCAGTCATTTCCACTTGGATCTGTGGCATTGAGGGGAGAATTACCAACATACCTGTAGAGATTTGCATCCCCAGCTGTAAACCCAATTGGGTCTTCACTAATGAACCGACCAACACCTGCGTCGTAGTACCGTGCGCGATAATAGTATTGCCCTGTCTCCTGATCAAGCTCGCGCCCCGTGTAGCCAAACCGGAAGTCTACTGCTGTATTAGTTTGGGTGGTAATCTGCCCAAAACTGTCATAGGTGATATGGTTCTGGATAGTGCCTGTGGAATCTACAAGATCGCGCACAGTTCCCTGGTTGTTGGATAGCGCCCACAATACCTGTCCAGAAGCATTCTCATCCGCTAGGAAAGAATCGACTCCCGATCCATACAAGTAGCGATGAGAGGAAGTACCATTGCCATCAAAGACCAGAGCAATGTTGTCACCGTCATACACATAGCGCTCAACTGTGGCTAATGCACTTCCAGCCCCATCTGGATCTACTGATTTAGCAATGCGGCGGTCAAACACATCGTAGGTGTAATCGGCAGATTTGATAACGTTGCCAGCAGTATCTTTGGTAACAACTTGAGTTAACCGATTCCGATAATCCCAGGTGTATTCGGTAACTTCACCTGTAGCAATAGAAGTGCGCTTAGTCCGATTACCTTCGTTGTCATATTCGTAGTTATACAAGCCATCGCTTAACAGGCGGTTGTTGCTACCTGTTTGATAACCAGTGTTGGTTCTGTTGCCATTGGCATCGTAATTATACGCCTCGTCGCTCTGGAAGCTACGATCGGTGCTAGTCAGTTGGTCAGTTGCATCGTAAGTATAGTTGCTAATGCCATCTGGCGAGGTAAACCGAGTGATGCGGTTGGCAACGTCGTAAACCCAAGCTAAGGCAGCTAAAGTTGTTGCCCCTCGATTATGGGTTAGCTGCGTTAATCTTCCAGCTGCATCATAGCTATAGGTACTGTTCGCAACTGATTGCGTTCCAGCTAAATCTGCATAGCGAGTTAAGCCTGTCATCTGGCTTGCAGCATCGTAAACCATATCTACTCGCTTATTAACTACGCTGTTACCACTTTGGGTAATGCGAGTAACGCGGTTTAGTGCATCATAGGTGTAAACTTCAGTGCCATGCAGCTGACCAGTGATTGCATCCGTGACACTAAGACGATTGCCAAAAGCATCGTAGGTGTAGCCCAAAACAACCTTTGGTAAGCCTTTCGTGCCTGTATTATCCACAGATGTGAGCTGTCCAGCAGCATCGTAAGTATAGGCGTAAGCTGAGTCAAGGTCGCCAGCAGCAGTAAGTTGGCTGGCTGCATCAAAGCTGTAGTTAATTGTACGAATGGGGTTGCCATTGGCATCGAGCCATTTTTCTGCGGTTTGGCGGTCTAAGGCATCGTAGGTGAAGGTGCGCTTGCGTCCGTTGCGATCGGTTGCAGCAATTCTATTACCTACAGCATCGTACTGGTAGGAACGAGTTTTGCCCAGTTCGTTCGTATCTGTAACTACTCGATCCAGTGCATCGTAGCTGTAGCTAGTGGTGTTGCCTACTGGATCGGCGATCGTTAGCACATTACCAACTGCATCATAACTAGTGGTTGTTGTCTGACCATTAGGATCGATTACTGCTGTCTTGCGATTATTAGCGTCATAACGATAGCGACTAGTGTTACCCAATGCATCGGCAATTGCCACCAAGTTGCCATGAGCATCATATTGGCTGGTTGTGGTATGTCCTAGCGGATCGATGACAGCAGTTTGTAAATTGCGCCCATCATAGGTGAACTTAGTAGTCCGCCCCAACTCATCGGTGAGGGCGATCGCATTACCAAAGGCATCATACGCTGTAGTTGTTGTGTTACCTAGAGCATCGATAGTGGCAGTACGGCGATTGAGCGCATCGTAGCCCATCTGGGTGGTACGCCCCAAGGCATCCGTTACTGCCGTGAGGTTATCCACGCCGTCGTAGGCATAGCTTGTACTATTGCCCAGCGGGTCAGTCACTTTGGTGCGACGATTTAGGGCATCGTAGGTGTACTGGGTAGTGTGGTTTAGTTGATCGGTGAGTGACAGCAGATTGCCAGCTGCATCATAGCCAAATTTGGTAATGCCACCACTAGCATCGGTAATTTGAGTTTGCCGATTGAGATTGTCATAAGTATATCGGGTGATCCGCCCCAGTTCGTCAGTTTGGGCGACGACATTACCCACTGCGTCATAGCTTGTGGTAGCCACGCCACCTTTGGCATCAGTCTGTTGGATTAGGCGATTGAGATCGTCGTAGACAAACCGAGTTAGGTGACCATTTGGGTCAGTTTGTGCTAATAGGTTATTGACAGAATTGTAGCTATAAGCAGTGGTATTACCAAGAGGATCGATTTCCTGAATTTTGCGGTTACGGGCATCGTAGATATAACTAGTGCGGTTGCCTAGTGGGTCAATGACAGCAGTAAGATTATTGTCAAAGTCGTAGCGATACCCAGTGCGACCACCTTGGGGGTCAATGGATTCAATTAGGCGATCGCGGCTGTCATACTTGTTTTGTGTTTTGTGACCCAGAGGATTGGTAATGGATATTGGATTACCCTTAGCGTCGTAGCCGATAGAGGTGACACCGCCAATAGCATCAATGGTTTTGGTACGGCGACTGAGGGCATCATATTCATTCTGTGTTGTGTGATTTTGTACGTCAGTGGTAGCAATCAGGTTGCCGTCAGCATCATAGGCGAAAGTAGTAACAGGAGAGGTGAGAGGACCAGAACCATCCGGATCTGCTTCAATTACTTTGACTAGTCGGTTGAGCGCATCGTAAACATACTGGGTACGATTACCGTTTTCATCAATACTTGCAGTACGATTACCAGCCGCATCATACTCGAATCGCTGCACGGCTTCATCCACTGTTCCTTTAGCAAACGTGGTTCTAATTAGGTTTCCATGAGTGTCATAGTCGTAATCTGTTATCCGCCCCAAAGGATCTGTAATGGTGTCAATTTGTCCGTGAGCAGTGTAGGTATAACGGGTGACTACATCATCCGTTCCACCGACTGCACCCACTACTTGGGTGGTAGAGCGAATATTGCCATCGGTGGGGTCAATGTCATATAATATCTGCCGCCCCAATTCGTCAGTTGTGCTAGTGATCTGATTGAAGGTTGGGTCGTAGGTAAAGCGGCGCTGACCAGTCGCGTCAGAGGAGGTGCCAACCGGGGCAGAGTACCCAGCCCATGTCGTTCCGCCCATTAGCGTGCCATTGTTGCGATTGGTTGTTTGGTCGGTAACAGTGGTTCCTGAACCTTCGTCAAACCGCCAGTAGTCAACTAGACCGGACTCATTACCAGTTAAACTCTGGTTAAGGTTCGCTTGGATCTCGGCTTGGGTGCGGGCAACATTCCAAATGCGAACTTCATCCAGTTGTCCATTCAAAGTGTTGGTAGCGCTGCCAAAACTGGCAGACAGCACTATAGCGGCGGATGGACGACTATCTGTGGCTTCGTCAGCTCGGAGTTTCCCATTCACATACAGCTGCATTCCCTTCGAGGCATCCACTACAGCAGCAATATGCACCCATTGATTTGCTCCTAGTTGTGTCGTTAGTACGTTGTTGCTCTCGTTGCTCTCCAGTTGGTCGTTACTGCCATCGGCAACAACTAGCAGATAAGGTTTGCCAGTGGCATCAGTCGGTAGAGTAATGTTTTGGGTTAGGGTGTAACTAGCTCCAGGGGCTAGGGGTGTTTGATTCGAGATGAGAGTTTTGCCGACAACAATGTCTTTTGCATCCAAGTTAGCATCGCTGGAAGCATAAATGTAGTCATACCAGCTTTGTCGGGCAGCGCGCTCGCTCTGATTAGTCACAGTCCAGGATATTGGAATAGTTTGGTTCCACGCAGAGGGGGGAGGAGCTATGACTTCTGAAACAACAAGGTCAGGAGCAGCCAATGCAGCAAGCGCTTTGACATTATTCGTTTCATTACTCTCAAACAGTTGTCTATCTCTGTCAGTAACAAACAGTAAATAGGATTTACCTGTGGCAGATGTTGGAATGGTAATGTTTTGGGAGATAGTGTAGCTTTGCCCAGGTGCTAGGGGCGTTTTACCTCCTGCCTCTATAGAGGTTACTAGAGTATCTGTGGCATCTAAAGTGTCATCACCCGAAGCGTAGATGTAGTCATACCAGCCGCCAAGAGTTGTGGCAGAACCTTGGTTAGTAACAGTCCAAGAAACTGGAATAGTTTGTCCCCACGTAGCATCGGTTGGAGCAGTAGCGGCTGACACTACTAAGTCAGGTGAACCTATTGTAGCGATCGCTTTGATATTATTCGTTTCGTCAGTCTCGCCCTGATTGCGATCTCTGTCAGTAACAAATAGCAGGTAGGATTTGCCAGTAGCAGAAGCCGGGATAGTGATATTTTTGCTAATGGTATAGCTGGCTCCAGGAGCCAGAGGTGTTTGGTCTCCTGTTTCTACATAACTAACTAAAGTATCTGTAGCGTCAAAAGTGTCATCACCCGAAGCGTAGATGTAGTCATACCAATCGCCAAGAGCTGTGGCAGAACCTTGGTTAGTAACAGTCCAAGAAACTGGAACAGTTGCGCCCCAAGTGGATGAAGCAGGAGCAGTCGCTGCCGTTACTACTAAATCGGGTGTGGGGCTTCTTTCGGGGAGTTTTACCAAGGTTTATTCGACGGCTGCTGGGGCAGTATGTTTTTTTTTGACGATTTTTAGCTAGGTGTGGGAGTTTTTCGTCGGGGATATTTAATATTATTTCACCTACTGCTCTAGCAGGGGATGATATTTAAAGTATTTAATTCAAATTTTATTAAGGTTATTGCAGCATAAAGTAAAAACTGCTGCAAGTGCCTCGTGTTACTTTGGACAGTTTTGTGCAAAAACGTGGTGGGCTTTTCAGGAAAAATATTTAACATTATTTCATTTACTGCCCCAACAGGGGATGATATTTAAAACTATAGAATTCAAGTTTTATTAAGGTTATTGCAGCATAAAGTCAAATTTACTACAAGTGCAGTAGATTATTATTGTCGGTTTTAATGAGGAGGGTGGTAGCTTTTTGTCAGGTTGAATTAACATAATTTCACTTGCTGCCGTTGCTTGGGGGAATAAATAGAACTGTTATATTCAAGAACACTTCACGTCTTGTTGGGCATCTAGTCAAAACTGCTAGATCTTGATGCAGATGATATTGAGAATATAAGTGCTTCGTTATGGATTCATCAGGTCAAAAGCCTACTGGAGAGCTAGCATCAACTTCATCGACTCAGCAACCAGATTTGGATGCAGTATTTTCAACATTTTTTGAAAAATTAGAACAGCTTCCGTCAATTGCTAAACCACGCTCGGCTAAAGAATATCTTCAGTCGAATAGATCTAAGATTATCCACGCTCTGAGCAAGGGATATACCTATGAAGACTTAGCTCTTCTCTTAAAGGACTGTGGTTTTTCAATTAGTGCTTCCACTTTGCGGCGCTATATAGGAGCAGTTAAAGGCAAAAAGGGAGAGCCAATCTCGCAGGAGGCAGATATTTCTGCTGCTACTGATTCATCCCGATTCAGTACTGAATTGTCTCATTCCAACCCCACCACGCAAGAGGATTATCAACCCAAGCTCAAACCCAGGAGGAAATAGTGAGCGTTGAGGCACAAGATCTACCCATAACCACCCGGATTGTAGCTATAGCTCAGAATAAGGGATCGGTAGGCAAGTCAACTCTAGCCCTGTGCTTGATCGATCGCATTCTTCGTTTAGACTCGCAACTTCTGGCGATTGATGGGGATACAGACCATAACACCCTGTCCTATGCCTATGAGGGAGAACCTTGGGTCAAATCCATCGATCTATTAGGACCCGACGCACGGCGCTACTTGTTGGATTTACTCTCTCCCGAACACACTGAACCACTGGTGTTGATTGATTCTCCAGCTAATTCTTCATCTCGATTTTGGGCGCAGCTACAGCACGACGGTCAAATAGCTAAATCCCTAGCGGCTCATGGCAAACGCATCACTTTCTTGGTTCCCATGTCGGGAGATCCAGAAGCGCTGGATAGTCTTTTAGCTCTGTGGGAGGCTTATGGCACGAGTGTGGATTGGGTGATTGCTAAAAATTTAGCAGCTAAAAACCACGACTTTACCGAATACAATGCATCAAGGGAAAGAGCATCCGTTCTTGAGGCTTCTGGCATAGAGATTGTGTCCGAGCCATTGGAGAGTGCAGCGGCAGACAGGCTGGCAACGGCAAGGCGAAGTCTTGGCTATCTGCTCAGCCCCCAGTCGGATATGGACATTAATTATAAGGGCTTTATTGAGGTTTGGAGGACGAAGCAGGACAGGCAACTAGAAGCGGCGGCTAAATATTTGGGCTTACCTGTCAGCTTGAATGCAGAATCTCAAACGCAAAACACTCGTTTGCGGAGGCGGAAGTAAATGAATAACGGGAATCGCCCCAGCTTCCACTACACTTCGATTGAGGAACTGTATCAACAGCTGCCAGCCTCTAATCAGCAAAGGTTAAATGAGTTTTCCCGGCTGACGGGGGTAAGCTATGGATCGGTATATTATCCGTATCTGGTCTGCTGCGAATATTATCTATATATACTGACGAAACTGCTGAACGAATTCCCCTCTGGGCAACAAATTGATACTCTGCTATTGTTCCTGCAAAATTACGAACAGAACATCATTGCTCTGGGAGAACGGGTGGAAGGGGCAATGTCGGGAGTGATTGATGCTTCCAACCCGAATGGCTTAGCCCGCTATATAGCACTAGCCTGCATCTTTACTGGTATATTTGCTTTTGCGGCGGGGGCTTCTTTTGGCACTTGGGCGCGGACGCGCACCGAGCTAACGAGTGTTGCCAATACGAGTGACAGAGCTAGGAAAATTTACTATCTGAATCAGGATGCGATTTCTCAGTGTCAACAGAATTTTAAGTCCAAGTCTGGGACGATTTCTTGTCCATATCGCCTGGTCGTCCCCAGCAAGTGATGGGTGGGGACGAGCGCGCACATTTGGTTAAAAGAGCGAGTAATTCCCAGTTTAAAAGCAATTGGAGCGCAAGCTTTGCCTAACGTTTCCACCAGAAACCCAATGGAGTATACAAAGTTATGAGCGACAAAAATGATGACATCTTTGAGTTTGAGCCGACAAGTTTTTGGAAAGATCTACCGCAGTACGAACGTGTAGATTATGTCTCTGCCATTAATCAAGATACGGGAGCAGTCGTACTCGTTCCAGCAGAAAAGCTTAAAAAAAATAGCGAACAACAAATTATTGAGCAAGTTGATAAATTTCATTATCAATTTAATCTGTTTAAAAACAATCTTGACCCAGAACAAGTTAAGCAAACTGCCTTATGGCTACGTAATGAGTCACCGCTTTTGAGTTTGGTAGCAGTTCAGTTATCTTTTCATTTGATAAAACTATACGAGCATCTAATTCAAGTCCGTCTAAAAACAACACAAGAATTCTTAGAACCAGAACTCCCACCATTTACAATCATTTTTGATAAAGAAAGTAACTTAGCAGCAGTTAAGTTAAGCCTTAATGAAACAGAGGTGGAAAAGGTAGTTAAGCATTTAGAGAAAGATTTTGCCCCTGGATTTGAAATGTCTGGAACTTGGGAAGGGTGTGCTAAAGATGTATTAACCTATCTTGCTGTCTCAGCTTGGGAAAGAATGGAGCAAGACCTAGGTGCAGAAGCTTGCGCTAACATGAGTCCTGAAAGTCGGCATGAAACTTTTAACCGCTATCTTAAAGGGGACACAGCCTTTTTAAAATACGAGATTTCTCTAATTTTACAAAACCTTTCTCAAAGAATTGCCCCAGCTATTATCGAAGGATTAGATTTACCAAGTCTTACCTTGGCAGATTTGGATAAGATTTTAGGATTTAAACAAGATAATACTAAAGATTCAATACCAGTTACAGATTCTAGATTAACGGATGCTACCTTAGCTGTCCCTAGTTTCGCTGCTTTCGCCAGCGCAATTACTGCTCAAATTAGAAAAGACCTATGGCATAAAGATGCAAGTGGACTCGCTTGTTTTCAACATCAAGCCAAGGGCAACTCAAATAATTACATCGAACACTACATCACTAGCCCTGGTGATATTTCAGTGCTTCCCTGGAATCAGGCTGAGCAAATCATAGATAAGTTTGGCTTCAATACCGTAAAGCTGCATCTAATTTTTGCAGCTCATACAATGAATCAGTCTGTACCTTGGGAGGGCAAATTCAGCCTCAAGGCTAGTGATGTAGTCAAGTATCTGGGTTGGGATAAACGAACTGATCTACCAATCCATGAAAAGTTAAACGAGATCGCTAAAGCTGCTTTTGTTCTAGACTGCTTGCTGGTGAAATCTGTCTGGGTTGAAGGCAGAAACAAAAAGGGTGGCATCAATGCTAGTACCCCTACAGGTAGAATGTGGAGTGTTGTAGTTGCTCCACGAGGACAGCTAAACCTGGAAGGGAAGGTAGAAAAGCCAGAAGAGGTCTACATAACCGTTCAACCTGGTTTAATCTTCCAAAGTTTTCTGAACAAGGCAGGCAGCAGGCTTAAAGAAGCTTTGTACCAATTTGGCTACTTGGCTCAAGATATTCTCAGAATTGACCCGTACCATGATGAACTGGCGTTAAGGCTGGCTATCCACTTAACGATGGATAGTAGGATTCACGCTATTGGAAAGTATCGGGTAGCAACTTTGCTAGAGGCAATGCTGCCCCATACCGTCATTGATGCTGCCCGTAGTGATAAGCGTAAAGCATATGACCTGAAGCAACGCTGGGATAATGCCTTGAAACTGCTAGTGCAACTAGGATGGCAGATTCATTTTGATGAATCCTATCCAGAGTGGCTACAGCCTGGAATTAATGCTCCAAAGCCGGAAGACTGGAGAAAAATCAAGATTATAGATCGATTGCTTCAAGCCAAGTTAACTATTAACCCTCCAGAACCCATACCAGAACTGCTTACAGCTAAGGTAGAGCCAAAACCAAAGACTCAGAAGCTACAACCAGCAGCGACGACCAAGCTAACGGGAAACCAAATACGCAAAGCTAGGGAAGCCAAGGGCTGGAGTCAGAGGAAGCTAGCGGGATGGCTGGGCGTGAGCGACGTACTGGTCGGATATTGGGAAAAAGGTAAACGTACCCCATCCCCCGATATGGAAGCCAAGCTAAGAGAACTACTGCCAATTCAGGATTAGCTCTGTTTGGAAATACCAGTCCTAGCTAAGGGCTAGTTTTTGTTAGCAGCCTGTTAGCAGCTTGTTAGCAAAAAAATAATCTAAAAATTTAGCCTCAAACTCTTATAGGATAATGGTTGTATCTTGCTAACAAAGTCTCTAGTATCCCCCGACCAAACCTCTAGTATCCCCCGACCAAACCTCTAGTATCCCCCGACCAGCCATTTTTGAAACCTTTACCCATTAAAGGTTTCAGCCTTGCTAACACTTCTAAGTAGTCTGATAAGACTAATCCACTAAAAAAAAGCCGACAAACAAATCTGGGACAATCTGCCTCTGTATTCCTCTACACAAGAGGCAGAGAGCTTAATGTTCCATGACTCGCTTCCCCCCAAGCCACACCCATTCCACATCAACCAGAGGCACTGGGAAGAATGGTTGCAAAGTCGTGTCGCCCCTGAAATTATCTGGGATCATATCAAAAGCCTAGTCGGGGCAACACCCTACGAGTACCTCTGCTACTCGGATAAACTGGAGCGCACCAATACAGGGCGGTTAGTCTCCCATATAATCCGGCAGTACGCTCATACGGAACAGGGCGGGTGGTGGTGTTCTGGGATCGACCCACTCAACAACTGGCAGCCCATGTTATGGGGGTGCTTTAAACCAGATAGCCGCCGACACAACTTTAAGAGTGGCAAGGAGATTAAGTACGAGCATCCGCCCAAAACCCCAACTCGTGCCTTTTTTCTCAATCCTCCCGACCGCCTTTGGCTAGAAATAGCAATCCGCTACGGAGTAATAGCGGATTGTTCACAAGAGCAGTTGGATCGCTCCGTCAACGCTCGCACAACCACTCGAAAAACAGACTCTTTTGAATTTTGGCAGTGGGTGCTGTCACATCCTGAAATTCCTATCATCCTAGTTGAAGGAGCGAAGAAAGCAGGCTGTCTGTTAAGTTTAGGATACGTGGCGATCGCCTTGCCTGGAATTTTTAATGGTCGGCGAGTCATGCGGGATGAATGGGGCAAGGTTTGGGCTGAATCCCTAATTCCTGAGTTAGAACTATTCGCCACCCCAGGTCGCCGCTTCTACTTCTGCTTTGACCGCGACACCAAACCCAAAACCATCAAAAACGTCAACCTCGCCATCCTGAAGACAGGGCGACTGCTAGAGCTTCGAGGCTGTGAGATTCATGTCATCTCTTTACCAGGACCAGAAAAAGGGGTAGACGACTTTGTGGTTGCTAGGGGCGCTGCCGCATTTGAAGCTATTTACCAGCAAGCCAAAACCTTCTATTCTTGGCAGTGGCGGATCAGGAAACAAGCAGAGTTAACTTACACCCCCTGGCTGCAACTTTCCACTCCAGAACTGACAATTGAGCAAATACAAGCCGCTCAACCCCAGATGGATGGAATGCGACTAGAGCAATTGAATATTCAGGATCTGCCCAACGGCGGTATTATTGTACTTGCCTCCGGTAAAGGCACGGGTAAAACCAAATTCATCAGCCGCCTAGTGCAAAATGCTCCCAAAGCGATCGCCGCCGGACACCGCATCGCCCTCATGCGTAATCTTTGCGCGAGGATGGGATTAGACTACAAAGGCGATGTAGATCGGGTGAATGGTGATTTCATCACAGGCTCTGCTTACACCATGCGCCTTGGTTTGTGCGTAGACAGCCTGCTGTCCATCAACCCTGAAAAGTTTGCAGGCTGCGTTCTGGTGATTGATGAGTTTATGCAAGTGTTTACCCATTTACTCACCAGTTCCACCTGCAACAAAGACGGTAAACGCGCCGCATTACTTGCAAGGCTGCATTGGCTGATTCGGGTAGCCAGTTGGGTAGTTGTAGCAGATGCGGATGCAGCGGATATAGGAATAGACTATTTGCGGGCGCTGCGAGGCGCGGCAACAGAGGTTTACCTCATTCGCAATGATTATCAGCCTTCAGGCTATCCGGTGCGCTTTATTGAAGCCGCAGGCGATGATGCGATTGTCGCGGAACTACTGGCTGACATTCGGGCAGGATTGAAAGTCTTTGTCGCCACCGATGCCAAGCGCGGCTCAATCGCCCTTAAGCACCTGGTTGAGACAATACAAAGTGCTTCAAACTCTCAAAGGACTAACTTGGTCTTAATCAATAGCGACACATCGGGGGGCGAGTTTGAAGTGGATTTTATTCGCAACATCAACTCGCGAGTAATAGACGCAGATTCTGTCATTGCTACTCCTAGCATGGCAACTGGAGTTAGCATTGAAGTAGAGCATTTTGATAAAGTGTATGGACTGTTCTACGGCACACTCACCGATGCTGATGCCGCGCAAGCTCTAAGTCGGGTAAGAGCTAATATTCCTCGCGTCGTCTGGTGTGCTGTTACAGGCAAGAACTTTAGCAAGGTAGGTAAAAGTGAATACCCGTATAGGCTAAAACAAACTCTCAAAACCCGCTGGGAGGCAGAAATCTCTGTTATCCGCACTAGTCTTACCCCCGACATGATTCCTGGTATCGAAGCATTTGACTGGGACAACAACCCCCACCTGGATTTGTGGACTAAGCTAACTGCCAAAACCAACGCCGCGATGTGGCATTTGAGGGCTAATCTACTAGAACGGCTCCGCTACGAAGGTAATACTGTTGAAGTTGTGCATCTAGACCCTAATTCGCAGGTCAAAGACGCGATGGCTTTTGCTAGAGGCTTGGTAAAAGAAGAGTATTACTCCAAAGTCGCTCAGGCTAAATTGCTCAATAAATCAGATCAGGCAACCCTAGAGCGCCAAGAGTTTATTAGCCCAGAAGACCAAATAGCGATTGAAAAAACCCAAATCGCTGACTTTTACTGTCAAGAA
Source organism: uncultured Chroococcidiopsis sp. (assembly GCA_964248365.1). Lineage (GTDB taxonomy): Bacteria > Cyanobacteriota > Cyanobacteriia > Cyanobacteriales > Chroococcidiopsidaceae > Chroococcidiopsis. The sequence goes on along the minus strand of CAXTYC010000046.1, from coordinate 19,564 downwards.
AATGTTACTCCCCAGTTAGTAGCTTTTGACGACGGCGGTAAACGTCGGGGGCAGATTGTAGAATTGGAAGTGTTGCTAAAAGGTGCAGAATTATCAACCAAACGCGACCTTGATGCATTTGAGCGCCAACTGGGGTGGGGACAGGGGGTACTACCTTTTGACCATCCCTGCTATTCCCTGCGACGATTTGCTAGAGATACGCTTGGACTGCTGCCATTTCTTGTGCCTGGAAGGGAATGGACTGATGCAGATTTAGAACCCTTGGGTTCAAGGGTTAGGGCTAGTAGCCGACAGGTGCAGATGTTCTTTGGCTTCTCTATTCCTGATAATCCCCTATACGCTACTAACATCTGGATTTTCCGGCGGCTGCTAGAGCAAATGGGTGTTAAAACTGTGGCGCGGCGCAAGGGGAGAAATCAATCCCGCTGCGTATGGATTGAACCAGATGCCTGGGCTTTCTTGCTGTCGATTTTAGACTCGCGTCAGGCTAAACGGGAAGCTTATGCACCAGCAGCAACACAATTTGGGGATGTCACCCCTCTAGTTGTAACCCCTCCCTATATAAATAAATCATCGGGGGTTACAACAACAGAATCAAAAAACCTGCTGCCTCCTTCAGACTCGCTGACACCTAAAGATATCCCTTCTGGGGTGGAGCTTTTGGGGGCGATCGCTTCTAATGATGCAGTAGAAGAGTTAGAACTCTTCAAAACCTGGACTCCACAGCAGAAGCGGCAATTATGGCAAGTTGTGCCAAGTTGGGTGAAACAGAAAATCCGCTCCTTAATCGACTCTTTACAAGGACGCGCTAGCACCTTGCTGCCTCATCTGGATATACCTTAACCGTTCAGGTACTACCAAGGGTAGTGTTAGAAAGAGCGCCAGCCTTTCGATGGAACCCAAAGTTGCTCGAATGCTTGCTCTTGTTGTGCTGCGAGAGTAGGTGGCATGAGGAAGTCCTTTAATGCAGCAACAACTTCACTGAATGATTGAGGCTCAATTTTGAGTCGCCCCTTATTCAGAAAGCCTTTCCACTGTTGCTGTTTAACCGCATCTGATGCAAATTCCGGTGTTAGAGCAAACGGTACGGTTGAAGGTATTGCTGTCTGTCGCCGTGAAAACGTGGCTTTAATAGCTTGAACTAGCTTCCTTCCTTGAAACTCAAAATTCCGAGAAAGAAACCAAATATCGTAAAAGTCCTTCAATCGACTGTTCATTATTCCAAGGGAAACCATTGCTTGGAACTTTTCAGCAACTACTGTCTCACGAGGATAAATTCGTAAACGCGGTGCTGGTAAATCTAGAATAGTTGGAAACTCAACTTCTTCAGGGGCGGGAGTGACTGCATCACCAAACCCAATGTCAATTTGAGTGTTAATTCTAGCAGTTCCTAACATACCTGCTATTTTGAGTCTTACTCCCTCGTATTCTTCCTCTTCTTTAATTTTTTCTCCGGTAATAGTTTCTGCTTGAAACTCCATACCATCTGCCGAACATTGTTGCTGACAAACTGCTTTGAAAAGCTCTATCAATTCGGGAATTTCATTCACTCCATACCCAAGTAAATCTAAATCTTTTGTGGCTCTGTGTGGTTCACCTTGCCACACACTAAAGAGTGTAGCTCCCTTGATAATAAACTGATTTTTGTACTCAGATTGACTTAACCTGTACAGCAGACGATCCAAAGCATATCGTGTTAGCAAAAGATTGAAGTCTTCCCCAAGCTGCTTTGAGAGCTGAAGTAGTCGCGCTCTTGTGGAGCTGGCTATGTTACCTTGCGGCTTTTGATTCATCCAAGTAATTCCAGATAAGGGCGGATTACATTCTGCACTCGGCAAATCTTGGCATAGTGCCAAAGCTCGTCTATCGTGCAGCGTCGTTGCTTCCAACAAGACCGCAGCGCTTCAAGAGCAATATCAAGACCAATTTTGTTGCGATACTTAAAGCAGTCTGCAACCGTTTTGGCGAGACAGTATACTCGCACTGACACTCCTTCAATAGAGTGCGACTCAATCCCAGTTGAAAGTGCTTGACCGGACATATAAACGATTCGCAAAGGCAGGATAGCTTCCTTGGGAGAACGTGCTTTTTGGTCGATCGCCAGCCAAATCTCGAAAGGCGCTTGTGTCGTCAGTTCGTGAAAGCTAAGTGCAGAGAGCAGACAAACAACTCCTGATGGGACTCTTTTAGCCGCCTCAACCAGGCTATGTCTCTCCGTGATATCAGCGTCAACATAAGTATAAATTCCACGTCCAGAACGAATGAGCAATCCAAGCTGTTCAAGACGCTTTAGATACTGACGATGAATTCCGAGTGCCTCTACATCTTTGGCTCTAATTACGCCCACCTCACGGGCAAGCTCCAGCACTTGCTGTGTCTTTGACATACGAAGATAGATCGTCAGGAATGCCGAGCGTTTTGTGACAAAATGTTGGTACTAATTTACATCTACCAACATATTAACACAGCTTTCGACCAAATATACTCGCCTTTGTGATAAATTGTAGGTAAATATTTACATTAACTAACGTTTTATCACTTTAGTACGAGTAGGGGTGTGGTCACGAGGGAACGGCGATGAATTATAAATCCAGCCGATGATTGGGTTTATTTGTCGGAGTCAAATGCGTGACTCTTAATTAAATTTGAGTTGGATGCCCACTGTAAGGTACATTCAATAAATCAATTGCCTTACGCTTTGCCGCTTCCCCACGTCTATCGTATCTAGACGTAGTGCTGGGATTCGCATGACCTGCCAGCTGGGATACAGTAACAATGTCTGCCCCCGCATCCAGTAGGTCACTAATAAACGTCCTTCTCAAGTCATGAGGAGAAAACGGTGCTATCCCGGCTTTTTTCCCTCTTCTTTGCAGCGCTGTCATTACCCCCTGCTCGCTCATGCGGCGAGTTATAATGCGCTTGGCTTTATCTAAAGGATATAGCAGTGGTCCTGGTGCTTTTCCTCGGATAACCAACCAATCTTCTACAGCCATTACCGCTGCAACGGGCAAATAATTCATTCGCTCTTTGCGACCCTTAGCCCCTCGAATTGTTAGCGCCCTAGTGCGGTGGTTGAAATCTTTCAAGTCAAGTTTCACTACTTCACTGCGTCGCAACCCCACCATCAAAATCGCCAACATTGCTGCATCCCTGACTCCCACTGCTGTGGGGTCATTTGTACAAGTATCCATCAGTGCAGCAATCTCTGACCCAGAGAGCGCCCGTCCCCGTAGTAACCTCTCTCCCCTAACCGATTCAACATCGGAAGCAGCGTCATAGTCAGAAGCTGCCATCAACCCCAGTCGCCGTGCTTCTTTCAAAGTCCGCCGCAACGCACACAGCATTTTATTAGCAGTAGCGGGACTGTACTTCTCCATCAGCACCGAGCGCACTGCTGCCGTATGTTGATAGCGCAAAGCTGCCCAATCTAAAGTTAATGCATCACAATTTCCATTAGTTAGCAAATGAGCGATCGCATTTAACGCCTCGCGCATCGTCCGCCTCGACCCCGCTCCCAAAGAAGCCAAGTAGACTTGGGCTGGATGCATTGTTAGCGGTAACGGTTTGGCTAATACCAGCGTCTTATTGTCGGGTAGAAAAGCGTAAGCGTTACTTTTCACTCTTCATAGCTCTGTCAACTATTAATTAAATATTCTCGCGCAAACCCCACCCGAAAAAAAGCATTGCGAGAATATCACTTCTCAACACCCATTTGACTCAAGTTATTGCCACGCTTGGCAAAAGGGGTCTTGAGTGGGCGGTGGTGATGATGTATATCACTTCACCGTGTAGTATATGTTTTTGTCACAAGGGCGCTGCACGCACAAGCCAAACGAGCCAATGTCTCGCGCTTGGCAGATGTCGTTGTGGTGAGAGGTTCGGCTAATAGTCTCGATGCCTTATCCTCTAGTTGCCACACCTCGAATCAGCGAATCTAGAATATCAACGTCTGCTGCTGGGTAGACAGAAGCAGGCAGCCCTCTTACGAGTTTTTTAATAGGTAGTTTAGAGTGACGATCTTTATAGGCATCTGCTGCAAACATTTCTACCTTCATGAGTTGGTCGGCATTTAATCTAACCCCCAAATATTTAGCTCGCTCCTGAATAAACCATTCAGAGCGTTCTTTCTTGAAAGTTGTTGGCTTAGTATTAGTGCGGGTGAGGTTTGCGCTTAATTGCCCCTCCAGGTTAGCAATCTTCTCTGATAAAGCAGCCACCTCCCGACGCAATGGGTGAGCGGTTAGATACTCGTCTACACTTGCCCTAACTCGTTTGTCTATGCGCTCGCCCAACGCATCAGCATCTAGATTATCTAACTTGCCATCCAAATAGAGTTGGATAAAACTGGTGAGTGTCGCCGTTGCTGTTGTCCCCTGCTCAGAGCAGCGGCTCCTGAAAGAAGACCACAAATCCTCATCGCAGTTAAATGATGCCAGCTTCTTGTCGCGCCCTGTATTGCTCATGTCTTGGTACTTATTTAGGTAAAATTTAGGTAATAAACCCCAGTCAGCTATCAAGGTATACCTATATTTTATCATGGTAAGATGAGAGTATGAAGGTATGTACCTGGACGCTAATAATTACACGGCAGGCTTATATAGATTACGCGACCAAACCTTACTATACTTCGACTTGACCCAAAGCCTGCCGTGTAATTATTTCTGTCTTCCTACTTAGCAGCAGGGTATGGTCACAACTAGTTCATGGGACAGCTAGGGGTGTAGTCAAAGATAGTTAGTCTGACATCCATGCAACCATAGCGCTTGTCAATTATTGAGTGTTGAGCTATTTCTCTCACCAAGGGTTATGACTACACCCCTAGCTAACGCAGCAAGTGACAACTAAGCTTGTAAGAGCTTTTCAATCTCATTAAATGGCAATAATAAAGTTGATTGGATTGCCTGTCGTACCTCACGCAAACAATAGCACTCGCTATTCAAGCAATTTAATAACAAGCCATTTGCATAGCAATATGCTCTCAATAGCGCCCAATCCTCATCAGTCAATTGCCACTTATAATCTATGTTGCGGTGCTTCATAATTACTGCTCTTAACTCCTCAGCCCAAGATAAACTTCTATTTTTTCGCCATTCATCATATCTCTCCCAATCATCATATACACCTTGAGGTAATTCATTATCTAGTGACAGTAGAGATGAATCTAAATCGCTGTCAATTTTACAGCTAAACACTTTATACAAAGCATCAGTGAGAGTATAAAAGTTAGTATCGTCTAACAAATGGTCGCGGTCAGTTTCATCAAGAAAATTAGAAAATTCCGTAGCTTCTAAAGAGGCAGTACGACCGATTAAAGAGGCTTGGGCGCGAGCATGACATAAATTCAAGTCAAGATCAAGGCTGGGGTCGAGAGAGCCATGAAAACTACCCATACCAAATCCTAAAGCACAACCGTGATAAAAATCCAAGCTGATCCTGTTATCAAGTGCTGACAAAAGAGCGCATATTTCCCCAATCTGCCAAACTTTGTTAAAAGGGTAATCGCAATTGTCAATGATGTGAATTCCAACAACAAGACATAAATAAAAAGCTCTTACTGTTGCTTCAAAGTAAGGAGTAGAAACTTCACGAGCTTTTTGACTTGCCCAAGTTAAAAGCTCTTGCAAGGGTCGATATTGTGATGCCCACATATCAATAGTGTGCTTCATCAACAGCAATAAAATGTCTGCACTAGACAACATCTCAGTTACTAGCAGAAAAACCTCACGCCAACGTTTCTCAAAAGTATGCCAAAGCAGACCTCGCAAAGCAGGATCGTCGGAGGCTCGTGGATTGGCACTGTTGACAATACTTCTAGCTGTAAAATATTCCTGAAATGTCAGATGGGAAAATGAATAAATTCCCCGCGCTCGTTCCACTAATAATCCATGCTGTGCTTCTATAGATTTCAGCACGGCTTCGCTATCTAACTGTAGTGTTTCTTGGTCAGCTTTCTTTTCAGTCAAATTCTGAATGTAATCAGCAATATACTGCTCCACCTGTCTCTGCTTTAAAAAGTAATCTCCTTTTTCAAAAGTAGTTATAGCAATGTGGCTAAGTAAATTTTCCTTGCGCTGGACGGATAGCTGGTGGTAAACAATATCGCGCTGAATCCCACGCTTAGCATCCCACTTTCTTAGTAGAGTATTAGTTGCCCTTTTATATAACTCTGCTCGGTCATTGGGAAAGTCACCAGCATCTTCAAACTCTAAACACAGTAATGTCAGTAGCAAAGGATTGCTTGCCAGTTCTTGAATTGGCTTATTTTCTTTGAGGCATTGGAGAAACTGCTGGTCTAAATCGTCATCTTTCGCTTTGAACCATTTGGTAACAAATGTTTGGATCTGTGACTCGTCAAAATCGGCAACTTCTACCTCGGTAAACTTTTCTAAAGTATATTCCTTAGCTGCAATCCGGCAAGTAATAACAAAGTGATTATCCTTGTTTTGGTTAGACAGTTCACTGATTTGGTTGAAAATCCTGAGAGTATCTTTTTCTTGAACTTCATCTAGTCCATCTAGTAGAAATAAAACTCTGCCTGAAGTCAATAAGTTAGCAACTTGAGCAGATGATACTCCACATTCGTCAAATTGCTGATTGATATACTCTAGTAAGCTTACTTGATTTGCTGCTTGAGCAAAGTCTTTAAGAGTGACAAAAATTGGCACTAATTTATCTAAAGCTTCACCTAATATGCACTCTATAGCCAAATACTTCAAAAAGGTGGTCTTCCCCGCTCCTGGCTTTCCTAAAATTACAAGCAGTGCATATTTCAAGATAGCATCTAGTCCAGGTATTCGTTCCTCAGTAATGCGCGATAGTCCAACGCGGTCAAAATTTTCTCTCGTGCATTCAAGTAGGAGTTCAGGAATTTCCTTGCGTCTACGTCCAGTGATTTTCTCCAAGATGTTGACTTTAGTATAGATATCATTCAACCCAATCGGTTGAGACATATCTAGCACTCTTATAATGCCGCATCGCGTAATAATACTGTCTCGTATTTTCTGCCGTACCTCCTGCACTAGTGCATCAATATTAAAGCTAGTGTCTTGTTTTTGCTCATCCGGCTCAGTTTCCGCATCTGGAAATAAATCAGCAACTTCCTGTATATTCAGAGCCAGTGCATCACAAATTAATAAAAAATTTGTCCGGTCAACTGGCTTTCCAGCGAAAAAGTTATGAATTGTTGAAGGGGAGAGAGATAGATGACCTGCCAAATATTCTTTAGACCAATTCTTACTCTTCAAAGCCTTGTTTGAAATTTTAATACCTTCTCTTGACAATTTGAGTGAGCGTTTCGACATCTCTATTGCACCAATGTTTACTGCTTTAGCATGGCAGATGGATGCTAGAGCATTGTATAAGTAGAGATTTGACTTATCTGTGAGTTCTATAAGTTATGTGATTGGGAAATAAAACTTTACAATAGCTTCCATCTTTACCTATGGTTTCTACTGGAATGGGTCTAACCTAGATTCCCTAAAAATCAAGTTAAATCAAAGTCCTAGCCACAATACATTTATTTAGTATAATTTTACTATAAAGTTACTATAAAGATGGGATTCCCATCTTTACATTTTACTCTTTTGCTTCAATTTTTCAGGAGACAGATGTTAGCTTATGGCACGTCGTGCATTCTTTAGTTTTCATTATCAGCGAGATATTTGGCGCGTCAATCAAGTTCGTAATAGTTGGGTTGTACAACCAGGTGAACAAGAAGCAGTCTGGTACGATGCTTCGCTTTGGGAAAAGGTAAAAACAAAGGGCGACTCTGCTCTAAAAAAATTGATAGATGATGGACTTACAAATACTTCTGTTACAGTAGTGTTGATTGGGGCAGAGACATCTCAAAGAAAGTGGGTAAATTACGAAATTGAAGAGAGCTATAGACGTAGAAAGGGGCTTCTCGGAATCTACATCCATAACCTTAAGAATGAGCATGGTGAGACTGACACTAAGGGCAAAAACCCGTTCGATAATTTCCATATAGAGGAGGAGCGTAGAATGGCTCTGCTTGGAGGTATCAAAAGCAAGGTGTACTTTTCTGAGTTGTTCCCAACCTATTACTGGATAGCTGATAATGGTTACAAAAACATTAGCTCATGGATAGAAGCGGCGGCAAAGAAAGCTCTTCGGTAAGTTGATATAATTTTAATTTTAAAGCTAGAGAAATTAAAATATTTTAAATCTTGCTACCACAAGCATTACAAGTAAAAATGTGTAGAACGGAAAAATAGATAGTGAAAGCAGAGAGTTAGTTACCGAGGTGACTGTATGTGTAAAACTACCATCTACAGATATAGTAAAAACTTCATCCGCTGAGATATTTCCTGTATGAAGTTTTCTGATAAATGTGTTATATAAGGAGCGAAAATCTCTTTCTAAGCTTAAATAATAAGCGTCAAGAAAGAAGAAAAGTAATACAGGAATGAGAGTAATCCAGATATATTCTGTCTTTCCTTTATCAGCAATAATGACAAGAATGGCAGAAACTAATGTTACACACCAGGTTTTACAATTAGCACTATTTGTTGCCATTCTACTTATAATTGCTTGTAATATGTTCAAATAGCTTTGAACTGCTGTAGATTCTACGGTAAGTCTCGTCATAACTAAGTTTACAAGAGTGCTACTTTGATTAATACTTATGAGCGCATTTTTTATTACTTAGGTACTATCTTCAGAATGATATTCAAAGTTAGCAATTACAGGTTTGTTCTTGGCTGTTTAGACTCCTGCCTTCTCTAATTGGGTGATCAACTGTCGGAGCTTACCAGCTTTCTTACGACTCGCATAGCGCTTCCTAGCATTACTTAGGATTTTCTCGCATAGCTTTGTGTCAGCGATCGCCTCTTCAAAAGCTGCTTCAAGAAAAGTCTCAATTGTGCATCCATTTTCTTTGCAAAACCTCGTCAATCTAGAGTCAAGCTCTTTCTCCAAGCGAATAGCTGAGTGACGGATAATCTCAGGATATTTTTCAAGCTCTGCGCGTAAAGCTTCAAAGGAGAGCGAACTTGAATTAGTACGGGGCTGCTGTTGTGTATTTGAGGCAGCGGCTTCGTCAACAGAAGAGTCAGGAGCGATCGCCTTGTGTGTACTAACACTATCAGATCCTTGAGCGAATGTAGGATTTTGTTTGAGTAGAGAATCAACTCTCGCAGGGACAGTAGCGCGATTCCGCGACGCTTTAATTTGATTCAGAACATCTGACACGTTTAGCCCTCCAGGTGCTTAACAATCTTCTGCGACAACACTTCAAACGGATATTCCAGGTCTGGATAACCTAGCTCCCTAACGCTGACGCGCTTGTTCAATGCTTGCTTGTAGCGTTCCGATTCCCGAATAGATGGCAGTACTAGCTCAAACCCAACTTCTTCAATCATCCCTTCAACAATCATGCGGCTTTCGGTTGACTGGTTCATGCCGATCCAGCGATCGCGAAAGGGCAGCACTCCCAAAATTTCTGCAACAGTAGCTTTAACTTCCAAGAGATTATTAACCAAGTCTAGAGTTCGTACTAGGGAGCCAAAACCCTTAACTGTTGTCTCGCAGGGAATGAGTATGTAGTCCGCTGCTCCAATTGTAGTCAGCGCAATCTGTGTTCGTTGCGGTGGGGAATCAATTAGGCAAATTTGAAAATCTTTGGCAATAGGTTCTAGTCGGTGCCTGAGTAACGTGGCTCCAACCCCACTAGCACTAAGGTAATCCTGAACTCCATTCAAAGCATCATCGGCAGGAATTAGAAATAAATTTTCATGTACGTCTTGCTCATAGATCGTGTCTTCTATCGGCACAGTCTTTTTGATTAACTCCAAAAGAGTTGGGCTATTTGCCTCTACTTCGTGACCCAAGTAAACCGTGAGGCTGGCTTGCGGATCGGCATCCACTAATAAGACTGTATACCCCAGCTCTACAAACATCCGTCCCAGAAATAGTGTTGCCGTTGTCTTCCCTTGCCCGCCCGACAAGGAAGATACGGTAATGGTCAACATAACTTTTTCACTTAGAACAATAAGACGCGCCTTGTTACTATTAGCTTTACACAAATAGCGCATTTTGTCAAAGAATAAATTTAGCTATTGTTAAATGGCTAAATTTAGCTATTGTTAATAATTAGTAATTCAAACGGAATCTGGAGGGAACCGAATACTTATAAAGCAGAAACGAGTGGGAATTACTAAAGCAAAGCACAAGATGCCTCGTTTGAGCGCTCACGAATTCGCGCTCACGAATTCGCGCTCACGAATTCGCGCTCACGAATT
>CAXTYC010000046.1:0-9205 GCA_964248365.1 uncultured Chroococcidiopsis sp. | reverse complement strand
GCGCTCACGAATTCGCGCTCACGAATTCGCGCTCACGAATTCGCGCTCACGAATTGCTGCGGATCTTGCACACCTCGTAAAGTCATGCGTCGGGTAAGTCAACACAAGAAGGCAGACACTGTTACGCCACAAGACCTCCAAATGGTTAATCTTGGGCATTTCTGATGGGACATCGATTTAGCACTACACATTAGTAAGAACACCGTTGGCGATATGGGCGTTGCATAACAGGCACTCACCACCCACTGAACCTATTGTTGAATGAGTAAAAATTTTTCTAAAATTATCTCTAGATAAGCGTTGAGAGCCGTCACGCGACAAAGGAGCGTGCGATCATATAATTCTTTTGAGCAAGTCTTTCTGGCTGCCGGGGCAATACTGGGCGTAAGACATGAAGCTCCGCGCAGATGATTGGAATTCCCAGTATTGCCCCGTGCATGAGCCAGAAAGACTTGCAGCGTGTGATCGTTAAATAAAGTAAGCTATGTGGGGGCTTCTTACTCAACTTTTTTAGAGAATGATTTGACGAATTACTAGGCTTCGATGCCATTTGATTAACAAAAAATCCTCGCCCAAAATGGATATGTCAGAACTTAAATGCCACCATGAATTCAGCAGTAAATAGTCATGTTACGAAAGGCAGCGATGGAAATTAAAGGTAGCTTTAGTGTTAAATTGACACTGGTATTAGTAAACCATCACCTTGCTTTTATTCGCTAAATATTGCTCTTTACTACCGCACAAACTTCAAACTCTCAACACTCTTGCTAAACAAATCAGTGAAGATACTCATGACAGTGCGCGAGCGCACTTTGATATTAGCATTTAATGACATACCCGATTGCAATGGCACATTTCGCCCATTAATTAACAGTGACTGCCTTTCTAATTTCACTTTAGCCGGAAACCTGTAGTATGGATGGATTTGATCTGGTGGCAGAGCATCACTACCAATTTCTACTAACTTCCCCTTAACATCACCAAACTCACTAAAGGGAAATGAATCAATCCGCACATCCACATCCATTCCCTCTTTGACAAAGCCAATATCTTTATTAGTAATGAATACTTTAGCTGTCAGAGCGTCATCAGGTACGATTTTCAAAATCGGTTGACTAGCATTTGCAACAAACCCAGGTGTATGAGCTTGTAAATCGAAGACTGTGCCATTAGAGGGTGCAACCAGTTGCTCATAGCGTAAAGATAGCTGAGCCTGACTTATTTGACTATCTATTTCTGCCAGTCGTTTGTTGTTTTCCACTATCGCCTTAGTTAGCTGACTATCGATTTGGGCAATGCGTTTATTATTCTCAGCCATGAGTGTCAACTCTTCTTTACGGGATAGATCCTGAGTATTTTGCACTTTTGATTGAGCTTGAGAAATAGCCAACTTTAGTCGGGCAATTTCCTGAGTTAATTGCTGTATTTCAGAAGAATTATTCTCAACTTCCTGTTGCTGCTTAAGCAGTTGAATCCTCGATATGGCTCCATCATGTGCTAAAGGGATAATATCTTTGAGAATACCTTGATTCATACTCAAGGTTTTTTTGGTGCTGGTAAGTTTAATAGAGGTTTGGCTTAGCTGCTTAGTTAATTGTTCGGCTTCTAGTTTTGCCCCAGCAACACGAGAGTCGAGTTCAGCGGTGTTTGAATTGAGACGTTCAATTTGTTCAGGGTTTAGGTGAAAACTGGGAGTTACACCATTTAGCTGCGCCCTAAAGAGTTGGTTTTCTGTATTCAGAGTGGCTCGACTTTTGGTGAGAGAAATTAATAGAGGCGGCAGTTTGAGTTTTACAATGGCTGCATCTATTCCTGCTTTCTCAGGCGCTCCACTCATAATGGCAGTATAAAACTGATTTTCTTGTAATAGTGAGGTGCGAATTTTCTCCAACGAAGCTAACTGGGATCTTGGGACGGTAGGATCTAGCTCTAATAAGCGATCGCCTTTTTTAACTCGCTGCCCATCTTCCACGTATATAGCTTTGACGGAGCCACCAACTGGTGCTTGTACTTCTTTTACCTGACCTGTTGGCTCCAGCTTACCAGTTGCTGGAATCGCTTCTTGAATATTCGCGACACTTGCCCAAACAACGGCAAAAGTAGTAACCCCCATCAATCCCCAAAGAATAGAACGTGACCAAATTTTCGATTGTTCGAGGATGGCAGGAGAATCGAAAGAAGAGGGGGAAGGGGTAAAGGGTAAAGGGGAAGGGGGTTCATTATTTAATCCTTCACCTTTGAGCTTTTCTCTTATCAAGCTAGACGAGTGATTTAACCTATTACCATTGTATGAATGCTCTAGTTGTTTTCCATTGCCATTGTTTATATTCATAAAAGAAGAGAAAAGGGTAAAGAGATGGAAAAGAGGAAGATTGAAACTTTTGAGGAACTGCGAGTCTGGCAAAAAGGAATTGAGTTAGTCAAGCAGATATACTTATTAACAAAAGACGGCGATTTGAGTAAAGATTTCGGATTGAAAGACCAGTTAAGGCGCGCATCGGTGTCAATTCCCACAAACATTGCTGAAGGGTTTGAACGTTTTTCTCGTAAGGAGTATGTCCAATTTTTAAACATAGCGTCATGTTCGGCTGGAGAAGTTAGAAGTCTCTTGAGAGTAGCATTAGAGGTTGGGTATTTAGATAAGCCTAAATACGACGAACTTTATACCAGTGCTATGCAGGTGAGTCGGATGTTGTCAAATCAAATTCAAGCCATCAATAGAGCACCACAGTAACAAAACCTTTTTCCCCTTCCCCCTTCCCCTTTTCCCTTCTTATGCACTCACCGCCTCTTGTTGCTGGTAGAGGCAGTAGTAGCGTCCTCTCAAATTCATCAACTCGTCGTGAGTACCAAGTTCTACTACTGTTCCCTTATCCATCATTACAATCGCATCGGCATGACGAATTGTTGCTAGACGGTGGGTAATGAAAAATACTGTGCGTCCCTTAAAGGCAGCGGCTAGATTCAAACAAACTTGACGCTCGGTGTGATAATCCAAAGCAGATGTCGCTTCGTCTAACACCAACAGGCGAGGATTTTGCAACACTGTTCGAGCGATCGCTATGCGTTGTCTTTGTCCTCCAGATAATGCAGAACCCCGCTCTCCCACACGGCTGTTATAGCCCAAGGGCAGAGACATAATAAAGTCGTGAGCAAAAGCAACTTTGGCAGCTAAGACAATCTCCTCTTGTGTAGCGTCAGGATTAGTCAGGGCAATATTTTCTTGAACCGTGCCATCAAACAACAGCGTGTCTTGCAACACCACGCCAATTTGACTACGCAAGGAATAGAGTTCTACCTTGCTAATGTCGTAACCATCAATTAAAATTCTTCCAGCATCAAGCTCGTACAAACGGGGCAGCAGCTTTGTTAATGTGCTTTTACCCGCACCACTTTGCCCCACTACTCCAACAAATGTGCCAGCAGTCAAATCGAGATTGATGTTTACCAACTGGGGGTCGCCACTAGCAGCAAAGCGAAACGATACCTGATCGTAACTCACTGCCCCCTGAATATCTGGCATTGGGATATTATTACGACCCGCCAGTTCAATCTCTTGCGGTGTATTAAGAATATCGCCCAAGCGTTCAAGAGATAGAGCAGTTTCTTGGAAGTTTTGCCACAGTTGAATTAACCGCAATAAGGGGCTGGTGGTATATCCTGCAATAATTCGGAAGGCGATTAACTGTCCCAATGTTAATTTCCCTTGCAGTACTAGATATGCTCCTACCCACAACAACAGCAAACTGGAAAGTTTATTTAGGAAGTTACTGATTGAACCAGCAGTGGTTGATGTCAGTACGCTCTTAAATCCAGCACTGACGTAACGGGCATAACGCTCTTGCCATTGCCACCTTGATTTGAGTTCAATATTTTGGGCTTTAACAGTTTGAATGCCTGAAACTACTTCTACCAGATATGACTGTGTTTCGGCATTGCGTTCGGCTTTGGTACGGGATTGTTGCCGAATGACTGGAGCTACGATAAATGTTAATAATCCAAATAAGGGGACAGTGGCTAAAGCAACAACAGTCAGCAATGGGCTGTAAAATATCATCACCGCAATGTAGATGACAGAGAAAACCGCATCTAACACTACTGTTAAGGCAGTACCAGTCAAGAATTGACGAATATTTTCTAATTCGTTAACACGGGTAGATAACTCTCCGACTGGGCGGCGTTCAAAATAGCGCAGTGGCAGACGCAATAAGTGATCTATTACAGATGCGCCCAATGCTAAATCTATGCGATTGGTAGTATCTACAAATAAATTTGTGCGTAAACTGGTGATAACTGCTTCAAATACTGCTACGACAATTAGGAAGATGCCCAAGACATTTAGAGTATTAATACTGTTTTGAACGATAACCTTATCAATAATGACTTGGGTGATTAAGGGATTGGCTAAACCAAGCAGTTGCACAAAGAAGGAAGCGATAAATACTTCCACCAGCACTTTACGGTAGCGCAATAGGGAGGGGAGAAACCACGATAAGCCAAAGCGCTGTTTGGGTGTTAGAGGCGTTGGTTGCACCAGGAGAACTTGTCCAGATTCTCCCCAAGCATCGATGAAAGCTGTCTTTTTTAGCCGCCTTATGCCAGTTTCGGGAACAGCTAAAACTAGTTCGGTTTCACTTGCTTTATACAGCAGGGCAAAAGTATCATGCCAAGAAAGCATGGCAGGAGTTGGCAAGCGACCTACTGCAACTGCTGGTACATCTACCAGTTGAGAACTTAATCCCATCAATTCGGCGATCGCGCCGCATAATTGTAGTGAAATACTACCATTGCGCTCAAAGGAATGAGTTAACGAGCGCTTGAGGACATCCCGTTTAAAGGGCAGCCCCAAGTGTTGACTCAGCATAGAGAAGCAAGCTAGTGTTGCATCAACTGAACCCCTGCCATGAACGTAGGGATATTTTATTGGTCTTGCTTGTTCCCAATTCGTTTCTAGTTCTTGTGGGCGCTCTGGTGCAATAGGAATTTCTAGAACGGGTGGGAGTGTTGGTAGCTCGGTGATGAAAATCTCATTATTTACTTGTTGGGTTGGTTTTGGTATGCCAACTATACGAGCCACACAAGTGCGTTCTACTTGTATATATGCTCCTGGTTCATTACTTGTAAGACGGCTGCCTACTTCAAAGTTAGTTTTAGCTCCGCCACTGAGAAACCACATTAGATTTGAGTCAAGCGATTGTAGTGGTGTTTTACCAGGGGGCAAGTTGAGAATATGAGCATCAACAAATGCTTTACACGCATAGTCGAGCAGTTTTTCTTCACAAAGAGCGCGACGGTCTAGTTCAGCTCCTAGTAAGTCAAAAACCTCAATTAGGGCGCAGCGGTTATAAAAAGCTTGTGCAAATACTGTTTCTTGTTCTAATAATTTCCAGAAATCAGCGGCTTGTAGTGTAAGGCAAGTTGATTCACTAGATGCTATTGCTGTTTCACAAGCAACACCACGTACTAAACTAGCCCAACCTATTACTGCCCCTGGTTTTAGCAATTGTAAGGTTTCGGGAACTGATTCATTAGGTGGATAAGCTAAAAGCCGTGCTTGCCCAAGATAAAGGATAGCAATGTGGGCTGGCATACTTTCTCGCACCACAATTGCTTGTCCCATACGGTAGCGCAGCGGTTGCAGTTTTGCTGAGAGTTGCTCTCTTGTGGCGGGGGATAGAGAGTCAAACGGCGGCGTACTAGCCAAGAATTCAGAAATACCCGTTGTGGTATACGTCATACACTCACCGTTGTTGCTGTTTCTAGGGCTTGTCTGATGGAATGCTCTTGTTCTGGTGAGCTTGGGTTTTGGGGAGAACTTGTATTTATACTCTCTAGAGATTCTCTGCCTCTTTGCGACTGTGCTGTTGCGTATTTCTCCATTTCCCCAGTTACCAGTTCTTGTATCCAAGCTTCAAATAGATGATTAAGTAGTTGTTGCCGCATTGCTTCATCCAACTGTGCTGGAATAAACTTTTCCAGGCGCAAAATTACGAACCACTCTCCCAAGCGAGTTGGAGGTAGCAGTTGCCCTGGTTGCGAAATGGAAAGCATCCTTGCCAAAGTTGGGTGAGGCATACTCAACTCGACAGGTCCCAACAATCCACCTGTTTGTGCTTCAGGTCCTGTTGAGTACTCACGGGCTAACTCGGAAAACGACTGTTCCCCGGCTTTGATGCGGAAATACAATTCCTGAGCCACTTCTGCCTCTGTGACACGAAGCAGGGAGTAGATGACTTTATCTAGCTTTGATTTATGTGTCAGAAAGTAGGATTCTAGTTGATGTCCCCAAGTCGCTATTTTGAACTTCTCAATCCTTAGTTCTCGCGTAGCTAAAGCATCGAGTTGCTCTTGCGTCATGCCAAAGCGTTTAGCCCAATCAGAGCGCTCAGCAAGGCTTGGTAGTTGATATTTATTGTCAAACTGCTCTATAGCTATAGCGCGTTCAGAAGAAGTAAGTTCTATTGCAGCAATAGCCTCGTCAATGATGATGAAGCGCCCTAGCTGCGGAAGCAGTTGGTATCCACCCAGTAGAGAAATGATTTCCTCTGGGTTGATGGTGCGGTTGCCAAGAAGGAGAGCTTGAGCCATGTTGCCAGCTTTGAGTTATGTGATCGCTTGGGGAAAGACGACTTTGGGCTGTCCGCTAACCGTGTTGTCAAATCCCCCCTAGCATGATGACTTGGGTTACATGGCTCAAACCACAATAAATTTACGCAAATTTGGGTGATGTATAACTGTTAACTCAATAAAAATACTATTGCGGGGAAAAGCCGAGGTCCGTGCATTCAGGGGACACGTTGTAAAATAAGGGAACACGATTGATTGAAACCCTAGCCCTACGGTTGTTCCAATCCAAAAGCTTAGTATTCCCTTTAGGTGAAAACATTTCCAAAAACAACTGTTTATAGGCAAGAAGAAGTAACTCAAAGGAGTATCGAGTTGTTTTTACCGTACTTAACTTTGAATGCCCAAATATCATTTATGAGCAAGTAAGTAAATCAAGTGAGATGTTTTTGCAACAATTATTTACAAGCTCTCCCCTGAATGCCCGTATCTCGGCTTTCCCCCTACCATTGCCGTCAAATGTCAGTGCAATATTATCGCCGTCATAAACCATGTGCTCTATGATTGCCGTCGCACTTCCAGCGCCATCTGGGTCTACTTCTTTAGCAATCCGGCGATCGAAAACGTCATAGGTGTAATCAACAGATTTAATAACGTTGCCAGCAGTATCTTTGGTAACAACTTGAGTTAACCGATTCCAGTAATCCCAGGTGTATTCGGTGACTTCACCTGTCGCAATAGAAGTACGCTTAGTCCGGTTGCCTTCGTCATCGTACTCGTAGTTGTATTTACCATCACTTAGCAGGCGGTTGCTAGTGCCAGTTCTGTATCCAGTAAGAGTGCGGTTGCCGTTAGCATCATAGGTATAAATTTCGTCGTTCTGGTAGCTGTAGTCTGCCCCTACTAATTGGTCAGTTGCATCGTAAGTATAGTTGCTAATGCCATCAGGGGAGGTAAACCGAGTGATGCGGTTGGCAGCATCATATACCCAGTTGTAATTAGCAAGAGTATTTGCCCCTCGGCTATGAGTTAAGTGGCTCAGGCGACCAGCTTTGTCGTAGGTGCAGTAGAGGGCATTGGTAACCGTTGTTTAGTACTAACTTAAGTTGGCAATACTCTTTATTTCATTTATCCATTCGTGTGCATACTCTCTAATTTCTTCATCGTTCGCCAGTGTAGTTACATTTTCAAAATCTTTTAATGCTCCCTGGTGATCGCCTAGTTTCACCTTTAAAATTCCTTTGTTATAAATGGCATCAATATTATTACAGTCTAGTTTGATAGCGTGTTCGTAATCCTCTAATGCACCCTCAAAATTATTTAATTCCTCCTTGACTATGGCACGGTTATAATATGCTTCTCCATCAGAAGAATCTAGTGATATCACTGTATTAAAGTCATTAAGAGCAGATTGGTATTCTTTAAGATCGAGATATAGTTTCCCTCTATTAAAGTAGGCACTCTGATACTTAGGATCTAGTTGAATTGCTAAAGAATAATCTTGAAAAGCCCCTTCATAATCCTCGATTATCTTTTTTATATTGCCTCTATTAACAAAAGCATCAGGTTTGGAAGAGTCATAAGCTAACGATTCAGTATAATCTTTGATTGCACCGTGGTAGTCTCTTATTTTAGTTTTGGTTTTTGCCCTAAAGAAAAGTGTTGTCGGTGCATTAGGCTTTAGCTGGAGCGCAACATCAAAATCAAGTTTGGCTTCCTGATAATCCCCTTTGTGATACTTAGCAAAACCTCTAAATGCAAAAACTTTTGGATTTAGAGGATCGACCTTAATAGCATTATCGTAGTACAGAAGCGCTCTCTCATACTCCCCATTTTCCTCGAACTTTGAAGCAAGAGCCAAATATTCTCTAGCTTTTCTTTCATTTGATTTGTCGATCATATTCTTATACCACTTAAATATCTTTCTTAAGAATCATAATCCTCATTTAGCTGTCTTCGACTACGATCGCCCTCACCACCTTGTTTTGCATCATGACTTCTTCTTCTTGCATCTTTTCCTTGGTTTCTTTCTAATTCTCTTGCCTTCCACTTAGCATATTCTTCTGAAGCAGGCTCTTCATAAGATGGATTTCCATGCTTCTCTTCATTTGCTTCTTCTGGCTGTTTCCGTCTACGATCTTTTGCTTTTTCCCTCGCTTCAAAATAAGGTTTATATAAATCATCCGCAGGACAAGAGTTAGGAGGAGTGTGAGCATCTCGCTCTTGTGTAGAACCTGCACCAGGGAAAGGACGAGTCCCTGTCTCTACATCCGAATTGCTTGGATGACCTGTATGATTGGGTAAATTTAACGGCGGTACATTACTAGGACGATTGATCCTATTTGGATCGAAATCTGGGTTATA
Organism: uncultured Chroococcidiopsis sp.; assembly: GCA_964248365.1. GTDB lineage: Bacteria > Cyanobacteriota > Cyanobacteriia > Cyanobacteriales > Chroococcidiopsidaceae > Chroococcidiopsis. Next base: position 277 of record CAXTYC010000046.1, on the reverse strand, counting down.
ACCAGTATTAGTATGAGTGCGATTGCGAAGTATAGCAGTATCATCTACCGTTCGCTCTTGAGTGCCAACAATCACGCCACCTGTGACGACTGCTGGTATTGCGATCTCTGCTGCTCCTACTGTTGCGGCAGCTCGGTTAAGAAGCCCTGCGCCAGCTGCGGCAGCTCGGTTAAGGAGTCCTCCAGGCATTGGAATAGTCCAGTCATTTCCACTTGGATCTGTGGCGAATGGCACGAAGAAAAGCTCTGAGGTATACAGGATAAGGACTACAGTTTTT
>CAXTYC010000045.1:0-35230 GCA_964248365.1 uncultured Chroococcidiopsis sp. | reverse complement strand
CTAGCCTCTAGCCTCTAGCCTCTAGCCTCTAGCCTCTAGCCTCTAGCCTCTAGCCCCTCTCAAGCGTGATGCCAATACTTAAACGCACTGTAGGCAAGAGTAACAACACCAGTGACAATGGCAGATTCATTTACTTCAAACAGGGGATGATGCAGCGGATAGTTGATGGCTCTATCTTCGTAACCTACTCCCAAGCGAAACATACTACCTGGTGCGTGTTCTAAGTATAAGGAAAAATCTTCAGCCCCCAGGGAGGGTTCAGTTAGAACTTGAATGCGATCGCTTCCCCAGGCTTCTTCGGCTGCTGTCTGCAATAATTGGGACAAAGCTATGTCATTTTGCACTCCAGGTGTACCACGACGGTAGGTAACTTGATAATGAGCGCCGTAAGTCTGGCAGACGTTGGCGACAATTTTTTCAATCCAAACAGGTAAATCAGTACGGGTTTGGGGATGGAGCGATCGCACTGTTCCTAGCAATTTTACCTGATCGGCGATCACATTTGGCGCTCTACCACCATTAATCTGCCCAATACTCAACACTACTGGACGCAAAGGATTTTGTGTGCGGCTAATTGCTTGTTGAAGCGTAGTAATTACTTGTGCAGCGATCCAAATTGCATCAATCGCCTCATGGGGTCGCGCCCCGTGTCCTGATTCTCCTACAATGATAATCTCAAGATCATCTGCTGCCGCTGTCAATGCACCATAGCGGATTCCTACCTTTCCCGCTGGAATCGAAGGGTAAACGTGTACAGATAGAATTGCCGAGACATTTTCCATTACCCCATCTTGAACCATCCAGCTAGCTCCTTGAGCAATTTCCTCTGCTGGCTGGAACAAAAACCGGATATTTCCTGGCAATTCATCTGCTAGTTGAGCTAGTACCATTGCCGTACCTAGTCCAACTGTGGTATGAACATCATGACCACAGGCGTGCATAATGCCAGGTACTTTTGATGTATAGTCAAGACTGGTACGCTCTAGGATTGGCAAAGCATCCATATCAGTGCGAATTGCCAGCAAGCGATGATCGCTACCACTTCCTTGCACTTCCCCAACCACGCCAGTTTTACCTACCCCTTCTTGCACGTGAATACCGCTAGAAGATAGAACACCTGCAACGAAAGCAGCTGTTTGATATTCTTGAGCGCTTAATTCTGGGTGACTATGAATATGGCGGCGAATTTCAATCAAGCGAGGCGCTAGTTTTGTCGCTATGTCTTTAATACGGCTGAGCATTGAGAAGTTAGATTATCAACTTTCCCCCATGATAAAGAATTGTTTCAGTTACCAGTTATCAGTTATCAGTTATCAATTGCAAGTCACTGTCTTTTGACTCCACAACGATCTTCGTGGGTCTTCACAACTCCACAACTCCTAACTCTACGAGTAAGATTGGATGCGCGCTAAGAGGTTTAATGATTCACCTCTGGGCAATAATACTTGGTAGCCAAGGCGCTGATAATATTTGCCTTAACGACACTTGCTCTTTCGGTATTTTCAGCCCCCTGATCTTGTTGTATTTCATCCAGGGTAAGTCCTGATTTCAGATCATTGCAGATAGCTTTTGCCTGCTCAATGTTTTTTTCTGGTGAGCTTTGAATACCCGCGATTAAATTATCACGCACATCAGGATATCCCATTGCTTGGTATTTGTATTCTTCAATAAACGCTTTGTCACTAGTCCCATTTCCAAGTTTAGATTTTTTCGAGTGACAGATTGAATCTGATAAGTCTACAACTTCGCCTCTGTTGGTAGCCAAGAAGCAAAGGTAATCAGGTTCAGCGGCGATCGCACCCTCTTGCAAACCTGATATCAAACAAATCACAGTAACAGTAATAGTTGCACTTATACGGCGAAATTTCATTGTGTCACTTCAGTATGTCTACAGCTTGTTCTGTATTTATTAATCCCCAATGAAGTGATGCACTAACAGAAATATAAAAAAAGACTGAATTTTTGCTCTTTGACAAATATTACTTTATGTGCAGTAGCGGTATTGAAGCAGCCTGTGGTTAGAAAGAAAAGTATAGGGCTAAAAACGTGTCTGGATTTGAGTACCAGGGTAGTAAAAGTTGAGAATGCGATCGCTTGACCAACCTTTATTAGCTAAACCATAAGCGCCGATTTGACTCAAACCTACTCCATGTCCTAAACCACCACCCACAAAAGCATAGCCCCAAAGTGTGTTTTCTTGTCCTTTAGTTTGGTTAAACAGGGGTTCTAGGTAAAAAAGGGTGCTTCTTGGCGCAGAAAAGGCACTGCGGATCTCGTCTTTTTCTAAAATTATCTCACCAGAGTCAGTTTGTACAGCTAACTTAAGGATGCGTCCACCTGGCGATCGCTCGACTACCTGCATTTGTTGTACAGTGGTAAAATTCGCGCCTTGTCTTCTATTCTGCTCCAGAAACTTCTGCAAATCTTGGGTGATTTGATCAATGCTGCTTTCAAAGCGCCAACGAAACATCCTCGCCCCAGTTTCATTAAATCCTTGTCGCAATTTGATAAACTGCTGGAAATTGTTTTCCGAAGCTAAACTCTGACTAGACAGATTCCAAATATTACTTGCTGCATCGACGATGGGTTGCAGGTAAGGTCGATTTGCACCGTTCCAAACATCGCTAAACGCAGCTGTAATCCCACCTGTGGTAGAAGAATACAGTGCATCAACTAACTGATTGTCATAAGTTAGCACCTTTCCCCTAGTTGCCAAAATCGCTCGATCTATTTTCGGATCTGTGCCACTTAAACCCTTGTAAACTTGGCATTGGGTGTCTGCACAAAGTTCATATCCGTCGATGGCAAATCGGCGTAAGTTCCGCAGGGCATATGTTCGCGCTATGATAGTTTGCGCCTCTACCGCTGCTAATGGTGCTTTTGTACCAATTTCGTGCGGCACAACACCCCGCAAATAAGCTTCTAAAGGTACATCATTAACTAAAGTGTAAGTACCATAGGCATTCGGTTGCAGACGCAGATCGCCAGGATAAAGTATACCCATGCGATCGCTCTCGCCTTGATTTACCTGAATTAGGTTGCGGCTAGAAGTTACTTCTAGCTCGTTAGTGCTGTAGCGATTACCATTTACTTCCCAGTTGACTATTGGTACTTGTTGCAAAATTTTGCTATCTAAATAAGCAGTTTTATTACCTTTAATTTTTATGCTGCTTAACAGCAAGCGTCTGAGAAAGGGAGTATTGTAAACCTGGCGTTTCGCCCACACTTCCCATTTATCTGGTTGGGCTATTTCTACCTCTATGCCAAAAGAGCGCCATTTCATAGCAGCGTCTTCAGCAGATTCAAAGCTGCGGTGAGTGCTTAGCACAACGCGCTCTTGTAATACTGGTGTGACTGTTGGTTGCATCTCTACGGCTAGCTTCACACTGCTAGCCGTAAGTTGCGTATCTTGCTGTTGATTGGTTTTAAACTTCAGGCTGAGGCGATCGCCTGGTATTGCTTGCAGGTTTAATTCTTCTGTCGGTTCATCCCCAAACCGCTGCACTACTCCAATCTTTAATTTGACATCATTATCTAGTGTTGCCCCAAAAGCTTTCGCACTCAACCCTAGCCAACAAATTGTTGTCAGACAGAATATCGTTCCTAGTTTAATACTTTTCTTTGTGACCGCTGGGGGAGCTGAGGGAGCTGAGTAATATAGAGGTTTTTGTAATATGTGGGTTTTTATAAAAACCATAATTTTTCCTTTTAAGTCAAGAAATTTGAATCCATTTTCTCACGGGGTTCACGGGGTTCTTAATGCTTGATGTCTTGAGCAAGTTTAACTTTCTTTGGTTCTATTTCCCTAGAAATACTAATTTATGTTGCAATTTAAAGTCATAACGAGTATGATTAAGAGAGAAAGACAAAGGTAAGTAACAAAATACTCTATGATAAGGGTACAAGAGATTCCCCTGAATCAGATTCGCCGTCCGCTACCGCGACAGAACGATCAGAACAAGGTAGCGGCGCTAATGGAATCAATTCAAGCGATCGGACAGCAAGAGCCAATAGATGTATTAGAAGTAGATGGACAATACTACGGCTTTTCTGGCTGTCACAGATACGAAGCTTGCCAGCGCTTGGGTAAAGAGACGATTCTTGCTAGAGTTCGTAAAGCTCCCCGCGCCGTTTTGAAGATGCACCTAGCCTAAGTGTGACATTTATAGACTAGTTTTACCCAAATTTCAGGAGAATAGTATGCAAGCTCAAGACAGAGTAATGCCAATCAATATCGGTATTGACGAAGAAAACCGCAAACAAATTGCTGACGGACTGTCTCACGTACTAGCTGACACTTATACGCTGTATCTAAAGACTCATAACTTCCACTGGAACGTTACAGGTCCAATGTTCCAAACATTGCATCTGTTGTTCGAGACTCAGTATACAGAGCTAGCTACAGCTGTAGATTTGATTGCTGAGAGAATTAGAGCGCTTGGCTATCCAGCACCAGGTACTTACAGCGATTATGCCAAGCTTAGTTCAATTTCAGAAACTCCAGGTGTTCCCAAAGCCACAGACATGATCCGCTTATTGGTGGAAGGACAAGAAGCCGTAGTACGCACTGCTAGATCGATTTTCCCCGTTGTTGAGCAGGTAAACGACGAACCCACTGCTGATTTATTAACTCAGCGGATGCAAACCCATGAAAAGAACGCTTGGATGCTCAGAAGTTTGCTGGAAGAATAAGGGAGTAGGGAGTAGGGAGTAGGGAGAGGGGGAATCAGGGGAATCAGGGGCAGAGGGAGAGTCGGGAGAGTCGGGAGAAATTACCCTTTTACCTTTACCCTTTTACCTTTTCCCCTTTCCCTTTACCCTTTTACCTTTACCCTTTACCCTTTACCCTTTTACGCATCGGTATGACTCAAGTGTCCCAGCCAGATTTCACCCACTCGTTGCAAGAATTGATGCAGCGGGTGGGTGTTTCTAGTTATAAAGCCCTCTCCCAAATGGCGGGAGTTTCCGAACGTCAGTTGTTGCGGCTGCGGCGGGGAGAGGTAGGGCAGATGCGTTTAGATGTTCTGCTGGGGCTGAGTCAGGCGCTAAATGTGCCAATAAAAGAGTTAGTAGTAACTTTTTCCTCGGTTGAACTTGATACAACAGCACTAGGGAAGGAATCACAAGCAGTTGCTGATTTAAAACGAGAGTACGAGAGATTACAGGCGCAACTGGATACTCAACGACAATTACTAGGGCAAGAATTCCAGCAGCAAAGTCTGCAAGTGATGGAGTCTTGGTTACTGCAATGGCCCACAGCTGCTCAGAAAGCACGGGAAAATCAGCAGTTAGCAGCAGTAAAATTGTTGCCATTACTGCGACCAATTGAGCAATTATTGCAACAATGGGGTGTGGAAGCGATCGCCCCAGTTGGAGCAGAATTACCTTATGAACCCCAGCTACACCAACTAATGGAGGGAACTGCTCAACCAGGTGAAACAGTCAAGGTGCGTTATACAGGCTACCGCTGGGGAGATAAGTTGCTCTATCGCGCCAAGGTAAGTCCAATTTGAGGAGTCAGGAGACAGAAGACAGAAGACAGGAGACACAAGACACAAGACAGAATATTTAATCTTCATTTCCCACTCCCCCACTCTCCCCAGCCTCCCAGAACAATCACACCTATGGATGATGTCTCTTGCTGTTTAGATTTGTTGCACTAGTGGTGAAGTAGAAAACAACAGAGAAAATATGCGTAAACTAAACATTGGTTTAACACAAGAGCAACGCGCAGGCGTAATTGAATTGTTAAATCGTGACTTATCAGATGCTTATTTATTGCTGATCAAAACGAAAAAATTCCATTGGGATGTAGTAGGACCACAGTTCCGTTCGTTGCATCAAATGTGGGAAGAGCAATATCAAGCCTTAACAGAAACCATTGATCAGCTTGCTGAGCGTATTCGTACCTTGGGTGGCTATCCAGTCGGTACAGCTGAAGGTTTCTTGAAATATGGTTCGATTAAAGAACAAAGCAACAATATTCCCCAAGCAACCGAGATGGTGGCGCAGTTGGTAGATGATCACGAGCTAGTCATCCGCAACCTCCGCGAACACGTGGATAGCTGCTCAGAACAATTCCATGATGAGGGTACAGCAGACTTCCTGACTGGTTTGATGGAAGGGCATGAACAAATGGCATGGATGTTGCGTTCTTTCATCGAAGGAGAATCTCTTCACTCCGATGGCGGCAATTCTGAGCTAGAAAAGGTTGCCGCAGTGCGGTAGTTGATCTAATAGGTAGTTTGTAAATACGAAAGGTAACAGTAGAGTTTTTCCACTGTTACCTTTTTTGTTTTTGTCTGCAACTCATTCACCTTGGCGATCGCCTTTTATATTAATCTCCTAATCCTTGAATAGATATATCTGAGAGCAGTCTATATTAAATAAGACTTGATTTTTTATAGTTATTGATACTCATTTGCAGTTAGCTTCTCAAATCTTGCATCTGCTCGATCACCTGCGTGCAAATCAATTTGCAGGCTAATAGCAAAATTCCTCTCTTAGAGGACTATGAGAGGCGAGACTTTTAATTTACTTTATGTAGAGACGCGATACGTCGCGTCTCTACAAGGCAAGAAGGCTATTCTCATATATTTTTATCAAACTGTTGCAACTCATAATCAATACGAGTATGATTTAGATAGGGCATCAGTTAGGAATAAAAATGCCAGAAATTGAGATTGACAAGATTAGATGCTGCGTGTGGGGTGAGGATGAGCAAATTTATCAAGGAAAGATCATGCATAGACTGCAAGGAAAGTACGCTTTAATCACAGGTGCATCTCAAGGATTGGGACGAGAGGTAGCGATCGCCTACGCCCAAGAAGGAGCAGCAGGGATAGCGATCGTAGCGCGTGGTGAACAGAAGTTGAATGAGGTACGCGCGAGCCTGAAAGAAATTGCACCCCAAACACAAGTTTTAAGCATCGTTGCAGATTTAGTTCGGCAGGAGGATATCGAGCGCGTCGTCGCTACGACACTAAATGAATTTAATGGTCGACTGGACATTCTGGTAAACAATGCATCAGCTATTGGTCCCTCACCGATGCCTTTCCTGCTCGACTATCCTCTAGAGGATTTTCGCAATGTCATCAACACGAATTTGATCGCTCCATTTCTTCTAATCAAGAAAGCACTACCAGCGATGATTGAAAATGGTGGCTCCATCATCAATGTAACAAGTGATGCTGGGGTAACAGGTTATCCAGGCTGGGGAGCATACGGGATCTCGAAGTTTGGTATTGAAGGGATGTCCGAAACTTGGGCGGCTGAACTCGAAGAAACCAACGTGCGTGTAAATTGGGTCGATCCTGGGAACATGAATACTGCTATGCATCGGGCGGCAGAACCTGAAGAAGATCCAACCCAATGGGCTGATCCAGCCGATGCGACTGAAGTTTTTATCTACCTAGCTTCAGATGAATCGCAGCAAGTAAACGGGCAAAGATTTCAGGCACAAGAAGAAAACTGGGGTTTAGAAATAGCTAAGCAACAGCTAATGGCAGTAAACCAATAAGTAGTGCTTCCCTAGAGCGCGTTATGGCAAAGCCTAGCTCAGTTGATGACGGCTAGGATGCCTTACTAATCCTTATCTGTTTAGGATTACCAATCATAATATGTCCACTCCTTTTACCTTCAAGCTGCCTTCAGAACTGGCAGCCAAAGAGCCTCCTGAACGAAGAGGTATTGCTCGTGATAAAGTGCGGTTGATGGTGATAAATCGCACTACCCAACAAGTTGAACATACCCGTTTTGATAATTTAGCTCATTTTCTGCGCCCTGGCGATCTACTAGTCTTCAATACTAGCCGCACCCTGCCAGCTGCGATCGATGGTTGTGAAGTACCTAATGGATCGTGTATGCAAGTCCGTTTAGCACAACATTTACCGGATGATTCTTGGCTAGCACTGCTACTTTGTCAACAAGGCAATCCTTTTTCCTGTGGTTTGCAAACTGGGATGGAAATTGACTTTGGGCAGGGTTTGAGTGGTAAAGTTTATGACCGTGACGAGCATATTCCCAGACTTTGGAAGCTGCGCTTTTCCAAATCGGGAACCGAACTGATGGATTTGCTCTATCGACTAGGGCATCCCATCCGCTATGAATATGTTTCCGCACCTTGGGATTTAGACTACTACCAGACTGTCTATGCTAAGGAACCAGGTTCAGCAGAGATGCCCTCGGCTGGACGCGCTTTCACCTGGAAGCTACTTTTTGACCTGAAGCGCTGGGGTGTTGAAACAGCACACATTCTATTACACACTGGTCTTTCTTCCTACATGGATGATGAACTAGATGCCCTGCACCTGGCTTCGGAGGAAGAATACTTTATTAGTGAGAAAGCAGCCCAGAAGATTAACCAAACACATCAGCAGGGAGGACGAGTAATTGCTGTAGGGACAACTGTTGTAAGGGCGTTGGAGTCTGTGGCAGATGAGACTGGTAAGGTGGAAGCAGGGCATGGTTACACTCGCTTGCACATTACAGCTAAGCATAAGCTGAAAACAGTGGATGGGTTATTAACTGGTTTACATGAGCCGGAAGCTAGCCATCTTGATTTGCTGACTGCGTTCTTACCAGCACAGAATATTCGGGAAGCATACGAAAATGCTGTGCAACAACATTATCTTTGGCATGAATTCGGGGATTTGAATTTAATTGTTTAATTGAATCACCAAGAAAAGCACGGATATACAGTAGGGGTGGGTTCAATCAATATTGTTAGTTAGAAATCAAATTTTTTAGTAAATCCACCCCTACTATACTATTTGTTTAAACCCGAAAAATTGAGGTATAAATGAAGATTTTCAACCCATATGAAGAAACTTATCCATACATAAATACCTGGGTAATTCAAGAAAATGATGTAGAGATTGGCTGGGATGAAGAAACTCGTTCCTTAGTCAGGGCGTACTCATTTGAAGATCTGTTTTGGAAAAGTGAGGAAGATGTTCAAAGCCAGGATCAAGCATTGAAGGCATTAGAAGAATTTTTAGGAAACACCGTTTACTCTGAAGCAGAAGATTTCACCGAAGATTGGAAACACAGTGATTAATACGCCTATAGGCAAAGGATAAGGATAAAGACAATGAGTGAAGATAAAAAAGTAGCACTTGTTACAGGGGCAAATCGGGGATTAGGGTTTGAAGCTTGTCGTCAACTGGCAAAAAAAGACATCAAGGTAATTCTTACTAGTCGGGATAAAGCCAAGGGAAAAGCGGCGGCAGAGAAATTGCAAGCTGAAGGGTTGGATGTGATTAGTTATCCCCTGGATGTTACTAGTGCCGAAAGATGCGATCTCCTCGCCAAAGTCATCCGCGATCGCATTGGGCGGTTGGATATATTAGTGAATAATGCGGGTGTGCTGCTAGATTATTCAGAATCAGATGGCAGTGTGTTTAACCTAAAGATTAGCACCTTGCACAAAACACTCGAAACAAACACATTCGGTTCCTTAGTGCTGTGTCAGGCTTTGGTTCCACTGATGAAAGAGCATAACTATGGCAGAGTGGTAAATGTATCCTCTGGTGCTGGGCAATTACATGACATGAATACTGGATACCCCAGCTATCGAATTTCCAAAACAGCCTTGAATGCAGTAACACGGATTGTTGCCAATGAATTAAAAGGCACAAATATCTTAGTGAATGCTGTCTGTCCTGGCTGGGTAAAAACTGATATGGGTGGGGAAAATGCGCCCAGAACACCAGAGCAAGGAGTAGATACAATTGTATGGCTGGCTACTTTGCCCGATAATGGACCCACAAGCGGATTTTTCCGCGATCGCCAGCCTATTGACTGGTAGTTTTAGGGGCTAGAGACTGGAGGCTGGGGGCTAGGGAAATGATGAATAATATTCTTGTTACTAGGCTCAGCCTAGAAACGAGAAAATTACGAATTACTTTGTTGCTTTAATGCTTCTAAAAAAGCAACTGTTGCATCATATTGATCGGGCATATTTAGGCATTGAACAAATAAATCTAGGTTTAATTCTGGCAAAAACTCGCTTCTAGTTACTTGTTCATAACCAGTAGAGCGCAGATGATAAATAAAAAGTTGCCTGTCTTGATAAAACCATACTTCAGGTACACCCCAGCGTCTATATTTTTCTAACTTGTCTACACCACCACTGGTGATAACTACTTCAATTGCAATATCGGGGATATCCTTTTCAGTTTCTAGATTATATGACTCGTCAGGCTCTCCTCTAACTCTTTCCTCTCGACTTCCTAATGTATAACCACCCGTACCATAAAAACGAATACCTAAAAATCGCAGATAGATCTCTAATAAGTAGCCGATAGTTGTTTTCGATTTTTCATGTTCTGGTGAGGGTGTCATTATGTCTAGGGTTCCATCTAAGTAAGTCAGGCATACTGGGTAGTCTTCTAATAAAGAGGCGATCGCTTCAAACTTATCCCAACTCACAGCATAAAGAGTGATACAACGGTCTTGAAATTGAGTTTCTACTTGTTGAATCATCTTGATTTAACTTACTTCAATAACAGTTACCAGCGAGCAGTTACCAGCGAGCAGTTACCAGTTACCAGTTACCTCCTGTTGTGTTTCAAAAATTCAAGTTTTTACTTCCTACTATTTACCTTCAGGTGTCGGTAAACAGTGGGGGTAACTGATAATTGATAATTGTTAATTGATAATTGGTTTAAAGCATAGACATGGGATTTAACCACGTCAGAATAGTCTTTTTAAGATCCTTCAAATCTCGGTAAAATTCCTGCTTAAACCACTGACCTACAGCATCAATGGGTGTAAAAGATGAGCCAGTTTGCCACTTGACATCTTGACCCAAAGGTGTGGTATGAGTTCCCTTCAGGGTTTTTGGTGTCACCATCCCAGGAAAACGTTGTTGCAACAACTCAACCAAGACTTTAGATTGATCGATGGTGTCGTCGGTAAATTTAACAATCAAGTTGCGGCGAACTTCATAGCGAGTTTCGATCAGAGTTTTGGTTTCCAAGGGATCGGGCGTAAATTCCACAGCAAAGGTGGGATTGAATTGCTGGACTAGGGGAATAGCCTCTCGTGCGGCGTAGTTATTAAAAGAAATCAGGATATTACCTGCACGTTCGACGGTAAAGAGGCTACCAATTAGCAAATGGAGTTTGCAACCCATACTATGCCCTAGTCCGTAGACGGGGAGATAGCCTCGGCTTAACATACCTCTTGCTTGGCTCGTGGCGATCGCATTTTCAAAACTATTTAATACTGACCGCGCGATCGCTGTATGATCTAGAGTATTCACAAAAGGTGTGGCGACAACAGCATAATTTTGCTCTGCCAGTTGTTCTAATAACCAACGGTAGGTTAGGTGGGGTAGTGTTGCCACAAAAGCACCCCCAAGGAAATGTATAATCCCGACAGGACGCGGGGGAATTAAAACCCAGTTACCAGAAATTTCTTGCCAATCCATACCCTAATTGTGGCATTAAGACTCTATCTCTGGCGACTCTTAGATCGCAAGTAGGATAAAAGGGGCTGGAGGATAGGGGCTAGGGGGTTCCAGGGGTAGAGGAGAAACTATAATCCAAAATCCATAGTCTCCAAAATTCCCTAGCCTTTCGCCTCTCGCAAGAGCGCCTCTCGCAAGAGCGCCCCTGCGCCAAAGTCCCTCATATTGGAATACCCAGAAGGGGACAGGGGAAATTAGTACCTAATTGCTGGACAACTGGATGATCGCAAGAACTACAGCCTAGCAAGAGTAAATCCGCCGCTTCTGACTCGACAACAGAGCGTAATTGGGTAGCCTTGCTACCAAACCGCAGATGGGCGACGAATGTACCTTTCCATTCTTCAGCTAAACACCTTGCTTGCCATAAAATCCGGTCTGCTTGCTCGAATAAATCTACTGATTTTAGCGGTGTAAGTGCAGCTAGTGTTTCAGTTGTGGGTTGAGTTAAAACGGATGTAGTACACCTAAATGCAGTCGAAGACTCTAAGTTACAAACAAGTGATGAGCTACTGGCATAAAAAGAGTTATAGACATTTAAAACCGGAAAACTTTGATTGTCATCTAAGACGTAAACTACATGAACTGTGACTTGTTTTTGGGTAGCTAAACGTGTTTGATGAGCTATTAACAAAGTGATGTCTAAAGCTGTTTGACTTTTGGGTGAACTGTTATAACCTACAACTAAATTAATTGATTGAGTAGATTTATCCCGCTCAACATTGTGTGTTGCTGGTTCTGGTAGCAATACCATTTGATTAATTATTTCTTGACTACCTACGACATCTTGCAGACGAGCTAATATTGACTTGATATTCACGGCTTTAACCACTCTTAAATGAAATGTGTAAGGATTAATTACAAATTACGAATTACGAATTATCATGCTATTCGTCTTGGGTGAAATAGCGATCTAGGAAATTCAAGGCGTGGTTACGCAGTTCCATATATTCTTTGGAGTTACGCATAGCGACGCGATCGCGCGGATGCTCAAAAGGCACAGCCAAAATTTCCCCAATTTTGGCAGATGGTCCATTGGTCATTAAAACAATGCGATCGGACATATAAATCGCTTCATCCACATCATGGGTAATCATCATTACCGCCTGTCGATGATTTTCCCAGATATTCAACACTTGTCTTTGTAATTTACCACGAGTTAAGGCATCGAGCGCCCCAAACGGTTCATCCATCAGCAACATCTTAGGGCGAATTGCCAAGGCTCTAGCAATACCTACTCGCTGTTTCATTCCTCCAGAAATCTCATCAGGATACTTATCAGCTGCTGCATTCAAATTCACCATTGCTAGGTGTTCATTCACAATGCTAATTTTTTCAGCCCTCGTAGCTTTTTTCAGTACTTCGTCAACGGCTAGCCGGATATTTTCACGTACTGTTAGCCAAGGCAAGAGGGAATAGTGTTGAAATACCATCATCCGCTCTGCTCCTGGTTTTCGGATTTCTTTGCCATCAAGTCTTACTGACCCAGAAGTTGCTTTTTCTAAACCTGCCACAATCTTAAGCAGTGTTGATTTTCCACAACCAGAGTGACCGATTATAGAAATAAATTCATTTTCACCAATAGTAAGATTAATTCCATCAAGAATAACAAACTCATCACCGTTGGGGTTTGGATAGGATTTGACTAGATTTTCAATTTCCAAAAATCCAGTACGGCTCAAATCTATCTGATTATGAGCAGTAGTAAAACTAGTATATTTATTCATAATTTTAACTCCATTTAATCACTTTTTTTGGTATAGGTTAATACAGGATTGTTAATCATTACTAAAACAAGGTGTTTTAGAATTTCCAATTCATGATTTTTATCCAATTACCAGCGTTACCTGAGCCAAACTAATCATGATAAGAAGAAAGATTTAGGACGATTTGCTCTGATTTCAAAACCGTTGAGATAGCCAACTGGATCGCTGGGGTCAAAAGCTTTTTTATCAATGAATACTTCTGCTGGTTCAATCTTGTAATCTTCCTTGGGGCATTCAATACCCATTTCATTCGCAATCTCTCGATAAAGGTCAGTTCTCCATGCCTGACGAGCTAGTGCTTCAGCATTTTTGGGGATTTCTCGAATTTGTCCCCAACGAGCTGATTGTGTCATTAACCAAATACTTTCGGATTGCCATAAAAATGTTGAGTGGTCATTTGGTATTTTGGCTTCGTTAGGTGGAAGGTCGAAGAAAATGGTCGTATCGAGCGATCGCACAATTCGTTTTTTGCCATCAAAGCCACCATAGTTGTATTCCCCCACAATCCCAGGTCGAGTAAACTTGGGTTTAGCAGCAGTAAACGATCGCTGGGAAATCAGTTTAGCAACTTCTTCCCGATTTTCTTGTTTGCTGCAATACTGACACGCTTCAATCATCGCTTTGACCAAAGAACGATATGTCTTAGGATAGTTTTCAATAAAACTTTGCATCACTCCCAATAACCTATCTGGGTGTCCTTGCCAAATTTCTCTACCCTGAGCAAAAGTAAAACCCACACCTTCATTGCCAGTAATTGCCCGTGTATTCCAAGGTTCCGCTACCATGTATGCTTGCATTGCCCCAATTCGCACATTTGTCACCATCTGGGGCGGTGGAATGATAATCACCCGAAACTCTTGCTGCGGATCGACACCCGCAGCAGCAGATAAGTAGCGGACAAAGTATTCATAGATAGCAGAACTTAACACCACTGCCCAAACTCTTTTTTCTGGTTGCAGGTTATCAAAGTAGCTCCTAAAATCATGCCCAAACGCTTCTAGATCGCCGTTGTATTCATGCCAAGGACGCAAGCCTGATTCCCACATTGCTCGGTTCATCGTCATAGCATTGCCATGACGGTGAATTGTCATTGCCGCACATAAGGGGGCATGACGTGCGCCTTCAGCGCCAGTTCTGGCGTTGGTGACAGCCCCGCAGACAACGGGGGCTGCATCTGTGCGACCGAAGATAATACCGTCGCGCGAAGTTGCCCAGCTAGCCTCCCGTACAAGTTTGACATTCAGCCCATATTTGCGGAAAAATCCTTTCTGCCAAGCGATCGCAAACGGGGCGCAGTCATTTACTGGCACATACCCCACTGTAATATTGGGTTTTTCTAGGGTTTTGGGATCTACGACTGGTTCTACTGCGGCGGCTTGGGCGGTTAATCCTGAAGCCGATCTGTCACCACTAATTGCACAGCCAGAAAATGCCATTCCAGCTGCCGTTGCTCCCACGCCCTCTATAAATTTGCGTCGTGTCCAGTTTGTGCTATCACTCATAGTTTTTTCTCTGAGCTACCAAGAAAGTCAGGAGTCAGGAGTCAGGAGTCAGAAGTCAGGAGTCAGGAGTTAGAAGTCAGAAGTCGAAATATTTAATTCCCCTCTGCCCCTGAAGCCCCTGAAGCCCCTGAAGCCCCTGAAGCTCTCACGCGCTGGGCTAGCCCCTAGCCCCTCTGTGCAACGCGGCGGTGAGTTACAAATGACTCGATTTGAGCAACTGCAAAGTCGAGCAATAGCCCTGTTAATCCAATTACCAGCACTGCTAAGAATACAGAACTCAGGTTTAAACGGCTCCATTCATCCCAGACAAAAAAGCCGATGCCAATTCCACCAGTCAGCATTTCAACGGCAACGATCACTAGCCAAGCAATCCCCAAACTAATCCGTAAGCCCGTGAAAATATAAGGCAAACTTGCTGGCAAGATAATCTTAGTAATTTGTCTCCAACGAGGCATTTCTAGCACTCTTGCTACATCAATATAGTCTTTGGAAACGCTGGAAACACCAAGGGCTGTATTAATAATCGTCGCCCACAAAGAAGTGATGAAGATAACAAAAATCGCTGATGGATCTGCCAAGTTGAAGATAGCTAAGGCAATGGGCAACCAAGCTAGGGGCGATACTGGCTTGAAAATTTGAATAATCGGATTGAGTGCCAACATTGCTTGTCTGGACATACCGATCAGAAAACCTACCGGAATTGCTACCACAGCACCTAGTAAAAATCCCAGTAACACCCGTCGCAGACTTGCTAGAAGTAACCAACCTAGCCCTAAATCACCAGGTCCTCTACGATAGAACGGATTGAGGATGTAATCTAAATTAGCGACCAGTGCTTCTGGTGGGGTAGGCATCACATCATGGTTGGCAAGGGCAACCAGCCACCACAGTATAATAATTCCCAAAAAACCCGCGCATGGTAGTAAAACTACATCCCGCAGTAAGATTGGTCTAGCCCTTTTCCAAGCAACCTGACCAGCTACCGCAAGGGCAGCAAGATTCAGTTGAAATATCATGTGATACTCCTGGCGAGTCGATAGCAGGTACAACAAAAATTGAGCAGTACCAGCCAGGAACACTGATGAGATCCAAACATTACTAAGAATGCTGACTCTTCAGTCTCCTCTCAATGCCGACGAAGTTAGCTGACGGGCTAGGACTGAGAGATGTCCCTCCGATCAAGGGTGAAGTCTGAAGGATGAAGTCTCAAGGATGAAGTCTCAAGGATGAAGTCTCAAGGAGACAGGAGACAAAAGACAGAATATTTAATTCTTTCCCGCGTCCCGAGTCCCTTTCCCCTTTCCCCTTTAACCTTTACCCTTTACCCTTTAACCTTTAGCCTTTCCCCTTTTTCAAGACGCGCCCCAAAGTTGGTTCCTCCGTTCTAGTCTCACCTGATTAAAACTATTAAGTTGCGATACTGCTGTTTAGGTGAGATACCAGATTAGGCTGACTTACTCTAATTTAAGCCAAAGCATAACATGGGTTGATTATTTGCAGCAATGTTTCCACTGATACATACCATAGATAGAACAAACTAATTTTTTCATTCTCTCTTACCCAGTTCCGACGCTCGGAACATCTCGTCCTTCGCGCTATTTTTCCCTAAAATACATCTAGCTCTATTAGCAGAGTAAAATATATCTCTTGGTAGATGTATGATCGTCATAAGTACTAATTTTAGGCAAAACCATCACCGAAGAAGCTAAAGTAGAAACGCGCAAATGCCAGGTAAAGCGACTGTTCCCCCTAAATTATGAATGATTTTAGTCAACTGCTAATTAACAAAACTGATGAAATTGTCGAACAGTGGGTGGAAGCTGTTCGCAGGGATATGGAGATTTCGAGCGCTAACGGTTTACCTTACAAGAGTGTGCGTGACGATATGCCTGATGTTCTCAAGGCGATGGTGACGGTGCTTTCCCAATACCAAGAGAATGATGTCAAGTCAGTGGTTGAGGCGAGTTTAGAGCATGGCATTGTGCGGGCTGAACAAGGCTTTGATCCAGCAGAGATTGCACGAGAATATGGGTTATTACGCCGTGTGATCTTTTCTACTCTAGAACAGGGGCTGTTGACGGGAACACCACAAGAAGTGATGCGAGCCATTCGTTTAATTGACGCTGTGATCGATGCTGCGATCGCAAAGTGTTTTCAAAGCTATACAGAGGAAAGATTGCGGGAACTCAACCAGCTGCAAAATCAACTCACCCTTAACAACCAAGAATTAACTCGTTTAGTTCGCTCTAATCAGGATAATCTCTCTCATCTAGCACACGAATTAAAAAACCCCCTGACTTCGATTATTGGCTACTCGGATCTGTTCTTACGCATACAACGACTCAACAGTGAGGAAAAAGACAAATTTACAAATCTCGAACACATTGAGCGGGTGCTACGCAATGGTAGGCATTTACTGCGCCTGATCAATGATGCCTTAGAAATTTCTCGGTTTGAAGCTGGGAAGATGCAACTAGAGCCAGCAGCAACTGATGTGCGTGGTGTAATTAAAGATGTTTTGGAAGTAATGGAGCCTTTGGCGGGTGATAAAGAACTAAAGATTGTAGTCGATATAAAACGCGCACCAGAGGAAGTGATCACAGACTCGTTGCGATTACAGCAAGTATTGGCAAATCTAATCAGCAACGCCATTCGCTACACCGAGTCGGGAACTATCAAAGTAACGTGCCAAACTTTAGATAACCAGCAGTGGGCGATCGCTATTTGTGATACCGGAATTGGTATCGATCCTGAAGCTCAGCAACATATCTTTGAACCATACTTTCAAGTCGGAGCAACTGCTACTCGTTTACCCAATAGCACTGGTTTGGGGTTAGCGATCGTCTCACGCCTGGTAAAACTACTCCAAGGCAAAATCGAGTTAGTATCACAATTTGGGATTGGTTCTACCTTTACTGTTACTTTCCCCTTAAAAGTTAATAATAATTAAGAATTATTATCCTGTCTTCTAGCCCCTCGCCCAAGCTCTTGCAAAAAGCCCCTACCCACTCGCCTCTTGCTTTTATTCAAGACAATTTTAATATAAAAATTTGCAATTGAGGTGGAATTATTGTT
This sequence comes from uncultured Chroococcidiopsis sp., assembly GCA_964248365.1. Classification (GTDB taxonomy): domain Bacteria; phylum Cyanobacteriota; class Cyanobacteriia; order Cyanobacteriales; family Chroococcidiopsidaceae; genus Chroococcidiopsis. The sequence continues at coordinate 17,417 of CAXTYC010000045.1, read as the reverse complement.
TGACAAATTTACCTTTGTCTGGATTGTAAATGAATTTTAATAAATCAACAATTTTCCAAAATTTTCCTATCTTTAATACTTGAAAATACAGGTTATTTTGCCCATTGGGAAGATTTTTGGCAAGATATAGCAATGCCATTTGAGTCATGAAATACTGCTGATTAAGGAATTGGGTAAAAAAATAAGCCAAGCTCAGAAGAACCGCTTGAAAATAGCAATCGCTCGTTATATCTTTAACCGCAACTAAGCATGAAAACTCGCTTTCAAGTTGAATTTGGGAGCGATTTTGTTATAGACTCCCATTTCAGTCCAATCATTAAACCACTGCATTTTTGAGGACAAGGTTCAAAGCACGACGAACATATAACTCATAAGGTTCAGTAGCGGGTTGAAAAACTAGTGCGTAAAGCATAATTCCACTCATTATGTCGAAAACTAGATCGGGATCTACCTCAGTTTGAATTTCATTTCTCGCTTTCGCCCGTTCTATTACAACAGCAAAGGCTTGTCGTCGAGGTTGTAAGTATTTTGCCCAATAGATTTGAGCAAACTGAGAATTACTCGATGCAGCGCTGATTATCATGGCAACAGTTTGTCTTCCCAAAGAACTGAGTGTAATTTGTGCGGCATTTCGGATCAGCACATCAATATCGCCCCAAAGATTACCCGTGTCAGGTATGACAATTTCTTCTCTAAGACTTTCAATCGCGTCCACAACGAGTTCTTCTTTAGAGTTGTAGCGTCGATAGATTGTAGTTTTACCTACTCCAGCCCTCGTTGCAATCCCATCAATACTCATGCGATCGAATCCTACCTCTCCTAGCAGTTCCAGGGCTGCTTGCACAATGGCTTGATCAGATTGGGTACTGCGAGGTCGTCCCTGCGGTTTTTTGGCTGTATCACTCATATATGTTAATATAATTTACGAAACAGTTTCGTATTTAAATAAGAGGGACTAAATGATGAACAAGCGTCCTCGTCCCCGCTACACCGACAAAAACAGCACCCAGACGCTGGCTGAAGGACTAGAGGAATACTACGCTGTCAATTGTGACCTCACCCATCCCAGCACCCAGCGGGCGGATTTTGCTAAAATCTTGCTTGCCCATGATGCAAGTCATGTAATTTATGGCTGCGATACGAATATGTATGATGAACTGAAGTTACTGCCGCTGACATTTTGGACGAGTGACTACAAATTTAGAGACTATTTGCGCGATCGCAAGAATCCAGCCGTAGATGTGATGTACGCAGACTTGATAGAACGTCATGGTGTGATTTGGTTGTATACTTCAATCTTTTTAGAATTACCGCGATTGTTGCCTCAGTTAATTTCAATGTGGCTAAAAAGTCGCAATCGTCAACGTTTTGTTGCATTTCTTGACTTTGTACCAATGCTAGACCGTTCACTGTTGGAGATTCGTCAAGAGTTTGATCTTTTGCCTTTCATCAAATGAATTGTCCTAGAGTAAATATAGATATTCATTGTTGCAGGTGCTTGCTACAAACAGGGCATTAACCCAGTTTTTCAATATAGGAATAAATGTCACTTGCAGCGCAGTGAATTGATATGCTGAATGTCTGGACTAGCTACGATTTAAACCATGCCTGCACTTTTGATACCTGCATTTCCCCTCACGGCTGTAGTCGGTCAAGAAGCGATCAAAATGGCTTTGCTGTTAGCAGCAGTCGATCCGAGTTTAGGGGGAGTGGCGATCGCTGGTCGTCGCGGAACCGCCAAATCGGTTATGGCTCGTGCTTTACACACTTTGCTACCACCGATTGAAATTGTCAAGGGTTCGTTTTGTAACTGCGATCCTAACCAACCCGAAGAATGGGACGATCAGCTGTTAGCACAAAATACCTCCACAACAGAAGTTATTCCCGCCCCATTCGTACAAATTCCTTTGGGAGTCACAGAAGATCGACTTTTAGGATCGGTAGATGTAGAGCAATCGGTGAAACAGGGAGAAACAGTGTTTCAACCAGGATTGCTGGCACAAGCACATCGAGGGGTATTGTATGTAGATGAAATCAATTTACTTGACGACAATATCAGCAACCAATTATTAACCGTTCTGACCGAGGGATGCAATGCAATTGAGCGTGAAGGAATTAGTTTTAGGCATCCTTGTAAGCCTCTATTCATTGCAACCTATAATCCAGAAGAAGGAGCGCTGCGGGAACACTTATTAGATAGAATTGCGATCGCCCTATCAGCCGATGGTGTGCTGGGATTAGATCAACGAGTGCAGGCAGTAGAGCAAGCCATTGAATACTCAAAATCACCCCAAGAATTTCTCAATCAATACAGTGAAGACATCGATAGCCTGAAAACCCAAATCATCCTAGCGCGGGAATGGTTAAAAGATGTTCAAATAACGAGTGAGCAAATCGCTTATCTAGTTGATGAGGCAGTTCGAGCCAGAGTTCAGGGACATCGAGCGGAAATTTTTGCCCTCCGGGTTGCCAAAGCAGCAGCAGCTTTAGAAGGGCGCACAACAGTCACGGCTGAGGATTTGCGCCGTGCTGTCGAATTGGTAATTGTGCCAAGAGCAACGGTTGTACAGACTCCACCAGAAGAATCACCACCACCGCCACCGCCACCACCCCAAAATCAGGATGAACCCCAGGACGAATCGAATCAAGAGCAGGAGGAGCAAGAGGAAAACGAATCAGAGGAACCAGAACAAGAGCCACCGAGTATCCCAGAGGAATTTGTTTTTGATGCTGAGGGGGTAATCCTTGACGAGAGCGTTCTCTACTTTGCTCAAATGGCACAGCAGCGCGGTAAATCTGGTAGTCGCAGTTTGATTTATTCCGAAGATAGGGGGCGCTATGTTAAACCAATGCTGCCTAAAGGAACTGTACGACGTATTGCCGTCGATGCTACGCTCAGGGCAGCTGCTCCCTATCAAAAAGCTCGTCGTGAAAGATCTCCCCAAAGCGATCGCCGCGTATTTGTAGAACAAGGTGATGTTCGCTCAAAGCGTTTAGTCCGCAAAGCTGGGGCGTTGATAGTTTTTGTCGTCGATGCTTCGGGTTCAATGGCATTAAATCGAATGCAGTCAGCGAAGGGGGCTGTGTTGCGGTTATTGACAGAGGCTTATGAAAACCGCGACCAGGTGGCGTTGATTCCCTTTCGGGGAGAACAGGCAGAGGTATTGTTACCACCGACTCGCTCGATTGCTTTAGCGCGGCGGCGGTTGGAGTTATTGCCTTGTGGTGGTGGTTCACCTCTAGCTCATGGCTTGACGCAGGCGGTGCGGGTAGGAATGAATGCTCAAATGGCTGGAGATATTGGACAGGTGGTGATTGTGGCGATTACTGATGGACGGGGGAATATTCCGTTAGGGCGATCGCTCGGTGAAACTTTGTCGGATGGTGAAAAACCTGATATTAAAAAGGAGTTACTAGAAATTGCCGCTCGAATTCGCGCGTTGGGAATTCAACTGTTGGTAATTGATACTGAGAATAAGTTTATTTCGACTGGATTTGCTAAAGAATTAGCACTCCACGCAGGCGGGAAATATTATCACTTACCCAAGGCGACAGAACAGGCGATCGCAGGTGTGACAAAAGGGGCGATCGCTGCACTTAAATCTCGCTAAACCGAAAATAGAATTCTCAAGACCCCCAAGCTCATGAATACTCAAGATGTGATACAATATCTGTTTTTCGCTATTGAATTATTTTCTGTGTCGATATAGTAATGAAGGCGTGAAGATAATCGATAGTACTTATGTACAAACATCTTGCCCCAACTAGGAAATAGTAAAGCTAACAGAAAGCGTGTTTATGTACAAACGTCTTACCCCAGCTGCTAGGTATGGAATGTATGCAGCTACAGCCGTCCTAGTTTTGGGTTCGATTTCGGCACTGCTCAGGAACGGGCTGCAAGTTATCACCCATTCGGACTTCTGGTTCGGGTTATATGGCTGGCTAGCCGCCGCCATCATCGTTGGCTACGTGGTTTGTTTAGGGGCGCAAGTCTTGGGCAAAAGAGCGGCAGATAAATTAGACAGCGAGATTGAAACACCAGTGACATTCACAGCAGGGGTAATTCGGGCGGGTGAGGTGAATGCCCTAGAGGCAACCCTACCTGTTGGTACAAAAGTTGAGGCAGGCGCACTTCCGCCTTGGGAAACTGCCGATTTGCCTTCGCCCCCACCTTTCAACTGGGGCAATGCGATCGCTATCATTGGACCTGGAGCAATTCTACTTGGCACATCCATCGGTAGCGGCGAATGGTTGCTCGGTCCTGCTGTCACAGCGCAATATAGTGGTAGATTGCTGTGGTTGGCAACCGTGTCGATTATTCTCCAGGTGGTGATGAATACAGAATTCATTCGCTACACCATGTACACGGGGGAACCAATCTACACTGGTTTCATGCGTACTAAGCCCGGTCCCTTTTTCTGGGCGATCGTCTATTCAGTTCTCGCCTTTCTTCAGTTAAGTTGGCCTGGATGGGCGAGTGCAGCAGCTAGCTCACTGACTGCTTTATTCGTCGGCGGGCTGCCAGGTCCAGAACACGCTAATCTAGTGAAAATGTTCGCTGTGTTCTGGTTCCTCTCAACCGTAGCGATCGTTGCATTCGGAGCCAAGATCGAGCAAACAGTGGAACTGGTGCAGTGGTTCTTTGTAGCAGCAATTTTACTGTTTTTAATTGTCATTGGTATTGTGTTTGTGCCGCCTGTTACTTGGGGCAGAGTTGCTACTGACTTCTTTAGTTTCGCTAGTATACCAAAGGACGTAAATTGGACGCTAATTAGTGGCTTTGTTGCCTACGCAGGTGCTGGAGGTGTTACCAATGGCGCGATCAGCAATTGGTTCCGTGACAAAGGATTTGGCATGGGTGGCGTAGTGGGATACATCCCAGCAATTATCGGTGGTCGGAAAGTGCCTCTCACCCATCATGGTAAAGTTTTCCCACTCACACCGGAAAATAAGCGGCGCTGGAATCAATGGTGGAAGTTTGCCGCCCTAGACCAATACGGGCTGTGGACTTTAGGCTGCTTCCTGGGTATGGGTTTACCAGCACTGCTGACTTTGCAGTTTATCCCCCCTGGCACAGAATTCAAAAACGAATATGCTGTAGCTGTCTACCAAGCTAAGTACCTATCCTGGGCTGTGGGAAGCGATTTCATGTGGTTCATTACCCTCCTGGTAGGCTTCTGGATTCTTTACAGCACCCAGCTTGGCATTACCGATGCTTTCGTGCGGACTGTGACAGATATTATTTGGTCAGGTAGTCGTCACGCCCGTGCGTGGCAAAGTGGAGACATTCGCTTTGTCTACTATGGGGTATTATCTCTGTTCACGTTGTGGGGTGTCTTTATTCTGCTAACTGATTTAAAGCCACTGTTTTTGGTGCTGCTGGGGGCAAATATGGCAGGGCTAAACTTTGTTTTTCTGGGGCTACATACACTGTATATAAATCGTAAGTTCTTACCACCCGACCTGCGCCCACCGTTATGGACACAGGTTGTTGTGTTGCTCTCCGTAGTGTATTTTGCCATTTTCTTCTTACTCGCTGTGCCAGATATCATTAAACAGCTCTTGGCTAGCTAAGTGCGATCGCATTGGAACTATTTTCATTAATTATCAAGACATCAAAGCTTGGAAAAAGTTTATGAAGGTCTACTCAAGCCAGAGCTGTCGTAAATGCGGCTATAATGCCAATCCAATTACTGCCACCCATTGTCACAACTGCAATCATTCGCTCAGCAGTGATGTCAAAACTAGTAAGCCGCCTGCTATCCCCTGGTCGGCGGTTCCCCTAGTTGGGTTATTGTTGTTTACTCTAGTACTCTACTTTTCTTGGCGGAAGTATGGAGTCTCTCCCACCATAGCTATCAACCCTAGTGTTACCCTCACTACACCTCAAGGACAGTCGCACTCAGCCGCGGCTGTCAGTTCGGCTTCTGGCTTTCCGCTATACAACGACCTACGGGATGTCCCTAATGTACCGCAGGGGTTGTATCTTTACGGGGGTGCTATGGCATCGGCTGCTCTGCGTTCCAAAAGCGTACTCCATGAACTCGCCAGCGCCCACCCAGAATTTCGCTTGCGCTATACCGATCCTCTCAACGTCCCACCTGATTCCGGTATGGGCATCAAGATGGTCATTAATGGTGAATTGAGCTTTGCTGAATCTTTTCGTCCGCTCAAGGATGCTGAGTACAGCATGGCTAAACAGCGTGGTTTTACCCTCAAGCAGGTTCCTGTCGCTCTGGGTGGCATTGCCTTCTTTTGCCATTCAAGCGTGAAGTTGCCTGGAGTATCCTTGAGCCAGATGCAGAAAATATTTAGTGGTAAGCTGACCAACTGGCAACAACTGGGTGGTCCTAATCTGCCAATCGTTCCTGTCAGCCAAGACCCCGATGCTAAAGCCTCCACTAGCTTTCTTTTACAAGGGCTACCCAGTTCGCAACAGCACTTCGGTCGTAATGTGCAGGTTGTCCGCGATACTACTGCTGCCATTCGCAAGGTAGCTTCAACACCAGGGGCGATTGGCTATGGAGCGCAAGCGATCGTAGTCGGTCAGCGCACAATTCATTTGCTTGGTCTTGCTAAAGGGGAATCGAAGAACTATGTGCAACCAATCACCCCCTATGGCACGGTCAACAAACAAGCACTACTCGATGGCACTTATCCACTGACTAGGCGTATATTCGTTATCATCCGTGAGGATGGAGAACTGGATGAATTAGCTGGTAGGGCTTATGTGAATATGCTGCTGTCGAGCGAAGGGCAAAAATTAGTTGATAAAGCTGGGTATTTGCCAATTCGCTAATTAATCAGGCAGGTCAATCGCTGTTTTTAGCTATTACTACTAATTTTACTATAAAAATTTAGCTAATCATAGTAAGCTCCATGTGCATTGGGCGTTGCATTTTAGTAGGGTGTACTCTTCAATAGCACAATGCACCGAAAACTAAGCACTTGGCAAAGGGAACGACGATTAGTTTATGCGCCACAATAGCAATCTCTTTTGAGTCATAAAATACAGGTATTGGTCGTCAGAAAACAAATCTTGGCTGGTTAGGGCAGCAAATCAGAACTTTTCGACAGCCACAAAAAAGAGTGGGGCTTTTTCGTATAAGAAGAAAAAGCCCCACTTAGATATTCACATTTGCTTGAAATTTCTTAGATATTAAGCAGCTGGCCCTTAGCTCATAGTGGCTGAACTGCGATCGTAGGTAGCCCGAAAGCTGGGATGGGGCTTGCCTTGAATATGGTTCCAATAATCTACGCCCTCAAGACCAATTTCAGCTGCTGTACGGCTAAGCATAGACTGCTCACGATTTTTGATCATGTGATGGTGACGCATCATCAAAGCGCGGGCTTGTTCTTGAGTAGACATAATTAATTCCTCTTTGTTATTTATATTGATTGCTCTTACTTACATTTTAAATTTAACATATATTTTCTGTATCTAAAACTACAAAACTTCAGTTTTTAATAAAACTTAATATAAATGAGGTAAGGCAAGAACAGCCAAGAGTAGGGTGTAGGAGGCATAGCCAGCAGACACTAGTTCCACGCGCTTCCACTATCCTGTATATAGCGGGCAAAAAATTTGCTTTGACAAAATCCTATTGCTTTCATATTTGACGAACTATGTTTGATGCACTCGCTGATCGTTTAGAATCTGCTTGGAAAAAGCTACGGGGACAGGACAAGATTTCCCACTCCAACATTCAAGAGGCACTGAGGGAAGTGCGCCGCGCCCTTTTGGAGGCAGATGTCAATCTACAGGTAGTTAAAGATTTTGTAGCTGAAATTGAAGCCAAGGCACAAGGAGCCGAGGTTATATCTGGTGTACGCCCCGATCAGCAGTTCATCAAAATTGTTTACGACGAACTGGTACAGGTGATGGGGGAAACAAATGTTCCCCTAGCGCAGGCAGATAAGCCGCCGACGATTGTATTGATGGCTGGGTTGCAGGGAACTGGAAAAACCACTGCAACGGCAAAGTTGGCTTTACACCTACGCAAATTAGATCGCAGCTGCTTGATGGTAGCAACGGACGTTTATCGCCCAGCAGCGATCGATCAATTGGTAACACTGGGTAAGCAAATTGACGTACCCGTGTTTGAAATGGGAAGCGATGCCGATCCGGTAGAAATTGCGCGGCAGGGAGTAGAAAGAGGCTTAGCGTCCGGTGTTGATACGGTAATTATCGATACTGCTGGTCGCTTGCAGATCGACTCTAACATGATGGCGGAGTTAGCCCGCATTAAAGCTACTGTGCAACCTGATGAGACGCTGCTAGTAGTGGATGCCATGACTGGTCAGGAGGCAGCAAATCTTACCCGCACGTTTCATGAGCAGATTGGCATCACGGGGGCAATTCTCACCAAGCTAGATGGTGATAGTCGTGGTGGTGCAGCACTGTCGGTGCGGCGGATTTCGGGAGCGCCGATTAAGTTTGTCGGTGTGGGTGAAAAAGTCGAAGCGCTGCAACCATTTTATCCCGATCGCATGGCTTCGCGCATTCTGGGAATGGGTGATGTCCTGACGTTGGTAGAAAAAGCGCAGGAAGAGTTTGACCTTGCCGATGCCGAGAAGATGCAGGATAAAATTCTGTCGGCTAAGTTCGATTTTACCGACTTCCTCAAGCAGATGCGACTGCTGAAGAATATGGGTTCGCTGGGAGGCATCATCAAGCTAATTCCAGGGATGAATAAACTGTCGGATGACCAGCTTAAGCAAGGAGAAACCCAGCTAAAGCGCTGCGAGGCGATGATTAACTCAATGACACCCCAGGAACGCCGCGATCCTGATTTATTGGCTTCTTCGCCTGGTCGCAGACGCAGAATAGCTAGTGGTGCAGGCTACAAAGAAAGCGATGTAAGCAAATTGGTGAGCGACTTCCAAAAGATGCGAAGTCTTATGCAACAAATGGGACAAGGCGGTTTGCCTGGTATGCCTGGAATGTTTGGCGGTATGGGCAATCCAATGGCAGCTGCTGGTGGCGGTCGTCCTACCTCACCTGGTTGGCGAGGATACCCAGGTGGCGGCGCTGCTACAAAGAAAAAAAAGAAGGAGAAAAAGAAAAAAGGCTTTGGGACTCTTTAGTGGAACCAGTGGAACCAGTGGAACCAGTGGCTAGAGAAAGGGAAAAGGGACGAGGGAAAGGGAAAAGCGGAAAAAAGAGGATTTGGGGAGGGGGAGACTTGGGGACAAGGGGAATTTATGTACAAATCTTTCCCCCCATCTCCAAGTCTCCAAGTCTTCCCCATCCTCTTCTCCCCAAGTCCCCAAGTCCCCAAGTCCCCAAGTCCTCTTCTAGCCACTGGTTCCACTGGTTCCACTAGTCACTTCATTCTGGCTCCTGACTACTAGAATTTGATGGGCTGTAAGTGGTACAATTATCTATTGGGCATCTTAAAATCAAAGTTCATAGCTACTCATAGGAGAATTAGACCTCAACATGATCAAATTGCGATTGAAGCGATACGGTAAAAAGCGGGAAGCCAGTTACCGGATTATTGTTATTAATAGCCGCGATCGCCGCGAAGGTCGCCCCATAGAAGAACTAGGCTTCTACAATCCCAGAACAGACGAAACCACATTAAATGTACCAGGGATTGTCAAGCGACTTCAACAAGGCGCTCAACCTACTAATACCGTGCGTCGCATCCTAGAAAAAGCTAATGTCTTTGAACAGCTCACTACCACAGCCAACGGGTAATTCTACTAGTCAAAGTGTAGGCTCAGCTAAGGAACCACCTGATTACGCCTCTCTGGTAAAGTTTCTAATTCAGCCGTTATTAGAGTCCCCAAACTCTTTGAGTGTGGATTGTGAATTTTCTGCTAACACCTCACGAGTTTGGATTAGGGTTGCTTTTGAAGGCGAAGACAAAGGGCGAGTTTTTGGTCGGGGCGGGCGCAATATCCAGAGTATTCGGACTGTAATTGCTGCGGCTGCCGCCTTATCTGGGCATTCGGTTTATCTAGATATTTATGGTAGTGGGGCTTTCAACGGTATGTCTGGTGAAGAAGAAGTTGGAAGCTCAGCACCAAAAGCCAGAGAACAGCGGGGCAACAGCCCCAAACCTACGATCAAACCTCGCTCGATTAGCAATTAGCTATTAGCTTTTAGCAATTAGCGATTAGCTTTTAGCTTTTAGCTAGTAGCTAAAAGTTAGTAGCAACACAATTGACACGCTATCTATTAAAGATACCATCTGCTACAAACAAAGAGGATTTACGCGCCCGCGCTTGGCTAATAGCTAACTGCGTGTTAACAGCTAGTAAGGGGAGCAAGGGAAGATGGGAATAGGATAAGAAATAATAAACTAACAAATAACAACTGCTATGGCAGAGGCATCGACGATTGTGCTGCCGAATATTGAAAGCGCGATCGCCCTTTCGGGAGAGCATGAAGAAAATCTCAAAACCTTGGCACGGCAAACAGGTGCTAATCTAGTGCTGCGCGGACAAGAATTGTATATCTCTGGTACAGAAAAACAAATTGAACTGTGTCAGAGATTAGTGCGATCGCTTGAATATCTCTGGAGCAAAGGCAAGAGCATTTCTAGTGCTGATATTCTCACTGCCCGTCAAGCCTACGATACCCAGCGCGGGGACGAACTGCAAGAATTACAGCGAGATATTCTCGCTCGGACTCGTCGGGGCGATGAAGTTCGCGCTAAAACCTTTCGTCAGCGGCAGTACATCGGGGCAATCCTCAAGCACGACTTGACATTTTGTACTGGACCTGCAGGCACGGGTAAAACCTTTCTGGCTGTTGTGATTGCCGCTCAAGCACTGTTAGCTAATCAATATGAACGGCTAATTCTGACTCGTCCAGCTGTGGAAGCAGGTGAAAAACTGGGCTTTTTACCAGGAGACTTACAACAGAAAATTGATCCCTTTCTCCGTCCCCTCTACGATGCCTTATACGAGTTCATCGATCCAGAAAAAATGTCTAATCTGATGGAACGGGGTGTTATTGAAGTGGCTCCCTTGGCTTATATGCGGGGTCGTACCCTCAACAATGCCTTTGTAATTGTGGATGAAGCCCAGAACACTACACCAGCTCAAATGAAAATGGTTTTGACTCGTCTGGGATTTCGTTCCCGTATGGTAGTAACTGGTGACATGACTCAGACTGATTTGCCACTACATCAACAATCTGGTTTAGCAGTGGCTTTGAAAATCCTGCAACACGTTGAAGGCATTGCTTTATGTGAATTAACACAAAAGGATGTTGTACGTAATCCCCTCGTTCAAAGGATTGTTGCAGCTTACGAACAACATGAAAAATAGTTTTTGGTAATTGGTAATAGATTTGATTTCTAAATGCTCTATTCTTACCCATGATTTATTACTTGGTATCATGAAAATAGCTTTATAGCAATCTTATTTGAGGTGTAAAAATTCCTTTTTTCCGTAGACGCTTAGGAAGCTGTGCAGGCTAGTGCTAAGAGCGTAGGGAAAGACATAGAATTTTTTACAAATCATTTAGGATTACTATATATACAGAATGCTTGAAGAAATCAGAATTAGAAAAGCCTTAATCAGTGACTTTGAGGAAATAGATAGATTTGATGTTTTTGGCGGCGATAGAAAAGCAGAAATACAAAGAGAAGAATGTTATGTGGCTACACTCGGAAAAAGAATTACAGGATATGTAACTGACTATACGTTTTATGGCAGACCCTTTATTCGATTTTTGTGTGTTTGTCCCGAGTTTCAAAGAAAAGGAATTGGAAACAAACTTATGGAATTTGTAGAGGAAAAGTGTAAAGAGCAAAGAATATTTACCTCAACAGAAAGTGATAATTTGACGATGATATTGTTGGGGGAACGAGAATACAAATTATCAGGTGTAATTGAAAATTTACAAATACAAACAGAGATAGTGTACTGCAAAGATATCAGAAAGGAGCGCTAACAAGTCGTGCCTTATAGCCACTAATCACTAACTACTAATTATGAGTGCAACCTTAAAAGAATTTTTAGAAGCTTGCGAAAATCTCTCAACTCTACGTCTGATTGTTACTAGCAGTGCTGCTGTTTTAGAAGCACGGGGCAAGTTACAAAAGCTATTCTATGCAGAGTTACCCAAGGGCAAGTATGCAAATATGCATACTGAGGGTTTTGAATTTCACCTAAATATGGATGAAATTAAGCAGGTAAAATTTGAAACGGGTGAATCGAAGCGGGGTAACTTCACTACTTATGCGATCCGTTTTTTGGATCACCAGCAGCAGCCAGCTTTAAGTTTGTTTCTGCAATGGGGTAAGCCTGGGGAATATGAGCCAGGACAGGTGGAGGCTTGGCAGGCGCTACAACAGCAGTATGGTGAGGTTTGGGAGCCTGCACCTGTTGAGAGTTTATGATTGATTGAACCGCAAAGACGCGCTTGTGCGCTAAGAAGAGTTGTGAGAGGGATTTGGGGTTTTTTTCTGGTTTTAGTGTTGCTGCTTTGGGGTGGGGAGGCGATCGCTCTTACCCTAGATCAGCGGTTAGCAAGTTTTCCCCACTGGGATAGTAAACCATCTGTGCAGGTGGCTGAAGGTGATTTAGTCTATCCTGAGTGGATGAGTGGAACTTGGGATGTGACAAGTACGCTGGTGGATTTGGTAGCGCCTTTGGCTCCTGATGTTGTAACTCCTGGGTTTGAGGGAAATCGTCGTTATCTCAATGTACCTGTTAAGTTCCGTGTACGCTTTGGCAAAAACCGTTTACCAACTTCGTCTTTAAAGTTAATTCCTCAGCCTTTGAAGTTACAGTCTGCTATAATAGCAGATCGGGCTTTTAATGGATTGAATTTAGCCAGAGCTTATTTAGGCGATCGCGCTGTGATTGCAGTTAAGGTTGATCCCGATTCTCCTAATCGTCAAATTACCTTACTGCAAAAAGAACGACAGCTAGTTTCTATTGTTACTGGTAGAGCTACTCAAACCCTAGACGCAAATAAGTTTATTACTTGTGAGGTGTTTCAACAGCAATTTCGGGGTAATGGGGCGCTTATCTTTTTTAATCAGGTGGAATCTACAACGTCCTATCACTATCTACCTACATCGATTCGCACTATTGAAGGAGATCAAGTTACAGCTGTCTACCTCTCACCTCAAGATCCAGATTACTTTACTGCTGGCTCTCGACCAGTTGCTCTCTATCGCTATCGACTAGAATTTTTTCCCCATCTAGAAGAACACAATTAGCTATCAGCTAACGACTGATAGCTAACAGCTAGCGATTTTACATTTTAGATTTTAGAAGAGGGGTTATTTGTTTAAATCCGAAATATCCTAAAGCCCCTGTCAAGAGACATGGAAAAGAAATAAGATTTTTGCCCTTGATTCTCCTTAAGCCAGACACACTCGTGTCCTCATTTCAGGAATCTAGATTTATCTATGGGGTTTTAATCAAAAATCCAAAATCTAAAATCTAAAATTGTTTGACGCTTTAGAAGCGTCTTTTCTTACGCCTTCTGGCGATCGCTTTGCGTTTGCGCTTCTCGATGGGTGTTTCAAAATGGCGCAACCGCCTTAAATCTGGAAAAATCCCTGCTTTGGAGACTTGACGCTTAAACCTACGTAAAGCTGAATCAATGCTTTCATTTTCGCCTAGAACCACTTGGGTCATTCTGTCTCCTCCTTAATTTGCATCAACCGCTGGGCGATCGCACTCACCTCCAAGTAAATCCAACATCAACAACTGCTGCTAATTAACAAAGGAGGGTGCTTTGTGGGTAAAACTAATTGTGACGCATCAAGCTGATACCCTAACCAATAATTTCACCCCTTTAGAACTGTTTAAAACCGCCTTGCTTAGTAGCGACGACGACCGCCACCACCACCAGAGTATCCGCCCCCGCTGTTATTTCCCCAGTTTCCACCACCAGAGCGACTTCTTTCCTCGCGTGGTTTTGCTTTGTTGACTTTGAGACTTCGCCCCATCCACTCAGCACCATCAAGGGCTTCGATAGCTGCCGTTTCTGCTGCTTCTGTTTCCATTTCCACAAAACCAAACCCACGTAGACGACCTGTTTCACGATCAGTCGGTAGCTGAATCCGCTTTACCGTTCCGTATTCTGCGAATACATTGCTCAGATCGTCTTGGGTAACTTCGTATGGCAAGTTGCCTACATAGATTGACATATCGTCTCTCCAGAATTAATTGGTACAGAGATGCTGATCCGGAGAGTCGCCTGTAGGTAATTTAAGACAAACACTACCGCCGAATTTACTTCTCGATCAATACATTAGCATAGTATTCCTTTTCTCAGCCGTTTGCCTGTTGTTTCCCAGGGTTTTGGGTCTGCAAAAATTGACATCCTTCAACACAGTTCCCCTAGAAAACCAACAGATAACCTGAAAACAAGAACCGTCTATTTTTTAGAGGTTACATCGGATTCCCAGCTGAGATATCTAAAACAACTGACTTATATACACTTGAGCTTTCTATCTTACTTTAATTTTTGCCAACACTTCATCTTTTTGTAGTATAATGTAGTATAGAAGCAAATAGCTTAGCAGAAGGTTTCGGCTCCTAAGCATCATGGCAAAATTTCAAGATCTTGTCAAATACTACCGACCATATCGGGCGATCGCGCTGTTTAGTATTGTCGCAGCCAGTATCTTTGAGATAGTAGAATTGGTTGTACCCTGGGCGATCGGACAGTTGTTAAATGTGCTGTCCAATCAACCGCTTGATCGTCCGCTCCAACAGATAATCGCAGCAATTGCCAATGTTACACAACTTCCACCTCATCGGTTACTATCCCTTGGGATATTAATGGGTTTAATCTTCTTAGTTACTGTTGTTAAAGCACCGATTCAAATCTGGTCAACTTTGTGGTTTCATTGGTATATTGCTTTACGTTCTCGGCACGATCACTTCAAAAAAACTATAGGTAAAATCCTCACATTGCCCCTGGAATTTTATGATGAAAACAACCCTGGACGCATAGCGGGGCGGATTGCTAGAGGTCTAGAAAATCACACCTGGACTTACCCAGAAATCGCAGGTCAATTGCTCCCCAAACTATTCCGAGTATTGGGAATTTTCGTAGTAATTTTGTTAATCGAGTGGCGAATTGCTTTACTATTTCTGATTTCGTTCGTGGCTATCTTGGGTATCAGCCTGCGAGATTTGCGGCAACTGATGGAACAAGAACGACGGCTAGATAAATACATGGAAAATACCCAAAGCCGTACATCAGAAATTGTTACTAATATCAAAACTGTCAAAGCATTTGCTACAGAAGCACAAGAATACAAAAGCCAACAGCAAAGGCTTAACCGCGAGTTTCAAGTTGTAATTTACCGGATTCACCTTGGTTACACCAAATTAAGCACTTGGCAAAGAACTATTACTCAATTTTGTGTCTTTGCCGTTTTAGGTTTGGTGCTAGTAGCTACAGTAAACGGTCAGATTTCTCTTGGACATTTTGTTACAGTTTTAACGGTTTCTAGCATGGCTTATGCCGAGTTGGAACCGATTAATAACTTGGCTGAGATTTTTGCCCGTCGCTATGCCTCGATGTTGCGTTATCACGAGCTTATGCAGCAACCCACTGGCGTAGATGCAGCGAATTTGGTAGAACCCCAATCGAATGCACCTTATAGTTTTACTGGGAAATTGGAATTTTCCCATGTGACTTTTGGTTATGATCCTAGTCGCCCTGTATTACAAGATGTCAATTTGTTAGTTGAACCATATCAAACAGTGGCACTAGTTGGGCGCTCCGGTTCGGGAAAGTCTACTTTGGTAAAGTTGCTGTTTCGCTATTTTGAACCGCTTCAAGGTCGGATTTTAATTGATGGTACGGATATTCGTCAGCTAGATGTTGCTGCTTATCGTAGACGGCTGGCGATCGTTCACCAAGAGGTAGATGTTTTTAATGGCACTTTGTTGGATAACATCACCTATGGCAATCGTCTAGCTAGTTTTGAGCAGGTGCAGGAAGCCTGTAGGATTGCCAGACTCGATGAAGTAATTCAACAGTTGCCTGAAGGTTATTACACCATAGTGGGTGAAAGGGGTGTACGATTGTCTGGAGGACAGCGACAGCGCTTAGGAATTGCTAGGGCTTTGTTGGTGAATCCAGACGTGCTAATTTTTGACGAGGCTACCTCCAGCCTAGATTATGAGTCTGAGCGTTCAATTCAGCTAGCGATGCGCTCAATTCTGGGTACTCGTAGCACTATCATCATTGCCCACCGACTGAGTACGGTGCGCGAAGCAGATAAAATTGTCGTTTTGGATCAAGGTAGGATTGTAGAAGTGGGTAGCCATGCCGAACTGTTACGCAGTGCAGGTATTTACCACCGTCTGCACTCGCTGCAAGAAACTGGCGAATTGCTTAGTTAGCGATCGCAAACTAGTTTCTAGTCTGAGCCTAGAAACTAGTAACACAAGAAAATTGAAAAAATACTTGTAATTTTTTAGATCATTGTGTTATTATACTAAATCGGTGGATGTATGCGGGTCGATGCCCGAGTGGTTAATGGGGGCGGACTGTAAATCCGCTGGCTATGCCTACGCTGGTTCAAATCCAGCTCGGCCCATCCGCCTGAGAACAAAATTTTGGGTTTATGATACTAGAATAAGCCAAAATCTAGAATCTATAGTCCCCGAAATTGTTCGCCCGTGTAGCTCAGTGGTAGAGCACTTCATTGGTAATGAAGAGGTCATGAGTTCAATCCTCATCATGGGCTTTTTAAGTTGGAATTTACTTTCAGGATGAATAAGAAAGATACTCCGCTATCTGGAGAAGCACTGGTAAAAGAGGTTTGCCGCCGTATTCGGGTGGCAAGAAGTTATTGGGATGCACATAATAATGCAGCCTGCCGTCATGAACGCGGTAGCGCAAGCGGGGGCTTGTCCCCCATCGCGCCCTACAGCTTTACAATACATTGACGAAGGAACAGAAAGACCAAATCCCCCAGGTTCTGCGAGTTTGGCTACGTTACCGTAGTGAAAAGTATTTCGGTTCCCACAGAACTCCGCCGCAAAGCAAATCAAAGCATAAAGGAAAGAAATAGGTTTTCTGGTGTTGCACAAAGAAAGGATATTATGTCACGCATAGACAAGGACACTTGCGTGCGGGGGGAACCCCCGCAAGGGCAAAGTGTCCGCGCAAAGGCGCTAAGAAAAACGAAGGGCATTTTAGCAGATGTAGGACTATTTAAGGAAAATCATTTAATTAAAGATCCAAAGCATTTTTCTTTAAATCTTCTAGAGAAACATATTTAAGAGACTATTTATAAAGTAAATCTTTAGGCTACAAGACGACGCAATATAATCCGAGTCATGACAGCATATATAGCAGCTTCACTCATGTTATACCATTTCCGAAAAATTATGCACTATTTTCAGTACGTTTATTTACGGCATCCAGAATGTATGACCAACCTGTAAGCGCAACAATTGCACTCGTTGAGAGC
>CAXTYC010000044.1:0-35732 GCA_964248365.1 uncultured Chroococcidiopsis sp. | reverse complement strand
TTTACCCATTGATACACTGATACTAATGTACCCCATTTATCTGCAATATGCTGTAGTGTATTTTTTCTTGGGGTAGGGGTTGCGATCGCTACCCTAATTGTATTTAGATATTGTACTTGTATGTGATATCATATCGGCTTAAATACTTTATTTAGTGAACAGTAGATGATCTAGTAGGGTGGGCAATGCCCACGATTATTAGATTGGTGGGCAATACCCACCCTACTTGATTTAGGTTTTGATTAATAATAGGTAATTGTTCAATGAAAGTTATAACTTCATACACAAGACTTTTAGTTTCTGATCTGGAAGCTTGCTTTGTTTTCTATCGAGATGTGATGGGATTTAAAGTAACTATGGAAGATCTAAATAGCGGATATGCTGAGTTTTTAGCTGGCGATATGAAGTTAGCCTTATTTAGGCGACAGGAAATGGCGGAGATGATTGGAAATGCTAGTAAACCCTTTCATGCAGAATGCCAAGATAGAGTTTTGTTAATTTTTGCCCTCCCTGATGTGGAAGAGGTATATCAACAATTAAAACATCAGCAAATTGAATTTACGACACAACCTTTAAGTAATCCCTATTATGGAATTAAAACAGCTTATCTTCGTGATCCTGATGGCAATCTAATCGGTCTTTTTCAACAAATACTTTAAGTTACAAAATATGAGGCTGAGCCTCTCATCTCTAGTTATCAGGCTCAGCCTGGTAACTAGAAGTCAACAGCCTGTTTACCTTGCCTGTTGCATGACTCGCTCTGAGAAAGTTGGATGGCGTTGCCGCACCCAATTTGGTAATGTTAGATAGGAAGTATCAATCGATTGCCGCTTTAATAGCTCGACAATATCTTCAACTTCATTGACCATATCAAAAACGAAAATGTTGAAAGGCATTTGGTTGTAGGTATCAAAATCTAGTTCTAGAAAGTGTTCAACGTCGATATCTTGCCCGATGCCTAGTACAAAAATCTTGAGCATTTGATGTTTTTCAATTAGGGTGCAAGCTCTGGCAATACACTCCACAAATTGAGATTCGTCGTTAAACAAACCATCGGTATAAATAATGATAAAGGCTCCCCTACCGTTGAGGAGTCCATGAGTTTGCCAGTGATCCAGGCAATGATTAAGGGTTGGGCTAATTCGAGTGTTATGGCGGGGCGAATTTTGCACAAACAAATTACGCAGTTGGCTGGCTTCTGTGACGATCGCAGGTTTTGCAGGTACTATATTACGGTTAAAAAAATATACGAGGACGCGATCGCAAATTTTTCTTCCTGTCTTTTTACCTGGTTCACTGCGAGTATTTAGGATTGTATATACGTGTCCTTCAACAACTTCTTCTAAATATTCGTATCGAGTTTGATTTCCAGTATCCGCATCTTTTCGCACCATTGAACCGCTCTGATCAATCAAAATAAAAACATCGCGCTCGTAGATATCAAAAGATAATTCCGAGGATGACATTTGATGAAAAGATTCTAATGACGCGGTAGATCCTGGCAACGACAGATAATGGTCAGCTTTAACTGTTGACAGATCAAACGATGAAGAATTATTAACGATTTGAGAAATTAGCTGCGGTTGATAGCGACTAAAGAATGTGATGAGATCAGGGCGTTTAGAAAACCGTTCGCCTGGTTCATTTTTGATGCCAAATGTTTCACAAATTTTTTCTAAATGCTTGCGTACTGTCGATTCTTCAATATGAAGAGATTGAGCGATCGCCCGATTACTTTCCCCTGCTAGAATCTTCGATAATACCTGGCGACGGCGAGGGGAAAGGGCATTCAATTTAGTTGTAAACTCTTGCTGATTCATGATTAGCAGCACTTTTGAAAATCATATTTAAATGCAGCCAGGCTAGTTTGATGGGTTCAATAAATCATCAAGAATTATCAATGCTATTTATTGATACTCAACTATTGAATACACACCTGTGTATTCATTTTAGTGTAAAAAGCTATTTCACAAATGAGCAATCATCTCATGTGAACGTGAATCTTTTTACACAAAGCTTAAGCTTTACTTATCTATCTTTTATGGTGTGATATAACCCCAACAGAGATTAAATCGAGCGCGACAATAACCACTTGATGGCTTGTCTGTGTTGTTTGCTTGAGGGGATGACGATCACTTCCATCATCAAATTGCTATGGCTACCATTAATTCTGCACCACAACAGTTGTGGCATCAGCTTCCTGCATCCAAAATTCTTTATCAGCTAGAAAGTGATCCTGATTCTGGGTTGACTTCTGGTGAGGTGATCAAGCGTCAAACCCAGTTTGGTCGCAATGAATTAATCAGCAAAAAAGGTAAACCAGGGTGGCTCAAGTTCCTGTTGCAATTTAATCAGCCATTGTTGATTATTCTACTCTGTGCTGGGGCGATCAAAGCCCTTTTGGGTGAATGGATCAATGCTGGCGTGATTTGGGGCGTAACAACCACCAATGCCACTATCAGCCATTTTCAGGAGGCACAGGCAGAAGACGCGATCGCATCTCTTGCCAGCAGCATTGCTACCGAAGCCACCATCATCCGAGACGGCAGAAAAACGAAGGTGGACTCTAGCGAACTAGTGCCTGGAGATATTGTTATATTAGCGTCTGGCGATAAGGTTCCAGCAGATTTGCGGTTGCTCAAAACCCGCGATCTGCAAATTGATGAATCAGCCCTGACGGGAGAATCGGTTGCAGTTGAGAAAGATGCAAATGACGCGAAATCTCCAGCACTGGAAGCAGAAACGCCCCTAGCAGAGCGCACCAACATGGCGTATGCTGGAGGCTTTGTTACCTTTGGGCAAGGTACGGGCATTGTGATTGCAACGGGTAGCAGTACGGAAACGGGCAAAATTTCTAGCCTGATTGAGCAACGGGTAGACCTGACTACGCCCCTCACACGCAAGTTTAATCAATTCAGTCAAAATTGGCTGTTTTTTGTGTTGGGCATGGCAACATTAACTTTTGCCGTTGGTTTGGGGCAACGCAGTTTTAATGATGCAGTCGAAGCAGCTGTTGCTTTAATTGTGGGAGCCATTCCAGAGGGTTTACCAGCGGTGATTACCGTAACACTGGCGATTGGGGTAGCGCGTATGGCACGTCGTCATGCCATCATTCGCAAGTTGCCAGCGGTGGAAACGTTGGGAAGTGCAACGGTGATCTGTTCCGACAAAACAGGCACTTTGACTGAAAACCAGATGACTGTGCAGGAAATCTATACAGGCGGGATAACCTACAGCCTCACAGGTCAGGGATACAACCCAGATGGAGAAATCTTTCAGGGGGACGAGGCATCATCTTCTCATGTTGCACCTAATGCCGCATTGCAGGAATGTTTACTGTCAGGGCTGTTGTGCAACGACTCCCATTTAGAGCAAAAAGATGGTAAGTGGGTTGTGATTGGCGATCCGACAGAAGGAGCGTTAATTACTGCTGGACTGAAGGCAAGTTTATCTGTAACCGAGGTGATGCGATCGCACCCCAGGCTAGATTCGATTCCTTTTGAGTCGCAGTTTCAGTATATGGCAACGCTGCATGAAGCAGACACTCAGCAGCGAACTATTTACGTCAAAGGTTCGGCAGAAGCGTTACTTCCTCGTTGTGCTGCCAGTTTGGATGCGCAGGGCAATGCAGTTATGCTCGATCGCCAAATCATTGAGCAGCAGATTAACAACATGGCGCGGCAAGGGTTGCGGGTGCTAACCTTTGCTAAAATAATTGTACCATTGAATCAATCCAGAGTCAATCACAGCGATCTCGAATCTGGGTTAGTCTTTTTGGGTCTTCAGGGCATGATTGATCCGCCCCGCCCAGAGGCAATTGCTGCTGTTCATGGCTGCCAATCTGCCGGAATTGGAGTGAAGATGATCACAGGCGATCACGTCACCACTGCCAGCGCGATCGCTCGCCGCATGGGACTTCGTAAAGACAAGAAGATAATCGCCTACACTGGAGCAGAACTGGCGCAGATGAATGGGTCAGAACTGGCAAATGCAGTTCAAGAGGGCGTGGTCTTTGCGCGGGTTGCACCCGAACAAAAACTGCGCCTGGTGGAAGCATTGCAATCTAGAGGTGAAATTGTTGCCATGACGGGCGACGGGGTGAACGATGCCCCAGCACTCAAGCAGGCAGATATTGGGATTGCGATGGGCAGCGGTACGGAGGTTTCTAAGGAAGCTGCCGACATGATTTTAACCGATGATAATTTTGCCTCCATCGAATCTGCCGTCGAAGAAGGGCGATCAGTCTACAAGAATTTGATTAAGGCGATCTGCTTCATCTTACCAGTCAATGGTGGAGAATCCATGACGATTTTGATCAGCACCTTGCTGGGTCGAGAATTACCGATTCTGTCCTTACAGATTCTCTGGCTAAATATGCTCAACTCGATCACGATGACCGTTCCGCTCTCATTTGAGCCGAAGTCTAGCAAGGTGATGAAACGCCCACCACGTCCGGCAAACGAACAATTCCTAACCATTAACCGGATCAAGCGAATTTTGGCAGTTTCACTTTATAACTGGACATTAATTTTCGGAATGTTTGAGTGGGTGCGACAAGCAGACTGGGGTAGCCTGGAACTAGCTCGCACAATGGCAATTCAGGCGTTGGTCATGGGACGAATTATTTATCTACTTAGCATCAGCCAACTTGTACCCTCCCTGGTTGCAAAATTGAGAGGTTCGACCCAAAAGGTGCAGGGCGCTCCGGCATTAGCGCTTGGACTAGTCGTAGCCGTCACGCTGCAAATTATTTTCAGCAACTCCACATTTATCAACGGTGTGTTCAAAACCGCTCCGATGACCCTGGATCAGTGGTTAATTTGTATCGGTGCAAGTTTACCAATGATTGCGATCGCCACTGTTGCCAATCGATTTGATCCACCCAATTGAGAGGGGGAATCAGGGGAGAGTGGGAGAGGGGGAGAACTACAAAACTACAAAACTACTAACTCCCAAGTCCCAAGTCCCAAGTCCCAAGTCCCAAGTCTCTTAAGATGTTAAGGAACTAGCTTGATGACTAATGGATGATCTGGTACAGACACAGTTACTTGCCCAAGGCGATCGCCGCTCGAAGCGTTAGATGTCAAGATTGAGGTTGTCGAATTTTTCGGTTCGTAGACCTCAGCTTTGCTGATAAATGTATTCAGATTAACGGTAATTTCTCGCTTAGCAACAGCAACGTCTTTCTCGTTTGCGTCGTTCCAGCTTTCGGCATCTTGCCACAAAATCAGGTAAAACTCACCACTACTCTTTTGCAACAGCGTACTATGCAAGTCTTTGTTATCACCGCTCAGAGTGTAATCTAGGCTTCCTGGTGTAAAATTGGCTCCTCGCTCGGTCAACAAGGAAATTAAGTTTCTAATTGCTGTAAAAGCTGGTTTGGGAGAGCCATCGTAGCGCAGCAGTCCGAAATGATCTTGTTGAGAAGAGCCAGTTCCCTGATCGATTAACTCGTAAAGATATGACCGTTTGATGTTGCGGTTGAAGTTTTCTAGCAATAGCCGAGGTAGATATTTACCCGTAGCCTCTTCCGAGAGTCCGTATTGATCGGCGATCGCATTATGATATCCGGTTTCTGTCGCTATTATTGGCTTGGATTCACCGCAAATTTTCCGTGCGTTGGGTATAAAATACCAATCGATATCATGGGTAGGACGCGCACCTATATTTGGATAGCTATGCATATTGCAGTAATCGCCCCACTCTAGATATCCCAATTTTTGGGCATCTTCGCCCCACCCCATTGACGGCAGTACAACTGGTAGATAATTGGTGGCAGAGTCATTCTTTATGGCATTGTATAAACCTTGTTGATAGGCGCGAGTGCCTTCGGGGAATTTTTGCCCGTTGTAGGAGAAATTGGATACTTCTAGATCTGTCTCGTTCGGACCTTCTACTGCTTCTATTGAACCTGCGGTTGCCTTGGCGATGTTGACAACTTCATTAAACGAGTTGTTGAAAACTAGGTTTGATTTGATGCCAAGCTGACTGAGTTCCTTCAGCTTGTTTAATAACTCCTCCTGTGGGTGAACACCATCACGGATGTGACGAACACCAAGTTCCTGTAGGCGGGGTTTAACCAGGTCGTTGAATCTCTGGTAAGGACTCCCACTATAGTCCAAGTGAGTGTTCACTCCAATGCTATCCACAAAGGCATCAGCACTTTTAGCCCCAACTGGGGCGGCTGACGCTGCTGATGTTAACCAATTAAGCGCTGGTACTATGGCGGTACTAAGCAAAATTACTCTATAAATTACAGCAAGGAATAATTGGCTTTGTGATTTGTTATTTGACTTCACTTTGTACCTCTTAAGGTAATGCATCTTGCATTTTGCAATAGTTATTTTTCAGAATATTGCAGAAAAATTAACCTCTTTGTTTATACATCAATAAAAATAAAAGTCAATATAATTTGGATCGTAATGAATTTACAACTAATAAATATTTTATAAATATTTCTTTCTAAATATCGAGTATACACAAGTAAAATATTAAAATAGCTGGAGTAATAATTATATATTTTTGTAAAAAATTAGAGTTTATAATATCAGTTAATAGATAATTGATTAAATATAAATAACGCTCTAAAACGATTAAGTTTTATTTTAAATAATCTGCTATTTCAATTAAGTAATGCTGTAAACATTTACATTTTTACCAATGAATGGTAGATTGTTATTCAATTAAAAATTAGTATTAGCTGGGTATTAGAGAATGCTGATTTGAGTCAGAAAAAACTTTGATCTAGACTAGGAAATGCATCATGGCTGACAACAACTCAAAAGTCTGGTAGATTACTGGCTGTACATCTGGATTTGGGCGATCGCACTTCCGTGGCAGTATTGAAGCATGGTAAGCGCCTCGTAGCTACCGCTCGTAAGCCAGAACAGCTTCAAGAAAGAGTCAAATCTCATCCAGATACCGCCAATCACTTTTGAGTTGGGGAGCAAAGGGGAGGAATTACCTTTACCGCAATACCTCTTTACCCTGTCAAGTCCGGTTCTTAGGGGGCTGTCTTACCCGACTAACTATCTAGTGATTTCGAGAGGGATGATTGCAGAAAATAATGATGAGTAATCTGCCTCGGACAAGCCTTGAGCGATCGCAGTTTCTAGAATCTGACGCACACCTTCAATACTACTGACATTCAATCCAATTGATTTAGCTTCACAGATAAACAAGTCTGTATCTTTGAGCAAATGCTTAGTCGGAAAGTTGGGATTAGAGTAATTGCGATCGAGCATTCGCTGCAACTTCTTATCAAATGTGGGAGCGTAAAGAGCGCTGTTGCGAAGGATTTGCATAAATAATTCAACATCAATCCCTTGACGCTCGACAAAGCTCAGGCTAAGAGCAAAAGCACTGCTAAGAGAAGCAATTAATTGATTGAGTGCTAGTTTTAGAGCAGCAGCAGTTCCGACTTCCCCGATTAGCATCGGTTGGGAGCCAAAATTACCCAGTAAATTTGACCAACGTTGAAATTGCTCAGTTGAACCTCCTACCATGACAATTAGTTTGCCCGCCTGTGCTTCGGGAATGCTACCCAAAACTGGTGCTTCTAGATAGTCGCCGCCGTTTGCAACCACTTCGTCTCTAATTGCTTTACTTTCGGTAGGGGTGATCGTTCCCATTTGAATTACAGTTCGTCCGGCTAGCTGTTGTCGGGAAGCTTCTGATAACAATACATTTTGAATAGCAGCAGCATTGGTAAGCATCAGAATTACACACTCAGATGCAGCAATAACTTGATCGGGGGTGGGAGCGATCGCTCCTCCCGCTTCTTCCAGTGGTGCTAATTTTTCTCTAGTACGATTGTAAGCCACTAGCTCTATATTTGCTGCTAATAGCCTCTGCGCCATTGGCACTCCCATTAGCCCAGTCCCAAGAAATCCTACCTTCACAGCGATCCTCCTAGAGTCCAGTTACCAGTTACCAGTTACCAGTTACCAGTTACCAGTTACCAGTTACCAGTTACCAACTACCAACTACCAATCCAAAATCCAAATTCTAAAATCTAAAATCGGATGATTTATCGCCAGTAGGGGCGACCTTTCCAGAACACTCCAATTACAATAGCCATTAATTGGATCTCGTTCAAATTTACCAGAACTTTTGGTAGGGGTAGCACAGACTTCACTATTAGACAAAGGGCTAAGCATAGTACCAAAGCCCATAATATAGCGGTGTTGATGCTCAAGTTTGAATATAACTTCTCTAGTAAGTAAACCGCGATCGCCCCAATACCTACTACGATGGTAAAATTTACTAATATTCCCAAGGGTGGTGCATATAATAGATCGAGCGCTTGCCTAATTGCTGGTGAGTATGTGTATCCGATCGCTATTAAGAAATCTACCACTATCACAATCACAGTGACGAGGCTGGAGATGAGGAATAGCGATCGCCAAGGTAGAAATTTTAAGCGTCGCAGTGGATTTGCCATGCGTAAACAGTTTGATTAATTTTCTCATTTAATTGAGATATTTTGATTTATTTCGCGCAAAGACGCAAAGGCGCTAAGATAGGAAGGGTTTCTTACACTCGTTACTAGGCTCAGCCTAGTAACGAGTAATTTGAAATTTCAAATTGAAAAATTTTCTTGCCCCTCTGCTCCTCTGCTCCCCTGCTTTCCTGCCTCTTCTCTCTCTTGTAGTAGTAATCCGCCTAGATGTATAATGGCAAGAATTAGCGCTCCTGCTGAGAGTATGTAGCTGTGTAATGTGTATAGGTGTTGCACTGTCAAGGTGTTGATTGCGCCGCCACCTGTGATGATTTCTCGCAGTTGGGAACCAATTAATGGTATTGTTTCTATTGAGCCAAGTTCAATTGTGAAGCGCCAGTATCCAATTTGTGACCAGTCTAAAACCATTGCAGTCCAACCCAGGGCGATCGCTGTTAATGTTAGCAGAATGCCGCTAATCCATGCTGTTAGCCAGCTACGTCGAAATCTTTCGCCTAAAAACATGACGACGATTTCTATGAGGGAGACTGCAATGATTCCGTTGCCTGAGATATTATGCAGGCGTTGAATTAGCCAGCCGTTGGGGATTTGGGTGGCGATCGCTTTGAGCGAATTATAGGCTCCACCTGCTGTCGGTTCGTAGTAGAAAGCTAGTAGAATTCCCGTAAAGGCTGCCGAAAAACTCAAGGTTAAGATAACAATAGCCAATATCGTAGCCAGTCGCCGCAGCAAGAAAGCGTAAGATCCGTCTTTCATGGCTGACTCCTACTTCTATGAAGTTAATGAGTATTTATACTTTTAGTATGAAGTTTGATTAATTAAAAGTCAAGAAATGCCTTCGGCGCAGGGAAAAGGGAAAAGGGGAAGGAAAACCTGTTTTTAAACATGGATTAAATTTAAAGACGTGTTTCGAGCAAGGTAGTACGAGAAATACGGTGTCAAAGTTTCAGGAACCTAGATTTATCTATGAGGTTTCCCTTTCCCTTTTCCCTTTTCCCTTTTCCCTTTCATTGAGAAAGCTAGCGTTAAGATCATTAAGGACTATTTCGCGCTGCCCTCATGACTCAACGTCCCGATATTTCAGATACCCAGCTAGCTGAATCTACAAACGGACATCATGCAACGACTTTTCACCACAATCCTCAAAATACGATTCGCATTCGGGGCGCGAGGCAGCATAATCTCAAGAATATTGATTTAGAACTGCCGCGCGATCGCTTAATTGTTTTTACTGGTGTTTCTGGAAGCGGTAAATCTTCCCTTGCCTTTGATACCATATTTGCCGAGGGACAGCGCCGTTATGTAGAATCCCTAAGTGCCTATGCACGGCAGTTTTTAGGGCAGCTAGATAAGCCAGATGTCGAAGCAATTGAAGGTTTAAGCCCAGCTATTTCTATTGATCAAAAATCCACGTCTCACAACCCCCGTTCTACTGTGGGTACAGTGACGGAGATTTATGATTATCTGCGGCTATTGTATGGTAGGGCGGGGGAACCCCATTGTCCGATCTGCGATCGCTCGATTGCTCCACAGACAATTGACGAGATCAGCGATCGCATTATGGAACTACCTGTTCGCACTCGCTTTCAAATCTTAGCGCCAGTTGTACGGGGTAAAAAAGGCACTCATCGCAAGTTGCTATCTAGTCTAGCCTCAGAAGGATTTGTACGGGTTCGCATTGATGGAGAAGTGCGAGAATTAAGCGATTCAATTGAATTGGATAAGAACCAGGCACATAATATTGAAGTTGTAGTTGACCGACTGATTAAGAAACCTGGAATCGAAGAACGGTTAACAGACTCTCTCACCACCTGTTTACGTCGTTCTGAAGGTATTGCGGTAATTGAGTTGTTAGATGCACAAGAGGGGCGAGAGGCTGAAGCCCTGACTCATCCTACAGCATTGCAAGCAAGAGCAGCTGAGGGAGGATCGTCGTATAGAACACAGTCTGCTCAAGAAGATAGTAGGGGAGACAAGGAACTGGTATTTTCGGAAAATTTTGCTTGTCCAGAACATGGGGCGGTAATGGAGGAGTTATCACCTCGTCTATTTTCGTTTAATTCGCCCTATGGTGCTTGTTCAAATTGTCATGGTTTGGGCAGCTTGCAGACATTTTCAGCCCATTTGGTAGTGCCTGACCCAACACAACCAGTATATGCCGCGATCGCCCCTTGGTCAGAAAAAGACAACTCCTACTACCTTTGTTTGCTCTACAGTCTAGGCAAAGCTTACGGTTTTGAAATTCACACTCGTTGGAATCAATTGACACCAGAACAACAGCATATTATTTTATATGGTAGTGACAAACCGATCTGGATTGAGGAGCGGGACGATTATAGACGACACGCTGGTGTGATTCCCCTGCTGGAAAGGCAGCATAAGGAAGCCAGTTCAGAACTGATTAAACAAAAGCTAGAACAATACGTTATTTATCAACCTTGTCCAGTATGTCAGGGAAAGCGGCTGAAGCCAGAGGCTTTATCTGTACGCTTGGGACAGTATCGTATTATGGATCTGACGAGTGTATCAATTCGAGAGTCGCACAGTAGAATTAGTACAATTCAATTGAGCGATCGCCAGATGCAAATTGCCGATCTAGTACTGCGAGAAATCAAAGCTAGACTGCAATTTCTCCTCGATGTGGGTTTAGATTACCTTACTCTAGATCGCCCAGCCATGACGCTTTCTGGTGGCGAAGCTCAACGTATCCGCCTAGCAACTCAAATTGGTTCGGGTTTGACAGGAGTACTCTACGTTCTAGATGAACCGAGTATCGGTTTGCATCAAAGAGATAATGATCGCTTGCTGCAAACACTGAATAAACTGCGTAATCTCGGCAACACATTAATTGTAGTAGAGCATGATGAAGAAACCATCCGCGCCGCCGATTATATTGTTGATATTGGTCCTGGTGCGGGAATTCATGGCGGAAATATTGTAGCTCAAGGTGACTTGCAAGCTTTGCTAACTTCCCCTAACTCTTTAACAGGGGCTTATTTGTCAGGAAGACGGGTAATTGAAACTCCAGCGCAAAGACGAGAAGGAAATGGGCGAAGTCTCTCGATCAAAAACGCCCATCGCAATAACCTCAAAAATATAGATGTCGAAATTCCACTGGGTAAACTCGTTTCGATTACTGGTGTTTCTGGTTCTGGTAAATCTACACTGATCAACGAATTACTCTACCCAGCTTTGCAACACAACCTAACGCACAAAATTCCATTTCCTACCGACTTGGAAGCAGTTAAGGGATTGAATTGTATTGATAAAGCAATTGTAATTGACCAATCCCCAATCGGGCGCACTCCCCGCTCTAACCCAGCCACATATACAGGTATATTTGATGCTGTACGGGAAGTATTTTCCCAAACCATTGAAGCCAAAGCCAGGGGATATAAACCAGGGCAATTTTCTTTCAATGTCAAAGGTGGACGTTGTGAAGCTTGTGGCGGACAAGGTGTAAATGTAATTGAGATGAACTTTCTACCCGATGTATATGTGCAGTGTGAGGTATGTAAAGGCGCACGTTATAACCGCGAAACTCTGCAAGTGAAATACAAAGACAAATCAATTTCTGATGTACTCAATATGACTGTTGAAGAGAGTTTAGAGTTTTTCAAAAATATCCCCAAAGCGTTTAGTAAGCTGCAAACATTGGTAGATGTGGGGCTGGGATATATGCGACTTGGACAACCTGCAACTACTTTATCAGGAGGCGAAGCACAAAGAGTAAAACTTGCGTCTGAACTATCTCGCCGTGCTACAGGTAAGACTTTGTATTTAATTGATGAACCAACTACAGGTTTATCATTTTATGATGTCCACAAATTGCTAGATGTATTGCAACGTTTGGTAGACAAAGGCAATTCAATTTTAGTAATTGAACACAACTTAGATGTAATTCGCTGTAGTGATTGGGTAATTGATTTAGGTCCAGAAGGTGGCGACAAAGGAGGAGAAATAGTAGCAGTCGGAACCCCAGATAAAGTAGCAAAAAATCCTAATTCTTACACAGGACAATACCTAAAACAAGTGTTGCAGCAACCGAGTTGATTTTTTAGCGATCGCACAACGGAAGCGTAATGATTTTCTATCTATTCTTACTTAAAAATACTAGAAGTATGCCCGTTTCTCTTAGCATCTTAGCGTCTTTGCGTCTACTGGAGCGAAGAGGCTCTGCTGCGCGTCTTTGCGCGACACTATCATCTTAAATCTGTGCAACACATGAAGTTTTCCTGATTACCCATCTAATAATTAGCTTAATGTCGCAAAAAGTTATTTTTGGAAATGCTCAAACTGAAGGTGAAAGTCGAGGGGGTTGGTTTATTGGACACTTTATTACCCCTACTGACGATCCCCATTCCACCTCCAATATAGAAGTAAAATGGGCTGTCCATAAAGCCGGAGAATGTAGAAACCAATGGGCAATAAATGTTGAAGCAACCACAATTTCTATTCTAATCCAAGGACAATTTCGCCTACAATTTCCCGATCAAGAAGTGTTACTATCTCATGTAGGTGATTATGTTCTATGGCTTCCAGGTGTACCCCATTGTTGGCAAGCCCAGTCTGATTGTACTATTTTGACTGTTAGATATCCATCGAAATCAGGAGATAGTGTAGGAATATAAATCATGTAATAATGTCATATCAACCACAAGCAAGCGATACTCATCCAGAAATTGACAGATTTCTCATGCAGGCTTTTCGTCAAATGCCTACTTGGAAGAAAGCGCATTTGATTAATGAAGCAACTAAAGGAATTCAACAATGGGCGATCGCTGGTATTCGTCACCAACATCCTGATGCAAAGAGCGCCGAAATCAGATTTTATCTAGCAATAAGATGGCTGGGTAAAGAGATAGCAAATCAGCTTTATCGGGATAATGAGGGGAAAATATTGGATGCAGAATCAGTCAGACTAGCATTAAGAGTAGCAGAGATTTTAGAAGCTCTTGCAATACCCTACCTAATTGGTGGTTCTATAGCAAGTTCTATTTTAGGAGAACCACGAGCAACTTTAGATGTAGATGTTGTTGCAGATTTGCAGCTTTTCCATGTACCACCTCTATTACAAGTAATGACTGGGGAATTTTTTATCGATGAAATGATGGTGAAAGAAGCAATTGAGCGCAAATCATCTTTTAACATTATTCATCTAGACAGTATGCAAAAAGTCGATATTTTTGTACTTTCTAATCAGCCGTTAGCACAAATTGAAATGCAACGGCGGCAGCAGTTAATGATTACTCAAAATCCTGATAAATCAGCTTGGTTAGCATCAGCAGAAGATATTATTCTTCAAAAACTTATCTGTTATCGTCTTGGTAATCAAGTTTCAGATAGACAGTGGCGAGATGTCCTTGGAGTGTTAAAGGTTCAAGCTGATAGACTTGATTTTAACTATCTAGCTCAGTGGGCGCAAACGCTACAATTAGAAAATTTGATAGCACAAGCTTTACGAGAAGCTGGACTGGATTAGAGCCTACAATAGACTTCTTGCCACGCCCTTGAAAAGGGAAAAGGGTAAAGGGAAAAGGGTAAAGGGAAACAATGAACAATTGATAATTGATAATTGCTCCCTTACTCCCTGCTATATCAATCAATTACAGCTAACACAGATTTAGGCAACAACTTATCCTTAAACCAGACAATTTTTGCAGGAACATCATTCATTTTCACCCCTGCTTTTTCTAAATTCAGCCGTTCAGAAATAGCCAAAATCAAGTTATCACACTCAGCGCGACGCACTTGCGAAAACTTCTTTTGTAAATATTCCGGTCGCCAGTAACCGACAATTTCTAATAAGAATGTGCGACCATCAGGATGGACAAGTCGAAAATCGGGAATCATCACACTCCCAGGAATGGGAATTAAATCAACTTCTCGCTCTAACACCCAATCAGTTTTCAGAGCATCCCAGCGATCAGCAAACGCCGCCTCTAACATACTGTCATAAGGCTTACCGGCTGGATAATGAGACACCAAACCACAATTAGAATCAAGAGTAAAACGCCCAGTTTTCCAATTATTTGTATAGAAGTCACGAGTTTGTAGCGTTGCGCTCAGACTCCATTTAGTGACATGTAGTAAAGCTGGAATGAGTTTAGCGATCGCCAATCCATACCGTGTACTTGGACTAAACAAACTCGTAGCACCATCAATCGTAATCGTAAACCCGTGATCTGCATCCCCCTCAATATAAGCCATCAACTGAAACAACTTCAAATACCGAAACAACAACTTATACTCCCCAGGAACATTCCGATGAGCATTGAGCGTAATCTGACTAGCGCGATAAAACACCCCTTGCACCTGCGACAAATTGTATCGATGCAACAACATTGCTGGTGTCGGCGCATCAAACATAGTCAAAATCCGATTTTCTGCCAAATCTGCATATAACCCAGCCCGAATTTGCGCTGGTAACACCTCTGTTTCTAATTCATGACTCAGTTGCAACGCCAAACTATCCAAAACCTGATAACTTTGATCAGGACTAGGAACAGAACAAGCAGACAAAGCAAACACTCTTTCCCGCAAAAGTTGAGGTTCTATGGGGCTAACCACCTCAAACTCACACATACTCTTGAGTAGATGAGCTAACCCCCGCTTCAGACGATAATCAGGGCTATCACCCTCCAACTCCTGCAACTGTCTATCAAGTTCACCCTGAGTACAACCCACCGCCTCTTGAAAACAAGTAATTAACTCGGTTGCAATCTCCAAACTGTTTTGATCAATCTTCAACCTCTTCGGGGTTATCTCCTCCCCATTTTGGCGGTGCATTAAAAGATCACTTGGTAGCATTTTGGTTTTGAATTTAAGATTTTGGATTTGTTTCGCGCAAAGACGCAAAGGCGCAAAGTTAAGAAGGTTTTATTCTATTGGTGTATTGGTGTCTTGGTGTGAAGGTTTTGGATTACGTATTGAGTATTTTCCTTCTGCTTTAGTTGACTCAGCAGCTCGCCCCGCAGTATTACTCTTCACTCCATAAATAATCTTCTTAGGCTGTACAATCTCCAACTGCCTTACCTCCTCCTCTCCCTCTCTGCGCTCTCTGCGCCTCTGCGGTTCGTTTCTCTTCTCCAAACCACGCCGCCTAACAGAAGTACCCTCCTCACTCGTATCCTCCGCCACCACCTCATACAGCAAAGCAAACTTGTCCTTATCCTTCCCCTTCCGTAAAACCCGCCCCAAACGCTGAATATACTCCCGCGCCGAACCCGTACCAGATAATATAATCGCAATACTTGCAGCTGGCACATCTACACCTTCATTCAAAACGTGAGAAGCTACCAAAGTCTTATATTCTCCCTCTCGAAATCTCGTTAAAATCTCGTGGCGTTCTTTCACAGGAGTTTGATGGGTAATTGCTGGTATTAAAAAATCTTGCGAAATGCGATAAACTGTGGTATTGTCAGCCGTAAAGATTAAAATCCTTTCTGGGTAGTGTTCGGCAATCAAATCTGCCAAAATCCTCAATTTACCATCTGTTCCTAAAGCAATTTCTTTTGCCTCGCGGTGAGCCAGCATAGCTCTACGTCCTGCTTGCGATCGCGCACTCGTTTGCACAAACAATTGCCAACCTTTTAGACTTCCTAGAGAAATCTTGGATTCCCGTAAAAAATCATTCCGTAGATGGATGAGTTGGTTATAGCGATCGCGTTCGTGTTGTGACAGTTTTACTTTAATCTGCACAACTTGATGCTCTGCTAATGCCGAGCCTGCCAATTCCTCGGCAGTTTTGCGATATACTTCTGCTCCAATTAGTATATTTAAATCTGCGTGTTTACCATCTGTGCGTTCCGGTGTTGCAGTTAGTCCGAGTCGATAGGGAGCGATCGCATATTCGGCAATGACTCGATTAAAATCTGTCGGTAGATGGTGGCACTCATCAAATATTAGCAGTGCATAGCGATTGCCTAGGGACTCAGCATGAATCGCCGCGCTGTCGTAGGTGGCGACTAAAATAGGGGTGCGATCGCGTGAACCTCCACCTAGTAAACCTACCTCTGCATCTGGAAAAGCAGCTTTTAGGTGTGCATACCACTGATGCATTAAATCCAAAGTCGGCACTACAATCAGGGTACTGCGAGGCGTGGCTTGCATCGCTAGCTGAGCTAAGTAAGTTTTACCAGCTGCTGTAGGCAGTACCACTACGCCTTTACGTCCGGCAAGTTTCCAAGCACTCAAAGCTTCAGTTTGATGGGGGTAAGGTTTCATCTCTATGCTGGGAACAAGTTCGAGTGGCTCAAATTCCTTTGCCTCATCACTAAAGTTACTGCCTTCTGCTTGCAGTGCTTCTACTAATTGGCGATAGTAAATAGCTGGAATGCGAAATTTTTCTACTCTATCATCCCATGTGGCGTATTCCACCCATGATTTTCCTCTTGGGGGGGGATGCAAAATTAGCGTACCACGATCAAAACCTAATTTAGGGTTACGAGGCATGGGAGGGGCGAGGGAAAGGATGAAGGATGAAGGATGAATTAATAATTCCTAATTCGAGGCTGCTCACAAGGATTATTTTAGGAGACTCTTGACAAGACAAATCGCTAACTTAGTAATGTTACTTATTACTTTGGGTAGATTTGGGTGGGAAATTATCAAATCATGATTTTCAAGAGGAAAAATAGGTATTGAGCGATCGCATTTTCGGCATCCACTGCGCGTCTATGGGTTGAGTGAACTAATGTTTTGCCACTATACCTGAAAAAAGACAAGTAAGAAAAATATGTCCCTGTTGGCAGCGCTATAGTTGCTGTCTTACAAAAGTAAAAGCTGCCCATGAAACCGGACTTTTTGAAACTAGGTCAACCGCATCGTAAATGGATTCCTTATTTTGTCCTGGCGATCGCGTTATTGATCACTGCACTCTCAACTTACTACGTAGCGACAACAGTAAAAGCTAAAGATCGCTTGCGGTTTGATAGTGCAGTCGGAGAAACGCACGACAATATTCAAAATCGTTTAGATATTTATATCACCCTGCTACGGGCAACTAGTGGATTATTTGCCGCTAAGGGGCAAGTGAGATCTTATGAATTTCGTGCCTTTGTTAATCGTCTAAAGCTACCACAACGCTATTTGGGAGTACAAGGAATCGGTTTTTCTGCCCTGGTAATGCCCCAAGAAAAAGATGCGCTGATTGCCAAAATGCACAAACAGGGCGTTGAAAACTTTAGCATCAGACCAGATTTTAAGCGTAGCGAGTATTACCCAATCATCTATCTAGAACCCTTAGATCGACGTAACCAAAAAGCGATCGGTTTTGATATGTTTACAGAAAGCGAACGCCGCAATGCAATGGAACGCGCTCGTGACACTGGCGCTCCCGCAGCATCGGGTAAAGTTACCCTGATACAGGAAACCGACAAGCACAAGCAAGCTGGCTTCTTAATCTATATTCCTGTTTACCGCAATGGTGGCATACCAGACACGGTTGCCGAGCGCAGATCACAGTTGATTGGCTTTGTCTACAGCCCCTTTCGGGCTGGCGACTTCATGGCAGGAATTTTTGGCAATGAAAAACAGCAAAACGTAGACTTTCAAATTTATGATGGCAAGAGTCTCAGTTGGGAGAATCTGCTGCATAGTTCCCAAGGCAATATAAGCAATTCTTATCAACCTGAGTTTAGGACTACCAAAACTATTGATATTGGCGGACGAACTTGGACGATCGCTTTTGCTTCCCGACCAGAATTTGAAACAGATTCAGACACAATTTTCGTGCCTTACATCGCGCTGGGTGGGTTGGCAATTAGCTTGTTGCTGTTCGGTGTGACGCGAACACAAACGAGAGCTAGAATCGCAGCAGAGCGATCGGCAGATGAATTACGCTCTTCTCAAAAGGCACTGCGGGAAAGCGAGGAACGTTACCGCGCTTTTATAGAACATAGTTCAGAAGGTATTTGGTGCTTTGAACTAGAGCAGCCGCTGTCAAAAGAGTTATCAGAAGATCAGCAAATAGAGCAATTTTACCAGTATGGCTATCTGGTTGAATGTAATCACGTTATGGCACAGATGTATGGCTTTTCCCAACCCGCAGAAATTATCGGGGCAAGGCTAGGAGATCTTCTTGTTCAGTCAGAGCCACTTAATATTGAATACTTGCGTACCTTTATCCGCTCTGGATACAACCTGAATGCCGCCGAATCCTATGAAGTTGATAAAGAAGGTAAACCAAAGTACTTTTTGAATAATCTTGTCGGAATTGTTGAAAATAACGTTTTGTTACGAGCGTGGGGAACTCAACTCGACATTACCCAGCGCAAGCAAATCGAGGCAGAGCTGCGCGGTAGTGAAGCTCGCTTCCGTATGTTGCTGGAGAACGTGCAGGATTACGCAATTTTCCTCCTCGACACCAACGCTCGTGTTGTCCGTTGGAGTGCGGGGGCAGAAAAGATTTTAGGCTATCAGGAAGCAGAAATCTTGGGACAATCAGGCTCTATAATTTTTACACCTGAAGACCTCCAGCAAGGTGCGGACAAAGAAGAACTGAATACGGCATCGACTGAAGGGCAGGCTGAGGACGAACGCTGGCACATACGTAAGGATGGCAGCCGTTTCTGGGCAAGTGGCATCATGACATCTTTACGCGATTCCTCTGGGCAGCTACAAGGTTTCGCTAAAATAATGCGCGACTTTAGCGATCGCAAGCAAGCAGAGGAGGAACGCGAACAGCTGCTAGAGCGTGAACACTCAGCAAGAGCCGAGGCGGAAGCAGCAAACCGCATGAAAGATGAGTTTCTCGCCACCCTTTCCCATGAACTTCGTACTCCTTTGAATGCTATGCTGGGCTGGACTCAGCTACTGCGTACCCGCAAGTTTAATGAAGCTACCACCACTAAGGCATTGGAGACAATTGACCGCAATACCAGATCGCTAGCACAGCTAATTGAAGATGTGCTAGATGTATCGCGGATTATTACAGGCAAACTCAGCCTGAAAACCCGTCTGGTAGAAGTGATACCAATAATTGTTGCCGCAATTGAAACCGTACAACCAGCAGCCCAAGCTAAGGGGATAACGCTTGAGTTTGTAAATTACCCTCTTGTAATTGGGCGATCTGGGGAGGCTCAGGGAGATCAGAACAATTACCAATTACTCTTTACCAACTACCAATCACCAATTACCAATTACCAATTACCCAGCGACTCTCAATTTATGGTTTTGGGTGATCCTAACCGCTTGCAGCAAGTCTTTTGGAATTTGCTCTCTAATGCAGTTAAATTTACACCCAAGGGAGGACGAGTAGAGGTTCGCCTTGATATAACTGCTTCCTGTGTCCACATCGAAGTAAGTGACACAGGGCTGGGTATAAAGCCAGAGTTTCTGCCTTATGTTTTTGATCGCTTCCGTCAGGCTGATGCCGGAATTACCAGAGAGCATGGGGGACTTGGCTTAGGATTAGCTATTGTCCGACACTTGGTAGAATTGCACGGCGGCAATGTTTGTGCAAAAAGTCAAGGAGTGGGACAGGGGGCTACATTTATTGTCGAGCTACCCATCGCAGCTGTTAGTCGCCTACCAACTCCTGAGCCACAGCAAAAAGAGCAAGCGCAGAACTTAACACTCGCCCCTGCGCCGTCGCCCCTAACTCCAACACTAGCCAACTTGAAAGTACTCGTTGTCGATGACGAGCCGGACTCACGGGAGTTAATTGCTACAGTGCTTGCACAGTGTGGAGCCGAAGTGACAACTGTAGCTTCAGCTGGGGAAGCGCTCGAAGCCGTCAAGAAATTGCAGCCGGATGTTTTGGTAAGCGATATTGGGATGCCCCACGAAGATGGTTACACCCTAATTCGCAAACTGAGGGCGGACGATGGCAAGCTAGAAAAACACATTCCCGCTGTAGCGCTGACAGCCTATGCTAGTGCTGAAGATCGTCAAAAAGCTTTGTTGGCTGGTTTTCAAATCCACCTTGCTAAGCCAGTAGATCCCTCCGAATTAATTGCCGTAGTTGGAAACCTCGCAGGACGCAATTACTTGCTCGGTGGTGAGAATACCCGTTGAGGCAGCAGGGTAATCGTGAAATTATAGAAAATTGGGCGTGTGTGGTCAGGACCTGAAATAAAGCGGGGCTTCATCGATTAATCTACATTCCTCCTCGACTAATCGTTCCCAAAATAAGCCCCGCTTTATTTCTCTTCGCCAAATTCCTTATCCTCAAATGCGGTTAACGTTTGGACGAGGTGCGTAAAGCTGATGGTGGGCAAAAAAGTTGCCATATTTGCAATTGATCTTACTTGTTGACAAATTAGGGGCAACTTTTTTGCGCCCGATTGCCCAATTTTCTTGTGGTTTCGCCCAAGGGGGAACACAGAGGGCAAAAGGGAGCAAAGGGAAGCAAATGGGACAGTTCCCAATCCAAAATCCAAAATCTATGATCCCCAAAATTGCTCTAGCCCCTAGGTCGTTGTTTTCCAGTCTTGAAAATTATTTGGATACTTTTTAATATATTCCTCAAGATTTTCTGGTCGATAAAGTTCAGTAGGAGGTTTATCTTGGTCAAAGGCATGATGCCAGCGATTTTTTACACTCTCATGGAATTTAGCAAGTTCTGAATCAGAGATACCAATGATGTCGCGCCAATGTTTCCCTGTTAATTGATAAAATTCATCAGGTTCATTGTCGAATGCAGCCCAATATTCGGGGTTAATACCACCTTCAACAGCCGTCCTGTCGAACTCCAGCTTCAGACCCAGAGCGGTAATTTGAAGCATCATCCATTCTAAAGCTGCATTCGATAGCCCAGTTTCATTCCAACTACCGCCACCAACACAGCCATGAGCACCTGGGAACCATACTTGGTGTAGCGTTTGATTTGTAGATTTAGGATTTTTTTGCTGCATTGGGCTGACATTAAAGACTTTGCGAATCTCGTCAATTGCTACAGCGTGCAAGGCGTGTTCAATAATTGAACTTAGGTAGGTATCGTGAAATTTATATTTTGCATTCACCCATTCACTCAGGAAAGGAATTTCATCTGGTACGCCTAGCTCTCCAACCGTATCCCAGCATCCTAATAGAGTAATCTTGACCTCGCGTCTACTCTCCTTATCATCTAGCTCTGGAATTTGATAGCGCCTCAATAATTGTCGAACTTTGTCTTCTTTCTGTTGCAAGTCCTTTTGTGCTTTTTCTGAATCTGGATTGTCTTGTGCTTCTTCTAATGAAAGAAGGCTCCGCTCGCAATAAATTTGGTGAGCCTCGTTGAGGCATTCTTTATAAAGCTGCTCTTGCTTTTTATAAACCTCCTCTGCCACAGAACTATATATTCCTATTTTTGGAATTCTAGGTACTTTGCGGAATTTCTCTTTCTCTTTCAATGTGAGTTGGCGATCGCGATACATCTCATACAAGTAAGGTGCTTCGCGGATATTTTTACGCAGCAGTAAACCTCCTACACAACGAATTAATCCAGCAAGGCTCCGTACAGTGTAAGCACCTCGACTAAAACCGAATAGGTAAATCTCGTCTCCAATGTCATAATTTAGGCAAAGAAAGCGATATGCATCCTGAATGTTATTGTCGATACCTATTCCGAAAGCACCACCAAGAATCTTGTCAGCTCTTGCAAGCAGCTTTTCTGCTTGATTCCCTGCTCCAACACCTTCATCGTAGAAGATAATTTGAGGAATTCCATTGCTGTCGCTCGGCTTGATAGCTTGGGCAATTTTGACTACATTAGTTGGATACGGACTAGACAATTTTTGCCAAGTTCCATCGCAACATACAATTAGCCGCTTCATATTTTCTATTACTTCTTATTTCTTAATAAGGCGCTGCAAACTACAAAATCATTGATTTTGAGCTTGTGAATATTACCTCAAGGCTACGTCTTTCTTTTCCCGCAAGATGTCAGTTTTCGTAAAAAATATTCACAAAATTTACTTTGCAGACACGCCCTAGTCTCTAGCCCCTCATTTAGTTGCTATTTCTTTTTTGTCACTTTCCGAAGTGAGAAAATAGTAAACAAGTAAAATTATCCAGAAGCGTAACAGGGTTTAAATTGATTCATTGCGTTAATTAAATGATTGATACCTAGAAATAAATCGGAATTATGAAAAATATTTATCCAGGGATAAACTAACCAAAATAGTGAAAGCGGTTGGACAATTAGACGAAGATTATTTAAAGTATTCTTCCATCCAGAACCATGATTCCATTGTTGATGATCAGAAAAATTGACAGAGCTAGTTTGTTTTATCTGTGGTGTATCACTTGTTTGAGTTAAAGCTAAAAAAGCTGGAGAATTTAAGCTAATCATGGTATAAACACAAAAAATAATCTCCCACCACTTCTCAATATGTTGGAAATTAGTAAATCGATTGGCAGCCAGACTCCATGATTACAACGAAATCGCTACAACATAAGCTAATTTATATTCATTGAGTTTTTTAATGAATTCACTACTTTCACGCATTGCCGGAACGGAAGCTTCCGTCCGGCAAACTTGCTCACCATACAAACTATCTGCTAGTACCAGTTCAATATTAAATCCCTGATTAATTAATGAGGTAATAATTTCTGACGCTAACTCTATTTTTATTTTATATTTATCTCCTTCTTTTAGCGTCCCCTTCGGTTTAAATACCTTAAAACATAATGGAAATGTTATCTTGTCATAAACTCCATAGGCATTAACTGTGACTATTCCATTATCTATTTTCCCTACGCTTCCTAGATAAAGTCTTGCTACATAATCTGTCGAGTTACCTTTTTTCCTATCCCCCTCATCTATTACTACGGTTATCGCCTGACCATTTAATGCTCTCTTTAACTTATTTAATCTTCGGCTCTTTAATTTTGAGACTGACTCTTCTGAATTGGCTAGAAAATGATGTAATGATTGTGCCGAGTTTATACTTACTACTTTGGCTATTTCTGGTAGTGATTTTCTTTTTATTGGTGATATTATCCCTAAATGTAAATATTTGAAGCATTCATAATTTCTTACTTCTTTGAACAGGTCTTTATACTCTGCACAATATTCATCTACGATTGCTACTGTTGGGTAGGCATCTCTTGCCAAATGTTTCAGGATTTGTAATTCGATCGTCCATTGCTCTACCTACCTTGTAGAGTTTTTTCTTTCCTTTCTTTACTTTTCTGCTTGTTGTTGCAGATAGGAATGCATATATGGATTAGGTTCAACTCCAATCGAGTGAATGTCTTTTGGATAATAGCGTAAGTTGGAACCAGCACCAGGACCAATTTCTAATACATCTCCATTTACTTGGGAAAACAAGGCTTGCTTGCGATCGCTCACTGCTTGCTCATATTCAGCCATTCCTTGAGCCATCAGCCATGCAAATACTTTTTTCTACCAACCTGCTTGAGCTTGATCGGATGTCATAGAAGGTTTTTCCCCT
Source organism: uncultured Chroococcidiopsis sp. (assembly GCA_964248365.1). Classification (GTDB taxonomy): domain Bacteria; phylum Cyanobacteriota; class Cyanobacteriia; order Cyanobacteriales; family Chroococcidiopsidaceae; genus Chroococcidiopsis. The sequence goes on along the minus strand of CAXTYC010000044.1, from coordinate 11,891 downwards.
ACTCCCTGCTCCCTTTCTCATTAGCCATTAGCTTCAAGCTTGAAGATTAGCTTGTTCTTGCAACCACTGATCCACAGGCTGTCCATCTTTGCGACGCAGTTCTATTTCAATCGCAATTACCTGATTTGAGCCTGGAGGAGCAGGTTTTTGATGGAAAATTATATCATAGTCTGCTGGATTTTGATTACGTTCTTTCAACCAATCCTGTACTTTTGTTGTCGCAAAGAATGATTGTCCTTGCTCAAACATCCGAGTAATTTGCATCTGTAGGTTGTAAGGATTGATTCTACCCATTGTTTACTCTCTACTCGTTTTTATATATACTGGTGTGATGTAAGGGGGATGTGGCGATCGCTGCCTTGTCGTAGCTTTATTGTAGTTCATCAGGATTAATACCCAATTCCCGTAGTTTATCTGCTAGTTGTTGCGAGCGCGCTCTTTCTTGTTCTAGCTGTTGCATTGCTTGTTCTTTATCTCTTCGCTCTTGTTCTCTCAAAGCTGCTAACTCTACATATGTAGCAAACCTTTCCCCATCAGGTCGATAAAGCTCAAGTTCACATCCAGACAATTCAAACCTCACACCCAATCTAGGACTAACCCAACCTGACATTGGCTCAATTACGTCTAGCCTATCACCTGTGCGAAGCCAGCCACTTAAATCACCTTTATCAGGGTCATACAAATAATATTCTTCTACATTGTAGCGATCGTAAAACACCAGCTTCTTATCCAATTCTGTTTGAGTGTTACCTGGCGAACGAACTTCAAACACTACCTGTGGCACAATATTATTTTCTTTCCACTGTTGATAAGAACCTCTGTCTCCTTTAGGTCTACCGAAGACAACCATTGCATCAGGTGCAGCACAGGTGATATTATCGCCTTGTACGGGATACCACAACAAATCCCCAGCTACAAACACATTTGGATCATCTTGAAACAGCCATTCTAGCCCTTCTTTAATAGTGACAATCCAGCGAAACTGTTTAGTATTATCTGCCATCGGCTGACCATCACTTTCTGGATAGATCAGATCTGGCTGATTGGGAGATTGTATTTGTGTGGTCATTGGTATGACTCCAAGGATTTAGGAATTTAAGCACCCTACAGTCTATTCCTTTTAATTAATTCATAGTCTGGCAATGCCCACCTACCTAATTTAATTGAATATTAGTATTCTCAAACAAATCTTTTGGATGAATTGTAAAACTTTCGTAGCCTGCTTTCATTAAATTTTCTACTGACATTTGTAGTAATTCCAAGTCGCCTTCAGATATCGCCTCTTTCAAATAAGCTTCCGCTTGAACTGAATCTTGCAAAAATTCTTCAATTAAGAAAGTATCAAAACTAATACTTTTACCCATTACATTACCTGTTGTAATCTTCCCCATATTCCTGTGCTGCAATTATGTCTTTATCTTGAGTGTTTTTATCACCGCCACATAAAATAATTACTATAGTGTTACCTACTTGCCCAAAATATATTCTATATCCTGCACCACAATCTATTCTCAGCTCACAAACACCTTTGCCAACGCTTTTATAATCTCCTAAGTTTCCTAATTTAATCCGTTCAATCCTTTTGAGGATTTTAGCTTTAGCATTAATATCTTTTAAAGAATTTAACCACTCTCTAAAAGGACATTTACCATCCAATGTTTCATATATTCCAATTTCTTTAGGTGTTGCATCCATAGAACTTACGCATTCTTCTATTCTTTCTTCGCGCCCTTTGCGACGAGTGCGGTTCGTTTAATTATTCTATTGGAGTTGAGCTTAACCGCTGCGTAAGTCCTGATATTTTTTTATTTTAGAGCATTTTTTTACTATTAACTCATTCAATTCATACTTATAAATTATTATTAATTAATTCGTAGGGTGGGACAATGCCCACCCTCAAGATTAACTCAAAGCTGATCGCAACTGCATCCGAGCGCTTTCTAAGGCTTCTGGTAACTTACTTGCATCCCGTCCACCCGCTTGCGCGAGATTTGGTCGTCCACCGCCGCCGCCACCACAGATTTTGGCGATCGCTCCAATAAATTTCCCAGCTTGCAAACCAGCCTTATTGACATCTGGGCTAAAAGCTGCTATAAGGCTTACCTTACCAGGCGAGGGAACAGAACCCAACACTACAGCACCATTACCCAGTTTTTGCAGTAACCGTTCAGCCGCACGAGTGAGAGATTCTGGATCGACTTGTCCCAAATCTGCAACCAAGATTTTGTAATTACCGAATTGTTCGGCTGACGATAGCAATGATTCAGATTTAGCAAGGGCAAGTTGTGCTTTAATTGTTTCGAGTTCCTTAGTGGTAGTTTTGAGTTCGTTTTGTAAGTTGGTAATTCTTTCTGGTAATTCTTCAGGTTTTGCCTTAAAGCGATCGCTCAACTCTTTAACCACTTTATCGCGTACATTTAAGTAATCCAAAACTGCTAATCCTGCGACAGCTTCAATTCGTCGCACTCCAGAAGCTACCCCAGCTTCGGAGATAATTTTAAACACACCAATTTCAGCGGTGTTGTTGACATGAGTACCACCACACAATTCCATCGACACACCTGGAAAGTCTAGCACTCGCACTTGTTCACCATATTTTTCCCCAAACATGGCGATCGCACCCTTTGCCTTGGCTTCGGCTAGTGGCATGATGGAAACATCGGCAGAATGAGACTGGGCAATCCAAGTGTTTACCTGTGACTCTACCTGTTGTATTTCCTCTGGTGTCAAAGCACGAGGACAGTTGAAGTCAAACCGCAGGCGATCAAAGGCAACAAGAGAACCTGCTTGCGAGATCGATTCATCAACAATTTTCTTTAATGCCGCTTGTAGCAAGTGAGTGGCGGTATGATTGGCTTGAGCGCGACGACGACAGGAAGAATCGATTTGCGCGGTGACAATATCTCCTACTCGGAGTGTACCGCGTTCAATACGTCCGAAATGTACAAAGAAATCGGATTCTTTCTTCACATCTTCAACTCTAACTAATACAGCGTCGCCAGAGATGTAACCGCGATCGCCTATTTGTCCTCCCGACTCAGCATAAAATGGTGTTTTGTCAAGGACAATTTGCACATCTGTCCCTGCTTCTGTTGACTCTACCGATTCTCCGCCTACCAGTAACACTTCGACTTTTGCCGTCGCTGCTGGTTGTTGATAACCGACAAAATCTGTAGCATGAATAGAGTCTGCCAGGGAGTCTAGGGAACCTTGCACAGTTAAATCGATAGTTTCGTGTGCTTCCCTGGCGCGTTCTCTCTGCTTTTCCATTTCCGCCTCAAAACCAGCCTCATCAACTGTGAGGTTATTTTCTTCGGCGATTTCTTGAGTTAGTTCCAGTGGGAAGCCATAGGTGTCATAAAGAGTAAAAGCACTTTCACCACTAATTTGGGTTTGCGATCGCTGTTTCACCTGTTGAATAATTTCTTCGAGCAGTTTCTCGCCTCTTTCCAGAGTTTTGAGGAACTGTGATTCTTCGCGTTGCAGCTCAGCTTTAATTTGTGCTTCCCGTTGTCTTACATTGGGATAGGCAGATTCAGATAAGGCGATCGCTGTTTCTGCTACCTGGGGTGTAAATTCCCCAGAAATTCCAATCAGTCGCCCATGACGTACAACGCGCCGAATCAACCGCCGCAACACATAACCCCGCCCCTCATTTGAGGCGCGGATTTCATCAGCTATCATGTGAACGACAGCACGAATGTGATCGCCAATCACTTTTAGAGAAACTTTGGTTTTTTCGTCACTCTGGGCGTAGTCAATTCCTGCAATCTCAGCCGCAGTTTTGATAATTGGGAAAATCAGATCGGTTTCGTAGTTATTTGGCACTTTCTGAAGGATTTGCGCCATCCGTTCCAACCCCAAGCCAGTATCAATATTTTTGCTAGTAAGGGGTGTCAACTTACCTTCCGCATCCCGATTATATTGCATGAACACCAAGTTATAAAACTCGATAAATCTGGTGTCATCTTCTAAATCGATATTTTCATCACCGCGTTCGGGGTGGAAATCGTAGTATATTTCTGAGCAGGGACCACAAGGACCAGTAGCACCAGATACCCAAAAGTTATCATCCTCTCCCATTCGCTTGATTCTAGCTTCAGGAATGCCAATTTTGTCGCGCCAAATTGCATAAGCTTCGTCATCATCCTCAAAGACGCTGACAACAAGGCGTTCTGGGGGTAAACCAAAAACTTGTGTTGATAGTTCCCATCCCCAGGCGATCGCTTGTTCTTTGAAATAATCACCAAAGCTGAAATTACCCAGCATCTCAAAAAAGGTGTGATGCCTTGCCGTGCGTCCTACGTTTTCAATATCATTGGTACGGATGCACTTTTGGGATGTAGTAGCGCGTGGGAAAAGAGGCGATCGCTGTCCTAAGAAGATCGGCTTAAATGGCAGCATCCCCGCGATCGTCAATAGTACGGTAGGATCTTCTGGCACAAGCGAAGCACTGGGGAGAACTTGATGTCCTCGTTGTGCATAAAAGTCTAAGAATTTGCTTCGTATTTCGTTACCGCTGAGATACTGCATAGTGAATAGGGAATAGGGGCTAGGGGCTAGAAGAGAGCTGGGGGAGAGTGGGTTCAGGGGAATCAAAGGAGAGGGGGAATCAGGGGATCTGAATACTGCTGGGGGGAAATTACCTTTTCCCTTTTCCCTTTTCCCTTTTCCCTTTTACCAACTACCAACTACCAACTACCAATTCATCATTTTTATATATTTTCGCATTTTGGTTCGAGTTACAGCCACTCAATCAAATATGCTGACAATAATCTAGCTGGGGTGTAATGAGCGATCGCACATTTGCTCAGTAGAATTAAAGTTTGAATAAATAGACTTACCGAGTTTTACTATGGCGCTCAAACTCAAAGTTCCCGATATTAGCTGTGATGGTTGTGCAGAAACGATTACTGAAACTATCCACACAATGGAACCAGATGCAAAGGTAAATGTGGATGTACAAGCTAAGACAGTAATAGTAGAATCAGCAGCTTCTGAAGAGACAATCAAACAGGCGATCGTAGCCGCAGGTTATGAAGTTGAAGGATATCAAGCTGGGTAATGGGTAATCGGTAATGGGTAATAGGTAAAGGAAAAGGGAGTAGCTCGTAGTTCGTTTTGGAGTAGGGGGAAATACCAACTACCAATTACCGTACAGGCAGGTTTATTAGACATACTTGTGAACCTCCAGATAACTCGTTGAAACCCGCCCCTACCAACTACCAATTACCAATTACCGCCTTTGTAATTCAATGAAAGGATTGTTATGCAACTAGCAGACAAAGTAGCACTGGTGACAGGTGCAGGTTCTGGCATTGGTAAGGCATCCGCCCAGTTGATGGCGAAAGAAGGAGCAAAAGTTGCCCTCCTGGGAAGATCTGAGGATGAATTGAACGAAACCCTGACTCAAATTCAGACAAATGGTGGTGCAGCAATTCCCCTTCTTGCTGATATTTCCCAACCAGAACAGATGCAGCAAGCAACACAAAAAGTCATTGACGAATGGGGAAGATTGGATATTGTCTTTGCTAACGCTGGTATCAATGGTGTTTGGGCATCTTTGGAGGAATTAGAACCCCAAGAGTGGAACAAAACTATAAATATTAATCTCACAGGCACATTTTTGACAGTTAAATATGCTGTACCTTACTTAAAACGGCAAGGTGGATCGGTAATCATTACTTCATCGGTCAACGGTACACGCATTTTCAGCAATACTGGTGCAACTGCTTACTCTTGTACCAAAGCGGCACAGGTTGCCTTTACTAAAATGGTTGCCCTAGAGGTAGCACAAAATCGCATTCGTGTCAATGTAATTTGTCCAGGTGCGATCGAGACAAATATTGACGAAAACACCCAACGGCGGGATTTAGAGGAAATCACAGAACCTGTTGAGTTTCCTGAAGGCAAGATCCCGTTGACTGATGGCAAGCCAGGAACATCAGAACAGGTGGCACAATTGGTGCTATTCCTTGCCTCGGAAGCCTCTAGTCATATTACTGGTACTGAAGTTTGGATTGATGGCGGCGAGTCACTGCTCAAAGGCTAACTAGAGTCTGCTGTTTTTTAAGTGGCGAGTAGAAAAGTGGTAAGTATCCCCTCTGCTCCCCTGCTTCCTTGCGTCATCATGCCAAATATTTAACCCTAGACAAATTAACTCCCCAGGTAAGATTCGAACCTACGACCAATCGGTTAACAGCCCAACTACAAAACTATATACAGCAATGTTTTTTAGACTGATACAAGAAGTTGATACAAATCTGATACAATATTGATACAAATTCTAGCCGCCGCTATTTGTTTGTGTTTTAATCCTCTTACCTATTGCGACCGTCTTAGTTTCCTGCTGATCCAGCCAGTTGTAGCAAGCGCTTAATGCTACGCTAACAGTTACAGGGGCATTGATCCTATACTCTTATAACCACTTCCCCGCTATCCTAATCTCCTTTAGCCGCTGCCGTAGCAGCTCTAGTTGTTCATCAGAAAAATTTTGCATCTCATAGCGTTTTGTTTGTTATTCAAAAGTCTAGAATCGAGCCTAGAACCCGTCATCAACTTCGTCTGGGTTGATCTTGATCGGCTTTTCCTCCTTAATAAAAAACAAAGCCTCTTTTGCACGTGTAAGGCTTACATACTTCAAGTTGTATTCTTGCTCCAATTCCCACGAGTGCTGATTCTGCCAACATAGTGGCAGCTGATCGGGGCGTAGGATAAAAACTCGTCGCTCTTCTAATCCCTTGGCTCGGTGGACAACAGATAGTACAACCGAACTACGGCTATCTGAAAATAATCCCTCGATCTTTGCGCAGAAATCTTCTACATTGTCGCTATTGAATGCCTCATAGCAAGCCCTAATTCCGTTAATGCGAGATCGCAATGATTCGAGCTGATTTTCAAAATTCCTTTTTCCTTGAAGCTTGCTAGTCTTTTCATCTTCATAAGTTTTTAGGGCGAAACCAAATTGCTTAAAATCAAAACCGTGTAGATTTGCTACCTCTTTGACTATTGCCGTTAAGGCTTTGCCTATATCCCTACCCCGTACTCGTGCTGGGATCTTTTTACCAATTAACTCGATGCATAATTTCACAACCGGAGCTGTGCAGCGGGAGATTATTAAATCCCCTTCAGCAACGGTTGAATGCACTTTCTCATAAGGAATATATTCAACAATGCCGGATATTGCATCAGGTGCGCTCTCAATAGAACCCATTTGGGATCTGTTTGAGAGCGGCTAAAATCAAAAATAAATGCCGTACTCCAGTAGCTTAACTGACCTTGAGTGGGAAATCATTGAACCTCTTCTACCCAGAAGGAAGCAAACCCGACCGCCCACGTGGACGCGACAAATTTTAGATGGGGTGTTCTATCAACTCAAGAACGGTTGTAATTGGGGTGACTTGCCCAAGGACTTACCGCCCTACTCCACCGTTTTCTGGCACTACAAACAATGGCGCTGTTGAAGGTGTGTTGGATGAGGTAATGAATGCACTACACGCACAGGTACGGCAACAGGCGAAAAAAAACCGAACTGGACGCGACTACTAATTATCGACTCGCAAGCCGTGAAGAATACGTGCAATGCCAGTGTCGAGTCGAAAGGATTTTGTCATTACAAATGCACTAACGGCATCAAACGGCATCTTGCAGTCGATACCTTGGGATTGCCGTTTTTCACACACTGTACCAAAGCAAATGTCACCGACGACCAAGGCTTGATTGAGATGCTCAGCCACCACTTGGACTACTTTCGCAGCAAACCCGTCAACATTCCGAAAATCACCATCTTGCTTGACCACGGCATTCATCCCAATCCGCTGTTTGAAAGCATTAGAAGCCCTCTACCCGCAAATCATGACGAAGATTCGCTGGCAACTGGCTCCCAAGCCCACCAAAGCCGAAAAAGCAGCCCTTAGCAAAATAGGATTTGTTCCAGTTGCAACTCGGTGGATCATTGAGCGCTCGAATGCTTGGATGGAGCGGTGTAAGAGCTTGGCCTGTGAACTTTGAACGTAGCTTGAATCATGCGACGGCAAAGCTCAATCTGTGCTTCATCCGATTAATGCTCAAGCGCTTAGCGAGTACCTAGATCCCAAATGGGTTCAATAGAAGGCACTACCTCTTGAGCTAATTTGATATGACTAACTGGGCAGCGATAGCAAATACTCAAGGGAAGAACGATTGCGTGTGTTGCTTCAATGATGCGATCTATAGAATCACTTAAAGCCCCAGCAAATCCAAAAATCGCTTGATTTTTATCTCCTACCCATATCATTCTTCCACCTCGACCGCGCATTTTTAAAATTAAGTCTAGCTGCGCGGGTGAAACATCCTGAGCTTCATCTACAGCTACCCAATCACATTTCGATGGTTGCAGATTCCACAAATGTGGTAGCCATAATACCAATTCTTGAAATAAGGGATACAGATGCTATAGATTTGAAATGAAGTTCAATTGAAGCATCAATGGCAGGGATTTACAAAGTAGAGATTCAAGAGAGTCTTGACGACCTCAAACAGTTGTTGAGGCAGCAAAAAGTTGTCTCAAGCAAAGAAAGAATTCAACTGCTGTACTTGCTCAAAAGTGGGGCCAAAATAGTAGAGGATGCAGCAAGGCTATTGGGTAGGCATAGAGTGACGCTCGAGCAAGTGGTTGCGGCGTTATCGGGACAACGGATTAGATGGGTTGTTAGAGAGGAACAGGACTAGCTGCGATCGTCCTAGAGCAATTCCTAATTGGGCAGAAGCGGCACTGGAAAAACGCTTGCAAGAACCCCAAGGATTTGATAGCTACCAAGAGATCTGTGATTGGCAGGGGACACAGTTGGGCATCTGGGCAAAATATAAAACCGTGCATCAACTGGTGCATTATCGATTACAGTCATCACCTCTAGTTCCGCTTGGTAAGCAAAGAACAGTCAACCGAACGGATGGAAGCATATAAAAAAACTTCTGTGAGAACTTAACAATGCTTGTAGTGATAGCCTCAAGTGTCATGGGTTGGAATGGAGGGGTGCGGTTCTTTTGCGGTGACCAAACGCGGCTAGGGTTGAAGACCATCTAAGGAGGAAGCTAAGAAATAAAATACCGCTCCCTTTATTATCCCCTCCGACTATATTGTTATTCCCAGGAGCCATCCGACATAAAAAAATGAGACAGCCTTTTTAAAAGAGCCCTCGAAAATGCGCAGATATCCTCCCTTGAAGGCTTGGAATTGGCGACAAAAAATACACTCAGCAATATGGCGACAAAAAATTAAGTCAGGCTTGTTTTGAGAATACTGGTTGTGTGTCGAAAGATCTGGGTATGAAGCCTGACGGGGTGGCAACAAGGCTAGAAGGCAGACTGAATCAAGGACATAGCCCTCATACCTCGCTGAAAACAAGGGAGCTTATTGCGTCTTATAAACATTAACTGGGTGACTAAAGTGGAGAAAAAATCCATTCCAGGTATCCATAAATGCCCGTATAATCCCACCCAAAAGCTGCTGTGTCGTCTAGTTGTCCGTCCTAACTCTTTGAGACGACCCATGTACTTTTGAAACCCCATTTGTTTAATTTTTCTGCCAGCAAGTATGGTACAACTGTAAGCAACTGCTATTAATAGAATTAAACTCATCAATCGCTGGTTTGCGGCATGACTTGTTTCCAAATTATAGCCTCCTGTTTTACAGTCTTTAAACATGGCTTCTATCCCACTGCGCTTTCTATAGGCAGACAAAGCAGTTTCCCTTGTTGCCTAAATTAGTCAGAAGATACCAACCTTCATTATTTTGATTTTGGCGATACTTCCGTTGCCAATACCCAGCAAGATCAAACTTGCCAAATCCTTTTTGCTTTGTGACTTGAACCCCTGCTAAATAAAAGGATGTTCCCAGCATTAAACAAAAGAGAGCTTAATCGCTGGAATAATTCTCCCTCTTGCTGGATATATCGCTCTTGCTTAACCCTAAGAGCAAACTTGACTTTCTTTTGTTGGAGCCAGCTAGCTAGTTTGACACTGCCAAATTCCCTATCTCCCAAGAGAATGATTTTGTAATTGTTTAACAATCGCAGTACTGGACGTATTAATGCTTGTTGCTCTCCCAAGTTGCTACTGCCTTTCTTGTCCAAAATCTGCCAGTATAATGGCACTGCTCTTTTGTCCCAAATCAAACTAACAAAGAAGATATTTTTATCCCGCCATTGTGTTCTATCAATCGCCAGAACTAAGACTCTTGTCTTTTTTAACCAAGTTCTCAAGATATATTTAATCAGGGGAAACCACAGCAACTCAATCTTAAGTATCGGCAGCATGAGAAATCTTTGAACACAGCGTCGTCTACTCTCGAATAATACCAAGTAGGGCATCAAAGTAGATAGGAGTTCAATACTTACTTGTTTATGAATTTGCCGCAGGAAAACTAAAATTTGTAGGGTTAAGTATTGAGTGTCTTTTAGCTGACGTTGAAAACAGGTTTGGTAGAATACAGGAAGCATTTTTATCCGATGGGGCTTGTTGACAATAGCTGCCCCATCTTTTTTTACCGCAAGTTAGGCTAATTCTGATCTGGGGCAGCTTCTAGTGCGGTTGTCACCCCGTCAGCAGAATAACGCAAACTTAGATGGAGCAGGATTTAGAGTTTTAGTAGTAATAGCATTCCTCAGTTTCAAATTCCTGCCAGACAGTAATATGGGCAGTACAAATGAAGTTGATGTCTTACCCTTGGCTCATCAGTACGCTGACTCAAGCTGGATTCCTGAAGATTGGTATCTTAACCAGCCACCTGGCTATCGGCTGCTATTTGAAACATTATTTGGCAAACTGATAGTAGCCTGGGGGTTTCTAGCAACCTCTATCTTAGGGCGGTTAATATGCTACGGGCTAGTAGCTTCAGGGCTAGTTCTCATAGGTCAGAGACTGAACCTCAACTTGCCATTACTATTGCTAGCTGTTGGTCTGTTTGTATACATAAATCATGACCAAGGGGCTGCTGCATTTGAATGGTTGATAGGCGGACTTGAAGCCAAGTTGGTTGCCTACGGTTTAGTTTTGTTGGCAATTGGACTGATGCTGAAGGGTTACTATCGCCCAATGGCTTTAATGCTAGGACTGGCAACTTCATTTCACGTTCTGGTGGGCGGTTGGGCATTTATCACAGCCCTGGGATGGCTAGCCCTAAAATGGAGAACTCGCCTTAGTATCAAGAACTTTGGGTTGCTCTTGGGGATCTACTTGGGGTCTTCCGCAATTTTGATACTGGTGGCGAAACATTGCTTAACAGATTTTGGCTGCTCAAATGCGGAAATGATGTAAAATCGAGAGTTAAAGAAATACGCCCAGCACTTGCAAGAAAGCTTGCCGCTCGGTTCAGGAGTGACTGAAGTTGCATGTAAGATGATTGTGAAGCAGCGCTTGTGCTGTTCTGGAATGAAATGCAAGGAGGCGGGGAGCGGCGGTTGCTTACCCTACGTATACTATCTCATAGCAGTGGGCGCTCCCCTTGCAGTTTTGGAGCAAGCTTAAGAGAATGTTTGTAAATGAATGTTTTGCCCTCTTCTTGTGCCAGTTTCGGCGATTGTATCCCAGTCGCCGTAGCATCAACTCTTCATCGCAACATAAATCATGCCCTCATGATTTTCTGGCAATCGCTCATAATTTCGGTTTAATGCTCGTGCATTCTCTAACCATGCCCAGGTGCGTTCGACACTTCCTAGCTTTGGTTGAACTTGAAACCCCTTGCCAAGATGTTCCACCACCTCTAACAAAACATCGTAAACTGCCTCTAAATCAGTCTCAAGTTCGCCGCGATAACCTTGGTCTGCCAGGACTTTAACTAGCCGTTCATAGTGTTCTGGGTAGTCCTAAATAGGAAAGGATAAACGCACAGGGAGAGACGCATTATAGTGATG
>CAXTYC010000043.1:0-35830 GCA_964248365.1 uncultured Chroococcidiopsis sp. | reverse complement strand
TTAAAAACTGTAGTCCTTATCCTGTATACCTCAGAGCTTTTCTTCGTGCCATTCCGCCTTGTAACCAAGTAGGCAAAGGTGGGTAAGCGCTACAATGCTTTCTCATTGCGTGTTTTGGGCTTAGCGTACATTTCTGTTCCATTGCTACTCACGCGCCGTTAACTTACTTCGAGACACTTTGAAAGCCCATCTAGGATGGCATGGCGCTCGACTCAATTTTCTGGCTTTGTTTTTAATCGCCCTGATTAGAGTTAGAACAGTAAACTTGGTTGAGATAGCTACAGGATTTCGCAATGAAGTGAAAACTGACTCAAACTATAAGCGTCTACAACGTTTTTTTCGGAAATTCGACTTAGATTATGCCTCGGTAGCTAAATTGATTGTCGCTTTGATGAATATTCCACAGCCTTGGGTATTAAGTATAGACCGCACTGAGTGGTCATTTGGACAAACTCGCTTTAACATTTTCATCATATCCGTTGTACATCAAGGAGTAGCTTATCCGTTGGTGTGGATGATGTTGGAGAAGAAAGGCAATTCTCACAGTGATGAACGGATGGACCTGCAAGGGTAAGTTTCGCGCCATCTTTCCTGATGCAGAAATAGCTTATCTGTGTGGCGACAGAGAGTTTATTGGTAAAGAATGGTTAACCTATTTGATGATTGACCCCATCATACCTTTTCGACTTAGGATTAAAGCCAATCAGAAAATCCATGACGGTCAAAAAAGCCTTTGTGCCTCAATTGTGTTTTCTCATCTCCGAGTCGGTCAATCGGAAGTTCTATCCGGTCGTCGTTGGGTTTGGGGTCGTTTAGTTTATGTGTCCGCATTGCGTCTTGATGATGGTGAACTGTTAATCATTATTTCTTCCAATTCCCCTACAACGGCTATTTCTGACTACGCTCGACGTTGGGGAATTGAAACTCTGTTTGGCAACTTTAAAACCAGAGGATTTTGTCTCGAATCAACTCATTTTACTGACCATCAGCGTTTGAGTAAACTTTTAGCGAGGATGGCTTTGGCTTTATGTTGGGCGATGAAAACTGGTGAGTGGTTATCTTCTCATCGTCCTCTTAAAGTGAAGAAGCATGGACGACCGCAAGCGAGTATTTTTCGTTATGGCTTAGATCATCTTCGTTCCATTTTTACTGATTTAGACTTGAAATCTGATGACTTTCTTCACTCACTACAATTTTTGTCCTGTACTTAGAAATAATATATTGGCATCAGGCGTAAAAAACGCCGTATATAAAATGTTTTGATTGTGTAACCAACATCTTGTTTACCTAAGTCAACTCTTTCTCTACACTGCAATAAAATACCAGTTATGAGAAAGCCACTAAGTAAAAAGAAGAGTTGAACTCCAAGCTCACTTGAATGAAAAACCGAATTAAAAAAAAACGTTGGCGGCGCAAAATGGGCAATCAGTACACCAAATACAGCCAATGCTCGTAGAGCATCTAACTGAATCATATAACCTGGCTGACTAACTTGTTTTGATGCTGTTAAATCTGTTTTTACTTTCATAAGTTTTCCTTTGCTGACACCGTGTAATTTTGGAATTGTGTTGATTTTTATTTTCATCGTTTAACGCAATTCCACTTGTCTATATGATGTTAAATTGATAGTATTTGTCTAGGCGTTAGCCGTACTAGTATCCACTTTTTGATTAACCATCTAATTAGGCTTTGAGCATAACCTTCTAACAAAATTTGTGGATGCAGACAAATTGCTTTCCATAACTTTTGTCCTGCTTGATTGACTCCACTCATATCGTTACTATATTGCAGATATTGTTGTGTACAGTACTCGTAAACCCAAGCTAAGCTTTGATTTTTAAGATATTGGTATTCTGCTGGAGCCGTTTGGTATGCCTTATCCAACATCGTCAGTACTTGTTTTTCTATGCCATCAATCTTGGATGTTTGAGATGTCATTGAACCAAAAGATTGACGATAAAAAATTTGATGCTTTGGAACTGAAACGAAAAGACAATGAGCTGCTAGTCTTAAATAAAAGTCCCAATCCGCACATTGAGAAAAGGTAGCGTCAAACTTTCCAACAGAATCAATAACTTTTTTGCGAATCAAAGGGTTTGATCCGTTGGCAAGAAAATTTTCTACTATTAACTGAGGATAAACATTACCTTCAAAGAAGAATTGTTTACCTGGGGAAATTTCTTCTTGCCCATCTATGAAAAAATAAGTCCAACTGTAAGCGACTCCTGCCTCTGGATTCTGTAGCAGGGCTGCAAGTTGCAGTTCCAATTTGTCCGGTGTCCACAAGTCATCAGCATCAAGGAAAGCAATAAACTCCCCTCCTGCATGAGAGATTCCACGATTACGAGCTGTTGCAACTCCACCATTATCATAGGAAAAAATTTTTAAGCGCTTATCTGTGATACCTTGCACTAGCTCTAGGGTTCTGTCTGTCGAACCATCATCAATTACAATTATTTCTAAATCTGAGAAGGTTTGTTTTTGAACTGATTCAACTGTTTCTAAAACAGTACGTTCAGCATTATAAGCAGGAATTACAACCGATATAATTGGCATAAAAGCTAACCTCGAAGAAAGTCAAAACTGAAAAAAATAATCATTAACAACCTTTCTAGCGATTGCCTATAGGAAATATTTATCTGTAGCTTATCTGAAAAATTTTTTCTAGACTGTGAGAATGTCACGAAGCTGCTTGCCAATAATTTCAAGTGAAAAGCACTCCTGCGCTCGGCTTCGAGCGCGTTTGCCCAATTCAAGCCTCCATGCCTCATCATCTAGAACACGTCCCAGCGCCAACGCTAACGCCTGCGCGTTTTCACGAGGTACTACCAATCCACCCGAAGCCTCACCTTCTTCTAAGATGTCCGATATACCAGCAGCATCAGCCGCTACTACGGGTAAACCACAAGCCATTGCTTCAATCGGTGCTACTGGAAAGCCCTCTTTCCGTGATGGGAGAGTATAAACATCAGCAGCCGAGAGGTATTGTTGAATTGCATTGCGATCGCGTACATATTCGTCTATCCACATTACGCCCTTTAATTGCATAGCGGCAATGCGCTGGTGCAATTGCTCAGCGTCACTCCCTGTCCCTACCAGTAGCAGCCGCAAATCTCGATCAGGGCGATCGCGGCAGATCCGATCCCAAGCCTCTAGGAGAATATCTAATCCCTTTTGCCATATCTGGATGCGTCCGTGATACACCACTACTTGAGCATCTTTTGGAATACCAAGCTTCAACCGTGCTTGATTGCGATCGGTAGCACACCATGTGGTTGCATCCATCGGGTTGAAAATACGCACTACTTTGGCAGGTGGAACTTGATAAAAAGCTCGTATCCGCTGTCTCTCTATTTGTGGAGCAACGATCAAACCTGCGCTTGCTCGTAATGCCAACCAGCGAAAAGGATATTCAAAAGAACTTGGCAGGCGATCGCCCCCCTGGAAAGTAGCTAATACTGGAAGGTTTATCAAGCGTCCCAAAAGCACACAAATGTCAAAGCGTGCATACTCATAATCCTGACACAAAATAGCATTGCAGCCTTCGCGCCGTAACTCAGCAACGAGCAACCCCGACGGTGTAGATAGATAAGAACCTATGCTCCCAACCCCACTTTTGAGAGCTACAAGCAGCGAACGATGAGTACTTTCAGGGGCATGGATATCATTACTCTGAGAACTTTTAGTATCACTTGATGCCTTTAGCCGCTTTTGAAGGCTACTTGCCTGACGTAGAATAGCACGATAAGCACGGTAGAGCTTAGGAGCAGGTAGTATACATACCGTAGCGCCAGTAGCAGCGTGTGTGAACCGTGTTGTCTCGGAAACGCGGCTTGAAATGAAAAACAACACTGTCCGCACACCAGCAAGTTGCAGGGCATCAATATAGTTAAACATCCAGCCACCCGTCAACTCGCTGCAAAAAGTTTCAAAGGACATCCCTACGGTGTCGAAAAAGTCTTCGAATAGATCGCAACATGGCAGCAAAGCGATCGTTGGCTTCGCTGAGATATTCGCATGGGACAATTCCTGACTTAATGCTTCAGCGACTTGAACTGGCTGGGGTAGATTTTCAGGAGTAGAGCTTGAATCTTGTAGATGGTAAGACATAATAATTCTCTAGTGCAATTTTCTTGAGACTGGTTTACTAAGACGGATGGTGTTACACACTGTTTGATCTCTACAACCGAGATGCCAAGCTATAAAGCTTCACAGATTAGAAATTTATCGTAGGGTGGGCATTGCCCACTCCTTCTGATAATGGTGGGCATGGGTGGCAAACCCCTTCATCTACTGTTCACGAATGATGCGCAAAATTGCTATATATTCCAGGCAATCAATATAGCGCCAGCAACTCCTGAGCAGTTATTTCGACTTTAGATGGATCTTTGACAAATCTACAAAAAGGAATCTGATATGTCCAGGTTTCATAAAACTTCTCATTCTTGTAATACAAGTTAGGCAGAAAAATATGAGGGATACCCATGAGGATACAGAGGATATGTCCATGCAAACGATTCGTGATAACTAGGCGGTATTTTTTAAATTGATAAATACCTTGATGTATATTGCTCCAAGAATTACGGTGGATTGCTGGGTTATACATCTTGTTAAATGTAGATGTGCAAGGATGAAAATATTTCCACAGTTGCCGAGAAAACCATTCAGTTGGAATCATGATTCCCTCTTGCCATCGTTGCCATACCCGTGCTGATCGCTGTGCCAGCCAGTTGTTAGAAATATTTTTATAGTATTCACTCTGATACTTCTGCGATCGCCAATCTTCTATAACTAAATTATCCAAATGAATGCATTCAGGAGAAAAACCCAAATTTACTTCTTTATCCTCGCGGGCGTGATACAGAATTAGGTTATTTTTTCTATAGTTTTTTAGAAAAACACTCATTCCAATCATTTCTAATGCCAGATCTGGTGACTGAATCGCTCGGCAATTTTGAAAGTATTTTTTCGCAATTTCGTAGCTGTAACAATCGCGGACAAATACTATCAAATTCGGGTGAGAATTAAAGATGTTTGCAGCTTCAGTCAGTCGCTCTGGATTGGCAAAGTAGATAGTCTGTGGAAAGATGATAATACGACGTTTTTTGTATTTAGAAATAACGTAATTACGAAACTCTTGAGAGCTAGTCCACAAATCACCAAAGTTTCCTCCACCATTTAGAATAATTGGCAAATTACTATCTTGTTTATTTAGTTCTTCCTCAGAAAAGGTCTTAATACTTGCAGCATAAGAAATACTGATTTTGAGTACATCAACCAGGTATAATAGCTCACCACACCAAATCATACTATCCCCAACATTAGTATGATCGGGATGGTCTAACAAGATGCACTGTGAAAATGGCTCTAGCTTTCCTAAAACGTCATGTAGAAATTTTTTGAGATACAAAGTTGAATGCACTAGGTTACTATCGCTTGGTCCATTTATATCAACAGAGACATTTAAATTGCTTTCAGCATCATATGTTATTGCTACTATCAACCTATACAGAATGAATAAATTTCAAGCTTATTCTATATTGATTCGATTAACTGAGATCAATCGAATTCAAGAAATGCTCTTTGCGTAGTGCAAATCGATGTGTCCAGAAAGTGGACACGAATGACACAACCAGAGTGTTGAAAAATACAGCAAAAGCGACCCAAACGATACCACCTTGAACAGCAGCAAAGATAGAAATGATAAAAATAGTCGTGGATGCAATATTAATGTACAAAGAGAGCCGCGTTTTGTTGATTGCATTCAACAACAAAGAAGATGCCCAAGCATAGATTCTTGGAATAACGGAAAGGCAAATCAAAATTAGAATGGGAATTGCTGGACTCCACTTTTTTCCAAAAATAATTGGTATATAGATAGGAGACAGAGAAGCCTGTAATAAAATCAGTGGAACGAGAATTGTGGAAACCTTTTTAAGGCTGCTAAAGTAGCGTTGTCTAAATTGCTGATAGTCATTTCTGGCAGCGCAGATATAGGGATATAGAGGGGACATAAAGGTGTTAAGAAGGTTGAGAGTGATCCCCGAACCTGCATTGAAGGCAAAGTAATACGTCCCCAGAGCTTCAATCCCAAGATATCTACCAACAATCAGATAATCTACGTTAGCTCGGACTCTGTTCAACAGATCATTGATCAATAGATTGCTGCCAAAGCCAAGAACCTCCTGCCGCCTTTCTAGACTAAAACGGAGGGGAGGTCTCCAAGGGTGATACCTCCAAGTGAGGATAATCCAAACGGGTGTTGCTATAAGCATTGACCAAACGATCGCCCAAATGCCCATCCTCCACAAGGCAAATATTGCAGTGAAAACGTTCGAGACTAAGGAGATGATAACGTTACATATTGCTATAGATTTGAATTGATTGTCCCTTTCAAGTAGGGTCAGATGAATGACAAAAAGTGGATACCCCAAGTAGGCAAGGGCAACGATACACAGCGGTAGAGTGATGTGTTGGTCATGAGAAAAGTAAGGAATGAGCAATGCGATAAAACACTGGATGATAAAGATCGATCCGCAGGCGATCCAATTGAGCCAGTAGGCTGTATTGCTAATATCCTTTACATCCTGTTCATCTGCCTGAATAATTTTGGCTCCAATTCCACCTCTTAGCATAAATACATTGGCAAAGTCAGACATCGTGTAGATGATTGCCATTAGCCCATAGTCTTGCGGGCTAAACATTCGTGCCAGTATTACAGTACCTGACAGTCGGATAATGCGATTGGCTAGCTCTGCACCAGCCATCCAGCCGACATTGCGAAGATATACACCTGATAAGACTTTTTTGAACCTGGTAATCATTATTAACTGGACTATTTTGGATTAGATATAGAAAGTAGCCACCCATGCCCACTCTTTCTAATATATGGTGGGCATGGGTGGCTACTGGTTGAGTAGAAAGCTGCGTAGTTGCTGCCCGATCGCATTGAGTGAAAAATGGGCTTCGACACGATGATATGCCCGTTTACCCAATTCCTCAGCTAGATTTTGGTTATCCAAAATTTGACCTAGCGCTGCTGCTAAGGCTTGCGGATTTTCTCTGGGAACCACTAATCCGCCATCGGCTTCCCCATTCTCGAAAATATCAGCGACTCCCTGAGCATCAGCCGCAACAACAGGCAGTCCACAAGCCATTGCTTCAATAGGCGCAACAGGAAATCCTTCCCATCGGGAAGGCAATACATAAACATCGGCGACTGCAAGGTATTGCCGTAATAAAGTGCGATCCTGAATATACTCGTTGCGCCAAAGAATGTTTGATAGTGGCATAGACGCGAGGCGCTGCTGAAATTCTTCAGCATCGCTACCTGTTCCAACTAGTAACAGGCGTAGATCTTGATCGGGGCGATCGCCACAGATCAGTTCCCATGCAGCCAGTAAAATGTCGAGTCCTTTTTTGTCAATCTCAACTCGCCCATGCCAAATCACGACTTTTGCCTTTGCGGAAATACCCAGTTGGGTGCGGGTTTTGTTGCGATCGGGAACGCCCCAGGACGAGATATCTACGGGGCTGAAAACACGGGCAATCTTGCTACCTTGCACAGCATAATCTGCTTGTACTCGCTTTATTTCTGCCTGACTACTAATGATCAGCCCCTTACAAGCTCTTAAAGCCAAAGGACGAACTAGATACTCAATAATGCCACCCTGTACCCAAGTACGTCCCTGAAACGTAGCGAACACAGGAATATTGAGCAATCTTCCCAAGAGTACACAAGTGTCAAAGCGCCCGTACTCATACTCTTGACATAGGATTGCCTGACATCCTTCGCGTCGGAGTCCCTGCGCCAGCGATCCTAATGGTGTTGATAAATAGGTTCCAAGTGTACTAACTGAGTTTTTCAGCAAGGTGAAGCGACGGCTTGGAGATTGCGGCGCACTTGAGGCAGAAAATTCTCCTTCTAAGTTTAAAGCGCGACGGCGGACAGTACGGATTTTGCGATAGGTTTGGTAAACTTTTGGAGCTGGTAGAAAACAAATGGTTGCTCCTGTAGGGCGATGAGTAACACGCAAAACTTCGCTGACACGGGTTGACATACAAAATAAAACACTGCGTACTTGGGCAGTTTTCAGCGCTTCAAAATACCCAAATAGCCAACCACCTGTCATCTGGCTGCAAAAAGTTTCTAGAGACACATTGATACTGTCCAAAAAGTCCTCAACTAAGTCAGCAGCGAGTAGGAAAGCAACTGCTGGTTCTTTCATCGGTTGGTGAGTAAATGGGGACTCATTAGCATCAATTAATTGAGCAACTTGATCATTCATACAGCTTGACTATTTTTAGCAGATATAGTAACGGGAAATAGTAATGGGTAAATTTAGAGCCAGGGAAACAAAGTGTTATGCGAAGCGTTGTGCAACTGCTGTGTTACGTGCCTCTATTCAACACCATTCGATAGATAGAACGAGTCCAATTCCTAACACCGTCATAACCATGCCGACCAAACAATTGAATCAGGAAAATTGCAATACTCAAACGAATGTATTTTTCAGAATATTGAATCTGTGGATAGTGCAAATGCGCTTGCTGCTGCCAGAATCTGCCCGTTTCGCAATCACCTTCATCTACAGACCACCATGCCTGGTTAAGCGTGATACTAGCATACGCTCGATTTCTAAAATACAGCATCTCCAAAGGAGCCGTTTGAAATGCCTTTTCAATAACTGTTCTCAGGTTTTGAAACATTCGCTGACGGTTCTTAGACATACTGCTGGAATATTGTCGATAAAGCGTTAGGGGTTCTTTGATGACTGCAAACGAGTAGTGGGCAGCAATACGCAACCACATATCTAAATCTTCTGCCGAAGTAAGGGTGCGATCAAACACACCAACCGTCTCAAAACACTCTCGTCGAACAATGGCACAACTACCATTAGAAATCACATCCGTTTCCAAAAGTTCTTTCCAAACATTGCCTTGTGCTTGTGACGCAAAGATTCTGCCTGTCGGTTTGCCATATTCATTGATTAAGAGTGTCCATGTATAAACTACGCCAACATCTGGATTTTGTTGAAAGCATTGAACTTGCTTTTCTAACTTAGTGGGTTCCCACAGATCATCCGCATCCAGCAAAGCAATGTATTCCCCTTGTGCATACCTAATGCCTGTATTTCTCGCTCCTGGTAATCCCTGGTTTTCCTGAGAAATCAGATGAACTCGCGGATCAATAATTTCTGATGCCCAAGTCACTATGGAATCTGTACTGCCATCATTGATGATTAACACTTCAAAATCAGTAAAGGTTTGCTTTAGCACACTACTCACCGTTTCCGATAAATAGTTCATTGCATTGTAAGCAGGTATAATGACAGTTACTTGTGGCATAGCTATGGTTAAATCAATGTCGAAAAGGCTGAGTCCACAAATCCAAAATCTAATCATTAAGGTTTAAGAAGAGAGCGAAAACTCCGATGTATTACTATCACCTCGCAGTTTGCGGCTCAGGTTTTTTAGCTTTAGATAGGCATTAGAACCGAACCAGCGTGTCAGCACAATTGCCAATTGTAGCTGGACAACAATTTTGGTGTAGCGTATGCGAGGAAAGTGGAGGATTGCTTGTTTACAATAAGCGTTTGCCTCCTCATACTGTCCGTCATACATACTTTTCCAGGCTAGCGTGCGGTACATACCAGCATAGGCAACGTTCCTGAGATAAAGCAACTCCAAGGGAACTGATTGAAACCGCTTTTCAAATGTGATCCGCAAATCTTGCATCATCTTGAGATGATTTTTGGACATACTAGTAGAGGACTGGCGATAGTAAAGCAAATACTCTTTGATTACAGTAAAGGGATAGTGCGCTGCAATCCGAGTCCACATATCGAAGTCTGCGGCTGAAGATAAATCAGGATCAAACACTCCCACCACTTCAAAACAACTTCGACGAACCATTGCCGAACTACCGCTACATACGATATCCCCAACCAGGATTTGCTGCCAAACATCTCCCTCAAGCTCAGAGTTATATCTAACACCTGTCGGTTTTCCATTTTCATCAACCAGGAGTGTCCACGTATAAACCAGCCCGACTTCTGGTTTATTATCAAGGCAACAAACTTGCTTTTCTAATTTGGTTGGTTCCCACAAATCATCTGCATCTAAAAATACAATATATTCACCTTGAGCATTTTCAATTCCGGTATTGCGAGCTACAGAAACTCCTTGATTTAGCTGAGAAATGAGCTTGATACGGGAATCAGTGATTTCAGAAGCCCATTGCATGATGTTATCTGTACTGCCATCGTTAATAATGAGTACTTCAAAATCAGAAAATGTTTGTTTGAGGACACTGTCTAAGGTTTGAGGCAAGTATGCCATAGCGTTGTAGGCAGGAATAACCACAGTCACTTTTGGCATTATTGGGTTCCTTTTGCTGTATGGTCTGTTTGAGCGATCGCACGATTTAAAAAGCGGACGAACTAATAGATACTAGCAATACAGTAATTATTGGTGATATTGAAAAACACCTCCACGCAGTTTGTGTCTCAAATTTATCAACTGTGTATAACTATTAGATCCAAATAAGCGGACTAATATCAGCACAAACTGCAAACGTAAGAACTTAGCAGAGTATTTCATTTGAGGATAGTGTAAAATCGCTTGTTGGGAAAAGTACCTCGCTTTCTCAGGATCTCCTCCATCGAATATGATTTTCCATGCCAACCATAGGAATGCATGACCATAAGCTCGTGGTCGTAAATATAGCAATTCAAAAGGAACATTTTGAAATTTTCTCTCAATCTTTAACCGCGAATTTTGCATCATTTTGTTGTAATCTCTAGACATATTTGTAAAATGTTGTCGGTAATAAACTAATACTTCTTTAATCACTGCCAGGGGGTAGCAAGCTGCAATACGAACCCACATATCACAATCTTCTATGCTGGATAATTCTGTATCAAAAAGACCAACAGTTTCAAAGCAAATCCGACGTATCATCGCTGAACTGCCGCTGCCTATAATATCGCCAAGTAACAGCTTTTCCCATACATTTCCTTCTGTATGGGAAGCAGTCACTGTACCTGTAGATCTACCTTGTTGATCTACTAAAAGTGTCCAGGTATATACCAAACCTACTTCAGGTTTTGAGTCCAAACAATGAACCTGTTTTTCTAGCTTGGTTGGTTCCCACAAATCGTCAGCGTCAAGAAATGCAACGTATTCTCCTTGAGCGTGAACAATGCCAGTATTACGTGCTGCGGATAAGCCTTGGTTTTCCTGAGAAATCAGCTTGACTCGTGAATCGGTAATTTCTGATGCCCACGAAACAATGCGATCGCTACTGCCATCATTGACAATCAGAACTTCAAAGTCAACAAAAGTTTGCTTCAATACACTGTCGAGTGTTTCTGGCAAATATGTCATGGCATTGTAAGCAGGAATAACTACAGTCACTTTTGACATATCGCACCTTCTGAGGGAATGTGTGGGTTTGAGTCGTTGTAGAATTTCAATTTAGAATTTTCGCAAGCTAATAAAAATATGTAGTTTTACCAGATGCGGGATAAATGCTGTTAGTCTGGCGATGGGATCAAAAAATCGCGCAGTTGTTGACCAACGGCTTCGGACGCAAACTGTTGCTCAACTCTTAACCGCGCCCGTCTACCGAGTTCTTGTGTCTCTTCTGGATGGTCGAGAACTCTGCCGATCGCCCCTGCCAAAGCTGAAGCATCATTGCAAGGAACAATCAAGCCACCATCTGCTTCGCCATGTTCCAAAATGTCGGGAATTCCAGGCGCGTCGGTTGCTACAATTGGTAAACTACACGCCATTGCTTCAATGGGGGCGACTGGAAAACCCTCCAGGCGAGATGACATCACGTAAACATTGGCAGCAGAAAGATATTGCTGCACACGAGTGCGATCATTAATAAATTCGTCAATCCAGATCACTCCAGGCAATGGTTTTGCCGTGAGACGATGATGCAATTTGGTGGCATCGCTACCCGTGCCGATCAAGAGTAATCGTAGATCTTGATTGGGACGATCGCAACACACTTGCTCCCATGCATCTAAGAGAATATCCAGTCCCTTGCGCTCGATTTCAACTCGTCCGTGCCACACTACAACACGGGTATCTAGCGAAATGCCGAGCGATTCTCTGGCACAAGTGCGATCGCATTTCTGCCAAACAGTAATATCAATCGGATTGAAAATACGGGCAATTTTAGCATCTGGTAGCTTGTAATCCTTACGAACTCGCTCAATTTCTGTCTCGGTTGCAATAATCGCACCTTCACAAAAACGGAAAGCTAGATGTCGCAATGGGTATTCTAAGAAACTTTGGGTTTGATTTCCTCCTTGAAACGTTGCAAATACAGGTATACCTATCCGCTTTCCCAGCAAAACGCAAGCATCAAAGCGGGCAAATTCATATTCTTGGCATAAAATCGCCTGACAACCTTGTTGTCTTAGCTCGTGAGCTAGCAAGCCAAGTGGCGTTGAAAAGTAGCTTCCTGCACTTTTGACAATATCCTTTAGTTTAGTAAGCAGGGAGTAGCGAGTATCGTTGGAGTCCAGAATATCTTTAAATGTCTGTCCCTCTTCTGCGTCATAGGCACGAAGCGCCCTGTTGCGAATTGCCCGAAAGGTGCGATAGATCCCATTTGCAGGGAGAACGCAGATTGTAGCACCTGTAGGTATGTGTTGGTAGCGCTCTGGCTCAATTACATGAGTTGAAACACAAAACAGGACAGTACGAACTCCAACCTTTTTGAGGGCATTGATATAACCGAACATCCAACTACCTACAAACTCCTTACAGAAGGTTTCAAAGGAGAGATCGATGCTGTTTAAGAAGTCATCAATCAAGTCATAACAGTGCAAAAGAGCAATTTTAGGTTCATTGCCGGAATTGTCAATCAGTAATTCTGGCTGCTTGCCTAAGTCAGTTGTTGTCTGGTAATCCAACATGGGATAAGTTACACACGAGGGTTGGTTTGACACGATCAAGGAGCGATCCCAGATATACGCCTTCGCAAGGCATAGGCGACAAACAGCAATCTGCTGTAGTAATTAGCTCCCAGGCAGCGCAAAAAGGTGATCGCCAACGTCAGACGAAAGTTTTCACGCGAGTAGCGCACTTTAGGATAGTGGGCAATTGCTTGTTGCTGAAAGAGGCTAGCTAATTGATAATCCCTATCCTTGCTTTGCAATGCTTTCCACGCCAGACAGAGGTTGGCATAACCCAAGCTGTTGTTTTTCAAGGAAAGCAACTTTGGTGAAATAGACTCAAAAGACTTTTCAATCACCTGATGAAAAGCTTGTTCCATTACCCGCCAGTTTTTCGACATATTGCTCGAATGCTGACGGTAGTAAACCAGCGCCTCCCTAGTGACAGCAAAATGATAACGGGTAGCGATGCGAATCCACATATCCCAATCTTCAACTGAGCGTAGGGTGCGATCAAACACACCTACGTCCAAGAAACACTTGCGGCGAACCAGCACAGAAGGACAATCGATAATGTTACGCTGGAGTACTTCCTCCAATACATCGCCTTCAATATCGCCGCGCCAAACTCTGCCAGTAGGTTTTCCTTCGGCATCAATCACGGCAATCCAGTTGTATACTAAACCTACTGCCGCATTGTTATCTAGGTAATGTACCTGCACCTCCAGCTTAGTTGGTTTCCATAGGTCATCCGCATCCAAGAACGCTACGTATTCACCTTGGGCATTAGCGATACCAGTGTTACGTGCTGCCGATAATCCTTGATTTGCTTGAGGGATTAATCTTACTCGTGGGTCTGTAATGTTCTGAGCAACCCACGCTTGAATATTGTCAGTACTACCGTCATCAATAATCAGCACTTCAAAGTCGCTGAATGTTTGCTGTAGCACGCTATTTAGCGTGTCTGACAAATAGGTCATTGCGTTATAAACAGGAATGACGACGGAAACCTTTGGCATAGTATTAACTCCAGTAGTTTTAATGCTCCAATTCATCAGTTAATATGGGGAATTAGGCAATATAAAATTTTCAGATGTTTGTGACTCATCCCAGTCCCAACCAGCAACTGCAAAGAGTGTCCACCAGTAAAAGAAAAGTGTGGTGTGAGTCCAAATATTTTCTGTAATCATGCCGACCATCATGGCAAGAAGCATCGCCAATAGAGTCAAACAAAAATCCCGTTTAGCACTTCCACGAGGCGCTTTGTGAAATAACTGAAGTAGATGCCCTATCTGTACTCCTAAAAAGACCAAAAAGGCAATTAGTCCAACAATTCCACCTTCTACTATTGCCCGTACATATTCGTTATGGGCGTAGTTGTGTAATACTGTTAATTTAGAGGAGGTTAGCAGCCCGTATCCCAAGATCGGATACTGTTGCCATGCTTGTAGCAAGTAAGTCCACTGGGCAAGCCGCCAATTGAAGCTATTGTTATCTGTCTTAGACAGCAGAACTGCTCGTGAAACGTCCATATTCGGATTGAGTAACGGAGTATCGTCAATTGATGCCAACCGTTCTTGTCCTATATCTGAACTTGCAAACAGACCAATGACGGTTGCGATCAGTACAACTCCTCCCAGGAGATTCACCAAACTCAGTCGGGGCGCGATCGTCACGAAAATGGCAATCCCAATCATGAGCAAGCTGAAAAGAGATTTTGTATTAACCAAGAAAAAAACCAGTGAACCAAGCAGAATTATCCAGGGAAAACGCCATTTAACTTGTCTTAACTTCCACCAGGTCAGCAAAATAAACAACACCAAAAAGGCTGCAAAGGTATTTGCTAAGCCTAATGTTCCGTGAATACGAGACAATTCCTCTACTGGACTTGCCATTTCTTCTGATGAAGCACCCGTTAAGATCGGCGGCAAAATAGACGGTGCAAACAACTGCAATGCAGCTACGCTCAGGGGAAAAACCAGTCCCAAAAACAGCCAGGAAATAACTTTCTGGGCAGGAATAGTGTCCTTCAGTTGCATCACCAGCAAGTATGCCATCAACCAGGAAAATAGGCGAATCCACTCGCGCAGGCTATTGGGCAAATATGAACCATCCATTCCTAGTCCGCCCAGAGGCAGGAGGATGACCCACAATCCTTGCAGGGCAGTCCAACCAGCAAAGAACCACCAAAAACCATCGGTCTGCACACTCCGGCGCGTCAGCAATAGTACAATCACATAGAGCAAAGTCAGAGCGTCAACCCCAATCGCAAATGCAGCTGGTAATTGCTGAGCAGAAAAAATATCAAGAGAACTGCGTAGAATTAACAAACCTAGTACTGTTTGTTTAAAGTAAGCAAAAAAACAGACAACCGCTATGACACTACCTATAGCTAGGAACAGGTAAAGTGGTTGAGCGCCTGCGAGAAATCCTGCTACTAAACCAACTACCACACCTCCGCTAGTGACCCTGAACGCCAAACGTGAGGTAGGCAGCCAAGGGTTACTTGTCAACATTTTTAAATAGTCTTTGAAAATAGTTTCGGTGCTTTTCTAGAGATTGGTAACCCTCAACGGCATAGCGGTAGTATTTCTCAGTTTGCGAATTCATCCCATTTACAGCAACTCCTAAGATATGTACTTGGTTTTCGGTCAAATCTGAAACTGCTCGTAGCAGCGTGTCCTTTTGCGTAAAGTCTGGACGTGCAACCAAGAGCATACCGTCGCTGTTTTGGCTTAAAGCGATCGCATCAACACTGCTTGTGACTGGCGGAGTATCTACAATAACTAAATCATAATGGGCAGCAGCTTCTGTCAGCAAAGTACGCATACGGGCTGAATCTGAAAACTGTGAGGGACGTGCGCGTAGTTCACCACAGCTAAGCACCCACAGATACTTACTGCTTGTCTGCTGTACCGCTTGAGCTAGGGTAACACGACCATCAATGACATCCGTAAGCCCTGGCTGAGCTTCTAAGTTGAATATTTTGTGCTGCGTAGGGTAACGCAAGTCTGTATCGACGAGCAAAGTATGACAAGAGGACATTGCAGACACGGCAGCAAGGTGTGAAGCAACTACTGACTTTCCCTCCCCAGACAAAGTGCTACTGACAACGACTACCCGCAAGTCCTTAGTAGTGCGAAATTGTATTGCCTTGAGAAGTTTACGATACGGCTCAACTAAACCAGGATAAGTCAAAAACAGTTCAGAGTTCTTGATATTTAGCTTCGTAGTGGGCAGGATAGGTAACACGCCAAGGACGGGTAGCTTCACCAGCTTTTCAACTTCAGTGGCATTACGCAGTGTGCCATTTAGTATTTCTAGAAGCAGCACAACGCCGAGCGCCAAAATAATACCAGCCACATTAGCTATTAACAACACAACTTTTCTATTAGGCCAATTGGGTGCTGTGGGTGCCGAAGCTGTGTCAATGATGCTGATATTGCTCGATAACTGAACTTCAGCAATCCGCGCTTCTTCCAGTTTTTTTTGCAGCGACTCAACAGAAGAGGCAATCTCCCCGCGCTGACGTGTCAAGGCGGCAAGTTGCAGTTCCTTAGCTGGCAGTTGATTAAGGCGATCCTGCAAGTTAGCTTTAGCGCTGCGTACTTTGGCTAGCCTAACTTCGAGTCCCGAACTTTCAATCTCGCCAAGGATGAGTTTTGTAGCAAGATCTTGGCTTATAGAGTCGGATGCTATTTTAGTAGGATTGGTTTGAGCATTCTTAGGTAATAGTCTAGATAGCTTTTGAATGTATAAGTTACGGGTAGCATCCCGCTGTTGGATCAGCTTGATTAGAGATGGATTGTTATCTGTAAGACGTTTACGATTGACAGCTACTTGCGACTCCAGATCTGCTAATTTAGCACGTAATTGCTCCAGGTCTTTATCTTGTCCAGCGCGCACGATTGCGTATGCGTTCTCGATCGTGTCAGCATTTGTCGTTCGCCGCAGCGAATTGTTACGCACCTTTGCATCTTGGAGCTGGGAAGACAAAGCAAGCTCTTGTTGATCTAAATCTGCCAAGTTTTTCACTAAACTTTGCGTTTGAGCGCTATCATTACCTTCTGAGTCTGTGGTAGAGACAATACCTTGCTCGCGTTTGTATTGCGCGATCGCGGCTTCAACAGAGGCAAGTTGCGATCGTTGCCCTGGCAACTCTTTTTCTAGGAATTCTCGCAGCGAACTGGCTTGAGAGCGGATTGATTCGGCATTTTCCTTAACCATCGCCTCTGCAACTGCATTAAGCACGCTAGAAGTCAATAAAGGATTTTGACTTTTATAGCTCATTTGCAATATATTAGTTGCGGGAACAGTGCTGACTTTCAAATCGCTTTTGACTGTTCCGGTTGTAGGTAAATCCTTCATCCCCTTCAAGGAAAGTTGAGTCAGAGCTTGCTCTAAGACTCTTTGGGAGCGAGCTAGTTCTGCTTGCGTAGCAATTGGGTTGGTTTGCCCGACTTCAGTTGGTCTGGCAAGATCCCGACCAATATCCGAAACGCTTAACTGCTTGTCATTAAGCATGACTCGCATTGTCGCCTCATACTTGGGTGGTGTAGTGGCAAGATAGGCAAGCGATCCGCAAATGACGGAAACAAAGGTAGCTATAGCAGGCAAACGATGCCGCCAAAAGATTGATGGTATGGAAGATATGCTTTGTGCCATCACTTATAAACTTTTGAATTGCGCGAAAAAATACAATTTCCAATTCCTTCAATTAGTTACGTCAACACCTGAGCAATAGCATTCACAACTCCACAGACTAGCTACAAAGATGGAGTGCGTTCACTTGACACAAGTGCTGCTTGCTGTATCTTAGTTAGATTGAGATCTAGCAAATAAGATCTGCGCTCGCAGCTTTTCTATCCAGAATACAAACAACAAAATACAGCAAGCATCAGCCACAACTTTATTATGAATTAGAAAACAGATTTTGAGCTATTTTGTCCCAATTTTTTATTTCAACTATTAAAAAAGGTTTTTTAGCAATCGTTTTCTATGGTAATATTAATTTTTTACAATTAAATATTTTATTGGGATCTTTCGTTAAGCCATTCTCCTTATACTTTGAAATAAAAACCTTAACTAATCTGTTTGAACGTTGAATTGTGGATCAAATGTATTAGGCGAAGCACAAAGACTGGCATACAATCTCAAAGTTTCGCTGGTAATGTAATTCCAGTTATATTTAGCCTGGATATAGCTTTGTGCATCTTTGACCATTGGTGACAGCTTCTGAGAATTATTGATTGCCCAGTCTAGGCAATGAACACAAGAGTCTAAATTTCCGCTTTGGAAGAGCAATCCTCGTCCCTCAGCTAATAGTTGCTGATGCGGAAGAATGTCACTTGCAATCACTGGGATACCTTCTTGCATCGCTTCTAGCATTGCCATAGGTAGTCCCTCTAACTCAGAAGGAAGTACAAACAACCCAGCCCCCCGAACAATCTCCGCCAGACTCTTTCCATAAAGTTCGCCAGCAAACACTACGTCTGTACTATTTGCAGTCATGTCAACTAGCTTCGAGGCGAATTGATTGGTATCGCTAACACCGCCTGCTAGAACGAGCTTCCATCCCGCTGGCTTAAGGGCTTGAAATGCTTCAATCAGTAAATCGGGACGTTTTTCAGGTACTAATCTGCCAAGGAACAGAATGTAGCGCTTTTGCTCCAAACCTAGGGAGGTTCCATAAGAAAAATTGGGGTCTGATTGAGCGAAGCTTGCTGGAGCGTTAGGGATATAAACTGTCTCCCTACCATAAGTTTGCCTAAAGTAGGAACGCAATTCTTCTGAGACAACAATCAGCTTATCAGCACAGCTTACGGCAGTTTTTTCCCCCATGCGTAACAACTCGGAAGAAGCTCTGTCCCACTTGGAGCGCCGCCAGTCTAAACCGTGACAGGTGACAACAACTTTTGCAAACGAGGTAAATCTTGGTAGTGAGCTAAATAAAGCCGGACCTAAGGCGTGGAAGTGTACGATATCGTAGTTCATCCTGCTAGAAATAATTCCCGCAAGTGCAGAACAAAGTAAAGCGTCCACTCCTTTTAACTTCACAGAGGGTAGGGGTAAGACTCTGATGCCTTGAACATCATAATGATGCAACGAGTCAGTGTATGAGGAGCGGGCGAATAGGTCTACACAGTGACCTTGCTTGACTATACGAGAGTAAAGTTCTTGACAGTGATGCTCAATACCACCCTGTTTGGCTGGTAGACCTTTCGCACCAATTACAGCAATTTTCATTATTAAAGGTTTATGTGAAATTTGTAGAACAGTTTTGGACACGAGAGCCGAGGTTTTGCCGCTCCCAGCGATGCCACATATCGCTGTAAACAGCACCCACTACAGTGCAAGCACTGTAAGGCTGGGCAGTGAGGACACAAGCCTCAGTTGGATAATCTTCTGGATGTAACAGTACTTGGCGTAGAGCATTGGCAACTGCAACCGAGGTACGCTCTTTACAAACAATCCCACTGTCAGCACTTAGAAGGTTCGGAGTTTCGCCACAGTCGGTTGTTACCACTGGTGTACCGCAGGCTAGTGCTTCGAGGACAACCAAGGGTAGTCCTTCGTAGGCGCTAGTGAGGACGAGAACACTGCAAATACGATGTAGCTGGGCGAGTTCGACCTGGTTGAGAGATCCAAGCATTGTCACCTGCTCAGACAGCTTGAGACGGCAAATTTCCGAACGCACCTCATCTTCCAAATCTCCTTCACCCACAATGATCAGGTGAACATTGGGATCGTTCAGAGCAGCAATAGAGCGGATCAGAAGGACGGGATCTTTTTGGGAATGCAGGCGACCAGCAAATAGAATGAAACGCTTATCTGAGGGTAAACCTAGCCGTCTTACGAGGTTGCGCCTTCCTTCTTCCCGTTCGCTGATAGTTAACGGGTAGAAAATATCATTATCTACTGTGTTTTTCAGGAAGGATACGCGATCGGCTACGCTTGGGTAACGCTGCCGATAATGTCCTACCGATGCACTGTTGCAAGATATTATTTGAGTGAATTGACCTACTAGTAAGCGTTCCAGGGCAAAATAGCCTACTGGGAACTGCTGCCAAAGGTTCGCATTTTTAGTACTTCTAGCCTCAATTTGCTTCTGTATATCGTTGTGAACGAAAAGAGTCTTGTCCCCAGACCAGTAACGGCTTGCTAGAGTGGGTTCAAGCCGATGAAAATGCATAAAATCCGACGCAAAATAACGTCCCAGAAGGGCAGCAGTGTACTTAACTGTGGTAGGTATCAGGTTAGTGTAGTTATCTTTTTGCACTCTGATTAGAGGCATGAATTGAAGCACTTTACCTGCTAGTTCGACTTCTCGCCATTTACCTGTAGGCAGGTAAGGGTCTTCTTCTGTACCCACCAACCGCAATTCAAACTGATCTGGAGCGTATTTAATAAACGTGCGTATAATTGTTTGTATCCCACCAATTGTAGGACTCCAAGGATTGAACTGGTAGAAGATGGTCAGAATGGGTTTACGCATGACTATAAAGTTCCAAATTTGGACTGGCTATAGTTTGCACCCACAGTCTGAACACTATAGGTTCAGCAGCAAAGGACGCGAGCCTAGACTAAACACTACATACTTGCTCCCGATGTAGCCGTACCTAGTGCAGCAAGTGAAATACACAACACAATATCTAGTATGCAAACGTCCTGTTTGCGCTCGTGTCTAAGAAAATATATGCAAATGTATAACTTAATGTATATGTTATGTGTTTGTGTTTTTTCTGGATTATATAAAGCAATATACACTATTACATAAATATATTTTTGTCAATGGGTAATTTCTATCTAAATTTCTCAACTTGTACAAGTAGGAAAAGTAGGATTGCTAATACTTTCGTAGCATACAAAAGTAGGAAAAATAATAAAAATACGACAATAAATTTATTAATTACCTAAAAAATAAGCATTTCTTTGATTTGTTTGTAAACTGTATACTCGTCTAGAGTTTAAATATATCAGTTTATGTAGATTCTAGTTGTCTAGGATTAGTACTACTAGTAGCAAATAATAAGTTTTGCTAACTTGTTAACCATTCATTTATCCTGCTTTGTAGTAAAAAGCAACTGATTTTTATACTGAAAGAAAAGGAAAGGTAAATATGTATTAAAACTCTGTTAATGATGAGTTCATAAGCACAAACTTGCCTAGTTATATAAAGCGCGCTTCAATCTTATCGTTCCCAGTATTGCTACAAAAACAGTTTTGTTTTTGTTTAACTTAAATGACTCGTGAGTACCGATTTGAGCCTGAAAAACTCGTGCTTAATCCTTGTGGTCGATGACGACAAATCTATGCGAATGCTGCTGCGTTTAGCACTGGAACAAGAAGGCTATAAAGTCCTCGAAGCAGAAGATGGTAAAGCCTGTTTAGCCGCTTATCAACGCCTACACCCAGACGCAATTTTACTGGATGCTGTTATGCCAGAAATGGATGGCTTTGCCTGTTGTAGTCAATTACGCACCTTACCCAACAGCGATCGCATACCTATCTTGATGCTCACCGTCCTTGACGATCCAGATGCTGTCGAGCAAGCATTTGCCTCCGGTGCGACAGATTATATCACCAAACCGATACACTGGAGTGTGCTGCGCCACCGCCTGCGTCACTTGCTCGAACAATCTCAGCTTTATAAACAGTTAGAGTCAGCCAATCGAGAGTTGGAGCGTCTTGCTAGCTTAGTGGCTCAATACGAGCAAACGGATAACAGCAAAAACTAACTGGTAAAGAGTAATTGGTGAGTGTTTTAAAAAGCGCCCCTAGCGATACTCAAACAACTCATACAACTTAAACATTAAGTCACACATTTTCTTGAACGCGACTGTAAACAAGCCATTTGCATACTTATATTTATAAGCTATATTCATTCAATTTGTATTAGTAAATCCCATAGCTAATACTGCAAGGCTGCCAAACTGCTCGTTCAAGTGAAAAAGTCTTTATTTACTTTTTAAGGCTAGTAAGAAAACACAATTTGTAAACATAAGGACTATATCCCGCAGTTTTACCTTGACATTATGAATAAATTCATAAATTTGAACAAAACTTATAAATGCAACTTTCAGGTATAGCACTTCGTTATTGTAACTGGGTAGCTGATGCAGTACTACCTAATTAAGAGAATACACCTAGTTTAGATTAATGACTTTATGAGAGGTAATGGAAACCCTAAGAATAAAAACGTGGTAAAAGTTGTTTCATTTGCGTCTATCCTTTCGACTCCAAGTAGCTGGCAGATGATTGATAGGAACACATACAAGCTCATTGAAATAAAACCGACAAAAGGGGCGATCGCCTCGTCAGTCCTCCCAACTAGTCATCCCATCGAGCTACTCAATGAGAACTACACTGCTTTTGGGGCTAGATTAGTAGTGCATCGCTCTGCTATCAGCCGCAGCAAGCGCCTAATTGACATTTTGGGGTCCATAGTTGGGCTAGGAATTACCGCCATTGTAGCGATTGGGTTAGTCATTGCCATGCAGTTAGATAACCCAGGTCCCATCCTCTACAGTCAAATTCGCTGCGGTTTGAACGGTCGTTCGTTCCGAATTTGGAAATTTCGCTCAATGGTAGTCGGAGCCGAGCAATTGCAGCATTTAGTTAAAAACGAAGCTCAAGGGCAGATTTTCAAGAACTCAAACGACCCGCGCGTCACCCGCGTAGGTCGGTTTTTGCGCCGTACCAGCTTAGACGAACTGCCACAGTTTTGGAACGTGCTGCTGGGAGATATGAGTTTAGTCGGTACTCGACCACCTACCCAAAATGAAGTTAAGCAATACGCACCCCATCACTGGCAAAGGTTGCAGGTAAAACCAGGAATAACGGGCGAATGGCAGGTGAATGGACGTTCTACTGTCAAAGATTTTGAAGCGATCGTGCAAATGGATTTGGACTACCAACGCAAGTGGTCTGTTGGCTATGACATATTTATACTATTGAAGACCATCGAAGTCGTTCTGGGTAAACGTGGGGCTTTTTAAAACAGTTACCAGTTATCAATCATCAATTATCATTGTCTCTGTTTTTATTGGTCATTGCAAACAAGCGTGAGTTGTTCCATTGTTCATTGGTAACTGTTTAGTGATAACTGAAAAGAATAGTCTGTGAGAAAAATTAGCAAGTGTGGAGATCGAAATCATGCAACTTCAAATTGAATGCAACAGTTCCTCTCTAAAGAACCAGTGCTGCTGCCTGTGCAAACAACAGTTTGAGCTTAGAGAGGCGAGAGTGATTGCTTGCAACGAGCAAGGTGAGGGATACGGCGAAGTTTGCCCTGAGTGCATCGCTAAGGGTTATACCTGGATTAAAAATCGGTTTCAACAATTAAGCTATCAGGATTCTCAAAGGAGCAGTGCTACGCAATGCAACTGACAAAAGCCTTTGCAACGCCAGTCTAATCTAGGTGCGATCGCACCTAGCTCGCTACGGTAGCACGAACATAAAACGGAGGACAATCAATATTTTTCATCGGCAACAATAACGTTTCCTCAATCGAATCTCGCATAGCGTCCGTTACTTCACAACCGCTGTTGAGGCAATCTACGAGCAAAAGTTTAGCAGCATAGTACAGCACAAGCGCTTCCTTGTGCTGCTCGTTGAACTGCCATTGATGACCGATGTTGCGATACCAAAGTATGAGAGCTTTCAATTTCTCCACCCATGTCTGACATGAAGCTTTCCACCATTCCTTCAAGTTTTCTGTGCCTTGATCCAAGCCTGGTAGTTGTTGTTTGAGTTGTTGCAGCGATCGCTGCAATTCAGGATTACAAGCAACATTTCGGTCATGGGGAAGGGCAAAGCGTAGGGCAAGGATTTTTTCCAAAGACGGGTTACAAGGCAAGACTTGACTTAGAGATAGCGCTCGGTTAAGAGCCAGATCTAGGGACAGATCAGGGGCAAGATTATCAGCAAGTCTCAAATCAATGGCAAGAGCCAGAGATAAATTACGACCCAACTGATGTTCGTCTGGAAGGTTCAATGTTAGGTAAAAAGCACGAATAGCTGCGCCTTTGTAGGGAGTCTGGACGGAAACGGACTTCTGATAGAGCCAAACGAGGAACTGCTGCATTTCATCAGCAGCCAACAACTGATCGCTATATCGCTGCATTAACTCCATCAGATCGTCGGCATTTTCTAACATTCCAGCAGTAAGTAGAAAAACTTCGCGCCAACGAGGTTCAGTCATGTGACTGGTTAACCGAGTCAAGTTGAGGTGTAAGACCTGTGGTTCAAAGCTGGCAACAATGTTTCTAGCTGTTAAATACTCTTGAAAGCTATTGTGCGAAAACGAGTATATTCCCCGCGCCCGCTCCACCAATAGTCCATTGTGTACACAAATCGATTTCAGTACTGCTTCACTAATAAGTTGTAGTTCTTCGGGATCGGTTTGGGGAATGGGTAAGCTACGAAGATAGTCTACAATATAATGCTGAACATTGCTTTGTGGAAAAAAGTAGTGCCCTTGCTCAAAGGTGACAGTGGCAATGGAATTGAGCAGTTTGAGCTTGTGATGTAAAGG
Organism: uncultured Chroococcidiopsis sp.; assembly: GCA_964248365.1. GTDB lineage: Bacteria > Cyanobacteriota > Cyanobacteriia > Cyanobacteriales > Chroococcidiopsidaceae > Chroococcidiopsis. Next base: position 11,380 of record CAXTYC010000043.1, on the reverse strand, counting down.
CAACTCCTGGTAAAAACCATCTCGTTTAATGCCCTTGGCTTTATCCCAACGAACTAGCAGAATGTCCAGTGCTTGTTTGTAGAGGTCGGAGCGTTTAGCAGGGAAGTCTGATTTGACTTGAAACACAGAACAAATCAGATGAAGCAACAGCGGTGTTCTGGCTAGTTCGCAAATTTGTCGATTTTCTGTTAATTGTAGCTTTTGAATCAACTGAGCAGCCAAAAGTTTCCCTGTCTCCAAGGAATTCCTGCCAACATTTACAAACCACTTTTGGGCGAAAGCTTCAATTTGGTATGAGTCAAAATCGGCAATCTCAATGTCGGTGAATTCTTCAAATTGATACGAAACTGCGCCAATCCGACAAGTGATAATAAAATGATTTTTGTAATACTCGTTACAAAACTTGCGAATTTGTTTGAGGACTTCGCCTTTGTCCTCCTGTTTCAATTCATCCAAACCATCGAGCAAAATCAAAGCCTTGCCGTGATGGAGCAGAGTTTCGACTTGTTGCTTTGAAATATTGCTTCTGCTCAGCTCGTGACTGATATAGCTCAACAAATTAAAATCTTCGGTAACGCTTGCGTCCTCTGCAAAGTTTTTCAGCCGGATAAAAATTGGAATTCGGTCTGGTAGCAACTCGCCAGAATTGCATTTCATGGCGATATGTTGCAAAAGCGTAGTTTTACCAGATCCTGGTTTACCCAAAACCATCAGCTTGGGTATTGTTGCCACTGCCTGCATTGCTGGAATAGACTGCCGATTTCTACCCAAACCACAGCAATCAAATTCTTCTGTAATAGAGGCTTGCAATTGCGATATATCTAACCATCTTTGGTTAGTGATGGTTTCTAAAATATCGACATTGACAAAAATATCTTCTAGCTTATTCGGTTGAGCAGTATCTAACAACCGTATGCTGCCGCACTTTGCCGAAATTTTCTTGCGACATTGCGATCGCACTTCTTGCACCAAGGCATCTATATCACAATCGTTGTCCTGCTCGTACTCGTCTTGTGTCAGTAGGCTCTCACTGGGTACAGCAGCAATGTCTTGCCAATCTAAATCGAGTCTAAAGCAAATTTCAAGGAAGGTCTGACGGTCAACTGGCTTGCCTTTAAAGAATTTCCAAATTGGCTGGCGAGTTTCTATTCCTACCTCGTTTGCTAGATATTCTTGCGTCCATTGCTTACGTCTGAAAGCCCTTTTGGCTTTCTCAATGCCTACAGTAGATGCACTTAGCGATCGCTTTGCCATGTTCTTTATCTTTCGTGTTACTTTGCAGGAATTTTTTCAATAAATCAGAAAGTGTAAAGCTCAACTGTTATACTTTATACTTGATGCTTCATTAACTATCGCAGTAAGATATATACAGTTCCTCCTGATCCTTAAATTTCTGACTGGGCTAGGCTCATATAAAACCTCAATGCACTATATGACCAAGTGTGTTGGCTCTAAAACGATAGGTTAGCCGCAGCTTAATCTGTTCGTAAACCTTAGACCTAAGCTAGCAGGCAAATTTTTATATTTCAAGAGTAAAAAGGTATATGTCTTAAGGTTCTATCAGTGCGATGCTGAACTATTAAGACTTGCAATAAGAAAACTAACCAAACTAGCTTTTGCTTTTGTAACAGTGCCGTTTTCTAATTTGCTAAAAGTGAATTCAGTGACAAGTAGCATTTCATCGTTTACTCAATTCAGTGTAATTACCATATCTATCCCTGGAAGGGGGATTAAATTTGTCTTTCGTAGCAATACTAGCATTAAATACATTCCAGAAACCTTAAAGTTTTGTAAACCATTTGGGAAAGTTCGATTTGAGTATGCTAAGTGAGAAAGCACGAGACTTGTGCTTTCCAGCAAGCTTTGCTTGTTATCGAGCATGATAAAGAAAATTTAACTTAATTGTAAAGTAAGTTTAACTGAATTTGTAACGACAAGGGCAGTTTCTAGGGTTGCTTGAAATCAGTGACTAGTTATCGGTGAGCAGTTACCAAGGTTTGGGATAAAGATTTAAACCCCACTTAAAACTATCCACATGGGGAGGTGGGGGATTCTGATGGGGAAAACTCTAAAATAACTGGTGGTAACTGGTAAAGAATAACTCATGGTCATGGTAGCAACTTATGATGTACGCCTTATTGTGCTTTCGGTAGCGATCGCAATCTTCGCCTCTTACACGGCACTGGATCTAGCTGGATGGTTAACGGTAACCCCAAGACTTGCGCGTACTCTTTGGCTGCTTGGGGGTGCGATTGCTATGGGAGTTGGCATCTGGTCGATGCACTTTATTGGGATGTTGGCTTATGAACTGCCGATTCCCACGACTTACGACCTCTTAAGTGTCTTATTCTCGATGGCAGTGGGTATTGTCGCCTCTGGAATTGCCCTGTTCATTGTCAGCCGTAAGAGTATGGGTATGTTTCAGTTGTTGACCGGAAGCGTTGCGCTGGGACTTGGGATTGCTTTCATGCACTACAGTGGCATGGCGGCAATGCACATAGAGGCGATCGCTCAATACGATCCAAAGCTAGTTGCGCTCTCAATTGCGATCGCGATCTTTGCATCTCTGATTGCCCTCTGGCTGGCTTTCCATCTGCGTACACAAACCATGTTGACCGGAAGCTTGCGGAAGATCGCTAGTGCCAGCATTATGGGTAGCGCCATTGCTGGAGCGCATTATACTGCAATGGCGGCGGTTAACTTCAAACCGACAGGACAATTAGTAGTACAGCCATATAATGGCATGAATAAATCTTTATTGGCGATTGGAATTGGAATTGCCACTCTAATTATCCTGATCCTAGCCGTCCTTGCTTGTCTTTTTGAGCGGCGCGTCAGTAACGAAACCGCCAGAGCCGAAGCACTGCGCCAAAGCGAAGAGCGCTTCCGCTCCTTAGTGCAAAATGCATCTGATATTATTTCGGTTATTACAACCGATGGCATAGTTTGCTACACAAGTCTATCTGTCAAACAGATTTTAGGTTATGAATCTGAGGATTGGCTTGGCAAAAACGTTTTTGAACTCGTCCACCATGACGATCTATCCAAGGCAAAAAGCTTCTTGACTCAGGCAGTAAATTCTTCAGCTACTAACATCAAAGCCGAGTTTCGTTTACAGCACGTAGATGGTTCGTGGCGAGATTTTGAAGCGATCGCTAATAATTTACTGGCTGAGCCGAGTGTAGCTGGTATCGTTACCACTTACCGCGACATTACCCAGCGCAAGCAGGCGGAGGAAGCACTGCGTTCGAGTCTGGCGACTAATCGCGCCATAATTAACGCCATGCCAGATTTACTATTTCGCATTAGTGCTGATGGCACTTATGTCAACTTCAAAGCATCTAAAGACGATCAGTTGCTGCTACCACCCAGTGAGCTTTTAGGCAAAAAAGTTGATGAGGTATTGCCGCCAGAAGTGGCGAAATCTGCAATGTACTACATCCAGCAAGCACTGGCTACCGAGGAAGTACAAATTTTTGAGTACCAGTTACTAGGGCAAAACCAACTGCACGATTACGAAGCGCGGATTGTCGTGAGTGCTGAAAATGAAGTGATGGCAATTGTGCGTGATATCACCGAGCGCAAGCGGGGAGAGTTAGAACTGCAAAAAGCTAAAGAAGCAGCTGAAGCAGACAACCAAGCCAAGAGCAAATTTCTGGCAATGATGAGCCATGAGATCCGTACCCCGCTCAATGCCGTCATTGGCATGACAGGGCTGCTTTTGAATTCGAGACTCTTACCAGAACAAAGAGGTTTTGTCAATATCATTCGCCACAGCAGTGACGCATTACTCACGATCATTAACGATATTCTAGACCTCTCTAAGATTGAGTCTGGCAAACTCGATCTGGAAAAGCAACCCTTCGATCTCCAAACCTGTGTGGAGCGAACACTGGGCTTAGTGACTTCCAAGGCAGTAGAAAAAGGCTTAAAGCTAACCTATAAGATTTCTCCACAAACCCCAAACACGATTATCGGAGATGCTGCTCGGCTAAGCCAAGTTTTAGCGAATTTGCTCAGTAATGCGGTCAAATTTACCTCAGTTGGGGAAGTTACTGTTTCGGTAACTGCTTCACAGGCAAGAGGCAAAAGACAAGAGGGTGCATTGTACAGGCAAGAAATAAGGGGTACGTTGCCCCACGAAGGAAAGGCTTCTAGTAGTACAGATATGGAAGCCAAAGAAAAAACTGACCTCTCACCTGATCCAAGCCTCTCACCTGAATCGGAGCCTCACGCCTCTGATCTGTTGCCTCTGTACGAAATTCAATTTGCTGTTAAGGATACAGGCATTGGCATTCCTGATGAGCAGAAAAAGCAACTGTTCAAGTCCTTCAGCCAAGGTGATTCTTCCATCACCCGTCGCTATGGAGGCACGGGGTTAGGTCTTGCTATTTGTAAACAGCTAACAGAAATCATGGGAGGACGCATCTGGGTCGAGAGCCAAGTGGGTATTGGTTCCAGCTTTTATTTTACATTGGTTACTCAAGCCAGTTCGATCAAACTAAATACTCCTGATGAGGAGCTTATACAACCGATACCTAAACTTGCTCAACACTTACCCCTACGGATTCTATTAGCTGAAGATAATATGGTAAACCAGCAGGTTGCCCTGCTAATTTTGGAGCAGCTTGGGTATCGAGCCGATGCAGTCGGCAATGGACTAGAGGTACTGCAATCGCTGCGTCGTCAAGTATATGATGTGGTATTAATGGACTTACAGATGCCAGAAATGGACGGATTGACTGCCACCCGTCGTATTTACCAGGAATGGCTACTAGGGCAGCGACCAAGGATTATTGCCATGACAGCCTATGTCACCCGGTCCGAGCGGGAGCAGTGTCTGCAAGTAGGCATGGATGACTATATTAGCAAACCTATTCAAATAAAAAAACTCGTTAATGCCCTGAGCAAGTGTCAGCCAAATAGAGAGGGGGTGACACACACAGAAGAGAAGGGACAGACAAGCACAAAAGGAGATGGGGAGGAGTTACCCTTGTCACCTTATTCTCCCCACCCCTTGTACTCTTCTACTACCCCCTCATCCCCTCATCCTCTTGATGTTAAAGTGTTACAATCATTACGCAAGATGGCGGGTGCTAGAGCTAGCGAAGTTTTAGCTCAGCTTGTCGATAATTATATTGAAGAAGCTCCGCAACTGCTGCAAGCCATACGTACCGCAGTAGCGGCAGAAGATGCAGCAGCGTTGCAACAGGCTGCTCATGGGCTAAGGTCGGCAAGTGCCAATCTAGGTGCGACGGTTCTTTCCCAACTTTGTAAGAAATTGGAAGCTATGGGTGGCGCTGGTATCACCGTAGAGGCAATGGCAGATGTGTTAAAAGCTGAGGCGGCATACGAAACAGTCAAGGCAGCCTTGCAAATAGAACGCCAAGGTATTGTCAAGTTAATCGAGTAATACTCACAAAAGACATTATCTCTCCCTGGAAAACGGCAATGGGGAGATTTAGGCAGCCACTCTTTGTGGCTGTGTTGCAAAAACGGGAGCGACAGATGGTAAGGTGAGAACTCGTGTCTGTTAATTCTCATCTATATGTCCAAGTCCAACCCTTTCAAGTGGCGGCAATATGAAGTGCGAAATTATTCTGTTATGTGTGCGTTGGTATCTCACCTATCCTAAACGCTATCGACAAGTAGCACAGATGGTGAATGAGCGGGGCTTGGATATTCACCACTCAACGATTTATCGTTGGGTTTAGGGGTATGCGCCCGAACTGGAAAAACGCTGCCGACCTCATTTGCAGTCAACCAACGGCTCGTGGCGAGTAGACGAAACATATATCAAAATAAAAGGCAAGGATAGATACTTGTATCGCGCCGTCGATTCACAAGGGAAGACCATTGACTTTTTGCTAACGGCTCATCGGGATGCACAAGCAGCCAAACGGTTTGTGTGTAAAGCATTGAAGGCAATTCATAATCAAGAGGCCAGAGTGATTAATAGTCGATAAAAATGCGGCTTACCCTAAAGCAATTGATGAACTTAAACAGAAAAAACAGCTATCACAAGCAGTGGAACTGCGACAGAACAAGTACTTGAACAATCGAATTGAGCAGGACCATAGATTTATCAAATGGTTGGTCAAGCCAGGAAGAGGATTCAAATCATTCAACACGGCACGACGAACAATTAAAGGATACGAAATTTTGCATATGATGAAAAAAGGACAAATTGAAAAAGTTGAGAAAGGAGCCGTCAGAGAACGGGTGAAATTCATTGCTGAAATCTTTGGAGTGGCTGCATGATCAATTCCTTCTCCAAGGAGTTTTCTGTTCTCAATAAGTTTTTGCAACACAACCGCTTCAGCCGCAACAGCCCGTCCGTACTCAGTGTAACGTCGATAAGCACTTTCGCGCTTCATGCCGTGTCAACGAACGTGCTAGATAACTGTCTATGCCCATCAACACTAAACGAGTTGCAAAGGTGTGGCGCAGTTGATGTGGATGAACTGCATTCAATCGTTGGGCTTTTGTTTTCAGTTGGGGTGGTAAATGTGGCAACGCCCACTGCGGAAAATTGGATGGGTTGCTGCTTGTCAAAAACTTTTGGATTTGTTGTGATTGAGACTGATTGACACCAGTAGGTAGCTCATGCCGTGCAAACCACTCCTGAACCAGGGCGAACGCACGCAAATTTATACTAAACACCTAAGTGGTATTCTGGAATAAATACTTTCCCTAAAAAGGAAATAATTAACTAGACCACGCCTGATGAGACTTAAGCCGAAAATTACGATTGCAGATCACTTTGGCGAGATGGAAGATCCAACAGCTGAGTGGAGCATCCAGCATAAATTAATTGATATCATTACTATTGCTATTTGTGCAGTGATTTGTGGAGCTGATACGCAGGGTAGATATAGAAACTTACGGACTAGCCAAGAAAGACTGGTTCAACCAGTTTTTAGAATTAGCTAATGGGATTCCGTCTCACGATACGTTTGCACGAGTTTTTGCACGACTCAATCCTGAACAATTCCAGCAGAGCTTTTTGAGTTGGGTTAAATCAATCAGTAATGTGACTCAAGGGGAAGTCATAGCAATTGATGGTAAAACTCTACGTCGTTCTTATGATCGTTCCCAGTCCCAAGGTGCGATATCTATGGTAAGTGCTTGGGCAACAAATAACAGACTTGTTTTAGGGCAAGTAAAGGTAGATAAGAAGTCAAATGAAATCAAAGCAATTCCAGAGCTAATCAAGGTTTTATCATTACGGGGGTGCATTGTAACGATAGGAGGTAGGCTTGAAAAATTAGCTACACCCTCTTCGACATGTCTGCTTGGCGTAACAGATGATCTATTTGGGTTAAGGGTGTAGCTAATTTTTTTGTCGCCAGATTCTGTAGATGCGATCGGGTGTCAGAAGGAGATTGTCAAGTTAATAGCCCAACAAGAAGCCGACTACATTATTACCTTAAAAAAGAACCAAGGCTCTTTATATAAACGGGTAGAAGCATTATTTTCTGAGGCGCTAAGAAGTAAATATCAAGGATTTATACATAGTATAGAGCGCACATCACAAGAGAGTCACAGCTGGGAAGAAACCAGATATTGTGTAATGCCCCCGTAATGTTCACAATCAAATAGACCCAGAAGGTAAGTGGCAGAATCTACATAGTATAGGTCGGGCAGATGGAATGAGAACTGTTAAGGGTAAAACCAAGATTGACACCCGTTATTTTATTAGCACTCTACCAAATAATGCCAAATTGCTTGCAGGTTCAATCGGTCAACATTGGGGAATAGAGAACTCGTTGCATTGGGGCGGAGTGTCTGCGGGGTCAGCAACCCCCGCAGAACCTCCTTTATTAGATGTAGCTTTTCCTGAGGATGATAGTCGAATTAGAAAGGATAATGCTCCCCAGAATTTTGCTATCCTACGTCATATAGCTCATAGTCTCCTGCAACAAAATAAATCAGTAAAAACTGGAATCAAAAACAAACGACTAAAGGCTGGTTGGGATAATGGATATCTCGCTTCCGTTCTTTTTGGATAAAAAATGAACGCCAAATTTAACTGCAAGATTAGGCTATCTCTGCATTGAAGTATGCATTGAAGATAGTCTAGGATTTTACGCATCAAGTTATTGGCTAAATGAATTTATAGAAGAGAATCTGAGGCTTCCAACCTCCTGATTTAGCCTTAAGCATTACTCCGGTCTGCTATTTCCAGATTTTTTAGCCCAAAGCGCTTCTTAGTATTTCATTATGCATTTATTCGATGCGTTTGCCCTGACTCCTGAACCAACATTCCGCAAGCAATGCGCCCCAGTCCGCGCACCATTTTGTAAATACCATCGTAGCCCAAGCGTTGTGCCTTCAGTTTTGGCTTTAGTGAATGAGAGAGAAATAGCGGCTAATCTGGCTTCTACAGTCTTATTTTCTTGCCGTTTCCATTACTCAGTAATGGTCTAGGGCAAGCGATGGCTTTAGGGGAAAACAAACACAACCAATATTATCATGTTTGGCTGGTCGGAGCGTAATTTATTATTCAGGGCGCTCACTCTTTAAGTAAGGAGTATGCAACAAATTGACTGCCTTGCGCTTAGTGGCTTCTCCCCGACGATCATATCGGGCAGTAGTGACAGGACTGGCATGACCTGCTAATTTCTGGACGGTGCTAATGTCCGCGCCAGCATCTAATAAGTTACTGATGAAAGTACGGCGGAAGTCATGTGGTGAGAAGTCAGCAACCTGTGCCTCCCTCCCCCGCTTATGCATTATGTCCAACACCGCTTGGTCGCTTAGGGATCGCATTTCAATTTTTCCACCTTTACGCAAGGGATGAAATATCGTTCCTTTATGCTCTCCTCGCACCGCTAGCCAGGCGAGTAACGCCTGGGCTGCACCATCGTCGAGGTAAGTAGTCCGATCCTTATCCCCCTTGCCTCTACGCACAGTCAAACAGTAATCGACAATATTCCAATCCTCTAGTTCTAAAGCTACGACTTCTGTTCGGCGCACTCCTGCCCCGTATAAAACTGCAATTAACGCCGCATCACGGCATCCCTTCACCGACTCGTCTTGACAACATACATTTAGTATTGCTGCAATTTCACCTGCGCTCAACGCTCTGCCTTTGAGTAGCCGTTGCCCCGTTCGTCGTTCGATTGCGATGGCGCGGTGGTAGTCCTCTGCTGACATCTGCCCCAACTTCCAAGCTTCTTTTAGTACCCGCCCAACAGCCGCCAACATTTTATTGTCCAAAGCGGCTTTCATCTTGAGCAAAATAGCGAATCGGTCGTTGATCTTGACGCACCTGACAAGCGTAGTGTTTTAGCAACTCAAGGTCATCTGCAAGGTTTTTTTAAACGTGTCTAACTCAACAGGGTCTTGCTTGCTATTTTGTGGACGAGGTACTTTGAGTTTTGCCTTGAGGCGGTAGCGCGTCATCTGATACACCGTATGATACTCCGCTTCGACTCCCAAAGTAGTCTCTAACCACTGCTGCACCTCGCCGTAGCTCTTAAACCCCTCCTGGGCTGACTCCAATCGATGTGCTAATCGTTGTTCTGCCCACTTTGGAATCACTCGACTTCCTCCAAGGCTTTTCTTGATTGACAGCATTGCTTCGAGTCCAAGTCTCTCGATAAGTTCCAAGCCACTGTTGTAGGGTAGCTCGATGCCGTCCGATTGCCTTGGCAACAACGCTGATGCTGGGTGCATTCTCCTGTTTGAGCCAGTAGAGGACTTGCACCCGTTCCTTCATTCTTGGGTTTTGTTCCTGTCGCAGTCGTTCGGCTAATTCCTCTAGACTTTCTTGAACTTGAATCGATGTCACTCCTGCCATTTTTTGCGTTCTAAGCACCTAGTTCGAGTTTAGACCATTTGTCGTCTTCTCTGTTTAAATTGGTATTAGAAGAAAAGCTATTTCATCGCTGTCGCACATTACTTCAGCAGCAAGCTCTAATTCAGGGGCTAACTAACTATCACTGGTGGCCTCAAACGGCAGCTTAGTTGTGTGCAATTAAACGGATTTGATATGAGAATTAACAGACACGAGTTCTCACCTTACCATCTGTCGCTCCCGTTTTTGCAACACAACCATCAAGAGTCTCAAAGCAATTTCAAAAACAATTGAAGCGAAGGGCAAATAAAAAAATACTTTTTTGTTTAAGCAGTGATCGGTAGTCTACGATCCGAAGTGGGATTGGTATTAAGTTTGGGTGGAAGAGCGATGTTTGCGCTCAAAAGCTAACAGCTTTGATGAGGGCGAGAGGATAGCCCAGAAGCACATCGCGGCTGAAGAATTGAGAAAGCAGCACAGAGAATTAGTGTTAGCGATCTACATTGACTAACGGCAAGAATACACAGCCACTATCTCAAAAAGACGCTTGCAACTGTACTAGTGCAAGTGTCTCTGTGCAAGTAGTAAACATATACTGTGCTGCTGGAACAATAGATAACCATGTTTTTGGTTAGATATACTAAACGTTAGAGACAGCATCTTGGAGCGAAATAGATGGAAGTGCCTCTAACACCGGAACTGGAAAAGTTTGTGACCCAAAAAGTCATAAGTGGGCTTTATGGTTCGGTAACTGAAGTGATTCAAGAGGGGTTGAGGCTATTGAAGGAACGAGACGAATTGGGGCAAAGCCAAGGGGAGGGTAAGCTTGAGCAAGTTTTAGAGCAAACAATTCGCCAACCCGAACCAAAGAGCCAAGCTGTCAGACCACTTGGACAAGATCGGGGATTATATACACTCCCAGATGACTTCAACGCCCCATTACCGGATGAACTTTTAATAGCTTTTGAAGACTGTAGCCAGTGAAGTTACTGCTAGATACTCAAGTGTGGCTTTGGAGCTTGGCTGAGCCAGAACGATTAAATGATCGAGCGCAAACGCTACTTGCCGATTTGCAGAATCAACTTTACCTTTCATCTGCAAGTGTATGGGAGATTTCTATTAAAGCAGCACTGGGGAAACTGCCTCTACCCGAACCGCCTACTACCTACGTTACTAGTCGGATGAAATCGCAGGGGATTTTAGCTTTAAACATTACCTACTCTCATGCGCTTGAAGTGTTCTCATTACCGACTCATCACCGCCATCCGTTTGATCGGATGCTGATTGCACAATCATTAGTTGAGAAATTACCCATATTAACAGCAGACCCACTGTTTAAAGTTTACGATGTCGAGATTGTTTGGAGTGGTGCATAGTATCGCTCTTGTATGTCAGTCAAACGTACCGTTTAGACAAGCATTACAAAAGAACCCACGATTGCAAAGAGTATGTGGAGAATTACCAGAATCGACATTACCAGCACGGGCTATTAAGTGCAGTCAACATGGCGTTCTAGCTCAGCGCGGCTTTGGTGCATGAATCAGCAGAAGAGAAGACCTCCCCTAAAAACAGTGTTGA
>CAXTYC010000042.1:0-36871 GCA_964248365.1 uncultured Chroococcidiopsis sp. | reverse complement strand
TTACCCATTGATACACTGATACTAATGTACCCCATTTATCTGCAATATGCTGTAAAAGCTGTATTGATCGATTAAAATATACTCTCTAAATTCAGGAATTGAGCGATAATATTTAAATTTATCTCCTCTATCATAATCTTTAGTTGACTTAGATAAAACTTCAACAATCATCAGCAAATTAGTTACAGTAGTAGTGGCAGTTCCCTGATATATAGGTTCGCCCTGAATTACGATGATATCGGGATAGGTATAGAGCCGATAACGCGGTATCCACAAGCGTACATCCCCGATAAATATCTCATAATTTTGCCCTTTCACAGTCAAGGGTAACTTTTTATAAAAATTACCTGCGATCTTATTATGATTAGTTGTTGTCCCCGTCATAGGCACTATTTCTCCGTCTCGATATTCACTTTTGTATTGGGCAGTTTCCTCTAATTGCAGATATTCCTCTGGGGTGTAGTAGCGTTTTTGTGTCTGTGTTTGCATATTCAATTCCTTTGCACTTAAGCTATAAGGTTTACTTTGTGAGAGTGTAACGCACCCTACGTTTACCAATCATGATCCCAATCAAGCACCCCGCAGATCTAGACCATTAAAATCTCTTTCCCCAGCAGCGTACCGTCTTCTCAATTCCTTCCCATCCATAAATCCCCTTAATTTACTCTTTGCGTTTCCCTGGGGTTTAAACCCCAGGCTTGCGCCTTTGCGGTTCGATAAAAAAAGATTTAGGACGTTACACCGTTGCTAAAATTTTAAAAATTCTCTCCCACTCATCCTCAGACAACGGTTGTACAACAAACTCCACACCAAAACGATCGCTAGCTGCAACAACCAAAGCATCTATAACCGTATAAATTAAATCTTCTCCCCGTTGAGTAAGGGGTAGTTGCACCAAAGTAAAAGATTCTTCACCGAACACACATTTAAACAACTCTACATCCGGTTCTAAACGAATCGAACCGTGTTGCAAAATTGCGCCACCGCGTCGTAATTGAGCGCTACCAATTAATTTAGTCCCATCAGCTAAAACTAAATCTGCTCCCGTAGCAGTACCAAAGCAATTAGGGTTGTGGATATATCCTCGTCCAGCCGAACCATAGTGTAATTGGACACCGAGCGATCGCCACCCTTGAATCAAAAACTCACAAATCTGTTGATACACCTGAACGCGACGACCAGACATTCCAGATGTCACTAGGGCATAAGTTAAATCACCCTGATGTAACACTCCTCTTCCACCCGTAGGACGCTGCACCAACTCTATAGGTGCGCCTTTCCAAGTTAAATGCTGCCAATATTCAGGGTAATTGCGTTGATGGTATCCCAGCGAAATTGCTGCTGGCGACCAGGTATAAAATCGTAGTGTAGAAGGCACTCGACCTAACTGATGCTGTTCTATTAACCAGCGGTCGATCGCCATTTGTACCTTTCCTGGTGCTGATAGCAAGGGAATCAACCGCCAAACTTTCATAAAGGGGCGACTCTTGAGCTAAGAGGGATGAGGGAGATGGCGAGAATTCCTACTTACTACCTAGCATTACTTCATCCTTTATCCTTTATCCTTCAACCTTTCTTATGCCCCAAATTCAGATTGTAAAGCTTCGTGATTTTGATCGGCGATCGTTGCTACTACGGTAATCAGGCGGGAAACTTCACCTGGAGATAATTCTGCTACAGTACGTGAGGATAAGACTACAATGTGCTGATCATAAATGCCAAAACAGGCTTCAAAAGTGTCAGACCAGTTCATTTCCAACAATCGCCGCATTAATCGGGCATCATCCTTAGTTGGCAGTTTCAATATTGAAGACCAAGCTTTAAAGGTATCTTCATCCGTTTCCCCTGTCAGTTGAACAAACACTTCCACGCTACCGTACTGAAACTTCCACAGATGTCCTTCTTGAGAGGAACTAACCATCGCGCTGTCGTTGTGTTGCAGGCTAGCAATGACTGTTTCAATTACCTCTACATGGTTGATGCTAGTTGTATTCTCAACCAGATTGTTGATCAGTTCCTCGCTTGACATAGATTGGGTTGCAACAGTTTGCGGGTCGGGTTGGTAGCTAGTCATATTTGTTGATAGCGTTGAGGTTTTCTAGACCCACTTTATAACTTGTAGATACAGTTTTTGCCTGCTGGGAGGATTAATTTTAAAGGAGGTGAGGAGGTGAGGAGGTGAGGAGTCAAGAGGTGAGGAGGTGAGGAACCAGAATAATTAATGCATTATCTTTATCCTTTCTCCTTGTCCCCTTGTCGGGTTGTCCTTTTCCCTTTCCCCTTTACCCTTTCCCCTTCATTGTTTATCCTTCAGAAGCTGGCTTATAAGCAATAAAATTCTTGCTCATGTAGTGAACTTGAGTTGAAATATTCTCAAAGCCTGCTTTCTCTAGACGTTCTACCAAGTCATCAGTGGTGTAATGCTTGTAGTAAGGTTCATGGAATGTTTCATGAAAGCTATCCATTACTGGTAGCATTTCAGGAGAGTCACTCATTTGAATCGAGTCGTTGATTACAAAAACTCCCCCAGGCTTTGTCACTCGGAAACATTGCTCAATTACCCGCTGACGCGCCGCCGCAGGTAGCTCGTGGAACAGAAACACGCAAGTAACAGCATGGAAGTAGTTATCTAAGTATGGTAACTCTTCGGCGTTTGCTTGCACTAGTTGTGGCAGTTCGCCAGGATTTTCAGATAGTAGTTTATTTGCCTTACGCAAATAAGCTGGTGATAAATCTGTACCATACAGGGATGCTTGAGGCAACATTGCCCGAATCATCTTCAAGGTGCGACCAGTGCCACAAGCTACATCTAGAATACGTGTTTGCCGTTCTGGAACGTCGGCAAAATTTTTCAATCCTTGCTTTAAGGGAGCAAGAATTCGTCGCCGCATCGGATCGGCAGCGCCACCAAATAGAAGTTCAACCTGCAAGTCATACAAACTAGCAGAGCGATCGCTCAAATAACCATCGGTTTGATGATGGAAGTTTTGCACATAGTAGCTGGGATAGCCGCTAGTATCTATATCTGGCGAAAAATGTTGATATTTTTTCTGCGTCAGCCGTTCCCAAATTTGAGGCTGATCCAGCCAAACTACTGGATAGTTAAGAAAAAAGTCTGACCAAGGGTTGTCAAACAGCAAGCTTTCGGGGTATAATCCTTGCTGGGCATCTTGCCAATCAGCTTCGAGCAGATCGTTCAATCTTTGTTGAATTTTTTGTAGAACCTCGACGGGAATAGGTTTGCTCTTGCGCTCTGATGGAGATACTGCGTTCAGCAGCTGTGCGCTTAAAATTTTGTGAGCTAGACCAAAATAATTTTTGCCTTGCTGAAAAGTTTGATAAGTCAGCTTAGTTAATGTGTCAGGCATGGGAATAGCTTGGGTCAATCTTAGGGTAATTTTACGTGTTTTTATCTACTGTAAATAAGTGTAACGAAAAAATCCTGAATCTTTTGATAGGTATAGGCTTGGTGATATAAAAAAGCCACCCATTTGGGTGGCTAGAAATCACCAAGAGGTAGAATCTCCCATACATAGCTTCCAGATGAGAGCGTATACGCTATTAGCTAACAGCTAACCGCTAAGAGCTAATAGCTTTCTTAACAATCGTAGTAAAGGGCAAGCTCATAGGGATGGGGGCGTAGCCGCATCGGGTTGACTTCATTATCGATTTTGTAAGAAATCCAAGTTTGGATGAAGTCTTCGGTAAATACTCCTGGTTCAGTTAAGAAAGCATGGTCTTTTTCCAACGCCTCTAAGGCATCGTCCAAAGATCCTGGGGTGGAAGGAATCTTGCTCAATTCCTCTGGCGTAAGGTCGTAAATATCCACATCCAAGGGTTCCCCTGGATCAATTTGGTTCTTGATACCATCTAAACCAGCACAGAGCATGGCAGCAAAGGCTAGGTAGGGGTTAGAAGTAGCATCTGGGCAACGGAATTCTAACCGCTTGGCTTTGGGATTAGTACCAGATAGAGGAATCCGAATTGAGGCGGAACGATTACCTTGAGAATAGGCAAGGTTCACAGGTGCTTCAAAACCAGGTACTAAGCGCTTGTAAGAATTGGTAGTGGGGTTGGTGAAAGCCAAGAGTGCTGGAGCGTGTTTGAGCAAACCACCGATGTAATGCAGCGCCATTTGACTTAAGCCAGCGTAACCATCCCCTGCAAATAGTGGTTGCCCATCTTTCCAGATTGACTGGTGGGTGTGCATTCCAGAGCCGTTGTCGTTAAACACTGGCTTGGGCATGAAGGTGATGGTTTTGCCATATTTCCTGGCAACGTTCTTGATCACATACTTGTAAGTCATCAACCAGTCAGCAGCTTCGATCAATTTTCCAAACCGGAAACCGAGTTCGCACTGACCGCCTGTAGCAACTTCATGGTGATGCTTTTCAATTGGAACCCCGCATTTTGCCATTGTTAGCAGCATTTCAGTACGCATATCTTGCGAGGTATCTGTTGGAGGTACGGGGAAGTAACCTTCTTTGTAGCGGGGTTTATAGCCCAGGTTTCCACCTGCTTCCTCTCTACCACTATTCCAACGACCTTCTATCGAGTCTACGAAATAATAGGCAGAATTCTGGGTTTGGTCGAAGCGGACATCATCAAAGATGAAAAACTCAGCTTCCGGTCCCAAAAAAGCAGTGTCACCAATGCCTGTTGAAATTAGATAGTCTAAAGCCTTTTGAGCAATAGAGCGGGGATCGCGGCTGTACCATTCGCCTGTACGCGGCTCTTTGATGCTACAGATTAGGCTCAAAGTCGGTTCTTGCATAAAGGGGTCGATCCAAGCTGTCTTTGGATCGGGAACCATCGCCATATCTGATTCATTGATGGCTTTCCAACCACGAATACTAGAGCCATCGAAAGGTACACCGTCGGTAAAGCTGCTCTCGTCGATTTGGTTTTGGTACACCGTCAGATGCTGCCATATTCCTGGCGTATCAATGAATTTCAAATCGATTAACTGAATGTTTTGGTCTTGAATCATCTTCAAGACTTCTTGTGCGGTTTCGGGCATGGTGACTCCTTATCTGCCAATTGACTCAAATGAAACTATAATGCTAAAAGCTTGCCTTGGATTTATTTTGGTGAAAACAGATTTCGCCACTTTTGGATCATCCTAGAGATAGAACCAAGGTAATTTTGTAGTATAAATAACAAAAGGCAAGACTCACAGCCTAGATTAGCCTTTCCTTAATAAGCTGCAATCAACGTTAGTTGAGATAAATTACCTCATAAGGGTCAATTTTGGCATAAAATCCTTAAGTAGCAATGGTTTGCTTGTAAGCTCTAAAATCACACTTAGCACAGATTAGAGATGTAGAAAGCTTTAGTCTTCTGTCATCCTCCGCCAGGGGGAATGAGAGGGTGCGCAGGTCCGGTCAACATTATCAAACCAAAGATAGGAACAAGAGAGAGCAATTTCATGCGGGATGCAATAACAAGCTTAATTGGAACTTATGACATTGCGGGGCGGTATTTCGATCGCAACGCGATGGAGCGACTAAAGTCTTACTTTGATACAGGCACAGCACGAGTCGGGGCTGCTGCGTCAATTAATACAAATGCAGCAGAAATTGTCAAGCAAGCTGGAAGGCAGCTGTTTGATGAACAGCCAGAATTAATTCGTCCTGGTGGAAATGCCTATACTACCCGCCGCTATGCCGCTTGTTTACGGGACATGGATTACTACCTGCGCTATGCGACTTATGCTATGATCGCTGGTAGTATGGATGTGTTAGATGAGCGGGTATTGCAAGGTTTACGGGAAACTTACAATTCTTTAGGTGTGCCAATTGGTCCCACGATTCAAGGCATCCAGATTATGAAGGATATTGTTAAGTCACAAGTAGCCGCAACTGGGGTTGAAAATACCTCTTTTGTGGATGAGCCATTTGACTACATGACTCGTGAATTAAGCGAACAGGATATTTAATTCGCATCAGAGTTGCACATTAGAGCGATCGCATTCTCATTTTGTGCGATCGCTTTTTTTATCGAACCGCCAAGACGCAAAGAACGCAAAGGTAAGAGGTTCAAAGAGTAATTATAGGAGTGAGTAGATTGTTGCAAGACTTTTTCACCTACTCCCTACTCCCTATCTAATGCTTGTTCTAAGTTATCTAATAAATTATTTACCAATTTCAAATGATGTTGCTTATTAGTATATAAGGGTTCTTCATCGGATGAACAAGTAATAATTTCTACTATTTCTTCATACTGATGCAATGTCGAGATAGCTTGAGTATTGAAGCGCAGCAGATAATCTTCAGCCGCTTCTGCATACGCTTGCGTAGCCTGCTTTTGAAAGACTGCTAATTGTTCTGAATTTTCTTTGGTTTTGTTTTCTCCAAAAATATAATTCGTTCCTTCAAGTAAGACTGTTTCAATAGTATTAAATAATAACTGACTCAACTCCCCAATGGTTCCACTGCTAGAACTACTTGGTTGATTTAAAGGCGTTGGTGGAGGCGGAAAAATTACATCTGGTGCGTCAGGAAATGTAATTAATATTTCAACATATTCTCGCTCAAAAAAGTTACAGGCTTGCTGTATCCATCGCCCAATTGCTTGTTGATACTCTAATACTACTGGCTTAAACTTTTTTTCCCAGTTATTAAATTCGCCTTGCTGTAACGCACAAGCAAGTTCAGATTGATAACGTTCTAGCAGTTTTGGTAAGGAAAGAAAACTTTGAAAGTCAGATATGCTGGCTTGAAAGCCTTGTTTAAGTAATTTCTGTGCTTGTTGTTTAATCTGAATTTTCTGGTTACGCTTCTGCACAGAGGCTGCTATTTCTGTGTTTATAATGTGAATTTGACTTGGCAAAGCTTGTTTTACTAATGTGGCGATCGCCACAACTCTCGGTAAACGTATTACTGACTTTTCTTGTTGCTGCGTTACAATATTTTGCAGCGCAGTTTCAAACATTACTATTCCGCTACTATGTGCTGCTGACACATCGCTTTTGAGTCTGGCTCTTAAAGCAGGTAAGGCATCAACTCGATACAAATTACTAATACCTGATGGTAGTTCTGCTCGAAAAATTTCTGCAACAAAACGTAAACGATTGTAGACTTCTTTTTGCTCTTCTGGTTCTATTAAATTAAGGAAATTAATCACAAAAATAACTCTTTTTATTTCTCTATCAATTAGCCAATCTCGTAAATTTTCTCTCTCTCCTAAAGTCATTAATTTCCGAGCATCCAAAACCTGAATAATTAAATCTGCTGTTAGAAGTTGCTCGCGCACCAATTTATCCTGAGCTTCTCTATCATTAGTCCCAGGTAGCTCCAATAATTCTACACCATTTGCTAATAGAGGATGAGGACAAGCTACTTCAACTGATGCTACATCACTTCGCATCTGTCTTGCATCATTAAGGATAGCAAACTGTTTTAAAACATCAGTTCCATTTTCAACGATTTTACTGTCATCTTTCATGGTAATCTCAGTTTGGAACTCTTTACCATACTTAACTTTAATTGCAGCGCCAGTCGTTGGAATTAGATCGATTGAAAGAGTGCGATCGCCTAGTATAGCATTTAGCAGCGTAGACTTACCGTAATTAAATGGAGCAAAAACAGCAATACTAAACTGCACTCAAGTCTTTTTCTGCGCTCAAAGTTCAAGCAGATAATTTATCAGCGATGTATTGCTCGAATGCTGTTTGTAATGCTGCGTTGAAGGCTTCGCGTTTATTTTTGCTCAAGAAGTCAAATAGTTTTAGCTCTGGTTGATAGCGTAAAAAATCAGTTTCAAACGTTGTCCCAAGGTTTAAAATATAAGAGCGGAATGAATCAGCGATCGCGTGTGCTTGAGTGTCTCTAGTAGAACGTATTTCTTGCTGAAATTGATCGCGGATATCAGTCAATTTTTTGAATTCAGGTTCAACCGAATTTATTTTCTGTTTTAACTGATTGACATCTTGTTCTAATAAGGGAATACGCCGTTCTACTGCTTCGTGAGTTCGAGTGTAAGTTTGACGTGCTAATGCTCTTGCTTGTCGGAGTTCTGCAATTCCTCTTTCTTTAGTTAAAAAAGTATTGAGTGCTTAAATAAATTCTAGAAAACCAGTACCTTCTAATGAAGCTGAAGGAGCTTTCTTTCGCTTTCTTAATGCTTGAATTGCTGAAATATTAAAAACTCGCTCATCATAAATATCTAAACCATCAACTAGACAATATTCTGATAAATTTGCTTTGAAAACTCGATGCAGTTTTTCTTCAGCTTCTTTCAGTTCTTATTCGTCATCTGGATCGATTAATCCTTCCCGAATCTGATCCCAAGCATTGATGAGAAAGAAAACAGACAAACCTCGTTTGATATAATTTTCTAAATAGCGCCGTTCTGCTAGGGTGCAAGGCTGGGAAGCTCTCAATACAAATAAAATAGCATGACAATTATTGATATAGCCCAAAGATAATTCGTTTCTTGCTTCTGTATCATTTAGCCCTGGACTATCTATAATTTCTATACCCTTTTCTAGTAAACTTAAAGGATATTCTACCAGGGCATAATCAACATCAGGAAATGCTTGCTGTTTATCATGCTCTAGTTTCTTTGCCTCGGCTGGAGCGATGGTATATAATTGTTTAAATTCTACAAAATCTAACTGTTTTTTTTTCCATCATTAAAATAAACTATAACTTTTTTTTCTGTACCATAGCGAAGAACAGTTAATATTGCTGTGCAAGGATTCACATCACTTGGTAATAAGTTTTCTCCAATTAAGGCGTTGAGAAAGCTACTTTTACCTCTTTTCATGTCTCCTAAAACCAGTAGCCTGAAGACACCTTTACGTAAATTAGTGTTAGCTAACTTGATGTCTTCTATCTGAGTTTCTAAACCAAAGCCACCAGATGATTTTTTCCCTTCTAACTCTGCTTTTTCGATAGTTTCAGCTATCCTACCAAGACAGCTAGCAACTTCAAAGCGTACTTGAGCAATTCGCTCTAAATCTTTGAGAAAACTATCAGTTTCAGCTTTGTGGTTCATGCTAATTCATCCTAGTTAGTGGGTGATTTAGGTAAAATCAATACAACCCTAACTTCAGAGGAACTCTAATGTGTAGAACAAAATCAACGAAATTTTGCTGTTTTTATCGTGTTTGTAGGTATTATTTATTTTATGTGTATCAGTAATATTACTGCTGTGTCTACTGTCTTTTTAGAGAATCGAACCACTCCAGCGAAGCGCCAGCCGCAGGCGAAGGCGAAGCCGTTAGCGCGACAGCGCGTTAGACACTAAGGGCGCGAAGGTAGGAATTTAAGGGCGATCGCGTCCGAGTGTCCAGGTTTCTCCTAGCAGCTTGTAGTTCATGCGGGGAAAGAAGCCATATCAACTGATAACTGTTTTGGTCACAATAGAAGTAGCCCAAGATTTCGGCGCTGATTATGGAAGAATTGCTGACGCTCAAAGATTTGCTACTCCTCGGCGATGTACCAGCAGCACTGGCGATCGTTGAAGAACTCGAAGAAATGAGCCGTGACGACAAAATTAGTACTATTGGCAGCTATGCTATAATTTTGCTCTTACATCTTATTAAGCAGCAAGTCGAAAATCGCTCAACCGCTTCTTGGGAAGTTTCGATTCGCAATTCAATTCGAGCTATTCAAAAGAAGAATAAGCGTCGTAAAGCAGGGGGTTATTATTTAACTCCAGAGGAATTACGCATAGCCCTAGAGGAAGCATATCCTGATGCAATTGACAGGGCTTCGCTTGAAGTAGAAGAAGGACCTTATGAACCAAAAGAATTAGAACAACTTGTTAACCGCGAAGAAATACTCTTTCGCGCAATGGATTTGATATTACCGCAAGAGTAAATTTCCTTGGCTAAACAACGACTCGACATATTATTAGTAGAACGTGAATTATGCTCGTCCCGACAACAGGCGCAAAGGCTAATCGGCGCGGGGGAGGTGACTGTAAATGGGCAAGTTTTAGATAAACCAGGTACAGAAGTCGAAACTACAGCTAATATTGAAATTAAAGCGCGATCGCCTTTTGTTTCTAGAGGTGGAGAAAAACTTGCCAAAGCCTTGGAAGTATTTGCCATTGATATACAAGGCAGAATTTGCTTAGATGGTGGTATCTCGACTGGCGGCTTTACCGACTGCTTGCTGCAAGCTGGAGCGACACGAGTTTACGGCGTTGATGTGGGTTATGGACAAGTTGACTGGCGCTTACGCAATGATCCGCGTGTAGTTTTGCGCGAACGGACGAATTTGCGATATCTCACACCCCTAGAGTTGTACAAAGAAGATGAACCAGCTGATTTAGCCGTAGTAGATGTGTCGTTTATCTCTCTGACTAAAATTTTGCCTGCTTTATGGCAGCTACTACAACCCCCCCGTGAGGCGGTATTATTGGTAAAGCCACAGTTTGAAGTCGGGCGATCGCGTGTGGGTAAAAAAGGCGTTGTCCGCGACACGAGCGATCGCGCCCAGTCAATTTTTCAGGTTTTGCAAACCGCCCAACAACTTGGCTGGCATTATCGCGGCTTAACTTGTTCGCCGATCCAAGGTCCGGCTGGGAATGTTGAATATCTACTCTGGCTGGGAATTGGTAGTTCTACAACACCACCAGATCTCAACGCTATCAAGCAAATTACCATCGGCGATCGCAATCAATTTGTCTAGGGGCGCACTTCACTAGACCTCTGGCACGAAATATATTTGTAAGGGCGGGTTTAACCCGAAATCTCGGTTAAAATCGAAGCTTTTTAGTAAACCCGCCTCTACCGATCAAAAATTTATCAACGTCGCCGAATTTTTTGGCTAGGGGCTGTACTTTTTCTTGGCTTCGTGATAATCTACTTTATAATGGCAATCTGTGCGCTAAAAACATTTTTGCTTATAACTCCATTATTATATAAGTTATTGTACAGCATTATAAAATTGAGTACAAGGGGCGCGACAAGTAATGGAACAAAAAATGGCAATAAGCCATGTATATACATAATTCCCTCAGTATATACATGGTAGAAATAGAGCAAAAGCCAATAAGAACCTGCCCTACGCCGCTGCACTAAACCACTTTACGTGTATGCATTACAGGCTTATTACGGTTTTCTGTTCCGATGATTGTTGTACCCCTTATTAAGCTGTTTAATTCATTTTAGTTGTATGTAAAAAAAATTCACTAGGCTATTTAGCACAGGGGTTGATAGCCTAGCCATGCGGGTTTCAGGCTCATACAATCCAAATAGTTTAATTGGTACAAGGCAAAAATCTAGGGTTCGTGCGACCAAGTGTAACCTATCGCTGAAACTATTGTGGCGTATAGCTTCCAGCCCCTGGGTTCCTCTCTCTTCTAACACCCGCTTTTTTGATTGATTAATAAGTTTTCTAAATATATTTATTTGAGAGTAGTTGACAACTATTTCCAAATCTGCACTTTTGATAAATATCTGAGATTACGATTACCTCTTCACCTATGCTCGCTCTTGGAATAGAAACTCATAGCGATGACAAGAGGATGAATGATCAAACCACATTGGGAAACAGAAGAACTAGTTGAAAATTGGACGCTTCTTCCACAGGAATTAAAACTAGTCAGAAACAAAGTTGGAGGCAATTAAATTGGTTTTACTCTGTTGTTGAAGTATTTTCAACTTTTCGCCAGGTTTCCTGATTCTCAATCATCCATACCTAAAATCATTATCTCCTACATTGCCAATCAAATCGGGATCTCTGAAAGCTCCTACTCAGATTACAATTGGCAAGGACGATCTGCAAAAATTTATCGAATAATGGCTGCATCCCGAACACCATACCGACCTACTTTTTTCACTGCGCCAATCATGGCATTTACTTCTGATGGTCGTAAGTATTCCCGTTCTCTTATACATGATTGTTTCGCAGGAGGTAGAGAGCAAGAATATATCTTTACCGAAAACGGACGTTTAGGGATGGCGAGTAGCATGGGTCAATACCTCATGCATGGGTATATATTTTCAGGATACTTTGCCTAGTTTGTACTTTTATCGACAAAGTTATGACTTGTATTACTTATCAAAACTGCCCAAAAAAGGGGTTGACAAATCTGACATCTTACTAAGCTGCACCTGGTCGCACGAACCCTAGATTTTCGCCATAATCAAGAATTTGCTAATTTTTCTCTGCTATAGAGTTGACAATTTTAATACTCACAATTGTTTAGAGTAGTATGCTGATTTTCCCAAACTTTCTACTTGATCACTAAAACACTTTTGCAAGAGGTCTAGTCTCGCTACTTTTACCCCATATTAGTGTAGGTACAGTGAGAAGACTGCTAAAGAACCAGCTTGATAGAGTTGATTGTTGAACTTAGCACTCAATTTATGACTATTTCAAAAAGCAATTGGGGGATTTGTTTTACAGGGAGACTAACTAACAGGACTTTTGGAATAAATCAGACTAATACGAACAGGCGACCTGTTGGAAAATCAAACCCTTTAACCCATTCTTCTCAATACAATCCTTGAAAGCTTGTGAGACAAGAATTGTCTTTGGTTCAGGCAATTGAAAAATATTCCTATCACCTATACACTCGTCTTTGAAAGCATAAGACTCTATCTTCATTACACGACCACTGCTACTAAATCTCTTGAGTTTTGCACGTGAATAGTCTAAGCAATCTACAACATCAACCACTTTGATAACACTATAATGACCAGAGTCACATTTCAGTGGCAATAACTCCACACTTTTTTCGATAAGTGGTTGTAAAATCTGCCAAGCTTTTTCACTAAATATAAGATCGTGACCCGATAATGAGGGAAAATCACTAGACTTACTCCTTCGCTCAATTTCAACAACAATTGGTCTCCAAACGTGAGGAAATGTATCATCGTAGTATTGTTCATATCCCAGGAAGTATGCAAGCATTTTCCAATCTTTTGGATTGATATAATTAAGACAATCGTAAGTATCAGAATCTGGAATTGGATGATACAAATTCATTAATTTTGCCTCCTTTTATCTTATGGAGCTGAAGGTGGAAATCTTCCGTTCCTTATCTCATCTGCAATTTCATCTAATATATGGGGTACAACAATCATCGGAACAGAAAACCGTAATAAGCCTGTAATGCATACACGTAAAGTGGTTTAGTGCAGCGGCGTAGGGCAGGTTCTTATTGGCTTTTGCTCTATTTCTACCATGTATATACTGAGGGAATTATGTATATACATGGCTTATTGCCATTTTTTGTTCCATTACTTGTCGCGCCCCCGCACCTGCTAGAGACAGTAGCAAGAGTTTCCGCATAATTCCACTCAAGCGGCGCACTTCATCCAACAAGTTGCTTAAGCGCTGTTGCACAACACATCCAGGGTCAACTTGTGGCAGCGTTCGTTCCAGTTCCCCTTGCAGAATGGTCAGCGGGGTTTTTAGTTCGTGAGCGGCATCAGCACTGAAGCGGGAGGCTTGTGTAAAACTGCGTTCCAGGCGTGACAGCATTTGGTTAAACACTTGAATCAGTTCGACAAATTCAACATCGGTTGTACCTATCCCAATCCGCTGATCTAGTCCTTTGACTGTCACCTGTTGAATAATGCCTGTTAATTGGCGGATGGGACGCAAGGCACTACCAGACACTAACCATGCTCCAGAAGCAACCAGCAGCAAGGCTCCAGAAATTGAAACAAGGAAGATATTGCCAATAGTAGCCATCTCTTGATTGACGGCTTGCAGGCTAACGGCGATCGCAATCCGAACATGGGGAAAGTTAGCTGCTCCAATCCGCCAAGCTCCCGTCTTTGTTTGCTCGGTAGTAAATCGGGGCAAGGGCGGACGAATAGGGCGTGGGCGATCGCTTCCCAACGGCTCTAAACGGGGTGGTAAAGCAGTTTGGTCAGGCGGCGGCGGGGGAGCAGGCGGTGTCAACCGAAGGCTTTGAGCCAGCAGACGATTTATATCTAAATCGGCTGGCACACAGTTGGACTGATAAAGTGTATTGCCGTTGGAATCAAGCACCAGCAGAGCTATAGGGATTTTTGTATCTATTCTTAAAGCGTAAGGTAATGAGTCTCTATAGAATTGCCATTGCTCTGGCTCAGGTGAACGGTTTACCCGCATCAACTGATTGACCAGTTCTGCATCGAGGCGGTTGATCTGAGCATTGTAAATCTGAAACCAAGAGACTGCGCCAAATCCTACTAGTGCGCTTCCAGCTAGAGCCGCCGACAGTAGGGCAATCCGCAGCCGAAACGAAGGTCGTTTCATGATTAAGATTGTGGCTTGCGAAATCGGTATCCCACCCCTCGAATGCTTTCGATCCAGCCTGCTTGATCGATTGGGTCAATTTTTTTACGAATTCGTTGGATACAAACATCCACAACGTTGGTGTTTGGGTTAAAGTCGTAGCCCCAAACGTGTTCTATAATTTGAGTCCGCGTGAAGACTCGTTTGGGAGAGCGCATTAGATACTCTAAAAGATTAAACTCACGGCTGGTGAGTTCTATCGCCTGTTGATTGCAGGTGACTTCTCGCATGATGCGATTCAGTTTGAGCGATCCAACCGAAAGCAGATTTTGGCAATCGCCCACGCTCCGGCGCACAACGGCATGAATTCGAGCCGCTAACTCTTCGACAAAAAACGGTTTAGCAATATAGTCATCAGCTCCTAAATTCAGCCCCGCTAGGCGATCGTCCAGTTCGTTACGGGCTGTTAACAATATCACGGGAGCATTTCGACCTTTCTGCCGCAGTTGTTTGAGAATCGATAGTCCATCGAGTCCTGGCACCATGACATCAAGCACGATCGCGTCGTATATGTTGTCTAATGCTCGTAGATAACCTTCATCACCGTTATCGCAGTAGTCTACAACAAATCCCTGCTCCTTCAGTCCAGCCTGGACGAAGTTAGCAACTTCAACAAACAGAACGTTCACAAGCATTCATCATTCGACCTATTGCTCCATTCTAGATTCATTACCCTTTAGCTCAAATTACAAAACTGTAATTGGTGTTTGCAGTCAAGCTGTCATTTTGATTGTGCTTAATTGTGAAATGTAAACACTAGTACTAGAGAAGGTTGATTGTTATGAATATTCGTCGAGTGCTACCCTTGGCAGCGATTCCTTTTGTGATTGGTACATTTAATTTTTATTCACACAATCAGGCAAATGCCGAAGCTCCATTCAATCAAATCGCACAGGCAACAAATGCCGCCCAACCACCGGACGGACAGCGGCGACCACCCCAGTGAGAAATTAGCGATGCCGGCGGCGAATTTTTTAGCCGCCGGCTGTACTTTTGCGAGAATTTTGTGGTACTCTACTAAATAATAGAAATATCGGCTCTAAAAATAATTCAGCACAGATTCCCATTATCTTATAAATCATTTTACGACATAATAAAATTGCGCGCAAGAGGTAAGAAAAAAATTTCGCGCAAACAGCGTAAAAATTTTTACTCAATACATTAATACAAGTGTTGCCCTAACTCCAGACGGAGACGGTAAAGAATGGTATTTGGTTCGACTTGAGTGAGAATCTCTTGAATTACAGTACTAGCTCCGAGTTGTCCCCAAGTACAGCCACGCTCTAGATATACTTGTGCTGCGTGACCAATGGCATAAGCAGTATAGCCAGCAATACCAGCTTGAGTAATGGCAGTCCCAGCGTAGGCAGTAATGTTTGTGGGATTTTCACCACTGGCGATCGCGCTGGCACTTTTGCCCAATCCCAACACTAAACCGCTACCGAGTTCACTTAGTAGCAAACCCCCAGAACCCAAAAGAATTGTTTTCAACAATTTTGTGGCTTCAAAGCCTGTCATGGGCAGATTGTAGAGTTTGGCAAGAGAACGAATTAGAGCTAAGTCAGCGACAAATCCTCCCAATAAATCTAGGAAAGCAATGGGGTTGACTCCTACAGCGATCGCTTTGTATTTAGCGTATTGCCAGATTAGGTCTTCTGCTGCTTTGGAGCGCAAATCGATAGTTTTGTGAGCGATCGCGGCTTGTGCGTCTTGAGCTTGAAGTAGGGCATTTAGTGCTAGAAGCGATCGCCCTTCTCGGTTGAGAATGTCCAAAATTTTCTGCTTTAGCTCATCTACTTGTGGTGCTGGTGTTTCCCATTCATAGCTAACTTCACCATTAGGATATTCAACACGCACTTCGATTGGTGCAGGTTCTGCCGCCACCATAACTATCTCATCACTGGACAACAGCTGCTGCAATTTTCTTCCAGTCGCACCACCAGCACCTAGTTGTTGCAAATTTTTATAAATTGCTTCTTTGTCTGTATCTGGATACAAGTCTATTTTATTAAATACTAAAATCAGGGGCTTTTGAGCTTTTCTTAATTCACAAAGCGCCTCATACTCAGTTCTAGTAATATCCCCTGCTACTACAAACAAAATCAAGTCAGAGGAACGAGCAACATCTTTTGCCATTAATTCTCGTGCTTGACCTTCGATTTCATCCAATCCTGGTGTATCGATCAATTCTACTTGGACTTTAGCCCTATCGCTGGGTGTCCAACGTACAGAACGAGGGTATTGGGTAACACCGTTGAGAGGTCCTGTTTGCAGAGTTTTTTGTCCCAATAGAGCATTTAAAACCGATGATTTGCCGCGACTAACCAAACCAAAAGCAGCAATCCGAATTACATTAGAGTCTAGCTTGCTAAGTGTCGAGTTCAAAGCATCTAATTGGGGTTTCACCAATCCGGCTAATTCGGGATTTGACGACCTTTGTCCAGGTTTACGCAGAAATCCATACCAAGAAAGTGCTTGGCGGAGACTAGCACGAGCGCGGTTGAGGTGAGATTCTTGGATATTGGTACGCGGTGGATTAGTTTGAGTCAAGGCTAAAAAGGAAACAACAGGCTACATATCTATTTTGCTCTAATCTTAATAAATATAGATTTCAACTCAAAAGCAGCAGAGCTATTGGCAGAAAGTAATCAAGAGCAAAATTCCTTTGACTCCAACTTTCTAGAGGATACAACATTAGAGCAAGAGGCTATAGAGCCAATTCGCCTCAATGTTGAATTCGTCAATCCAAACATTCTAATAAGCCGATGTGCATTCAAGTTACACCAACGTAGGGTGCGCTCGTCGAAGCCTAATGCACCAAAAGCTTAGTTTTCGGTGCGTTACGGCAAGGACCTAACACACCATACCTGCAATAGCTCAAATAAGAGAAGAAATAAAAAAGAAGTCTGATAAAACAGAAAAATATTTTACCTGCTTTATTTAATCTTCATAGCGGGGAAAAGAGATAAGCAGACGTGTACCAGCTTGCTGCATAGCATCTACAAACAAGCAGATTGAATAAGTACCTCCCATATTTGTTGGAGTCCAGTCACGATATTCATTGTCATCTACAACATAAGGTATAACATTAGCTACAGAGGGATTAAGTGGTCCAAGAGCAGCAATTAGATTAGCTACCGACTCATCCTCAAATAAGCTTTTATCACCAAACCGAAGTTGAAAACTAATGAAGCTAGATGGATATATTGTACAGCCGTAGGTGAAGTATTCTTTACACGCAAGCTCTATTGATTCAGCTTGAGTTAATACTAATCTCCCACCGCTACTGTCCTGAGAACCTAAGTTGCAACCGACTCGCTCTATTAGTTCAGATATTTTTTGTATAAATTTTTGCCTGAAAGATTCTCGGTCATAAATTCTGTCCACAATAAATGTAAGGTGGGCATTGCCCACCCTACTGATTATGGGTTTTGAGGTTGGGGTGATTGTGGTAACAAACGCCCTACGCTTTGTTTAACAAATCCTTGCAGGAAAGGTAGCTGTTGATTTTGTACAAAGACGTTTCGCAAGGTTTGCCCTAATTTATCGAGATTCAATCGGGTGGCAGATGCGTCTACTTCCTGTTGTTGGAAATACTCGATGAGGCTAACACCTGCTAAGCGAGTTAGATAAGCTGCACTTACTCCTTGAACTACTCCACCAGCTACAAAGGTAACGGCGTTACTTTTGAGAACGGTGCTAACTGCTTTGGTAGAAAGTTCGACTAAACCGAGTTTGAGCATCAGGCTTCCCATTGTGCCAGCTACTTCTTGAGCCTGCTGGAGGGAAAATTTTTGCTGGTAGATCGCACCCAATTCTATAACTAGCTGAGCATTGATAGCTGCTGTTGCTAGTAGATCCAAGGCGGGAACTGGGTTAGCAAAGGCAGCAGCGGCGGCGATCCACTGATATTGTTCAACTAGGGGAAGGGCGCGATCGCGTCTTACCTGATTCAAAACTGTTTTCGCTTCGGCTTTGAGATTGTCAGCCGCTCGTTTGGTAGTTGCCCATACCAGTTGTTGTCGTTCTTTTACCACAATTTGGCTCAACTGTCCAGTTAATTGGGTAATTTCTGGGGAGCGCTCTTCCATCCACTCTTGTGCTGTATCATCTGTTTGATACTGACGTACAAGAATTGGACTAGGAGAGGCGGCGATCGTTACTACATCTTCTGCCTTAAGCAATGGCTGCATTCTTTGCTGTATAGAATTTAATACAGCAGCGCGTTCATCTGGTAAATATTGGTCTTGCTTGTTAAATACCAAAACCAAACGCTGATTTGCTATCAGTTGTTGCAAAACCTGATATTCCGAGTCGGTTAAATCTGAGTTGGTTACAAACAGTACCAAGTCGGAGGATGTCGCAGCTTTCAAACCCGCTTCGGTTGTATCAGTAAATAAAGCTGGAGTTTCACTCCAACATAGTGTTTGAATTGGTGCTACCCAATTTTTTTGCAGCACTTGAATCAATGTGCTTTTACCTACAGCCTTTCCCCCAGTAACCGCGAAGTGAATTTCTTGCCGATCTAATTGGGTATGCAGAACTGCGATTTTTTGCCGTAGTTGCTCGTTTACCTGATGATTTTCAGCTTCTGTTTCCAGGTGGCTAACTACAGTTTCTACCTGTGCGATCGCCCCAGCTACTTTTTCTCGATCTAATGGCGTATTATCAGCCTTTGTGGCATCTTTAAAACGATATTGCTTGAACAACCACAAACCGACAATGAGGGCGATCGCACCCACTACACTATATTCTCCCAATGCTGCTACCGAATTATGCCAACTCTGCAAAAGACACAGAGCAAACGATAGCCCTACTCCACCTGCTAAAATCGGTCGCTTTAAATTAACACCCATCTATTTCTCCGCCACCGTATTTTTGCCAAGATGCAAGTTTAAATTCTCGAACCTTGACCTAAGACCCTTTATTTATAATGTATCGCTAAGCTACTAGTAACTGGTAACTGGTAACTGGTTAAAGCACTCGCAGCAGGCTGGGAATACTATCTATTGCTTCTAATTCACGGATTTCTGCCAAGGCTTGGCGAAAATTACCTTCTTGTACATCGTGGGTGACGACTACAATTTCAGCTAACTCTTGCTGTAAACCAGTTTGTACAACTGATTCCAGGCTCACACCATGATAGCCAAAGCAAGTACCTAGTTTGCCAATTACGCCTGGGCGATCCTGTGTCAGAAAACGGGCATAGAACCTGGTGACAAGCTCTTCTATCGGTGCGATCGCACAATAATCTTGATGAGAACAAGCCAATAAGGAGTGGGCAGTTTTTGATTCTGCCTTCAAGAGTGCAGCAATATTTAAAATATCCGAAACCACAGCGCTAGCAGTAGCACCAGCCCCAGCCCCTGGACCAAAAAACATCACTTGTCCGAGCGGTTCTCCTTCAACCAGAATTGCATTATAAACGCCGTTGACATTTGCTAACGGATGT
This sequence comes from uncultured Chroococcidiopsis sp., assembly GCA_964248365.1. GTDB lineage: Bacteria > Cyanobacteriota > Cyanobacteriia > Cyanobacteriales > Chroococcidiopsidaceae > Chroococcidiopsis. The sequence goes on along the minus strand of CAXTYC010000042.1, from coordinate 17,170 downwards.
GATGTGGGAACTAAAGTTGGATGGACTCGGACGGAAAGGGTGGGGGTTGGTAGGGGCGGGTTATTTAAAGTTGTCTGTTTTCCCGTAGATATATTTTTAGAACCCGCCCCTAGTGGTGTGTTGGTTTGTTCTTGTTTGGCGATCGCCAGTAGTTTAATGACAAAGCCTAGTTTTTGGGCATAGGTAATATCTGTTTTGCTAACAGAGCGAATACCTTCACAGTAAACGTCTTGTAATTTAATTCTTCCCCCAAAAGCTAAGCAGGCGAGGATAGCGATTTTATCCGCCGCGTCCAAACCATCTACATCAGCGGTTGGATCAGCTTCCGCATAACCGAGTTTTTGGGCATCTGCTAAGACATCAGCAAAGTCACTTCCTTCGGTTTGCATCCGAGTGAGGATGTAGTTAGTAGTGCCGTTAACAATGCCTGTAACTGTATGAATGCGGTTGACGCTCAAAGATTGCTTTAGGGGTTGAATTACGGGAATACCGCCACCTACAGCCGCTTCTAGCAAAACGTAAACTCCAGCTTTGTTAGCAGCGGTAAAGATTTCATCACCATAGCGAGCAATTACTGCTTTATTGGCTGTGACAATGTGCTTACCATGACTAATTGCAAGGAGGATGAGCGATCGCGTCGGTTCCAATCCCCCCAATACTTCCACAACAATATCTACCTTTGGATCAGTGACAATTGCCTCTAAGTCTGTAGTCAATACATCATCTGGTAGATTGACAGCACGAGTTTTATTTCGCTCTCGCACCCCCACCCGATAAACTTCCAACTCCTGTAACAACGGGTGACGCTTCGCCGTATCCAGCAATACCTGGACTGTACCCGTACCCACAGTTCCCAATCCCAGTAAACCTATTTTAAAAGCCACAACAAAAGCACCCACTCGCAAAACAATTGTAGGGGCGTATGTCAATACACCCCTAACAACAAAATAAGGTGGGCATTGCCCACCTTACTTAACTGGGCTAGTAAATTTTGGCTTAGGCATTTGAGCTTTTGGATTAAATTTAACATTTCAAATTCTTTCCCTAGCCCCTAGCCCCTAGTCCCTAGTACGTTTCTACGTGCCAGCGACCAGCCTTTTTCATCTGTTTCTGGTATTCGATCCAGTTGATGCCTTCCTTGGCAGCTTCGGCAGATAGTGCCTCATCGATACCACCTTCCATACCCTTCAAACCACAAATATAGGTGTGGGTATTTTCTTGCTGGATCATTTTCCAGAGTTCGGCGGCGTGTTCGGCAACTCGATCCTGAATATACATTCTGCCACCTTGGGCATTTTTCTGTTCGCGGCTGATGGCACAAGTCAGACGGAAGTTGTCAGGATACTGCTGTTGTATTTCTTCTAATTCCTGCTTGTAGAGGATATTAGGACTGGTGGGAATACCAAAGATCAGCCAAGCAAAACCTTTGAATTCGTAGTCTGTATTGACTGCTTTTTCCTCTGGCTTGAACATCCGCCACAGATAAGCTCTAAACGGCGCGATACCAGTTCCGGTTGCTAGCATGATCACGTTGGCATTTGGATCGCTAGGTAGTAGCATTTCCTTGCCAACTGGTCCAGTGATTTTTACATCTGCGCCTTCTTCTAAATTACATAGATGAGTAGAACAGACACCATAGACTGTTTCGCCTGTTTCAGGATGCTTGTATTCTAGCTGTCTGACACACAACGACACAGTTTTATCATCAACGCGATCGCCATGTCTAGTAGAAGCTATAGAGTAAAGCCGGAGCTTTTCTGGTTTACCATTTTTGTCTAGCCCTGGCGGGATAATGCCGATACTTTGACCTTCTAGATACCGTAAGTCTCCGCCAGAAATATCAAATATCAGGTGGCGAACAGTCCCGATACCACCTTCGCCAACTAACTCATGATTAGAGATGCACTTGCCGATATAAGGCGCGTTGGGACGATAGATATTAACGGGAACGTCTTCGTGTTTCTTTTCAGACTTGGGCTGTGCTTGAGTCATGGGCTTGCCTTGTGTTTCTGATGTTTTGGGCTTTAGTCCATTTTCTGGTGCAGCTTTTGAAGTCGCTTCACTCGCAGGTGTCACAACGGTGGTATTGCCATTGCCGTTGTTATCACCTGTCATAGCTTGAATGCTAACAATTTTACCGCCCAAACGAGTGATCCGCTGCATTTCTTGATTCATGCGGTTGTAAGGCACTCTGATAAACACACTGCCACTTTGACGAATCGGATAGCTTGTTTTGTCAGTTTCTTCGTTCTGACGTAAGCCCTCCACTTCATAAATAAATACGCGGCTACCAGCTTGTGTATTGGCTGCCCCGTCAGCGGCATTGGAATTGTACATTGATTAAATCTCTCCGAACCCTACTTAACTTGTTGTTCAAAAACAGCCCTTTCTATTTTGAGGCAGTTTCCATCACCGAATTCCGGTTTGATGTTCTGCCAAAAGAAAGTAGCTCATCTTACCGAACTTTTAGTATTCTCACTCGTATTGGAGCGGCTGCTGCGACCGATTTTGACTAACTGCCCCTTATCAGACTACAAAGTAAATAACTTTGGTGAATGTGTTGAGTGAGTCAGTTTTGTTTTTTTTATAAAAATATGCAACTAAACATTAGCATAAGTAGAGCAACCACCCGACTATAACGCTGACGATCAGCCTTGAATAGGTGATCCCATTCTGGTAGGATCTACTATAACAGTAGGATTAAATACTTACCAGCATCAGCTTGTTTCTACCCGCATGGGTAATAAATGCCTTGCTGTGTAGATGGGTAGATGTAGTGCGGTGAACTCACAACACTACAGACTACCAAAATAACCTCCAGGCTACAAAGCAGCCAAACAAACAAAATAAAAAGCAACACATCTTGTCGTTAGAGGAAACCTATGATCAGTAAGCCAGATCGCGTGGTTTTAATTGGCGTAGCCGGAGACTCCGGATGCGGAAAATCCACGTTTTTGCGCCGTTTAGAAGATTTGTTTGGAGAAGAATTTATTACAGTTATCTGCTTAGATGACTATCACAGCCTGGATAGGAAACAGCGCAAAGAAACAGGGATAACTGCACTCGATCCCCGGGCAAACAACTTTGACCTGATGGCTGAGCAAATTAAAGCGCTCAAAAATGGTCAAGCGATTGACAAGCCGATTTACAACCACGAAACTGGCATGATAGATCCACCAGAGCGGATCGAACCGAATCACATTATTGTGGTTGAGGGACTGCATCCGTTATATGATGAGCGGGTGCGATCGCTGCTTGACTTTAGCGTTTATCTTGACATCAGCGATGAAGTCAAAGTTGCCTGGAAAATCCAGCGAGATATGGCAGAGCGCGGTCATCGTTATGAAGACGTGATTGCTGCGATTAACTCTCGTCGCCCTGATTTTGAGGCATACATCGAGCCGCAAAAAGAATTCGCCGATGTTGTGATCCAAGTTCTACCCACAAACTTAATCAAAGAGGATAAAGAGCGTAAAGTACTACGAGTACGGATGCTTCAGAGCGAAAACCTGGAAGGCATGAAGCCAGTGTACTTGTTTGATGAAGGGTCAACCATTCATTGGACACCCTGTGGACGTAAGCTAACCTGTTCCTACCCAGGAATGCAAATGTTCTACGGCTCAGATGTCTACTATGGTCGCTACGTTTCCGTTTTAGAAGTTGATGGACAATTTGACAACCTAGAGGAAGTAGCTTATATCGAAACCCATCTGAGCAACACTGATACCAAATATCAAGGCGAAATGACTCATCTGCTGCTCCAGCATCGAGAGTATCCTGGATCTAATAATGGTACTGGACTGTTCCAAGTGCTGACAGGGCTGAAAATGCGGGCAGTTTATGAACGCTTGACAGCAAAAGAAGCAAAGATAGCGGCAAAGGTTTAGATTCTAAGTTTAATTGGAATTTGTGGGGGTGCGATCGCGCGTCCCCATTTTTTTACGTAGATGCCTTGGCGGAACCTGCCGCCGACTATCGCCCAGGTGATATGGTAGGGGCGTAGTCGAAAGTAGTTTTAAGTTTTGAGTTATTGCCACTTGTTTAACTTAAAACGAGGGCATTCATTCCGAGAAACTATCCATAAACCCTTAGTAACCCTTGTGGAGATGTATGATCTGCCCATCTACAATATAGTTTGCTCAAATATTTCAGGGGGCTAACCGATTAATGTTTACAGAGAGTGAACTATTAAATGAGGCATGGGAAAGACTTGAAAGGTCAATTCTGACCTATAGTGAAGAGCCAATTGGTACAGTAGCAGCAGCCGTCGATACTAGTATAAAGCAGTACAATTATGGACATTGCTTTATTCGTGATTTTGTGCCTTCAGCTTTGGCTTTTCTAACTCAAGGTAATAGCAAGATAGTAGCAAATTTTTTGAGACAGACATTAAAGTTACAGATTAATGAAGACAATATAGATGAAGTTAGAGCGCATATGGATGGCGCTAGACCTGGTATAGGTTTAATGCCAGCAAGCTTTGAGGTAGTAGAAGAGAATAAAGAACAAGTTGTCAGGGCAGATTTTGGTGAACGAGCTATTGGTAGAGTTACACCCGTTGATTCATGTCTGTGGTGGATCATCCTCCTGCGGATTTATTGGAAAGCAACCCACGATATTAACTTAGCTCATGAACCAAACTTTCAGCAGGGTATGAGATTAATTCTCGATCTATGCTTAGTGAAGCGGTTTGATATGTACCCAACGCTGCTAGTTCCAGAAGGCGCTTTTATGATTGACCGTCGCATGGGTGTTTATGAGCGTCCCTTGGAAATCCAAGCCCTATTCTATGCTGCTTTACTTACTGCTGACGAACTGCTGCTACCCGAAAATAAAGCAGATGTTCACGAAGAGATTCAGCAACGCTTGGGTAGGCTAAAAAAACATATTCGGGAGCATTATTGGATAGATCTAGGGCGGGTAAATGAAATTCATAGATATGAAAATGAAGAATTTGGCGAAGAAGTCATAAATAAATTTAATATCTATCCAGAATCCCTAGCGCATTGGGTAGCCGATTGGATGCCAAAAGAAGGAGGCTATCTAGCAGGTAATCTAGGACCTGGAAGAATGGATTTTCGTTTTTTTGCCCTGGGGAATTTGATGTCTATCATTTGTTCCCTAGCAGACGAACAGCAGTCCCAAAAGATTATGAATCTAATCAGCAAAAAATGGTTAGATTTGGTGGGAGATATGCCGATGAAAATTTGTTTTCCTGCTTTAGAAGACAAAGAATGGGAGATAATTACAGGCTGCGATCCTAAAAATGTTCGCTGGTCGTATCACAATGGCGGTAATTGGCCAGTATTGCTGTGGTTTTTGGTAGCAGCTGCCCAAAAAACAGGTAGAAAAAGTATTGCCGAAAGGGCAATTAAAACGGCTGAAAAACGCTGGCTTGAGTACAAGGATAGGGATAAGTGGCCAGAATACTATGACGGTAGGAAAGGTACACTTGTGGGGAAAAAAGCGATGAGATATCAAACTTGGACAGTTGCTGCATATATAGTGGCGAAAGATTTGATGGAGAATCCCCAGCATTTGGAATGGATAAAGTTTGATTAACGAACCGCAAAGGGCGCAGAGGGCGCAGAGGTTAAGAGGAGAGGATGATGCGACGAATGCCGTTTTTAAGAAGGGAAACGTTAAAGTTGATAAGCAGGGCGAGGGGATGACCAGTCATTTTTAGATAAGAAATAACTTGGGCTTCGTGGATGGGTGCTAGGTTTTCTACTGCTTTCAATTCGACAATTAAGCTATTTCCAACCAGGAAATCTAATTTACCTTCACCAACCTTTGCTCCTTTGTAATTCACAGCTACCACTGCTTGAGAGATAAAAGGTATTCGGCGCAAGTGTAGTTCCACACCCAATGCTTCTTGATAGACAGACTCCAGAAACCCAGGTCCCAACACCCGATGCACCTCAATCGCCGCTCCAATTACAGCTCCACTAAGCTGACTAATCTCCTCTCCCAACTCTCTTTTCTCTGCGTCCTCTGCGCCTCTGCGGTTCGTACTCATAAAACCCTCCCCACCTGTGTGGCAAAATTTTAAATAACTGCTTCCTTACTTAGTCTTCCCTCCATGACTGCTACTATCCCCACCTTACCCAGCCTGTACGACCCGTTTTCCACCGAAGCCAAATGGCAAAAATTCTGGGAAGACAATCAAGTCTATAAAGCTGACCCCACGAAGGGCGGTGAACCCTACTGCATTGTGATTCCCCCGCCTAATGTCACTGGTAGCTTACACATGGGTCACGCTTTTGAGAGTGCGCTGATTGACACTCTGATCCGCTACCACCGGATGAAGGGGTTTAATACTCTATGGCTACCTGGAACTGACCACGCCAGTATTGCGGTACAGGCAATTCTGGAAAAACAACTCAAGGCGGAAGGTAAAACCCGCTATGATTTAACCCGCCAGCAATTTCTGGAACGGGCTTGGCAGTGGAAGGCTGAATCTGGAGGTACGATTGTTAATCAGTTGCGCCGTCTGGGTGTCTCGGTAGATTGGTCGCGGGAACGTTTCACTCTGGATGAAGGCTTGTCTAGAGCTGTGCTGGAGGCTTTTGTTCGTTTGTATGAGGAAGGGCTGATTTATCGGGGTAATTATCTAGTGAATTGGTGTCCTGCTACTCAATCGGCTGTGTCTGATTTGGAGGTGGAAAGCCAGGAGGTTAATGGGCATCTTTGGCACTTGCGCTATCCGTTGACGGATGGGTCAGGTTTTGTAGAAGTGGCGACGACGCGCCCTGAGACAATGTTGGGTGATACGGCTGTGGCGGTTAATCCCAATGACGATCGCTACAAGCACCTGATTGGGAAAACGTTGACGCTACCAATCATGAATCGGCAAATTCCCATTATTGCCGATCAGTTCGTTGATGTTAGTTTTGGGACTGGTTGTGTGAAGGTGACTCCCGCCCATGACCCAAATGATTTTGAAATGGGTCAGCGTCACAATTTGCCGTTTATCAATATTATGAATAAGGACGGCACTTTAAATGAGAATGCCGGAGAATTCCAGGGACAAGATAGGTTTGTTGCTCGGAAAAATGTGGTGCAACGCCTAGAGGCTGATGGGTTTCTGGTGCAGGTGGAGGATTATAAGCATACTGTACCCTATAGCGATCGCGGTAAAGTCCCTGTTGAACCTCTACTTTCTACTCAGTGGTTTGTCAAAATTCGCCCCCTAGCAGACCAAACTCTGGAATTCCTAGATCAGCAAAACTCCCCAGAATTTATCCCCCAGCGCTGGACTAAGGTTTATCGAGATTGGCTGGTGAGTCTGAAAGATTGGTGTATTTCTCGTCAGCTTTGGTGGGGGCATCAAATCCCCGCTTGGTACGCTGTGAGTGAAACGGGTGGCGAAATCGTTGACACTACGCCGTTTGTGGTGGCAAAGACTGAAGCTGAAGCACAACAGAAAGCTATATCACAATTTGGCGAAAATGTCAAGCTAATCCAAGACCCAGATGTACTGGATACTTGGTTTTCTGCTGGTTTGTGGCCTTTCTCAACTTTGGGTTGGCCTGACCAGACCCGCGATTTAGAGTTTTACTATCCCACTTCCACCTTAGTCACAGGATTTGACATCATTTTCTTCTGGGTGGCACGGATGACAATGATGGCAGGGCATTTTACCAAACAAATGCCTTTCAAAGATGTTTATATTCATGGGTTGGTGCGGGATGAGAACGGTAAGAAAATGTCCAAATCTGCCAACAATGGCATCGATCCGTTAATCCTAATTGAAAAATATGGCACAGATGCCCTGCGCTACACCTTAGTTAAGGAAGTGGCAGGTGCAGGTCAAGACATCCGGCTAGAATATAACCGCAAAACTGATGAATCACCTTCGGTCGAGGCATCCCGCAATTTTGCTAATAAGTTGTGGAATGCCGCTCGGTTTGTGATGATGAATTTGGATGGTAAAACTCCGCAGCAGTTAAGATCCCCCCTCAATCCGCCCTTATTAAAGGGGGAAGGGGGGAACGAGGAGGGGGAACTGAGCGATCGCTGGATTCTCTCTCGTTTTCATCAGGTAGTAAAACAAACCAGTGAACAAATTGACAATTACGGTTTGGGTGAAGCGGCAAAGGGATTATATGAATTTATCTGGGGTGATTTTTGCGACTGGTATATCGAACTAGTTAAATCCCGCTTGCAAAAAGATGCAGCTACCTCGTCAAGGCTAGTTGCTCAACAAACTCTGGCTTATGTGTTGGAGGGGATACTGAAACTACTCCATCCCTTCATGCCTCACATTACAGAGGAAATCTGGCATACGCTTACTCAGACCCACGATGACCAAAGCCTAGCACTACAAACCTATCCCCAGACAGATGCAAATATAATTGATTTGGAGTTAGAGCAGCAGTTTGAACTCCTGATAGGCGCTATCCGCACGATTCGTAATCTCCGAGCAGAGGCGGGAATTAAGCCAGGAGTAAAGGTAACGGCGTTTTTGCAAAGTGAAAGCGATCGCGAACGCTCTATCTTGACAAGTGGGCAATCATATATTCAGGAGCTAGCTAAGGTTGAGTCATTAACCATTACAAGCGCTCTTGCGACGGCAATAGAACCTGCGATCGCCTCTGTTGTCGGCACAATTCAAGTTTTGATTCCCCTAGCTGGTGTAATTGATGTGCCAGCGCTAGGGGCAAAACTGGAGAAAAGTCTCAATAAAGCACAAGCTGAAGTTAAAACCCTCTGGGGGCGGCTCTCAAATCCCACCTTTGTTGATAAAGCTCCAGAGGAAATCGTTCAAAAAGCGCGAGAGGCTTTAGCAGAAGCCGAGAAACAGGTAGAAATCCTGCAATCTCGCCTCCGCCTCTTAGCCTAACTAAATGATGAATTGGTAGTTGGTAGTTGGTAGTTGGTAAAAGGGGAAAAGGGTAAAGGGTAAGGGTAGAGGCAATTCATAATTTCTCCTCATCTCCCCTGATTCCCCCTCTCCCCAGCCCCTGGTTCCTCTAGCCCCTAGCCCCTAGCCCCTCAACAAAGATGCTCCATCTAGCTCAAGTTCAAAAACAAGGATTATTAGGCACTTTAGGATTGCGGTTACTGGCACGTCAGGAAACCGAATACGCCTGGACATTGATCGCCCAAACAAATGTAATTCCAGACGTAGAGGCAATAGTGAGCGATCGCACACTACTGCCTTTGAGTGAAGGTTTGCTCGTTTTAGTAGAACTATCTCCTACTGGGGAAATCGAGAGCCTGCAAAACGCAACCCATTGGGTGCTGGAATTAGTAAAAACCTACTTAATTAACGGTATTACGCCAACCTTTTTGCAACAGGAAAGCGAACGGGCAGAACAGTGGCGGCAAACCTTAACTTTGCAATCTCAAGAATTAGCCCGACGAGCGCTGGAAGTGGAAGCCCGCAGAGAACAAATTCAAGCGTTGGAAGAAAGTTTAAGACGCGACCAAGAAAGTAGCAATTCAGGCTAAAGTCTTATCTTGAGATTTATATTGCTCTGGCAACTTTAGCAGCAGGTAGAGCAACTCTAGCAGCCGCATCTGGTTTGTGACCGTTGTTAGACGCTTGTGGCGAAACTAAAATTTCACGAATTAGTCGGGCGATCGCTCTTTGCGTTAAACGGCTAACAACTTGCTGACCGATTCGTTGTGCTTCTGGCTTAAACAGCAACTGCGTAATCTGGGGTGCTAGTTGTGCGGGGTCAAAGCCCCTCGTTTCTTGGAGAATTTGCACTATCCTTTTGATATGCTCTAGGGTTTGCTGTTGCTCCGAATCAGCCCCTGGAGTTTCATTTATTGCTAATGCTAGGCGATGACCCAAGGGAACTTTGTCGAAGGTCTGGCGTAGTGTATAGGTAAAATTGTGTACGGTATTGCGCCCTAAAGCATCCAAACCCTTAACAATTTCATCAACTAGGCGATCGCGGATCAAAGAACCGCGTTCCGAAGACAAAAACTCTAGCGTTTGATTTATTACCTGATTAAAATCGTAGTCTTGATTACCACGAGCATTGCGTAATAAGTTTTCTAAGCGATTCCAGCGGAAACTACCCTCTTTGAACAAGAGATCCCGTAATGATGCCCTTAATTCTGGCGCTGGATCTGTCAACAACCGCTTAGCAACATAAGGATATGCAGCGCTCAGAACTTTAAAATTAGGGTCGATTCGGATTGCAATTCCCTCTAACGTTACCAGCGATCGGATAATCAAAGCATAGTAAGCAGGGACGCGGAAAGGATACTCATACATCAAGGAAGATAACTCATCGGTGATGCTTTTTATATTCAACTCCGCCACGCTTGCGCCCAACGTATTCTGAAATACTCTGCCGAGTGCGGGAATGATTGGTGTCAAGTCAGTATCAGGGCTGAGAAAATCCAGCTTTACATAGTCACGCGCTAAGCCTTCAAAGTCGCGGTTAACCATGTGGACAATTGCTTCAATCATGCCGTACCGCTGGTAAGGCTTGATCTCGCTCATCATGCCAAAATCTAAATATGCCAAATTCCCGTCGGGAGTGGCTAATAAATTTCCAGGGTGAGGATCGGCATGGAAAAACCCATGTTCCAACAACTGGCGCAAAGAACACTGTACGCCGACTTCGATTAAATGCCGTGCGTCTACACCTTGAGCGCTAATTGCTTCTACCTGCGTCAGCTTGGTTCCCGTAATCCACTCCATTGTCAATACACGCCGCTGGGTGTATTGCCAGTAAATTTTTGGGATATAGATATCTTCTATATGACCGTATAGTTTTGCAAATCGTTCAGCATTGTGTCCTTCATTGACATAATCCAATTCCTCAAAAATCCGGCTGCCGAACTCATCTAGAATCTCTACTAAGTTGCTACGTATTCGCTTGATGTTTCTATTTGCCCAAGCAGACAAGCGGCGTAGGACATACAAATCAACGGTTATACGCTCTCGTAAATCAGGACGCTGGACTTTGACAGCAACTGTCTCGCCAGTTTTTAACTTACCCTTGTATACCTGTCCTAGAGAAGCGGCTGCGATTGGATGGGGCGATAGTTCGGCGTAGATCTCTTGTGGAGTCTGACCAAGTTCTTCTTGAATGAATTGGTAGGCGATCGCATTATCAAAAGGTGGTAGCTGATCTTGTAGCTGGGTTAGTTCCTCCAAATATACAGGCGGAACTAGATCCGGTCTAGTAGACAGTGCTTGTCCAATTTTGATATAGGCAGGTCCCAGATAAGTCAATAGTTCTCGCAGCTCAATTGCTCGTCGCCGATCCTGTTTAACATCCCGTCCTTGTTGTTTATCCCACCACAGACCGAAAGCAAAGCTCAAGGATGGAAACAAAACTGCCCAAATTCTCCCCAACACTTGCAGTGGCTTTCTTTTATAGTGCGCTGCGATCGCTTGGGGGTCATAGCGTAGTGATTCTGGCTCAACCGGAGCGAGGATAATTTCTTGTTGGGGTAACTCCTCTAAGGTTGGCACACTAACCATTGAGGAACCAGTAGGGACATTTTCTTTCGTGACTAGGTTAGTACTCACTTGTTCTGTGTCAGACCTGAGAGAATTAGAGGATACCGTCTTCAAGTTCATGAATTGGGAGCCGCGTCGGCATGACTATATTAAGTATTGTAACAATTAGCGATGAGCTTTTAGCGAGTAGCTGTTAGCGGTAACTGGTAATTGGTAGTTGGTAGTTGGTAGTTGGTAAAAGCGCGTCCGCGTTCTCGCAACCGCTTGGTAACTGGTAACTGGTAACTGGTAACTGTTAAAAGAATGACTTGCAAGAACTCGGTAAACTGATAAAGTCGGCTAGATACTGATAATTTCCTCCCCAGCAACCCATGCTACCCCTGCCCTGAGATATCTTATTTTCTATCATGTCCAGGTACGATCGCATCTGTCCTCACGGTGAAATAGCTTCATGTTACTCTCCCTCCAGATTGAAAACTTTGCCCTAATTGACCAGCTGGAGTTGGAATTCGGCACTGGTCTAAATGTATTAACAGGTGAAACGGGCGCGGGAAAGTCGATTATTTTAGATGCAATTGATGCGGCTTTGGGCGGTAAAGTCACAAGCCGTGTAATTCGTACTGGGACAAAACGAGCCACCCTCGAAGCGACTTTTCGATTAGATCGAGCCTTAGCCGCCTGGTTAGCAGAACAGGAAATAGAGCTAATAGATGATTTCTCCCTGGTATGTGGTCGAGAATTGACAATTAACGGGGGTAGCCTGCGTAGTCGATCCCGTGTAAATGGAGTGCTAGTAAATCGGCAAATAATGGCACAATTGCGCGATCGCTTAGTAGAAATTACCGCACAAGGAATGGCACTCCAGGTAGGACAATCAGCACAAGTGCGCGAATGGCTCGATCTTTATGGCGGTTTGGCTCACTTACAGCAGCGCGAACTTGTAGCAGCAGCTTTTAGCGACTACCAACAAATTAAAGTTACCTTAGATAAACGGCGACAATCCGACCGTGAGCGCTTGCAACAACTCGACTTACTAAATTATCAGGTTCAGGAACTAGACGCAGCCAATCTTGGCGAACCGGATGAATTAGAACAGCTAGAGCAAGAACGTCAACGTCTAGGTCATGTGGTGGACTTGCAACAGTCAAGTTATAAAGTCTACCAGGCGCTTTATCAAAATGATGGCGACACGCCAGCAAGCGCTGATTTGTTGGCACAAGCTGAGTCAACTTTAAGCGATATGGTGCAATATGACGCGCAATTGCAGCCGTTGTTGGAATTGGTGAGTGAGGCTTTGGCAGCTGCAACAGAAGCAGGACGACGAATTAGTGCTTATGGAGAAAGCTTAGAATCCGACCCGCAACGGCTGGAAATGGTAGAAACACGTATTCGGGAACTCAAACAGATCTGTCGTAAGTATGGTCCTACACTTAAGGATGCGATCGCCTATTACCACCGCATCCAAGCCGAACTTACCCAATTGAACGCCAGCGAACAATCTATCGAAGCTCTGGAACAGCAACAACAGCAAAGTCTAAATAAACTGCTGCAAGTTTGCACCGATCTGACTGGTTTGCGACAACAAGCAGCAGCCCTTCTGGAAGCGCGACTAGTGGCAGAACTGAAGCCTTTAGCGATGGAAAAGGTACAGTTTCAAGTAGCAATTACTCCCACTTCCCCGACAGCAACAGGAGCCGATCAGATTACATTTTTGTTTAGTCCCAACCCTGGAGAGCCATTACAACCTTTAATTGCTATTGCTTCGGGGGGTGAAATGAGCCGCTTTCTGTTGGCGCTCAAAGCTTGTTTTTCCCATGCCGATCCTGGTGGGACAATGGTATTTGATGAAATTGATGTTGGGGTTTCAGGACGGGTAGCCTCTGCGATCGCCCATAAATTACACCAACTCTCGTCACACCACCAAGTTCTTTGTGTCACTCACCAACCGCTTGTAGCTGCAATGGCAGATCGCCACTTCCGAGTAGATAAACAAGTAATCGAACAAACCTCACTCCTGACTCCTGAATCTGATGTGAGGACTGTTGTACGGGTGAGTACGCTTGATAATTTAACCACTCGCCGAGAAGAACTAGCAACTTTAGCTGGAGGAAAATCTGTCAATGAAGCGATCGCCTTTGCTGAATCTCTCCTCACACAAGCAGCTTCTGTACGTCAATCTCAACAAAATGGCGCAAAACTTAACAAGTAGCTAATAGCTGTTAGCTGTTAGTTGTTAGCGGGCGCGAGCAGCGCGCTGTTTCTCTTTGTTTCTAGCTTTCGCTGATCTTTGATACTTATTAGCCAATCAATCGCTAAAAGCAAAAGTAGGGTGGGCATTGCTCACTATCAATAATTTCGTGGGCAATGCCCACCCGAATAGTGGGTAATGTAGACTTTTGCAAGAGATATAGTTTCTAAAAGCTAATCGCTAAAAGCTATTAGCTAATTGACTCATTAATCTATAAAATTACTATAGAATGTAAGACGACCATAGCCAATAAATTGACCGTGAGATTTTTCCCCAGCAGGAAATACTGTAACACCAAATAAGTAGACACCAGATGAAAACGGATTTTGGACTGGTCGCAGACCAATTGTAATTACTTTACCTGGGAGAATCGGTTGTTCAAAATTTACTACAACTGTGCGTGTCTTGCGATCTCTGGTTACTTCACCTAATTTTATTGGTGTACCTTTATCATGCCGTGTGCCTTCAAAAGCGCGGGTATCTTTAAGTTTATAGCGGATATTGTCTGCACCTTCCTGCTGCTGGATGACTACTCTTTGCAGGGGTTCTCCAGCTTGCTGGGGTATGGCGATGGTAAAGTAGTATGTTGCACCCCAAACATTTACACTATTAAAAGTGGTTGTGGCAGCAGCTAGATCCGGCGGTTGAACAAAGTATACTGTGCCATCTTGGAGCTTAACTGCCGATGACACCTCAGCAGATCCGACAATGCCTAGTGCTACAGCTAGTGTTATGCCTAACAAACTTGCAACGCGCATAATTTTATCAACTATCTGTGTTGAGCCTCAGCTAGTTTGAACAAAATTTTTATCACATCTTGGATCTTAAACAGCTTATCTGGAGTCAGCCAACAGCACAAAGGCATATTTTTCCTATAGAACAGGTTGACAACCCTATTACTTATTAACTTATTTGTTTGAAACTAAAAACAAACATATGTCTGACATATGTCTAATTAAAGTAATTATCAAGTAAGCATTGCCCAGTCTACTTAGAGACGTTACATAGCAGTTGTAAAGTAGACATTGCCTACCCTACTTGGAAACGATACATAGCACTTGTTAATAATTCTTAGTTTGATAATTCATAAAACTTACAATCGTTTGTCGTGAAGTTTTAAACTATATTTCATAGTTGTTATTCGATGAATTCGTTATGCTAAAAAAATAGAGGTATAAAGTTAAAGGAAATTTCATGAATGTTGCTTCTAGCTTTCAATTAAAACGACCCTTTTGGCAAAACTTGGTCATGCTGACTTTGGGCTTATGGGTGGGCGGCAGCTTAGTCTTAGACTGGGTAATTCTGCCTAGCCTTTATGTTTCTGGCATGATGACTTCTCCTGGGTTTACGACGGCAGGCTATCTGATTTTCTGGAATTATAATCGTATTGAATTATTGGCTGCTGCCTTAGTATTAACAGGTGTATTGGTGTTGGGAAGAACAGAATTTTCTACTCCTAAATGGCGTAGTATTGCTGTTGTTTTATCCCTACTACTGCTGAGTATCTCCCTAATGGATACTTACTTCTTGACTCCAAATATGTGTGCAGCGGGAATTCAACTAAATATATTTGAGGCAGTCAAAGAAATTCCTGCCACTATGAAGCAACTACACGCAGGTTATTGGCTACTAGAAGCTGTGAAACTATTTTCTGCTGGTACTCTCCTAAGTTTATGCTTCCGACAAGAAACTTAGCTTAATTTGACCGTATTTAATCAGTAGGGTGGGCATTGCCCACCTTTTTTATTGAGACGGCGCAGGAAAACCTCACCCACAAGTGGGATGAGGATGTTAGCGTCGCAGTAGTTTATGTTTAGGTAAGTATGTATATTATAATACCTAAATTCTTTATTCATAGTTAGTAAGCTAAAGAACTTCTACGCAAAGAACATTTGGAAATCCAATATTAAAAGAAAAAGCGCTCCTTACCGCTCTTACTTTACAAACTCAGATTACCGTAGCTCAGATTTCCTTAACGATATTACTATTTTCTCATACTTTTTCTAGCTAAGTAAAAACGATGAACAAAGGCAGAATCGTCTCACTGTCAAGATTAAAGAGGTATTTGTTGAACTCCTATATCAGTTAAAATTTCTGAGAGCTTTATATTTAACTGTAACAATTTCAGTTTATTGTTAATAAATATTGCGGTTACTTGATCCCTTTGTTAGGGTGTGTATGCCCACTGGGAGAAGCTCAGATCTAGGAGGTGTCCTAATCAATGCTTGACATCAATCTCGGCTGTTTACCCATTCCCTAATTCGAGAATTGTTTGAATGGATGGCGCGATCGCATCTTTTCGTGCTATCCAATTGACTGAAGTCTCACAGAAGAACTTTTTCAGGCTAAAGGTCGAAAAATCAGCCTAGAAGCACAAGCTTTTTCAAATCTGATCCATCCTCAACCTTAGTTGAACCTATACCCCGATCATGAGGCACTTTTTGTCTGAGTGCCTCAGATGGTTCATTTACGAAATCTTCCAGTTTCTGTATTAGCAATGGAGGCTTTAAGGATGAAAATTCAAGGAAAGACAGCTTTAGTAACAGGAGCTTCGCGGGGAATTGGACGAGCGATCGCCTTGGAATTAGCAGAACAACGAATCAAACGTATATTGTTGGTAGCACGCGATCGCCAACGTTTAGCCCAAGTAGCAGCCCAAATCGAAGCACTTGGCGTAGAAGCCGTAATCTTGGCGCTGGATTTGTCACAGCCAGTAGAAGTCAGTATTGCGATCGCCCAAGCTTGGCGGGATTATGGACCGATTCATCTACTCGTCAACTGTGCTGGAGTGGCACATCAAGTTCCCTTTTTAAAGTCCAAACTGCTCAATGTGCAGCAAGAGATCGCAATTAATTTGGTGGGAATGTACACGATCACCAATTTAATCGCCCGACGCATGGCAGCGCAAGGCGAAGGGAAAATCGTTAACGTTTCTAGCTTGATGGGTAAGGTAGCAGCCCCGACAATGGCTACATATTCAGCTACCAAGTTTGCGATCGTCGGGTTTACCCAAGCCTTGCGTAGCGAACTTGCGAAACACAATGTCCAAGTGATAACTTTGCTGCCATCTCTAACAGATACAGACATGGTTCGAGAACTACAATGGTTTCGGTGGGTTGTGCCAACGACTCCCCAGAAAGTTGCTCACGCGCTGATTGTTGGACTGCATAGAGAATCACCTGAAATCTTGGTGGGATGGCAAAGTCATTTAATCGCGTGGTGCAATCGCCTTGCACCCAGGCTGCTGGATCAGGTTTTACTAATACTTGCTCCTCTACCCAAGCATAGACAAAAACCTTACTTAATTAGAGCTGGGGCATCACGTTAGTTATTTATCCAGTGCAAATGACCAACTACCAATTACCGTAGGGGCGCACTTTAAACGAGTTCTCTGCTCTGTTGAAAAGTTGGGGGAAAAGAGGGGGTTTCCCCCTCTCTGTCTTGACTCGCTTGGGGGGGGCATGGGGTTTTCTCTGGGGATGGGGGGC
>CAXTYC010000041.1:0-38024 GCA_964248365.1 uncultured Chroococcidiopsis sp. | reverse complement strand
TAAAAACTGTAGTCCTTATCCTGTATACCTCAGAGCTTTTCTTCGTGCCATTCGTGCTTAACCCTTGCTAACCGTCCCTGAGTATTACTACTCATTTAGGTTAAACGAAGCGCAGGGGATCTTTAAAACAGGGCATTCCTAATATTTTGGCGACGGCGAGCGTGCCTTCAACAAAGATCCGCGACACTAACAGATATCCGAGAGAGTTTGCCTCGAATGATTCGAGGCAAATCTCTCGTTCCAATCATCAAACCGCCATTTTTGCCCAAGAGATGTTGTAACCCCAGGACGCAATGGGATAGCACCTGATGCTACTAGTTGCTGGTAATGCACAGTTTTGGCAGCGTGAAGCTGGGCAATAAATTCATCAAGATTAGTAGAACAGGCAAAGTCTGGTCGGTACTTGTTTAAGTAAAATCGTATCCGTTCTTTGCCTCCTGCTACTGCGAGTAATTCCCGATATAATAGCTCGGACCAGTCCCAATCAAGTCCGGCTTGGGCAAAAGCGCGATTAAAACCTAAGCGATGACCATCACGCTTGTGTGTCTGCTAAAGTTCCGTCAACATCAAAAATCAATGCACGTAGTTCGCTCATGCTATCAATTCCTAACTGTTATTGCGCTAATATTACTACTTTCGGCTTTAGTCAAATTATCAGTATATAGTCTTAGTATGCGCTCTTACCTTGTTTGGAGTATGGCGATTGCCAGTGGAGCCACTGTCGCTAATCTATATTACAACCAACCCCTGTTAGCAGTGATACAAAAGAGCTTTCATCAGTCGGCTCACGTAGTAGGATTCATTCCCGTACTAACCCAAATTGGCTATGCCTTTGGAATTTTGCTGTTTGTTCCTTTAGGTGATTTAGTCGAGCGACGGAAACTAATCGTGACCATGTTAGGGGTAACGGCTTTAGCTCTGGCTTTGGCTGCAATGTCACCCACCATTACTTGGCTGATTGGCGCTAGCTTTGCGATTGGCATGAGTGCGATCGCCGCCCAGATCATAGTTCCGTTTGCAGCAACTCTTGCTGCTCCACAACAACGCGGCAAGGTAGTCGGCACAGTCATGAGCGGATTGTTAATCGGCATTCTCGTAGCTCGAACTGTGAGCGGGTTTGTTGGGGCGCTCTTTGGCTGGAGAGCAATGTACTGGCTCGCTAGTGGGCTGATGGTCGCTTTGGCAGTAACGTTGTTTAGGATACTGCCAAAAAGCCAATCATCACTCAAAGTTTCTTATCAAAACTTGATGGGGTCTTTGTTCAAATTAGTTCGGAAGTATCAGGTGCTACGAGACGTTTCAGCAATTGGAGCCTTGTCGTTTGGTGCATTTAGCGCCTTTTGGAGTACTTTGGTGTTCAAGCTAGAGCTGCCGCCCTACCACTATGGTAGTGATGTCACAGGGCTATTTGGTCTGGTAGGTGTGGTTGGGGCGGTTGCTGCCCCTTTAGTTGGTAAATTGGCAGATCGAAGCAGTCCAAGGCTAACCATCGGGTTGGGGCTTGCTATCAGCACGTTGTCGTTCCTAGTGTTCTGGGGACTAGGACATCAACTGTGGGGATTGGTGGTTGGAGTAATTCTACTGGATTTGGGAGTACAAACTACACAAATATCCAATCAAACACAAATATATAGCTTGCCACTAGAGTTTCATAGCCGCCTGAATGCCCTTTATATCATGTTCTACTTTGTCGGCGGAGCAATCGGGTCATTTTTAGCAGCATATGGCTGGAGTTACTGGCAGTGGGATGGAGTCTGTGGACTTAGCTTGGTAATGCTAGTCACTGCTTTTGTAACTTTTTTGCGTCGCAAGCAGAACCGCAATTTGTTAAGCTTGCTAAAAAAATAAAATTCACATTCCTTATAATGTACTTATAAGAATCACCCAGTTCTCCCCCCAGTCACCTTGCTATCAACAAACAGAACGCTGTTAATTTCGTCGGTAGTGTTATAGAGTTGTTGTTTGGTTCTAAATGGCTAAGCCAAATTCGTACCGATTGATAAACAATCCGATGACAACATCGTGCATATATTCGGATGCGCGAAAAGCAAATCGTTTTACGAGCTAATCGTTTAATTCGAGTCCGCAACGCTTGTTAAATGCTTTCGTTCAATCTTCTGGGTATTGCGTTTCCCAACGGTATGAACATCAACGTCAAGATGGCGTTCATAAGCTCCCCAGCCATCAGTGTAGAAATGGGTAATCCCAAACGCCTCTAACAGGGCTTTCAACTTCACAAACGCTTCATCGTCATGGGGCGCTAACACATATGACAACACTGCACCACTGTTGTGGTCTTTTTGAGGGAAGAAGAAGAAAAATAATGGCAGGCTTCTAAAAATATCTGTGTCGCACTGCGGAATAATCTACAAAGGTTTAAAGCCAAGGGAGGCTATCTTGTGAAAAATAATGCCAGCCAAAAGATGAGACTTTAAAAATAAATCCTGCCATCTTTTCAAGATCCTCCGCTCACAACCAATATACCCAATACGCAGGCAGGATTTATTTTTATGCTCATGGTATTACCCTGTATTAGGGTTTTCGAGTTGGTGACGTGGATCTTTTTAAGAGGGTACAACTGGGCGTTGCAAAAAATAGGGGAACACGATGTAACTCTAAAAAAATGAGACGAGTGAAAATTGCCTAAAAAATATGGGAGAGCTTTTTTGAGTAGTCTGTGGTGCATAGTGGGTGAAGGACGGGGTATGAAGCTCTGCGAGGCTAGGACCTGGAAAAAGAGGGTGGGTTTTTTGAGTTGACGGCACGGTGTTATTGAGTTATCTGTTTGGTTTGAACCCGTAGGAGGCAAGGCTCGAAAAATTGGGGAAGGCAATTGTTACGTTATCTGTTGAGGTAATTGAGTTATACCAATTCTCTAAAATAGGGCAACAGATAAAGCAAGCAGGATATATTGTCGTTGAGTAATTGATGCGATGATTGGATTGGATAATACCAATTCTCTAAAAGGCGGCAACAGATAAAGCCTCTAAAATATATTGCCTTCCAGCAATAGATGCAATAATTTGTTTAGTTAATTTTCCAGAAGTGTTGAATGTTAAAAAAAACACATAAAAAATCAACCCAAAATCTGATAAACTTGGGCGGATTTTAGAATAATAGTAATAGCTTGTGATTATAAGTTCGTTTCCCAAGATTGCCTGTAAAGGTTCTAGCGCCCCTACCTAAAAACGATTATCCAGTTTTGAACACCCGCTTGTTTGTCTAGTGTTGGTTAAGCTATGCAATGGATAAAAGCTTAACAAGTATGAGAGATAAATTTCGCGCGATTAAACAACACAGGCTTTTCTGTAAATATCTCTACTTTCTCTAAAGCTAGCTCTCATCGGAGCCAGCAGATATTTCAACAAATTTACCGCCAACTATCTAGGCTAGTTTCTCGAAAGAGACTTAATGATAAATATGCTATTGTCCGATAGATTCAACCACAATCTCTTTAACAGGTAAATTGTTGTGGAGTTTGGGATATCATTCCTTCAAACTTTTTAGTTCTTTGCACTTAAACACTGGTGTTACTGAGGAGAATTTCATTATTTTTGGGTTAAACCATGATTATAAATATGGTCAAAAGATGATGAATGCCCTGCCAGAAAATGATGTTGGGGTGATGGATAGAGGATTTGCTGGTCTAAAGTTTTTACAAAATACAGTGGAAGCAGATAAGTATTTTGTTCTCCGAATTGGGAATAAATACAAGCTATAATTTCATGAAGAATCTGAATTAACGCAGGTAGGGACTGGTCGCGGGGGTAAGGCTTAGAAAATAAGACAACCTTCTTTAATGGGTAGGTGGTGCATAACGGATAGTTTGTGTGGTTTAAAGGTTGTCTTATTTTCTTTTCGCCAAATGCGTCAAAAGCGGGGGTTATACCGAGTTATCCAATTCTGTGATTTGGAAACGAAGGCAGAGTATCGATTAGTGACAAATTTACCTCGAACAGGAGAAGGAGTTATTACTGATGAAGAAATTCTGGAAATTTATCGATGCCGTGGGGAATCGAGTTGCTATGGAAGTTTCTAAAGATGCATCTAAAACTTGACCATCTCATTACAAAAAATGTCAATGGTATTACTATACAAATTTATGCTACAGGGAATAGCTTATTTGATTTTGCACCTAGTAGATATTCCTAAAGTATGGGGTAATAAACTACTAGATAAACTTTGCGCTTCTTCAAGCCTGTATGTGTCAAGAAATAAGTGACATACATTGGATGGAAAGCATTCTGTCTAGTTAAGTATTTTGGCATTATCAGAAATCGTGTCACTGCTCCATATATTGGCAAACTTGCTCAAGTGGATTTAATTGTGGAGAATGGGGACTCTGAAATAATAAAATGATCTGATATGGTACTTGAAGACGTTTAGCTTTATGAGATGTTTCCTAAAAAAATTAAGCCAGCCTTTCTGATACCAATTCACTTTGTATATGATACAAATAGTAGAAAAACAGCTATGAACTATTTTTCCCGATGACAGGCGTAGTTAAAATCAATATAGCAGAGACAGCATCCGAGTTAAAACAGTTGTTAAAGCAACAAAAAGAAGCATTTGCGTTGGTGCGTATTCAAGCATTGTATTTACTAAAAACTCAACAAGTAGAGACAGTACAGCATTTAGCAGTAGTACTGGGAAAAAGTCGAGTCACAGTACAACGGTGGCTACGGCAATACAGAGCAGGTGGAATAGATAGGTTATTAGATGTGCCTCCTCGTCCAGAAAGACCAAAAATTATTCCTTTAGAAGTCAGAGAACGGCGGCGGTTGGAACTAGCACAACCAGAGGGATTTGAAAGTTATGGAGAAGTACAAACTTGGTTAAAAGCTTCGGAAGGAATTGATGGGTCCTATAAAGTGGTACATGACACAGTACATTACCTACTTAAAGCGGGGTTGAAAGTGCCACGTCCGCAAAGCATCAAACAATCACCCCAAGCACAAGAAAATTTTAAAAAAAACTGCCTCAATTGCTAGATGTCGTTTTGGAGTACTTAGTCACACCAAGTCAAGACAAAAATGTTCCTTACTGGTGTGAAGATGAAAGTCGCTTTGGTCTGAAGACGATTACCGGCAGAAAGTTATATGGAATCCTAAAAATAATGAAACAGCCTTATTTAAAAATCTCTCGTACACAGCAGGTATTCGCACTTGAAGGCTGTTTCATTATTTTGAGGAAACGTTATTAACACTAAAAGGAGTTAAACCAGTCGGACAAGTACAATGGACACCCAAGGCATTTTATCTGTATGGAATTGTGGACCGCTGACAGGAGACCACTTTTTTTTGAGTATTCTCACCTGGATACTGTTTGTTTTGAGCAGTTTTTGGCACAGTTTGTACAAGCTTATCCTGATGATATACATATTATTCAGTTAGACCAAGGCAGATTTCATAGCTGTGAGTTATTACAAGTTCCCGAAACCGTCATTTTACTGTTTCAAGCTGCCCATTCTCCCCAAGTCAATCCGATTGAAAGATTGTGGAAAGAAATGAAGAAATACCTGAGGTGGCAATCATTTGAGACTTTAGATGAATTGAGAGCAGCTCTGGCTCAAATTCTCGACAAGCTAACTGATTGAGTTGTCGCTTCTATCACTGGATGGGATTTTATTCTGGAAGCTTTATTTGTATCAGGCATTTCGTGAATTGGTATGAGTTAAAGTCAGGCTTGAAAATAAAAATTTTACCGTCACATTCAGCTCTCTCACTACCAACGAATAAACTTTAAAACACGGTAAAATTTTTATTTTTTGCGTCAAATGTAAATCTGTTGCTCCCCATGATTAATCGTGGGGTTTCAAAATTACATTTGGCGCAAAAAAATAAGTTTGACCGTGTATTGAGTTGACTGGTTGTGAATGAGAGATCTTTGTTGACAGTCAAACTTATTTTTTCAAGCCTTCTTTGGCTGGCTTAATTTTTCAGGAGTCAATTTAATGAAATGCGCCGTTGTCAAGTTGAATAATTAATCCGGAATCAGCAAAATGTTGAGCAACTAGATTGAGGAATATTTGAAAACAGTCAATGAGAGCGCATTTCTAAATAAAAGCTTAAGTAGGTGAGCACAGAAAAACAGTTGGGTAGTGGTATTTTGTAAAGGATGGAGAAAAATAATCTTCTTAACAACTAGCTCGCTGCGCTTGAATCCTCTGATTGTAGTAATGAATAAAATTCCAGATCGCACCGATGTGATTATCCAACTTCTTGGAGAAGGACAATGTTTTTCTCACTAAGCGTGACACCCGTTGCCTGAGTGTGTTATTCAACCGTTCAATGTAGGTGGTCAATCCACTTTCCTTACCTACAGCTCGGTGACGTTGACGTGGCAGTGCCGTCGCATAAGCCTCCCAGTAATCGGTGTAGATGACCGCGCACTGTCGATACACTCAGGCGCATCGATTCCCACAAAGCAACAGCACAATTTCTAGAACGGTCGCCGATGTAGCACCCAACGATCTCACGAGTTGCCACATCAATTGCCAGCCATACCCACTGCTTGTTGCCTTTGTCGTCCACAAACGACCACAACTCGTCCATCTGCACTTCCAAGCGGACTTTGTTTTTGGGTTGCACCTGCACCTTATGTGGCACTGTCTCATAGCAACGGTTGACGTATCCTTGCAACCAGTCCTCAGATACCTGCATTACACGGGCAATGCCTGATAAAGGAACTCGCTCTAGCAACAAGCGGTCTATCATCGCTTTGCTGTCAGGAGGAATCGGTCTCCACTGCGGGTTTTCGACAAACTGACGACCGCAATCACGGCATTTGTAGTTTTGTTTGCCCCGACGAGTTGTACCGTTTTTCATGATGTCATCGGAACCGCAAGTTGGACAAATCAAATAGGGTTTCATACCTGAGCATTCGGGGAAAAACTCAACTCCTGGCTATTTTCCTCTATCCTTTACAAAATTGCACTACCCCTAAAGCGAGGGGACGCAAGCGCCAAGTAGATCACACAGAAATTCTCAATGCGATCTTCTACCAAATACACAATGGTTGCATTTGGAGCGACTTGCCAAAAGATTTACCCGCCTGGCAAACAGTCTACAAATACTTTCGCCGGTGGCAGCGAAAAGGCATTTGGCAACAGATTCATGACTCTTTGCGACGAGAGTTACCCTGCCAAGTGGGCAAGCATTCTTTCGCTGCAGGCAGTATCGATAGTCAGTCGGTCAAAACGACGGAAAAAAAGGGAGCCAGTGCGTTGGGCGGCGGTGCCGACTTGAAGCAACTGGCGTGGAGGTCTATGGCTTCGACGGTGGCAAGTTAGTCAAAGGACGCTTGCGGTTTCTCTTGGTCGATACCTTGGGGTTGCTGATGGCGGTAGTCGTCCTCAATGCCAACTGCTCAGAGCAACCAGGTGGGGTGATTGCGGTACACGATTTAGATGCACAACAAGCCAAGGCATTGCAACTGCTGTGGGTGGATCAAGGTGATCAAAAAGAGAACTTCGCACGAGTTGTCGAGCAGTTGTGTGGCGCAAAAGTTGAAGTGGTTAAGCGCTCTGAATCAGGGTTTGTGATTTTACCCCAGCGATGGGTTGTGGAACGAACCTTTGGCTGGCTTAATCAAAACCGACGTTTAAGCAAGGATTATGAACTTTTACCAGAAGTGAGTGAGGCAATAATCCAAGGGGCAATGATTCGGTTGATGTTGCAACGGTTAGGTGAACTGGAAGAAAAAACTTAACGATTAATTTAGAAATGCCCTCTAAACCCAACAGATAACACGCCCAGCAACACAAATAACCCAAAAGAGCCTTCCCAGGATTTACCGACATAAAAAAATGAGACTTGGAAGGAACGCGACAAAAAATAAGTCAGGCTTATAACAACACAGATCCCCGAATATGGGAGCCGATGCCAAAAATAAGGCTTCAGCCCTAATAACAACACTAATAACCATGATGTCAACACGATAACTCAAAGAGGGTTCGCCTTATTTTTAAGGCAATATTCTATACATTACCAACCACTCAAAAAGCCTGACTTATTTTTCTAGCTTTTACCTCCCGTGCCTTGTTTAAAAGATCCCTCTTGGAATATTGCCTTAAAAAAAATAAGTCAGGCTTCATCACAACACGCAATAACCATATATACCTTTCGACAAGACAAAAAGCCTGACATATTTTTTGGCATCGACTCCCGCACCAACAGATAACCTCCATAGAAGGCAGGAGAGCCTTAGCCAAAAAATATGTCGGTCCGTCAACACAAATCCCCCGTAATACCAACAGATAACCTAATACACGGACCGACATATTTTTTCAGGCAACATTTCATGTCTCATTTTTTTAAGGTAGGTCGTGTTCCCCTTTTTTCCAAGCCATGCCTCCCAACCCTTAAACCAAATCCTTCACCCACTATGCGCCACACATCACTTAAAGAGGGCGGGAATATAAGTCAGGCTTGAAAATAAAAATTTGACGAGGGTGAACCTAGAAAAATGGGAGCTGCGTAAACACAACACGACAATTCGTTACTACCCATAGACAACGATAAATTTGCCTGCCCCATTTTTTCCGGAGATGCGTGACCGTCACATCCAGCTCTCTCACTACCAACGAATAAACTTTAAAACACGGTCAAATTTTTATTTTTTGCGCCAAATGTAATGGCGACGAGTGAACACTGCGACAAGAAAAAGTTGCCTGCTTCAAACAACACCATTAACTCGTCACGACCGACAGATAACGATAGATTTGCGGCCAACTTTTTCTCAAGCTTTACCTCCCAAAAAACCTTCGGGCTTGATACAAAACAGATAAGCCACTATGCACCACAGATTACTCAAAAAGCCCAAGGGACGTGGCGGCAAAAAATTGGCGGAACCTTCAACACAACACGAGATCTGGTTATTCCCGACAGATAACGATAAATTTGGTTCCGCCAATTTTTCAAGCTGAGCCTCTCCTGCCTTATTTTTCATGCGGTGTGCCTCCCAACCAGGAAAAAACGACATAAAAAATAGAGACAGCCTTCAACTACGATACCTCGTAATACCAACAGATAACTCTAAACACAGCGGCTGTCTCTATTTTTTAAGGTTTACATCGGTTTCCCACTATTTTTCACGCGGTTGCCTCGCCAAAAAATACAGCTAGCCGTTACCTTGAACCTATAGAAAATTGGGCAATCCTCAAATGCGACTGTCGTTTCGGCTCCTCACCAATTCCTTCTTTAAAAATAGGGCAGGCTTCGTTCGATAGTTGTGAAGCCCCCTTGTTTACTCGTGGGGTTATTAAGCCTGCCCTATTTTTTGGATAAGTCGGTCACGAATTCTGATGGTGGGCAAAAAGGTGCTTTTATTTTCAAGTAATCGTACTTGTTGATAAATCAATTGCACCTTTTTGCGCCCGATTGCCCAATTTTCTTAAACTATTCTCCCAGCCCTTAAACCCAATAGATAGTCCATTGTTCACAACAGACCTGGAAAGGAGCGCAAAAATTTTAGGTCAGGCTTCAGACACCCCTCGTAACTCACGGGGGCAAACAGATAACGAACATTTGCCTGACCTAAAATTTCAGGTTCCTTCGCCTCCCACTCAAAGAGGGCATGGGAGGCAAGGCTAGAAAAATAATGGCTTCCCTCAAGAGGGAATTTGTCGGCATCACGGGTTGTTTGTGTTGTATTAGGCATCGCTGTCCGCCAGATCCCCGAATGCATTCGGGGAGAACGGCGGGTTGCCATTATTTTTTATCGCCACATTCCTGGGCTGTATTTTTTTAAGGCAATATTCTAAGACTTTATTTTTCTGCCTCAGTTGTTACCCTCTTGGGTTGTCCTTTGTGCTTTCGCGTTACGCGTTCATGTTATTCGGTCGTTGCTTTAATTTTTGGAGAAATCTTTTGGGGACGTGGTACTTTCGGCTGGGATTCCAAACGTTCATAAACGAGCTTGTGAACTGTCTTGTAGCAAGTATTTACGAGCAAGTTTTGTTCCTGCCTGACAATTTCTTGATAACCATTAAATCCTTGTGCTTCGTGTAATCTTTTCTCGAGTGCTTTTTCTGCCCACCTGGGAATTACTCTTGGTCAACAAGAGCGAATATTTTTTTTCTAATAGTCCTTCAATTCCAAAAGCTTTATACTGTCTAATCCACTTGTGCCAGGTGACTCGGTTACGACCTATAATTTGTGCGCTTGCGAGAAATCGTTTGACTATGCCCTGTTTTAAGGGGATACAATAGCTGCACTCTTTGTTTAGAATATACAGTTTTTTGTCTTGTGAGTAATTCCTTGAGTTCTTCTACAGTCTCTTTGATTTCTAGGTGATATGTCCCAGCCATTTTAAATCTGATTGTCTAATTTAATCTTATTTTATCATCTGTAGCCACTTTTTAGAGAATTGGTATAAAGTTTTCTCGCGAATAACCAGAGTCTACCCAAACCACTTTCAACTTGGACAATTGCTCCACAACTTCATGCAGCACTACAACTGCCCCTAGTCGTTCTGAGGCATTAGATTTCTCCAAAAATTAAGGTTCCAGCCCTCTTAGGTGATCTGTGATGCGAGAGCGTTACGCGAATTGTTATTAGGGCTGGAACTTTAATTTATGGAAACGTCTAATGGCTTGGGTAACTAAAACACCGAGTAACAAGCCTTGAGAATCTACGACGATATAGCGCTTACGCCCTTTAACCTTCTTGCCACCATCGAAACCGTATACCTCCCCCTTTTTTCCGTTGTCTTGACTGATTGAGAATCGGCTCTTGTCTACGCTTGATTGTTCATCTTGCCCGTGCGCTCAATTCGCAGTTGATGACGCACCTGATCGTGAAGAACCTGCCAGATGCCTCTACGTTGCCATTTCTGAAAGTAGCCATACACGGTGGTGTTGGGAGGCAGGTCATGGGGCAGCATTTCCCACTGACATCCCAAGGTTGCACATAAAAAATTCCGTTGAGAATTTCTCGCAAGTCCACTTCCACAGGATGTCCAAAACCCTTTGGTGCAGGTAGCAGGGGCTTCAAAATGACCCATTCGGCATCACTTAAATCACTTGGGTAGGGTTGGCGCTCTTGGTTTTCAATTGTGGGTAGACGGCTCATCGGCAGCAACACAATTAGACTGAATTTAGCCTATAACTTGATCCTAGCCAGATTCGATGCTCTTTAGATTTTCTTTACGAATCAGCTCTTAAAGCCTGCCATTATTTTTAGGCTTCATTGTAGTCAAGTGGAAATTTGAGGGTTACTCATAACTGAATAAACACAGAAGTTATTTCTACCAGGCTGCACTAGTCCATTTAGAGGTAGCATCTGCGGTAGAAAAAGTGCATTAGCTCCAACCACAGTTGCTATCTTCTCTAACTAGAAATCCCCTACATTCTATAAAACCCATTTGACATCTTTTACTGTGTTGAAGTACAGTTACGGCAGCAGTTATATTCAGTAGTCATGCCATACTCTAGCAGCCTAACAGACGAAGAGTGGGAAATTCTGGAGACTATACTGCCGCAGATATTGCCGACCAAGAAACAGACCAGACCCTCCAACTGGACAAAAAGAGAACTCTTAGATGGCATCTTTTATCAACTTAAGAATGGCTGCAATTGGCAAGATTTACCCAAGGACTTGCCTGCGTACTCGGCCGTCTATTAGCATTACAAGCAGTGGCGATCTGTTGGTGTGGTAGAAGAACTGATGAGAGTTTTACATTCTCAAGTGCGTGAGCAGGTTAAAAAAAAGCTAAGTGGACTAGGTTGATAATTATCGACTCCCAAGCGGTTAAAAATACTTGTAATGCTAGTGTGAACTCTAAAGGTTATTGTTTCTACAAATCGACGAATGGGATTAAGAGGCATCTAGCCGTTGATACGCTCGGATTCCCCTTCTTTACTCACTGCACTAAAGCAAATGTATCTGATGATGGGGGTCTGTTAGAGATGCTAACTAAAAACATCGATTATTTCCAGTCAAAACCCGTTAATATTCCCAAGATCACTATCCTCCTAGATCGCGGCTATCACCCTCAATATCTCAGACAGGAGTTAGAAAAGGTTTATCCCCAGATCATGACGAAAACTATGTTTGAACTTTCGACTAAACTATCGAAATTTGAAAAGAAGGTACAAGGAAAACTTGGGTTTGTTCCAGTCATAGCGCGGTGGGTGATTGAGCGGTCAAATGCTTGGATGGAGAGATGCAAAATTCTTGTTAAAAACTTTGAGAGAACTCTCGCTAATGCGACTGCCAAGGTTAATCTTTGTTTTATTAGGCTGATGGTCAAGAGACTTGCAGCCTATTGTTAGATGTCAAATAGGTTCTATAAGCAAAGAGCGTCAGAAAAAGCTTGCCAGGAAATTTACGTGTTTTCACTTAGTAATTGATTGTTAGCTAGAGTTAATCAAAAGCTCAGAAAAACAGTATTTTCCCTGAAAATATCTTTAGCAACTCTTCAATCAAGATCCGCAAGAACTACCTAGTAATCCTCAGACGTATATTTCAATAATTGACAAGGTGCGATCGCTCTATATGTTTCCTTCCAACAAGGATTAATGCTCTTATGAGCTACTGCTTAAATCCGTCTTGCTCTCATCCAGAAAATTCAGATTCTAGCCAAACGTGTCAATCGTGTGGTCACGGGCTAACAAAATTGCGCGATCGCTATCGTGTGATACGAGCCTTAGCACAAGGAGGCTTTGGAGCTACCTTTTTAGCCAAGGATGATAGCTTACCAGGTCAACCAATATGCGTAATTAAACAGCTGCGTCTGGCTACAAACACACCAGAAGTTATGCCGATGGCGCGGGAACTGTTTGCTAGAGAAGCTAATACCTTGGGCAGAATTGGTAATCATCCCCAAGTGCCAAGACTACTGGATTACTTTGAAGATCATCAACAATTTTACCTAGTTCAAGAATTCGTCAACGGCTGGACGATACAGCAGGAAATCAAACGTAATGGTCCCATGAGCGAAGCAGGAGTCAAGCAATTCTTAAGTGAAATCTTGGGGATATTGCAATACCTCCATAAGCAACAGGTAATTCACCGAGACATCAAACCTAACAACCTAATTCGTCGCGCAGAAGACGGTAGACTGGTGCTAATCGACTTTGGCGCAGTAAAAAATCAAGTAAGCCAAACATTTGGCGGTCAACACGAACAAACTGCCTTGACAGCCTTTGCAGTTGGTACTACTGGATATGCTCCCCCAGAGCAAATCGCCATGCGTCCAGTCTATGCTAGTGATATTTACGCAGTGGGCATAACTTGTCTATACCTCCTAACTGGCAAATCTCCTAAAGACTTTGACTACCACCCTTCAACAGGTGAGATGCTTTGGGAGCGAGAAGTACATCTAAGTCAACACATGACTGGTGTTTTGAAGAAAATGCTAGAGGCATCTGTTCGCCATCGTTACCAATCGGCTAGCGATGTCCTCAAAGCACTGGAGCTAGAACCATACTTTGAGAGCATCGCCAAAGGTATGGCTACTCAACCTACTATGCGAACTACTCGCTCAGTTGGGGAACAACAGCGGACAAATAGCTCTACTCCTCCTTCTGTGGCTTCGACAGCAGAAGCAATCAGAGCGCGACAAAATAAGTCAGCACAGCCAGTAAATCTAAATGCTACGCTCACACGCCAACCAGCCCCGCCAAACAAGTTAAATGCCGCACCATCCGCAAAAACTTATAATCCCAATGCCTCAAAGATTAAAGAAAATATTCGGTTAGATACTGGTAGTTTTCTCGCGGCATATGTCAAAGGTGAGCGTGACTTTATTGGAAAAGATTTGCGATCGCTTAATCTGCCAGGTAAAAACTTAGCAGGAATCAATTTCCATTCCTCCAAGCTGGATGGCACAAATTTCCAACGAGCTAATTTATCTAAAAGCGATTTAGGGCAAGCTAGTCTGAGCCAAACGAATTTGAGAGACGCAAACTTAAGCGAAGCTTACCTTAGTCATACTGACTTATCTGGAGCAGATTTGCGAGGCGCAGATCTGAGTGATGCTTATTTGAACAACGCCAATCTCAGAGGTGCAAACTTGTGTGGAGCTAATCTGAGCGGAGCAAAACTTACAGATGAGCAGTTAGCCCTAGCTAAAACTAATTGGATGACACTGCGACCGAATGGTAAAAGAGGATAAAAGCTTTGCTGTTATTATTCTATAAATTCCTTGTTTGCCACCCATACCCACCTTACTAATATTAATTCAATGATTTTATTTTGTTTTTTTAAATATGTACTGAATATTTAACTAATTAAATATTAAAAATTACACAATTATATAGAGCTTTGTAAGCTAAAAGATACGACAGTAACGAGTTCGGTCGGCATGGGTGGCATACCATGACTTCATTTTCACTAATTGCTAAGGAATTTATTATGTCTGATTATTACGATACAGTACCAGGAGTTTACCGATATTATCAAGACTAGTTTGGGAAACTTGAGCGAGAAGACAATGAATGGGATTCAGGTCAAAGTCATGAATGGGAAAGTCATTCATCCCATTTCAATTGGGAAGCTGTGGTTTTGAGATTGATAGCTCAGCTTGAGGTTGCCCAAGATGTAAAACAAATAGAGGCAGTAATGTCTAAATACGATCAGATTGTAATAGATATTGCTTGAAAGCGCTTTAGCAGAGATCAAAAGGTCAAACTCAATGCTCTACTAAATTACAAACAAACTCAATAGAGCATCTGTCAGACAGAAAATAATGTTTTCTGATCAATCTAACCTGTGATGCTGAGCAACAGTGCGATCAGCAAATCTCAAACTTAGACTACAGGCGAACCAACTTTTAAAATCTGTACCTGTTCTCCGGCTGAAATGAAAGTTTGCCCTACGGGTAGTACTGCTAAACCATTGGTTTGAGCTAAATTAATCAAGTTGCCGGAGCTATGGCTACCACCTGCCAGGTAAAATTCGTATTTGCCGTTAACTAGGTGTAGTTGTCCCCAAAGATAAGTTTCCCGCTTACCATCTGAATGCAAGTCATGCTGCGATCGCGCCTGTACAAACACAGGTCCCCAACTGCGAGCTAAACCAGAAAGTTTCTTCAGTGCTGGTTGGACAAGCCGCCAAAAACACACCAAAGCAGAAACTGGATTTCCTGGTAAACCAAAGAACAATACTGGTTTGTGATTGGTAGCAGCTGAGGCGGCAAACTTGGCGAAGGTGAACGGTTTACCAGGTTTTATCCCTACAGCACGAATATGAATCTCTCCTCCTAGAGACTCCAAAAGAGGTTCAACATAGTCATAATCTCCCACCGACACGCCACCAGAAGACAAGACTACATCAGAGCTGGCGATCGCCTGGGTAATTGCTTTATTTAGTGCCTCTGGCTGATCGGGAACAATGCCCATTTGCCAAGGTTCTGCCCCTGTCTGTGTCACCAGTGCGGTGAGGGCGTACTGATTTGAGTCTACAATCTGACCTAATTGTAAATGTTGATCGGGTTTTACCAGTTCATCCCCTGTAGATAAAATTGCTACGCGGGGACGGCGGTAGACTTTCATCTGGTTACACTGGACGGCTGCTAGTACGGCAAGTTGAGTTGCCTGAAGCATAACTCCTGGTGACAAAAGTGGTGTGCCTGCTTGGTAGAAAGACGCTTGGTGTCGGACAAAGGCTCGTGGCGAGGGAGATGTTAAGATCAGTACGCGATCGCCTTCTCGCCGTGTGTGTTCCTGCATTACAACGGTGTCAGCACCTGCTGGCATGACTGCACCCGTAAGAATTCGCGCTGCTTGCCCTGGTAGAATTGTAGACTGAGGCGATCGCCCTGCCGGAATTTCTTCTACTATTTCCAAAACCGCTGGTTGCTCCCCGCTACAGTGCTGCACATCCTCATGACGCACTGCATACCCGTCCATCGCCGAGTTGTCCCAGTGGGGAAAATCTAGCTTGCTTACGACTGGCGCTGCTAAAATCCGCTCAATTGCCGTTAGCAAGCTGACAACTTCCCCATCTCGCTCTTCATCTAGTGGTTGCACCAAATCTAAAATAATTGCCTCTGCTTGGCTTATCGGCAGCATGGCACTCGACTCCGATTACTGTTGTTCAAACGATTAGATGTTCGACTCAATTGTATAATTATCGATTGCGTTGATTCATTTAGCTAGGCAATAATATTCCACACCTAGATTTTCTCATTTTCCCAGGTAGGACAACCATCAAACGAGTACGTAAGCGCCCTTGTGAGCGTAGTTATCGCTCTTCACACCTCTCCTAACATAGCAGCCCTCAACCTTGTTCGCATCTTGGTAGGTTAAATGCATCATTTATCACTCTCACCAATGATTTAGCTAAAGATGCATCTTTAGCTAATCAATGCCACAATAGACGTGTTGCCACATTGGAAGAATAGGCAAAAGGAAAAGGGAAAAGGTAAATACAACTTTTCGTATTTTGCACTCGTCCCTTTGAACACTCTTTAATTTTTGATATTTTAGTTTAGCAAACTTGAGGCAATTTGTCAATAACTGTGAAGAGTAAGCTTTGGGCTGAATATTGAATGCGATCGCGTTCAATCCATAATTTATTATTTATAATACAGTTTTTTCCTTCACTACTTGCAGTGATTGAGGGGGCGGCACGGGTGGCAAAGCAATCTTTTATCAAACCCAGGATTGCCAAGACAAAACCTTTGACTTGACCAGTACTTAAATTTTATGCTCATGTAAAAATAAAAATGTTACATTAAGAACTAAGCAAGGTCAATAAAAATTATCACATATAAAATCACTCGTGACGTGTTAAAGTCAGACTTCTCGGTTGCTTTTGGTTTTTTTGTTTCAACATCGTAAGCATAATTAAATACTGGTGATTAAAACTAATTAGTCAGGAATTAATTAGTAAGTAATCATTATAAGTTTGAGCGGGTGTGTTTTTTCCAAACTCTTATGTATAAATTATTAATAAAGTACAAACAAATGCATTTAATAAGTAAAAGAAATTTTATTGGGCAGGCAAAAAGAATATGAGGAGAGTAAAATTAGTTTTTTACCTAAAATGAGGATAAGCTAAAGCACATTTAATTTGCACTCTCGTGGGATTTGACAATCGTCTTATCTCCCCCTGCTACCCCTGCATCCCCCGCTTAGAGTGCTGCCATCACGATGCAACTTAAATGCACAACAGCTTAGTGGTTGCGAGAGTTAGAGGTATTGACAGAGATTCTTTCTTTAAAACAGAAGATTGTGCAGAAGTTAACAAAATGACTCTTTTCAACATCTGCTAAACTAAGGGAACCGATTCAATGACCCAGAGCCATTTATTTACAGGTATGAGCAATTGGCTTCAGGCGTGGAGCCAAGGAAAGCTAAGGAACGGCAGACTGGATATCAAAGGCTCACAAAGTCAG
The DNA here is from genome assembly GCA_964248365.1 of uncultured Chroococcidiopsis sp. GTDB lineage: Bacteria > Cyanobacteriota > Cyanobacteriia > Cyanobacteriales > Chroococcidiopsidaceae > Chroococcidiopsis. The sequence goes on along the minus strand of CAXTYC010000041.1, from coordinate 20,681 downwards.
CAGTGGAGTTTATATTTCCATTTGGGTCATTTGATTGGGGATGCAGGCGGTACGCATCCAGTGCGACGTTGGTGCAGACAGTTGTGTCAATACTGTCCGCAAATTAACGTTGATGCTACCAGTATTGCCGGAGGAACGGATAGTCAAAGTCGCAATTATGAATATTTGGCAGAATTACTAAAGAAAAGAGAAATTTTGCGCCAGCAGATGGTAGGAGTTGTGCAAGGCAGTATTGCCGAGGTGTTGTTCGATATTATACAGCAGGAGGATGTGCAGCGCGATCGCATGGCAACTGGGCTAACCTATATTTACGTCCCCGAAGCTACACTGTATTCTTCTCCCCTCGTCTTCATCCAACCAGACACAGCTTGGAAGCTGGCACAGCAAGCTTGGGCAAAATGGCAACACGCAGGGCTACAAGACTTTTCCCCTAACCTTGCTCCGGTAATTTGGCACAAAGAACGATTGCAACAGCAAACAGGGGCAATTGCCTACCGCAGCCTCACGACCTTAGTAGATGGAAAGCGGACTTTAAGAGACTTAGCTCTAAAGTTGAGACAAGAGCCTTTGCTACTTACCTCTTCACTTATACCCTATGTCAGTCAAGGGTTAATGAAATTTACCGAAATCCCCGACATTGGTGCATCAATTGAGCGATTGACAACAATTCCCTCTGGGTCATCATCTTATACTTCTAAACCCCAGCCGAATGCTCCCTTGATAGCATATATCGACGACAGCCCTAGAGACAGTCAGATTATGGGGCAAATTCTCACTAAGGCAGGCTATCGGTACATCAGCCTGCAAGATTCCGTCCTTGCCTTGCCCATGTTGTTAGAACACAAGCCCAACTTGATTTTCTTGGATTTGGTCATGCCCATTGCCAATGGTTATGAAATCTGCGCTCAAATCCGCCGGACTTCGATTTTCAAAGATACACCTGTAATTATTTTTACAGGGAATGATGGAATTGTAGATCGAGTTCGGGCTAAGATGGTTCGCTCAACGGATTTCTTGGCAAAACCCATTGATCAAAGCAAGGTACTTGCCGTAGTACGGAAGTATTTATCAATACCAAAACCAGTTCAATTTAGGCAAGGGAACCATCAGAATGCTTAGTGCAGTGGGAGAGGGGAATCAGGGGAGAGGGGGAGAAATGAACAATTAACTATTCTGTCTTCTGTCTCCTGTCTCCTGTCTCCTGTCTCCTTTACCCTTTACCTTTACCGCAATACCTCTTTACCCTCAAAATTACGAATTACGAATTATGAACAGTTATATATTGCAGGAGCAAAGGCGTTGAGTACAGTGCTTGTAGTTGAAGATAGCTTAACAGATACCGAAGTTCTAACCGCTTATTTGAGACAATTTGGTCTTACAGTAGTTAGTGTTAAGAGTGGTGAGGAAGCCCAGACAAAATTGCGGCTACAGAAACCGGACTTGGTAATTCTTGATGTGATTTTACCAGGTCAAAGCGGGTTTGAATTGTGTCATTACCTGAAAACCAATGAAGACACCAAACAAATTCCCGTTGTGATCTGCTCTTCAAAAGGAACCCCTGTTGATATGCTTTGGGGTTCGATGTTGGGAGCTAATGCCTACCTAGCTAAACCTGTAGATCAGCAAAAGCTAATGCAAATCGTCCAGCAATTAATTTACTAGACAGATGGAGTCATTTAACCCACTGGTAACAACCAACAGCCTTAGCCAATTAACTAATGATCTGACACTGTCACAAAACAGTCAGAAGTTTCTTCGCTTTGCTCTCGGTTTTCAGGATAGGGGTTTGCTTCCCCTAGAACAAATTACGGAAGTTCTGAGCGTTAGCATAGTAGATATTTTACCCGTTCCAGAAATGCCAAGTTGTGTTTTAGGAATTTACAACTGGCGCGGAAAAATGCTTTGGCTGATAGATCTAAATCATTTGATTGATTATCCCCCCTTGCGATCGCAAAGGGGACACACAGAGCCACCTATGGCAATAGTAATTCAGATCAATGGGCAGTCTATGGGTTTAGTTGTGCCGTATGTGAAGGATATCGAATTACATGACGCAGATCAACTCCAAAGAGCCACTGCCGAGGTATTTTCACCTAGATTACTACCTTTCGTCAAGGGATACTTACCAGGTGTAAATGGAATAGTGTTGGATACCTCTGCGATCGCTCGTTGTCCTTTGTGGCAAGTTCATCGCAGTTATAGGAGGGAGTAGGGAGTAGGGGGAATCAGGGGAGAGGGGGAGAATCATTAATTACGAATTACGAATTACGAATTTGATTGACTTGTCCTAATCTATCTACTCACTGCTATAAGATTATATACTTTCTTAACTTCATTTGTTACAACGAAAACACAAAACAGGGGCGTTATGCAATCTACTAATTAAATCCAGAATTTTTTTAAGTTGTCTTAGTCACAGAAAATAGCACTCATAATCAATAAGGAATAGTAACCTCTAAAGTACACTCAGAAATCTAAAAGCAGGAATTAAGTATGCAAATTAAACATTTATTTAATCTAGAACGGGAACCTAAGTTAAATCAAGGGCAACACGATCAAACTAAAGCTCTTGGCAACGGCGCAGTAGGCACGGGAGCTAGAGACGAATTTGATGCAAATCAACCGATGGCATTAGTTAGTGCTTTCCGATCTGAACTAGAAAAAGAGGGATTTTTGAATACCCCAGAAGCCCAAGTTAAGTTTCGTCAGCTAGAGAAATTAGCGCAACTTTTACAAATAGGTTTTAAAGATCAACTAACAGCAACTTCGCAAAGCTTTAAAAGTGAACGAACCCGATTATTAGCCATTGTAGAGCAGATGCGGATGGCATCGGATGTTGATACTCTACTCAAATCTACAGTTACCTGTGTGCATCACCATTTACAAGTAGATCGAGCTATCATCTACCGTTTTCAGGATAAAGATCGGGGTGTAGTTTTAGCAGAGTCAATGATAAGCGGTTATACCCCTACTTTAGGTGAAACAATATCAGCAGTGATGTTTGGAGCTGAAGATGATTCAGCCTACCAGCAGCAGCAAGTAGTAGTGCTGGATGATATTTATCAGTTAAACCTGAGTCCCTACCAAGTTCAACTCTTGGAGAAATTTCAGGTGACAGCAAGCTTAGCTATGCCAATTGTGTTAGAAGGTCAAATATGGGGTTTGCTAGTCGTACAGCAATGCTCTAGCTCTCGGCAATGGCAGGAAAATGAGATTAATTTGTTGTATCAAACTGTCGCCGAGCTAAGCTTAAACCTACAACCAGTTGAATATCGCGCCCAACTCCAAAGTGTTACACAGCAGCAAAAAGTCCTGGTCAAAGTAATTGAGAAAATCCAGCGCTCGCCCGATATTAATAGTATCTTCCGCACCGCTACCAAAGAATTGCGACATTTGCTCAAAGCCGATCGAGTAGTAATTTATCGCTTTAATTCGGATTGGAGTGGGGAATTTGTAGCAGAATCTGTCACCGCTGGCTGGGTTTCGGTAATTACAGAGCAAGAGCATGAGCAAGTATTGAAAGCAGACAGAACTAACTTTGATCGCTGTACTTTGAAGGATTTAACAGCTTACTCTACCAGTGATACTGATACTTACCTGCAAGAAACTAGGGGAGGTGACTATGCTAAAGGGGAAAAATTTAAATCTGTTGATGATATATACGCTGCTGACTTTTCTCCCTGTTACCTGGAATCTTTAAAAAAATACCAAGCTAGAGCTTACATAATTGTACCGATTTTTCAAGATAATAAACTTTGGGGATTACTTGGCGCTTATCACAACTCCGGTCCCAGACATTGGGAAGAAGGGGAAATTAATATTATGCTACAGCTAAGTAGCCCCCTGGGTATTGCCTTACAGCAAGCAGAAGTTCGGAATCAACTTCAACTTAAAGTCGATCAGATCGCTAAATCTGCTGAACTAGAGCGTACGATCGCCCGTATTATTGATAAAATTCGGCAGTCGCTAGATATTGGGAGCATCTTTAGAACTGCTACACGAGAATTACGACAGTTGCTAAAAGCCGATCGCGTAGTACTTTATCGTTTCAATCCTGATTGGAGTGGTGAATTTGTTGCTGAATCGGTTGCTCCAGGTTGGCTAGCACTGCTCAAAGAACAGGAACATGATGCTAGCTTGAAGAGTAATAAAGTTGTAGGCGATCGCTGTGTTGTAAATAACCTACCTGTTCCCCATACTTCGACTGATACCTATGTTAAAGAAACTCAGGGTGGAATTTATACCAAAGGTGAACGGTTTTTACGAGTTGATGATATCTACGCTGCTGGCTTCTCCTCCTGTTACCTAGAAACTTTAGAAAAATACCAAGCCAGAGCCTACATAAATGTTCCCATCTTCCAAGGAGATAAACTCTGGGGCTTGATGGCTGCTTATCAAAACTCTGCTCCTCGCCACTGGGAAGAATGGGAAATCGAATGCATGATCAAAGTAAGCTATCCCCTGGGTATTGCTCTACAGCAAGCAGAAGCATTGCAGCAAGTTCGTGCTTCATCTGACAAATTAGCTGCATCTGCTGCACGAGAGCAAGGCTTGACCAAAATTGCTAGTAGGCTGTTGCGATCTTCATTCGACAGTAAAACCATCTTCCAAATTACGACACAAGATGTCCGCTATCTGTTGGGAGTCGATAGGGTAGCGCTATATAAATTTAACCCTGACTGGAGCGGTGAGTTTGTAGCGGAATCTGTTGCGCACAGCTGGAGTCGCTTGCTCGATACTATGCCAATCATCTCAGACAGCCACTTGCAAGAAACCCAAGGGGGAAGATATCGCCACAACGAAACCCTGGCTGTAAATGATATCTACACTGCCGGACACTCTCCTTGTCATGTCGAACTACTGGAGCAAATGCAAGTCAGAGCTTACATGATTGTGCCTGTGTTTGTGAATCAGAAGCTTTGGGGGTTACTAGGCGCTTATCAAAACTCCAGTCCCCGCGATTGGGAAGAGGTAGAAGTGAGTAGCTTAGCCCAGATTGGCTTACAAGTAGGTGCAGTCCTAAAACAGGCTGAGTATGTAGAACAGGTGCGACAGAAGTCTGAGCAATTGACGCAGATTGCCCAACGAGAGAAAGAAACAAAAGAACAGCTACAACAGCGGGCTATTCAACTGCTGATCGCGGTAAGACCAGCTTTGAATGGAGACTTAACCGTTCGCGCTCCAATTACAGATGATGAGGTCGGTACGATCGCCGATGCCTATAACAACACCCTGCAAAGCTTGCGTAAAACTGTAGTGCAAGTGCAATCCGCTAGTTGCACAGTTGCCAAAACTTGTCAAGCAAGTGAATCAGACCTGTCAGCGCTAGCGACTCAGGCTAATAGACAGTTACAGTCCCTTAACCTAGCTCTAGAGAAAATTCAAGTAATGGTAAATTCTAGTGCAGTTGTTGCCGCCGATGCTCAACAAGTGGAATTAGCCGCCCAAAGAACAAACCAAACTGTACGGGCTGGAGATGCAGCGATGAATCGGACTGTGGATGGAATTCTTGCTATTCGAGAAACTGTAGCGGAAACAGGCAAGCTGATTAAGCGTCTGTCGCAATCCTCGCAAAAGATTTCGGGAGTAGTAAATTTGATCGGTAACTTCACAACTCAAACTCAGCTATTGGCGCTAAATGCTTCGATTGAAGCAACAAGAGCAGGGGAATACGGGCGAGGGTTTGCCGTAGTGGCAGATGAAGTGCGAAGTCTAGCCAGACAGTCAGCAGCAGCTAACACAGAAATTGCCGCGCTAGTGCAGGAAATTCAAGCAGGTACTGCCCAAGTGAGCAAGGCAATGGAGACAGGTATTCAACAAGTGGTTACAGGCACTGACTTAGTTAAAGAAACCCGCAGCAGTCTCAATGCGATCGTTGAAGCTACAGCCGAAATCAGCCAGCTAGTAGAAGGCATCACCAAAGCAACCCAAATCCAAACTCAGCAATCCCAGTCAGTCACTCAAACCATGAATGAAGTGGCAAACATTGCCAATAAAACCTCTGTTGATTCTATGCACCTAGCCGCTGCCTTCCAAGAGTTGCTGACAATGGCGGCTGATCTCCAAACCAGTGTAGGTAAGTTCAAGGTCGAATAATTAGGGGCTAGGGCGCAGGGGCTAGGGACTAGAGGAAAGCTGAGGGATCTGAGGGATCTGAGGGGGTGTTTTATACCATATCCTTGCTTTCAAGTCAAAAAATTTGAATGCACTTTCTCCCTTAGCCTCCTTTTGCCTCCTTTTGCCTCCTTTTGCCCTCTTCTAGCCCCTAGCCCCTTCATATTAATGTAGTAATTATTTATACCAAAATACTATGACTAACGACCCTACTATCCGCGAGCAAAGCTACGCTTATTTTCTTCAAGAAGCGCCGCTGCTGTTGCAAGTATTGGAACAAGAACTGCTCAGTCTCAGAGAAGACTGGAGTATTACCAAGGTTCACACTTTAATGCGAGCTACCCATACTCTGAAAGGGGCAGCAGCTAGTGTAGGGTTGGAAGGCATCAAGGCAGTAGCTCACTCGCTGGAGGATATTTTTAAAGCTCTGTGCAAACCAGATATAAGTATCGATCAAGAAACTGAAGCCTTACTTTTTGAAGCATACGAGTGCTTACGCGAACCTTTAGTAGCACAAATTACAGGTGTTAGTAGTAATGATGCCGAACTTTTTGACTACTCTGCTGCAATCTTTAGCCAACTGCAAGAGAAGTTGGGAGACTGTTTTGACTCCGCTTACATACCCACTTCGACAGAATTGGGCTTTGATGTAACGCAATCAATTTTTGAGGTGGGTGTTGCTCAAAGACTAGAAGAGATTGCTAAAGCTATAGCCAGCGGTCAGCCCGAAGAAATCGCCTCCACCCTTCAAACCCAGGCTGAAGTATTCTTGGGCTTGGCTGAATCTTTGAATTTGCCAGGGTTTGGAGCAATTGCAACAACTGCAATAGCTGCTAGAGCCAGACATCCCGATCAAGTTTTAATCATAGCCCAGACAGCTTTAGAAGACTTTCAACAAGGTAGGGCAAGCATATTAGCTGGCGATCGCACCGAGGGCGGTAATCCTTCTTTTGTCTTGCAAGAGTTAGCTGGAGGGGAAGCAGGGGGAGCTGAGGGAGCTGAGGAGGCAGATTCGCTTCTTGATGCTATTTGGAATATTCCAGATTTCGAGGAGGAGGAACCCACTATTGATGAACCTGAGTTTGAAATTATACCTGCTCTTACCTACGAAAATGACTCAAACGAACAACACAAACAAAACTCGACTTCAACTTCCATACCTGATACAGTGCGCGTCAATATCAAGCATTTGGAGCGCCTGAATTATCTGATTGGGGAATTACTCACCAACCAAAACCGTCAATCCTTAGAGGATGAAAAACTTCAAGGCGGAATTCAAGAATTATCCACCCGGTTGCAGCAGCATCAGCAAATGCTTGAAGAACTGGGTGATTACTTTGAGCTACAAGAAATAGAACTCGATAGCCACATCCATCTGTTAGTGCATTCCCTGCTAGAAAATGTAGAGCAACTGCAAGCAGCTACCAACACCATTGACTTAGTGGCACACCAATCAAATCAGCTACTAGAAAAACAAAGCCGACTGTTAACCAACGCCCGTGATGACTGTTTAGAAGCGCGAATGGTTCCTTTGGGCGATGTCTTTAGCCGCTTACCTGCTGTGTTGCAACAATTGTCAACCTTACACGGTAAGTCAGTAGCGTTAAAACTGGGTGGTACTGAAATTTTGGTAGATAAGACGATCGCCCAAAAGCTTTACGATCCCCTGCTGCACCTAGTTCGCAATGCCTTCGATCACGGGATTGAACCCCTAGAAGTGCGACAACAACAAGGCAAAAACCAAACAGGTCAAATTGAAATTCGTGCCTTCAATCAAGGTAGCAATCTGATGATTGAAGTCCGAGATGATGGTCAAGGACTCAACTTTGAACAAATTCGGCAACAAGCGGTAGACAGTAAAATAGTTTCGCCGCAACAGTCTTACCAACTCAACGAAGCCCAACTAATAGATTTACTCTTTGAACCAGGCTTTTCTACTGCAACTACGGTAAGTAACCTTTCTGGGCGGGGAATAGGTCTTGATGTCGTCCGCGCCCAATTACAAGCCCTTCAAGGTGCAGTTACTGTTCATTCTCAACCGCTTCAAGGCACGACTTTTCTACTACAAATACCTTTTAGCCTGACGATGGCAAAATTGTTTCTGTGTCAGGCTGGTTCCAAGATATACGCTGTGTTGAGTGATACCGTTGAGCAAATTCTCATGCCTTCCTCGCCGCAAATTCCCTCCTGGGAGGAAGGCATTTTAAGATGGGGTAAGGACGCAGATGAAAAACTAATCCCAGGGCGCAAGCTTGAGCAAATTTTGAATTATTTCTCTGCGGTTACAGCACCCCAAACAGCGCCGACTGCTGAAAATTTTAACGCTGACACTTGGCAACTGGGACAAATAATGCTTCTGCGTTACCAGGATAAAGTTTTAGCTTTAGAAGTAGACCAAATTATCGAGGAACAGGAATTAGTTATCCGACCTTTAGACTCGATAATTGTACCACCATGCTATATTTACGGTGGTAGTATCTTGGCTTCGGGGCAACTAGCACTAGTAATTGATGGAGCAGCGCTGACAAAGTATGTGTTTGACCAAAACAGTAATGCTTCAACTAAAGTAGCGCCAATTACCCACACCAGTGATAGTTTTGTAAGTCTGATAACTCCAACTTCATCCAATTATCTCAGCCCTCAACAACCTTCGCAACCGGATTTAGGGTTTAAAAACAGGGCGGTGAAAGTGCTGCTCGTGGATGACTCACTCACCTGGCGTGAAACTCTAGCCTTAACATTGCAAAATTCTGGCTATCAGGTGGTTCAGGTAGGTGATGGTTATGAAGCCTTAGAACAATTGCGATCGCACTCGCATATTCAATTAGTGATCTGCGATCTTGAAATGCCTCGCATGAATGGTTTTGAATTTCTCAACCACCGTCGCCAAGACCCCATCCTATCGCAAATTCCAGTGATAATATTGACTTCTAGCACTGGTGAAAAGCACCGCTTAGTTGCCAGCGAATTAGGGGCAACTGTTTATATGAAAAAGCCATATCTAGAGCAGGAATTGTTAGCAACAGTAGCAGATTTAATCTCTAAATAGCTATGAACAACTCCAATGCGCTTGGAAAATTCATTGTTTTTAAAATTGCTGATTATTTCCTAGCACTACCAATTTCTGTTGTTCTTAAGGTGGTCAATTATCCTCCTATGAATAATAGGAATTCACCCACTAGGGGATTAGTACAAATAGGTTCCCACGCGATCGCGCTACTTGATTTACATCAGAAGTTGCCTAGCAATTATACCCTTGATGTAAACACTCACACCCCTTTTTTGTTAATCGCCCAGGTAAATCAAGGAATAATCTGTGCAATTCCAGTAGAAGAGCCACCAAATTTAGTAGAATTATCCAAAGATAGCATTCAAGCTTTGCCTCACTCTTTTGCTAATAACGATTTGCTCAAAGCAGTCAGCTACGGGGCAATTTTTACTGAACAAGAAAACACTTTTACCATTCTTATTCTAGATATTAATCAAGCTTGGTATAGTGACAGCAGAACCACTAATTTAATTGATAATTGATAATTGATAATTGATGCTCCGCTCCACCTGGAATCCTCTTCATGCCAAGCTGCATCGTACAATTCGATCGCGTCAGCTATTGGAACGTAACCAAAGGATACTCGTTGCTGTATCCGGTGGGCAAGATTCGCTATGCTTATTCAAATTACTATTAGATTTACAATCAAAGTGGGGCTGGCAATTAGGAATTGCTCACTGCAATCACCGTTGGCGTTCCGACTCCCAAGCGAATGCAAATTACGTAGAACAGCTAGCTAAAAAAGAGTCAACCCCATTTTATTGTCATACAGCCGAGCTTTCATTGCCCAGTGAAGCAGCAGCGCGACAATGGAGATATCAAGCTTTAAGTGCGATCGCATTAACAAATAGTTACACCTGCATCGTTACAGGTCATACATTGAGCGATCGCGCCGAAACTCTACTTTACAACTTAATTCGTGGCAGCGGTGCTGATGGCTTGCAAGCCCTCACTTGGAAACGCCCCCTTGATGCTGGACTTGTCTTAGTCCGTCCACTTTTGGAAATCACACGATCTGAAACTGGACAATTTTGCCAAGATATGCATATTAAAGTTTGGGAAGATACCACAAATCAAGATTTAAAGTATGCTCGTAACCGCATTCGTCAGGAATTAATACCCTATTTGCACCACTTCAACCCACAAGTCGAGTCAACATTAGCTCAAACGGCTGAACTATTACAAGCAGAAGTGCAATATTTAGAACAAGCTGCCCATCAACTATATCAACAAGTCATTTCAGATCAACAAGTAGCAATTGGTCAATTACCTATACGACTCAATCGCCGCGTATTGCAAACAGCGCCACTCGCCCTGCAACGCCGCGTCATGCGTCAAATCTTGCAACAGATACTACCTTGCAACCCTAGTTTTGAACATATTGAAAAACTGACAGCCCTAATTACAGCCCCTAACCGTTCACAGACCGATCCCTTTCCAGGGCAAACTTTCGCCTGTGTAGAAAAAGACTGGATTTGCCTAAAACATTTATAACCCTGACAAAAGCCGACATTCCCTTTGTAATTCTTCCTCTGCGTCCTTTGCGTCCTTTGCGGTTCGTTTAATACATTCTTAAAAACTCACGAAACCCTAACATAACTAAGCTTTAACTAACTTCTGACGAATTTGCGCGATCGCTTCCACCTGATAATCTCCCGTTGCTTGTTCTTCCAACATCAGTGCGATCGCCTGTAACTTCTGTCGCAGCCCGTCAATGCTATCTTGAACTGGTCTTAGCATCTCTTGATAAAGATTCACCCGTCCCCAGCATTCTGCCGTCACCGCCCGTAAAGACAGCAATTCTTGCTCCCAGGTTTGCAGTTGTTCCCACTTCATTTCCTGTTCATGAGCCTGATTGTCAAGCTTACCTTGTGCCCCGTCGACACAAGAGCGCATTTGCTTGATCTCCTGCTCCAACTTTTTCAGAGCAAGCATTTGTTGTTGCTTTTGCGTCTGAATTTGACTCAAAATCGGGTCAAGATCAAGTTTGTAGTCTTGTTGTCTATTACCGATACTAATTCCTTGCCGCTGCCACAGCATAGATTGATGCTGACGCAGCGTGTCTTTGCGCTCTTGCAAATTTTGGCGTTGACCAACCAATGTTTGATGCAGAAATTCGTAGCTGTCTCGCTCGTCGGCAAGTTCTGCTTCTATACTAGTGCGATCGTGTTCATTTGCCTTGCTTAACGCCTCTTGCAGTTCATCAATTGTCTGTTGCTTCAACACTAGCTCTTCTTCCTGCTCATGCACAAACCGAGAAGCATTTTCCCAATCTCGATGCAACTGTTGCACAACTTGCTGCAACTGCTCTAAAGACATCTTCTCCAGTGCTTCTAAATCAACTTGCTCGACGAAAAGTATCTCATCAACAGGCTGAATCAGACGGTAAAGCTGCTGATATAAATCTTCCTGGTTACGTAGTTGTATACTTAAGCTCTGAGCATAATCTTGCTTGCTTTTAAGTTCAGCAATTTGCACCTGTAAAGCTACTTTGTCTTGCTCCAGAGCCTTTTGTGCCTGTTGCCACTCTTGTTTACTAGTTTGCAGTATCAAGGCTTGGCGATCGACTTCTGACTGCTGCTCGTCGGTGGAGTGCTTCTGTTCCCCTAGTTTTTGCCAATGTGGATTTAGAGTAGCTTGCCCAGTTTCTACCATTTCCAAAGCAAAATTTAGCTCCTGTCGCACAGATGCTGTAGGCGTACCTTGTGACAAGCGTTCAAGTAATTCTTCAACTTGGCTGAGTGTCGTCTCATCTAAACCAGGCTGCGGCGGATTACTTTGTAGCTGCTTATATTCCTCTTCAATTTGCTCGAGCTGTTCTAATCGCGCCTCCATTTCCATGTGGCGGCGGCTCATTTCCTCACTCTGAAATCTCAGAGATTCTTTCCACTGTTCAATTTCGTCTTCCTGACTTTTAGCTTTTTCCAAGTGACGGGAGAAAGTTTGCAACATACTAACCAAAGGTCGCCCAGCTTCCTGAACCCGTTGCACTTGTCGATTGGCATTTAAATCAGCTAGTACCAGCGCCCCAGCATTAAAATTATTGGCTTCCTCAGCCGGAATTACTTCTTCTGGCTGTACAGGATTCCAACTAGAGTCAGCCCGCTGAAAAGCCAGCAGCTTAATTTCTGTCTTGGGTGTACCTATAAACGTTTTCTGCTTTTGTACTTCTGCTAGATACAACACACTGATCGCCCTCTTGATTTACCTAATGCCTAAACCTGGAAATATCCTTATTATCACGGTTTAATCCAAATGGATAAAACTTCATTTAGCTTAAACTTTATTTAAGTACACTCCACAGGTATAACTATCCGAACTCTATTGTGGACTGAGTACAGCCGTAATCACTTCCGAGTTATTGCTTAACTCATCAAGTCTGCCATTTTTATAAGTAGTTACAAATACGAGTTGTCCTTTGTCCTTTTGTTCTTTGCAACTGATCGCTTGTACGGGCGGGTTTTACAAACATGACTGTTGAGATGACAGATAAAGGAATTAAACCTGCTCCCACTGACCAATGATAAATGACCAAGCGATCTGAGAGATTGGAAAAAACTGGGGGAAAGATTAACAACAGAGACACACACAGATCTTATAGGAGCATTATAAGTTAAATGCAAGGCAACTTAAATGAAATCGATATTCGCAGTATTCTCCAGCTGATTGAATTGGGACAGCGCACAGGCGAACTTTATGTCGAAGCCTACAGTCAACCCGCTGTTAGTATCACAAGCTCGGCTGAAAATCCCCGCTTTACCCCTGGTAACTTCCAATTCCAGAAACAACAGTCCTGGTTTATATTTTTCCTTAATGGTCAAATTATTTATGTCACTGATAGTGACAGCAGCTTATCCCGTCTGCGCGACTACCTACGTCGTTATCGTTTAGAAACACGTCTCGATCGCCTACCACTCCCATCGGTAGCTACTCAAAATGCTCCTGAATATACCTACCTCTGGGCGCTGCTTGAACACCATATTCTCACCCCAGATCAAGGTCGCAGTATCATCCAAAGCATTGTGCATGAAACACTCTTCGATCTGCTGGGCTTACACCAAGGATCGTTCATCTTTGAGCATGGTTCTGCCCTGTCACCCCGATTAACCACTTTGGAGATCGGTTCGTTGATGAAGAAAATTATGCAGCAAGTGCAAATGTGGAAGCAATTACATCCACATATTCAATCTCCCAATCAGTGTCTTGCGATCGCCAACTATATGAGTTTACGCCAAGTCTTACCAACAGCTACTTTCAACCATCTCAAGCTTTGGATAGATGGCAAAACCTCACTTCGCCAATTATCTCGTTATCTGAATCGAGATATTTTATCTGTTGGTAGAGCAATATATCCCTTTGTCAAACAAGGCTGGATTCAAATGCTCAACCCAGCTATGGTTTCTACTTGCGATTCTCCCCCCATCTTGCAACCTTTGAATACAGGGATTCCTCGGATTGTTTGCATTGACGATGCGATCGCCATTTGTGAAGCTATAGAGTCTATTCTCAAGCTTCAGGGTTACGACGCTGTTGGTTGTACTAATCCCCTTCAAGCGTTCAACCTTGTCTTTCAGCTCAAACCAGATTTAATCCTATGTGATATTGCCATGCCAGAACTAGACGGCTATGAGCTTTGTGCCATGCTACGCCACGCAAGCAAATTTCGTCAGACACCAATTGTCATGCTAACAGGTAAAGATCAATTCATTGATCGAGTCAAAGCCAGAATGGTAGGAGCAACAGATTACCTAACTAAACCATTTGCAGATAACGAGTTATTAATGTTAGTAGAGAAACATTTGCATCTGTGCCACAATAATTTTGCTAAACAGGAGCTTGTAATAGCTTCTTAATAAAGCATAAGGTATCTTCATTCACCTCTGTACATCCACTGAAGAAAAACAAAAATACCATTTAAACTCGACTCCTTTCTCAGTGGATCTTCGCTTGGACATATAACAAAGGTAGCGTTAAGTTGATTTTGTAGTTTTTTAGTAAGGCTACCTGAAAAATTCAGCTACTAAGGCAATTGATCTTTAAGCTTAAGGAATTCAATTCACTTTTGATAATTTACGGCGTATGTGTCGCTAGTCTTCTTATAAAGGACATTTTAAACCGAGTCTTACGCAATGAATTTCCATAATTTCAACTAGCCTTTTAGCTTTACCACACTTGTTTGATTGCAAAATTTAATCTTTATTACTTTATGCAAGCTCAAATAGAAACTGAAATTACTATCACACAATCAGCTTATACCACATTGGTAGCTTTGAATCGATTAGTAAATAATTAAGTTTACTCAATTGATAAAGATTATATGTTAACCATAGTGGTCGTTCCCTCAAATAGGAACGTTTAACCCAGGAGGCAGATAAAAGTTATGAGTACAGTGCTGGTCGTGGATGATAGTCCCACTCAACGGGAACTAATTATAGATGCCCTAAAAAGCAGTGGGTTGACAGTTACGGCAGTCAACGATGGTATGGAGGCTTTGCAGCATATGGAGCTGTCTTGCCCCGATTTAGTTGTGCTGGATATTGTCATGCCCAAAATGAACGGTTATGAGGTTTGCCGAAAGCTAAAAACCGATCCAAAAACCCAAAATGTACCAGTAGTAATGTGTTCTTCCAAAGGGGAAGAATTTGATCGCTACTGGGGCATGAAGCAAGGCGCAGACGCTTATGTTGTCAAACCGTTTCAGCCGAAAGAATTGGTGGCAACAGTCAAACAATTACTAAAAGGATAAGGGAGAATGCAATGGTAAATCTGGACTTGTCAGTCGTTACCGAACAAGTTCAAGCTGCACATCAATTTCAGCAATTAGAAATTCGAGAAGGTGAATTGCACCTGCGTTTTTACGTTACTCCTGGTCAGGAGTTGGCACTACCAGCAGTAGCAATCCGAGAGGTGATTTCGACTCCTCTCGACCGAATTACCCCAATTCCCAATGTTTCTCCTTTACTTTTGGGTACTCTAAATTTACGAGGACGAGTGATTTGGGTAGCTGATCTTGGTCAATTACTAGGAGAACCAACAGCATTAAATACTGATAGATCAGAGATTTCAGTAATTGCCGTCGAAGATCAAGAAATATTACTTGGGTTGGCTGTTGACCAAATCATCAATATGGAATGGCTCAATGTAGAAGGATTGCAACAGCTAAATCAAGCTTCGGACATAATGACACCATTTATTCGTGGTGAGTGGGTTTTAAATGAGCATACCCATCAGTATCTTCGACTGCTCGATCAAAAGGCAATTGTTCAAAGTGAGCGTTGGGCAGCATGAAATCAAGGCAAGCAGAGGCAGCAAATGACATCAAGTATCAATCACGATCAGGAATATCAACAAGCTCAAAAGGCTTATATTCAGGGTAACTACCAAGAGGCGGCAATCTTGATTGACAAGTTAGTCCAAGATTTGCCAAACGATCCTAATTGTCGCCTTTTGCGGGGTCACATTTACTGTGTTCTCCGACAGTATGAAACAGCACGGGAACAGTATCAATTAGTACTGCAATTTACAGAAGATATAGAACTAATTGATTGCGCCAAAAATGGTTTGGAGTCTGTAAATCAGTATGAAAGCTCTGACCAATTAGCTAGTGGGATGCTTCAAAATAGCGCGGCGGAGGATAATTTTTTACTAACGGCTGATTCTCCACCACTCGATCATTTAGCAAAAGAGCAAGAAAATCCAGAAGATTGGTATCATCAGGCAAATTTTGCTTCCAATAGTTCAGAACCAGCTTTTGAATTAGAGCAGCCATTTGGTAATACTTACCAGGAAAGCAACGCTAGTAGCCATTACACTAGCGCAGAGGAATATTTATCACCGTTAGTAGACCCTTTTAACCTGAAGCAACCAGAAAACACTCAAGCACCCGATGGCAGTGAATATGATTATGGTACGGATTTAGTTGAACAAAGCCAAACTCACGGTTTTAAAACGACTGATGGTAATTTCAACTACTCTTTTGAGGAAGTTACTGACTTCAATTCTCACTTTGCAAGTGATTCTCGTGATACGAGTCTGGAAGAGAGTGAATTTTCATCATCTGGGTTAAATCAGTGGTTACACTCAGATATACCCGACCTAGACGATGTAACCCTATTAATTTCAGCAGCAAAGTTCAAGCCAAAAGCAAACACAGAAGATTTGGGTTACTCGACGACACAGCAGCATCCACCAACACACTCAGAGCAGGTTGATTTTACACCGACCGAAAAAGCCGAAGAGAATGGATTTCATAGCCAAGAGGGTACTGATTTAGCTCGGTCTAACGATACTAATGGATTCTATAACCAAAATGATGCCCACTTGAATAAGTTTGAACACTTCAGTTCGCAGTCAGCAGCAAATACTTTTCAGGAAGAGGTGAACCAAGCCGAAGTGAGTCAGTCAAGCAACATTGATTTTATAGAAGAATTTGAGCTACCACAAGCAACTGCTCAATTAATGGATTCAGGAATGCTGTCTTCTCCTATACCATCTAATGGGTCACTGCCTGACCTGTCTGAAGCAAAAAGCGGTAACGATAGCGATCGCAAAGGTGAAGAATTTACTCTTTCCAGTTTTGCCCCAGCACAAAAATCTACCTTGTCTCAAGATAGCTCTAATAGCAAGGTAAATAGTACTAGTAACAATAGCTTACTAGCACAGTTTGAACAAGCCTCCCTAGCAAAAAAGCAATGGCTCACCGCTAGTGCTGTGGGAATTAGCTCTGCCCTAGTTGTAGCAGTACTTGGCTTAGGCGGCTGTTTAATTCAAAAAGACAATAAAGCCTTTCCTACAAGTTTGGCAACGGCTGTAGCAGCAGGTGCGGCGGGTTTTGCCACCTCGCGCTTTCTGGGGCGAATGACAACCAAACAGATCCAACAAACCACAATGGATCTGAGAACTCAATTTTCAGCTGTGCGAACAGGCAATTTTGATGCTCAAGCTACAGTTTATTCAGAAGATGAATTTGGTCTTCTAGCCTCTGAGTTTAATCAAATGCTGCAAGGCATTTCCCAGACTACCCTGGATACACAACGCAAGGCACAAGAGCAGGAACAAGCCAAAGAAGAATTGCAACGTCAAGTGATTCGGCTGCTGGATGATGTAGAAGGAGCAGCTAGGGGAGATTTGACAGTGCAAGCTGAAGTCACAGCTGACGTTTTAGGGGCAGTTGCTGACTCGTTTAACTTGACAATTCAAAACCTGCGCGAAATTGTGCAGCAAGTGAAGCTAGCAGCACGTCAAGTAAGTCAAGGCTCAACCGAAAATGAAACATTTGCTCGTGCTTTGTCTCAAGATGCCTTGCACCAAGCAGAGGAACTGGCTGTAACGCTAAATTCTGTACAGGTGCTAACGGATGCAATTCAAAGGGTAGCCGAATCAGCACGGGAAGCTGAATCTGTTGCTCAATCAGCCTCAGACACTGCCAAGAAAGGCGGTGAAGCAGTAGAGCGAACTGTAGCAGGTATTTTGGAAATTCGCCAAACTGTGGCGGAAACAACTCGTAAAGTGAAGCGTCTAGCAGAATCGAGTCAAGAAATCTCCAAGATCGTAGCACTGATTTCTCAAATTGCTTCGCGGACGAATATGTTAGCACTCAATGCCAGTATTGAGGCGGCAAGAGCTGGAGAATCAGGTCGGGGTTTTGCGATCGTAGCAGACGAAGTGCGTCAGCTAGCAGATAGGGTTGCCAAGGCACTCAAAGAAATCGAACAAATTGTGCGGCAAATTCAAAGCGAAACAGGTTCGGTAATGACTGCAATGGAGGAAGGCACTCAGCAGGTTATTCAAGGAACCAAGCTAGCCGAACAAGCCAAGCGAGCGCTAGAAGATATTGTACAAGTATCAGATCGGATCGATACTCTTGTAGGGTCAATTACTGCTGACACGGTGCAACAGACTGAAACATCTCGTTCTGTAGCATCTGTAGTGCAGTCAGTCGAGCTAACAGCCCAAGAAACCTCTCAGGAAGCAGTGCGCGTTTCCGGCTCCCTGCAAAACTTAGTGCAGGTAGCGGGTGAATTGCTCACCTCAGTCGAGCGCTTCCGAGTGTAAAAGCCAGCGTTTGAGATATAGGAGCGGGTTTGCACAAATGACAAATGTCAAAGGCGATCGCAAAGGTGAGTCTTTTCAAGCCAACCCTACCTTTGTTTTGAGTTCAAGAGTAGAAATGAAATTGCCAAGGTTAATTTGATTTCTTATTTAATACCAAGTCTTGAGTTGCTCAAACAATTTAGAACTCAAAACTAATTCTCTTACCTCAAAACTCAACATTATTTCTGCACTCAAAACGAATTCTCTTACCTCAAAACTTAGAACTCAAAACTCAACACTATTACTATGTTACCAGAACAACAGCAGCGAATTCTGGGCTACTTCATTGAGGAAGCTAGAGATCACTTAAGTACGATTGAGCAGGGTTTGCTAGATCTGCAAAACACACTCAAAGACTCGGAAATGGTGAACGAAATTTTCCGAGCAGCGCATTCGATTAAAGGCGGAGCGGCAATGCTGGGACTTAATAGCATCCAGCGCACGGCTCACCGTTTGGAGGACTTTTTCAAAGTTCTGAAGGAGTGTCAGTCAATTCAAATTGACCAAACTATTGAGTCTTTGTTCCTGCGAATGTTTGATAATTTGCAGGCGCTATTAGATCACCTTCAGAGTGAATCAGGCTTGACAGAAGATGTAGCCGATCGTCTGATGTCAGAAGTGGAGCCAGTGTTTGCCACTCTTGAGCAACATCTGGAATCACAAATGCATCAAGCTGGTGGTACTATGCAGCTAGAGGAATCCTTTGCTGCTCCAACATTAAAGCAAGTAGCACCAGCAACCACAGCCTCACAGGTGTCAGTGTTTCAAAACAGTGTGCCGGAAATACTGCGGCAGATGTTACAGCTGTTCAAGCAAGCAGAAACACCTCAAACACGTCAACAACTAGACCAATTGTGTAATCAGCTAGCACAACTGGGCGAACAATTTAACTTGTCTGGCTGGTGTACCTTGTGTGAAACGGCAGCCTACGCGATCGCTAATTTAGACAATACCTATCGCATTCTAGCCCCAATTGTGATTAAGGAAATCAAACAGGCACAGGAATTAGTTTTAGCCTCCCGTGCAGATGCGATCGCAACCTGCGAACAACTACAAGCACTCTCCTTAAAGACTTTCTTATCCGATGGGGAAGACACAAGCACTAACTTTGAGTCTCAAGATAAACAACTAACCGAGACAATAGAAGTCGCCCAGCAACAAACAACACAACGTCTTAGTAACACAGAACACAACTCGGTTGAGTCAGAATTTTTAGTAAATGTTGCCCAGTTAACTACAGAAGAACAAATCACCGATTGGGCAGCAGAAGATAACTTAAGTAGTTTATTTACTTTCAATTCAAATGACAATAACCAAGATTGGCAAGATTCAGATCTATTAGACTTCAATATAGAAGATGAGTTAGAAAACAGTCTAATTAAGCATTCAAAAGACGATTTACCCCAAATCTCCTCTGAAGAGACTTTGGCACTTAACAGTTTATTTGACGAGGCTCAAGACACATCACTAGACTTAATAGAGGTAGAGCCTGCATTCTGTGATTTGTTTAAAGCTCCAGAAGCAGATTTAAAAAATCTTGACTTGTTAGAAGTATCTACGATGGCAACAGCAGAAAACTCTGATTTGAGCAGTTTGTGGGCAGAGGAACCTGACACAACAACTCAAATTGAGTTGGACATAAAAGAATTTTCTTTCCCCTTGGGTACAGATGATTTGTTTGCTTCAGAGGAAGAATCGTTCGCACTCCCCCCTGTTCCCTTAGACACGAACAATGATGTAGATAGCCACATTGACTTTGCTTTGAGCAATAGCAGCGAACCAAAACAGAAACTTGATGACAATTGGTTTGTTGAGCCAACCGATTTGACTACAGTATTGGAATGCACTTTATCAAGTGACTCTAATGATTTTTTAGATGCACCAGTATATGCAACACCAACACCTGCACCTGAAATTACTACTGATGTCGAATCGAGCCTTACTCCTAGCGCCAGCGATTTATTCAGCAGTATGATTGCAGAAACTGAATCAAATTTAGAGCTATTTGAAACTCCAGCTGACGCTCTGGGTGTGGAATTGGATTTTAGTCTAGACTCTAGCAGCACAGACTTATTTAACACAAGAGAAACTGAATCAAATTTAGAGCTGTTTGAAGCTCTAGCTTCCGTTCCAAGTGTTGAGAATAGTGCTGAGCTAATAGCAGGATTTGACGATACTGGCGAGGAATTGGATTTTAGTCTAGACTCCACTAGTGCAGACTTATTTAGCACAAGAGAAACTGAATCAAACTTAGAGCTATTTGAGGCTCCGGCTGACGCTCCAGGTGTCGAGAATACTGCTAATCTAATGGCAGAATTTGACTTAACAAGCGAGGAACTGGATTTTAGTCTAGACTCAAGCAGTGCAGACTTATTTAGCACAAGAGAAACTGAATCAGATTTAGAGCTATTTGAAGCTCCCAATT
>CAXTYC010000040.1:0-46332 GCA_964248365.1 uncultured Chroococcidiopsis sp. | reverse complement strand
TGGGCGGGATTGAGTCAGAAGCGAATGCCCTGATGTAATAACAGGGATATGCTGACGGACTCACGATGATTTGGAATGTAAGGTCGTCATATAGCAATGAATAAGACTAAAGCCGAACATAGTTTCAGGATGGTATGGGAAAACGACATACCAGTTTACGCCGGAGTAGAATTCGAACTCGATTGGAAGGATATACCCTGGAAAAAACTGGAAAAACGTGTATACAAGGTGCAAAAACGAAGAAACATCCGCCTCAAGTCGTGGGGAGGCAAAGCTAGAAAAATACGGGCGACCCTGTTTTAAAGATCTTTTGGGCGTAGTGACGTATTCGGATGAGGAGGGTCGCCCGTATTTTTTGTCGCCAGATTCGTTGGATGTCAAAGCAGTTCACAGGCTCCAGAAAACACTGATGAGGTCTTGGGCAGCAAAATGTCTAGCTGTCCGTCGAGTTTCACAAGATAACCAGGGCAAGAAAACCGCGGGGACTGATGGAGTAAAATCCTTGACACCAGCCCAAAGACTTAAAGTAGTTAACAAAATGAGACTATCTCAAAGGGTAAAACCAACCAGACGGGTTTGGATACCTAAACCTGGAACGGAGGAAAAACGCCCCCTTGGGATTCCAACGATAACAGAAACAGCCACAAAAAGGAAGATGTTCCCACTGTGAATTGTTTTTCAAAAGTGATGACTTGATTGAGATTGACCACATCATACCAAAAGCTAAAGCAGGTAAGGATACTTGGAACAATCTCCAGGCATTACATCGACACTGCCACGACCAAAAGACTGCAATTGACAGGCATTCTGGCAATAATCCGGCTGAAATAGTGCCGAGCCTTAACCCGTAATTTGGGGAATGAGGTGTGTTTGACAGTACACCAAATCTAGAGGAGCCGTCTGATGCGAAAGTATCATGCACGGTTTTGAAGGAGAGTGGGGAGGAGCGATTCTCCCTTCGACTCCGGCTTGCTCTGACCAATAAACCCTAATATAGGGCTTAATTTTTATTTTTTGCGCTAAATGTAAAACTGTTCATCAGACTCTGGTGGCTTATGCTTAACTAGTCCTACAATATGGGGAGCGCTTTCACAGCGCTCGTGTGGTGACTTGTCAGCGAGTCTTATTAGCTGCTCTAAATTTATTTAATGGATATAAATTCACAAGAGGTTGGTCGGAAAACGTTGGTATCACTCGTCACCCAAGGTCTGCAAATTATTCCTTTCCAGGGGGTTGCACTCAGCGATGGTGACATTATTGTGCCAACCTTAGATCGTGGTTTACTGCGGGTGAAGCAAAACCTTGAGGTGGTGACGTTAGCAGATGTGTCTGGCTACGGCGTTCCGTTCGGCATTGCCGAGAATAATGGCAGCTTTTTGGTTACTATTTCAGCTTTGGAGGCAGGCGATCGCTTGTTGCGAATAACTAAAAGTGGTTTTTTCTTCACCATTGCCCAGTTGTCGCAAGTGTGCGGTAGCTTTGGCGGACCTTTTGGCGTGGCAGCTAGTGATGATTTCATCGTTGTCGGTACTGCTAGTGATGTTGCCAGTTCTCAAGGGCATCTGATTCGGTTAGAGCGTAACGGTTCCATCTCCACTTTGGCAGACATGGCTGGTTTTGGCATACCTTTTGCCGTGACTACAAGCAACAATGGCTTTATTGTCGGTTGCTCAAGCGGTGACTTGCTGCGAGTGGGCTGGGATGGTGAGGTAACACCGATTGTAAATTTAGTTAGTGCAGGCAAAGGTATTCCCTTTGACGTAGTAGAAGTAGATAACTTGTTGATTGTTACCAGTAATACTGGAAATCTGTTGCAAGTAAATCTAGACGGTACTGTTTCCACTATTATCGATCTGGGCGCTCGTGGCTTGGGCATTGGATCTGGAGTGGCAGTTTGGAATAAGACTTATATCGTGACAACAAATACAGGAAATTTGTTACGGATTGAAACAAAAGAGGCTGAAAATTCAGGGTATCCGCTGTAACCAGTAAAAATAAGGCAAGCCTTCAAAATCGATCCCTCATAATGCCAACAAATAACCCTAATACAAGGCTTGCCTTATTTTTATGTCGTCAAACCCTGGGTATCCGCTGTAACCTCTAAAAAGTAAAGACTTGGAATATAGCGACAAAAAAACCCTCGGCTTCAAACAACACTAACTACTCATCAATACCAACAGATCCCTTAAATAAGCCAAGGGTAATTTTTGCGCTAACCTCACGAGCCATAAACACAGATCTGGAAGGAACGCGCAAAAATAAATAGTCAGCCCTCAAACCCCATAGATCACCTGTTTTACATTTAGCGCAAAAATAAAAATCCAGCCCTCTTTAAAGATCCTTCGTACCAGTGCAATATAAAGGAGGCTCAGCGGGGGTTGCTGACTCCGCTGACACTCCGCCCCAATACCTAGCTGGATTTTTATTTCAAGCTTCCTTTGGGGCAACACAAATAACCGAAATAGGGCTGACTATTTATTTCAGGTTCCTTCGCCTCCCACCCCGTAATACCAACAGATAACCCAAACACAGCGGCACAAGAGGTTACCTTTGAAAAATAAGTCAGGCTTTTTGAGTGGTTGGTGACGCACGCTCGTACTGGCTGCACTCGATCCGAGGGAATTATTTTACCAGGAGCAACAGCTACCTCATCAACTTTGTAGAAAGCTGCCCAAGCGATCGCGCCAAATACTGCTAAACTTAAAGTTACCCCTACCAAACGTGTATACAAGGGCGGTAACTTTTTAACTGCCAGATATAATTCATAATCTAGGTAAGCGTCTGGGTTGGCAAATTCCTCTCTTGTTTGTCGAGCTTGAGCTGGAGTTGCAGATTCAAGACGCTTCATATTTTGTCGCTAATGTCAAGGTCTTAATCATACCTAATCCGTGCTTTAAGAGGCGCAGTTTGTTTACAGGTGTTTACGGGTTTAGTCATATTAGCTGTTTTTGGCTCGTCTAAATAAACCCGTTCCTAGGTTCCTATCTCCTGACTCGCAACTTGTGACTTGTGACTTGTGAGTCCTTTTTGTCTGCTGACTTCGGAGTGCTGTGAAAATACGCCTCCATCACTTTTAACACCATTGGGGCGCATATTTTACCACCGCCGCCGCCGGAGTGTTCAGCAAAGGCAACTACTACAATTTCTGGCTTGTTAATAGGCGCGATGCCACCAAACCAAGTGTGAGATTTACGTTTATAAGTTTCCGCTGTACCACTTTTACCAGCTGCTGGCGGAATTGTCGGCGAATTTAGCGCCTTACCCGTACCACCATCTACCACCGCCCGCAGTCCTTGACGCAGTATTTGTACTGTTGTAGGTTTTAAATTCAAAGACTGTCGCCAGTTTTTTGAATCCTCATCGTCTTTTAACAAGTGGGGTTTAATTCGGTAGCCGCCGTTAGCAGGTACAGAAAACATCACGGCAAGTTGCAGGGGTGTCACTTGCAAAAATCCTTGCCCAATTGACATATTCACTGTATCTCCCACACTCCAGGGAAGCTTAAGATTTTCCTGCTTCCATTTAGCATCAGCAACCAATCCCTTTGCTTCTTCCGATGCTAATTCAATACCTGTTTTTCGCCCAAAACCATATTTTCGCGTCCAATCGATTAATGTAGGTCCACCGACTCCCCTGCCAATTTGATAGAAGAACGTGTCGCTACTGTGTGCCAGTGCGCCCACAAATCCCAATGGTCCAAATCCGGCGTGGTTCCAATCGCAAAAACTAGTTCCGCCGATGTTCATACAGCCGTATGTTTGTAGGACTGTGTTGGGAGAAAATTTACCTGATTCCAGTCCAGCCGTAGTTGTAATAACTTTAAACGTACTGGCTGGGGGAAATCCCTGTAAAGTGCGATTGACAAAGGGATGATCTTTCTTTTGCAGGCTACGCCACACAGATGGAGTGAAGCGCTTAGAGAAAATGTTGGGGTCAAAAGTTGGGCGACTAACCATTGCTAAAACCGCACCGTTACGAGGATCGAGTGCTACGATCGCTCCTTGGCGATCGCCTAAAGTTTTTTCTGCTGCTTTTTGTAACTCTAAGTCTATGGTTAAATGAATACTCTGACCTGATTTTGCCTTTTTATCGCCTAGATAACGCAAAATTCGCCCTTTACCATCTATCTCTACTTGCTGTCCCCCCCATTCTCCTCTAAGCTGTTTCTCATATGCTGCCTCGACTCCCATTTGTCCGATTACATCTCCCAGGCGATAACCTTCTCGACGCTTTTTGGCTAATTGTTCATCATTCATTTCTCCGGTGTAACCGAGTATATGAGCAGCTACTTGCCCATTGGGATACCCCCGCATCGCTTCTATAAACACCTCAACGTCTGGTAGCTCGTTTTTGGATTCTGCTAATGCTGTTATTTGGGCAGGATTTAAATCTCTGGCTATGCGGATCAAGGTGGGGGAATTGTAGCCTGCTTTGTCCATCCGCTTTTGGATCTCCGACTCTGGCATATTTAAAATTTGGGCTAGGCGCTTTATGGTATCCGCCCATTGGGGTTTTTTGGGAGCTATGGGCCACACGTATACTGAGTGGGAAAGCCGACTGCTAGCTAAAATTCTGCCTTTGCGATCAAAAATGTTGCCTCTTTCTGGTTGTTTGGGAATCAATCGAATGCGGTTGTTTTCTGCCTGCTGTCGATTGTGGGTTCCTTCGAGCAGTTGTAGGTAGGCTAGACGACTGCCAATGCCACCAAATATGAATAAAGTAATCCCCAGCATTAATGCTAAAGATTGGTTACGTTGTCCTATAGTACGTGTAGTTTTAGTCCTACCACTTGGGGCAGTCAGTTTCATAAGTGATGATTTCGGTTTGAGATGCTGGAGAAGGTGTGGATCAATTTTAAATTTTGATCGCGCAAAGGCGCAAAGGCGCAAAGCGGCTTCTCGAAGAGTAAGCGCTAAGAAAAAGAGGGATTCTTAGCAAAGGGGACAAGTGCGCTTCAAGATTTGGAAATTGTGGGCAAGGTAATCGGTTCTAATTTAACTAGAGGGAGGGGCGATCGCCAAATCGGTTGAAGTGATATAACGAAGGTTGGAAATCTACGGCAAGAAAGGAGCGAATTGTACTTAACGCAAGTAAATTTATACAAATTTATATTTTGCCTGAAGGCAAAATAGAATAAAACTGAAGTCTGATTGGCTACTACCCAAATACAATATGCATTTGGATATCAAAACTACATCTACTATTTTGGTTTTTGAATTGTAACGTTATCCCAAGATGATTTGCCCCCGAAGCTGGGGGGCAAGGTACAAGCCGGATGGTACACAGGACTACACAGGATATAAACCCAGTGAGCGCATCGCAGTTTGATGTTGAACTGCTAAACGTTTTTAAATTCTTCAATCAAGAGCCTGCTGTCAATGGTGTTAACTTGCATATCCGACAGGGAGAGTTTTTTAGTATTTTGGGTTCTTCTGGTTGTGGTAAGACGACTACGCTGCGCTTGATTGCTGGGTTTGAAAGGGCTGACGCAGGGAGGGTGTTGATTCAGTCGGAGTTAATGAATCATGTGCCACCCTATCGACGACCTGTTAACACAGTGTTTCAAAGTTATGCTTTGTTTAATCATTTGAATGTTTGGGATAATATTGCTTTTGGATTACGGCTAAAAAAACTGTCGAGGGCTGAAGTTCAAAGCCGCGTCGCAGCAGTCTTAAAATTGGTAAAAATGGAAGAAATGCGATCGCGTTTTCCATCCCAATTATCTGGCGGACAGCAGCAACGGGTAGCTTTGGCAAGAGCTTTGGTAAATCGTCCTGCTGTGCTTTTGTTGGATGAACCGTTGGGAGCGCTCGATCTCAAGCTACGCAAGGAAATGCAGGTAGAGTTATCTTCCCTGCATTCGGATTTGAGATTAACTTTTATCTTTGTGACTCACGATCAAGAAGAAGCACTGTCTTTGTCAGATCGCATCGCTGTCATGCATCAGGGCAAAATTGAGCAAGTTGGTTCGCCTAAAGAAATCTATGAGCAGCCCCGAACACCTTTTGTTGCCGATTTTATTGGCAATACCAATTTATTTCCAGGTCAAATCACCAGCAGCGAAAGATCAAATGTGCAAATCATAACTCAAACAGGTTTGAAAATCATTGTGCAACACCAGGAGTTTAATCCTGTTTGTGAGTCAACTCGGTCTGTAATGGTTAGTATACGACCAGAAAAAATTCACCTGAGTCTTGACCAACCGAATGTACAATTTAACTCGTTTGAAGGGCGGTTGAAGCAGGTGATGTATTTGGGAACTCACGTTCAATATCTGGTGGAATTATTATCGGGCGATCGCTTAACTGTCTTACAGCCCAACCTTGGTAATATTCTCTCCGATGCCCATACACCAATCTACGTTTACTGGAAAGCAACAGATTGTCTAGCTTTGACGGCTCAATGATAGCTTTTAGCTGTTAGCTGTAACTGGTAGTTGGTAGTTGGTAACTGATAACTGGTAACTGGTAACTGCGCTTACTAACCGCTTTGTCAATAATATTATTTACCACACAAGCTGGATTTAGTCAAGTTTTGTTATGAATAAGTTTTTCCCTCGGCTTCCCCAGATGTCACAACAAAAAATTTATTGCAAGTCTAGTCCATCCAGGCGGCGGTTCTTAAAAGCATCGGTAGCAGCAATTTCTGGATTAGCGCTTACTCGTTGTGGCTGGCGACAGGGAGGGGTAGCTGGGCGATCGCCCACTCAAACAAATACTGATAGTCTATACATCTACACATGGTCCCAGTATACCGATGAAAATTTACTCAACAGCTTCACTGATCAAACTGGCATCAAAGTAGTTGCAGATGTTTTTGATTCCAATGAAACCTTATTGGCTAAACTACAGGCTGGGGGTGGCAGCGCTTACAGTGTCATCTATCCCAGTGACTATATGGTGCGGCGGATGGTAAAGCTGGGTTTGTTACAGGAACTCGATAGTACCCGTTTAAAAGGTCTAGATAATCTCTTCCCCAGGTTTCAAAATCCTTCATACGATGCACATAACCGCCACACTATACCTATGAGTTGGGGAACAACCGGATTTATCTACAATCGACTCAAGTTAGCAGTTGCGCCTACAGATTGGGACTATCTTTGGAACAATCAGGAACAATTATCGAAACGCATGACGCTGCTAAATGATGTGCGTGAGGTGATGGGTGGAACGTTACGGATGTTGGGCTACTCCTACAACTCAACAAATGAGTCGCAAATCAAACAAGCTTATGAAAAATTACGACTCCTCAAGCCGAGCATAGCAGCTTTTGATACAGACGCTTGGCAAAACCAATTGCTAGCCGGAGATCTGCTGCTGTCAATGTGTTACTCAGCAGATGGCATCCGAGTCATTAAAGAAAATCCTAACCTAAATTATGTGATTCCTCGCAGTGGTTCTTCGTTGTGGACAGACACAATGGCGATTCCAAAAACTGCTCCTAACCTTGATGCTGCATATGCTTGGCTCAACTTTAATCTACAACCAGCAGTGGCGGCTCAAACTAGCTTGCGTTTGGGTGTCGCCCCGCCAAATCGAGTAGCAGTTGAGCAATTACCCCCACAAAGCCGTCAAAATACCAATTTGTTCCCGCCAGAATCAATTCTGGAAAAGTGTGAACGTATTTCTCCCTTGGAAAAGTTTGATAGTGTTTATGAGCGTTACTGGACTCAGTTAACTAGTAGCTAGGGGCTAGAAGAGGGCAGAGGGGAAATTATCAATGAACAATGAATAATGTTCAATGAACAAGTGGTAATTGGTAAGGGGTAATTGATAATTGATAATTGATAATTGTTTATGCGTCGTCGATGGGTGAAATGGCTAGAACCATTGGTATTACTAGCACCTGCTTTTATGTGGTTGACGCTGTTGCTGGTGCTACCCACGCTAATTATTTTAGAGTTGAGTCTAGTACCTGGGTTTCGACCAGGAAATATAGTTAATCCCAGTGGATTGGATAACTATGCTTTGGTGTTTGTACCTCTTTATCTGAAAGTACTGCTTAGATCGCTTTTTTTTGCTGTCGGTAGCACAGTTATTTGTTTACTCCTGGGATTTCCTGTCGCTTACTGCATCGCCCTGCTAACTCCCCCACGTTGGCGAAATATACTCCTACTGGGTTTCGTCTTACCCTTATGGACATCATCGCTGTTGCGTTCTTATGCCTGGATTACAATTTTGCGTCCTACGGGTTTACTCAATTCACTACTAGCTGTTTTGGGACTACCAAATGTGGATTTACTTAACACTAGTCCGGCTGTGTTGATTGGTATGAGTTATAGCTTATTGCCTTATATGGTTTTGATTCTTTATGCTTCCTTGGAAAAGCTGGATCGAAGGTTACTAGAAGCAGCTGCTGACTTAGGTGCAAATGAGTTGCAAACTTTCTGGAAGGTAACAGTACCGCAAACTTTGCCTGGTATTGCTGCTGGTTGTTTATTGGTATTTATTACTGGTATTGGTGATTTTGTCGATCCCGAATTACTCGGCGGTGCTTCTAGCATGACTATTGCTCGTCTGATTTACAACTCCTTTTTAGGCGCAAGTCAGAACTGGGGTTTTGGATCTGCTTTGAGTATGGTTTTAGTTTTTGCTGTGAGTTGTGCGATTGCCCTTTTAATTAAATATGGTGGTAATCCCACACCTGGGCGCTAAAGTCTTACACCGCAAGTTAAATATATAATGTGCGATCGCCAATATTCTACTTTCATCCTACACAATCGACTAAGTATCCAAAAATTGGCAGTGTAAAAATGAAATAATAAAGCTATGCATCTTCAAACCGAGCTTCTGTCATTTACTCGATTTCTTTTGTAAGATATGTTGGGCTGAATCTAAAAACAACCAATCACACTCCATGCGTATTTCTCTTAACTGGTTGCGGGAACTAGTCGATTTTACGCTGACTCCAGAGGAGTTAGCCCAAACATTAACAATGGCTGGCTTTGAGGTAGAAGATATTGAAGATCGACGTACCTGGGCTGAGGGTGTTGTGGTTGGACTTGTGCTTGAATGTCAACGCCACCCCAATGCTGATAAGTTGAGCGTCACCAAAGTAGATATTGGTAAGTCAGGTGAACCGTTAAACATTGTCTGTGGTGCTTCTAACGTTCGGGCAGGTATTTATGTACCAATAGCCACTGTCGGTACTTACTTACCTAAGATAGATGTCAAAATTCGCGCCGCTAATCTACGCTCTGTGCGTTCCGAAGGCATGATTTGTTCTCTAGCCGAGTTGGGTTTAGCAAAAGAATCGGCAGGTATTCATGTTTTTGGAGAGGCGAGAGGCGTAAGCGTTGCGGGACGAAGTTTGGGGCAAGAGGCGAGAGGACAAGAGGATCTATCGAACCTCAAACTGGGTGCTGATGTTCGACCTTTGTTAGGTTTGGATGATGTAATTTTAGACTTGACAGCAACGGCAAATCGTGCTGATGCTTTGAGTATGGTAGGTATAGCGCGGGAAGTAGCAGCACTGACTGGGGCAAAGTTAAGACTGCCCCTACCAGACGAGCTATCTATTCCTACAACTGCAAGTGGTTTAGCAATAAATATCTCGGTTCAAGCTTGCCCTGCATACATTGGGACAATCATTGAACAGGTAAAAATTGGTTCATCCCCCGAATGGTTGCAACAGCGTTTACAAGCAGCTGGAGTACGACCAATTAACAATGTTGTGGATGTTACCAACTACATTATGCTGGAGTGGGGGCAGCCGCTACACGCCTTTGACCGCGATCGCTTGCAGGCAGTAGCCCAAGGCGATAAACTTACTATCTCAGTCCGCTTTGCCTCGTCTGGAGAATCACTCAAAACACTCGATGGACAAATCCGCAACTTATCAACCCAAGCTCTACTAATTACAGCCAATGATAAACCAGTGGCTTTGGCTGGGTTGATGGGTGGTGAAGAAACCGAAGTCCACCAAGAAACGCAAAGTTTAGTTTTAGAAGCTGCCCTATTTGATTCCCCTGCAATTCGCCGTTCTGCCCGTAGCCTCGGTTTACGCACCGAAGCCTCTGCTAGATTCGAGCGCGGTGTCAATTATGCTGAGTTAGAAGTAGCCTGTCGCCGTGCTTTGACACTGATTCATCAAATCGCTGGGGGTATTGCTGTAAATCAGCAGATGGCTGATCGTAGACCGGATGCAGGCACACTAACTCGATCAATCCAATTGCGTCTAGATCGAGTTAATGCTGTACTGGGAGCAGTAGATTTGGGAGAAGAAGTCGCTCTTTTGCAACCACAAGATATTCAGCACACTCTAACTGCACTGGGATGTCAAGTAGTTCCAGATAGGGAAAAAGAGCGAGTCTTTCTGGTGAGTGTTCCACCCTATCGCTATCGTGATTTAGAGCGAGAAATTGACCTGATTGAGGAAATTGCCCGTGTATATGGTTACGATAAGTTTTGTGACACGCTGCCCCAGCAAACTGAACTAGGCTACCTGACAGAGGATCAGCAGTTAACACGGCAGCTGCGAGAAGCTTTTCGGGGTTCCGGATTAACCGAATTAATGCACTACTCTTTGGTGAAGCCAGGAGAACCAAGACAGGTGATGCTAGCTAACCCGTTGTTTGCAGAATACTCGGCTTTGCGAACTGATTTGATTTCTGGTTTGATTGATGCTTTCGAGTTCAATTTAGAACAGGGTAATGGTTCGCTCAATGGATTTGAAATGGGGCGGATATTTTGGCAAGAAGAGGAAGGGTTGGTAGAAGCTGAGGCGATCGCTGGTATTCTAGGAGGAGATCCTACCCAGGGCAAGTGGATACGAGGTGGACGAGATCAACCAATGTCCTGGTTTGAGGCAAAGGGAGTACTCGAAGCTGTATTTAAAAGATTAGGCTTAAGCGTCGAATATCAACCCACTCGTCAAGATTCCCGCTTACATCCTGGGCGTACTGCTTCTTTATGGTTGCAAGGTAGTCGATTGGGAACTTTTGGGCAATTGCATCCTCAAATTCGCGGGGAAAGAGGTTTGCCCGATGAAGTCTATGTTTTCCAACTCGATTTAGATTTGCTGTTGAATTTCTTAGATGAAGATGAAAATTTCATTCCTCGTTTCCAGCCCTATTCTACCTACCCAGCCCTAGATCGGGATATCGCCTTTTTCGCCTCGACTCACATTTCTGTTGCTGAAATACAAAGAGCGATCGCATTTGCAGCCGGAAAGTTACTTGAGTCTGTAGAATTGTTTGATGAATATCTGGGTAAAAATGTCCCAGCAGGGCAAAGAAGTTTGGCGTTTAGACTAGTTTATCGACTGGGCGATCGCACTTTGACTGATGCCGACGTTGAACCAGTGCATCAAAAGGTGCGAGAATATCTCGTCGAAAAATTCAACGTTAATCTCAGAAGCTGATTTTTTCTCCCCCTCCTTTGGGGGGGAATTCTTCGCTCAAATTGTGTGTTTCAAATAATTTATTCTCAAAATAAATTATATATTTTCAAAAAAAAGTTTGTTTTTTCCCCTTTTTCTACTTTACTTTCCATTCCTTGTTTGCTATATTTAGATAATGGGAATCTGTGTCCTCCTATAACTATCCTAATTATTTTTATTATTAAGTATCTACCACGAGCTTCCAGCAGATTGAAGATACACTATCTGCTTTATTGAATCTTGCTGAAAATAGAAATCAGACGATACTACCTATGACTAAGCTATTTGGTGGTAAAACATTGCATACACTCGGTCGTCAAAATGCTAAAAAAAGCTCTTTTTTATGATGCTTGACTTTTGACTTGCTTATCGTGCTTCTTAAGAAGAGCAAAAATGGTGTACAAATACAAAAGTACAAATACACAACCAAAGCTATGACCAAATATGTAATGTGGGGATCTTACTGCGAGGATGTGCTAGAAAAACGCGCACCTTATCGCCAAGCGCATTTAGATGGATTGGCAAAACAAAAAGAATCTGGCGTTTTAATTACGATTGGTCCTACCAAAGATGTCACCAAAGTTTTTGCTATTTATGAGGCTGAAGATGAAAGCACAGTTCGTGGGTTAGTTGAAGCTGATCCTTACTGGCAAAATGGTATTTGGACAGAATACGAAATCAAAGAGTGGGTGCAAGCTTTTTGAATTGGATTTAAATAATGGGAAGGGGTTGCAAAGGCGCGCAGTTCCTGATATAGTTTACTTAAGAATCGATTTGTAAACCTAAATTTTAATTTCGCACAGGTTACCATTATAAAATAATACCTCTAGAGCCGCCGAAAGTAAAGTACCTAGAGGTAAAAAAAGAAATTTTTTTTGATAGAATATCACGCAAAGACGCGCTCGTCGCAAAGGCGCAAAGGCGAGAAGAAAAGGCTATCTTTGGTTTTGATAAAGGTATGGGTGATGGGATAGATTTTGCGCGATCGCTCCTCATGGTGTATATTCAAGTTCATCAAGCCGATGCGCGTATTTTTTCTGGCGTTGGGTGATAGCTATATAAGCTATACTGTGTTTCCCAAGGCATCTGTGCTAAAAAATTCGGATTTTCCAGCAGCAACAGAGAAAAAAGTGGATTCTCTAGCAATTGCCCTGGAAACTTTGCACCTAAAGCCAATAATACATCAGTTGGGGTATTGGGATTACTCACAACTGCTTTACAAATAGTTTTATCGCCACAAGATGCTAGTTCGCGCAACAATTCTAGTTCGGGGGGGGGAATTTTGAGCAACAAGCCTTTATTTCAATACACTGATTTACCAGTATTCTTAACTGTTACGGTGGAGTATTTTTGTCTGCTGCTTGCTGTGGAGTTAAATTCATAGTTGATGGGCGATTGCTTCTTAAGTCTTACATATTTCGCTTTACCTTAGATTATCCAAGAATTTTCGCTTTTAAAGACGAGGAATATTTAAACCCAGTTGAAATGGGAGTGATTTGATGAGATGATTTACTTTATTATTTAAATCTGAACTGGATTTATAGGACGGCACATATTTCCATTATTTAATACTACGTCAACAGCCGAAAAAAGTAAAGTACCACAGTGGTAAAAAAACAGGTTTTTTTTGAAAAATCGAGTGTGGAGTTAGATGCATAGAGTTGGATGAACAATCAGATGAATGCGGCTTTTTATTTATTGCGTTGTAATAACTGACGAATATAGCAATCGTATTTGAGTCATGAAATACTGCGCTCAATACGTTATTGGTCATTTGTCCGAAGGGTTAAAAGACAATCATCATGAAAAATTCACTCTGACTGCACGGGTTGCTATATATGCACAGAGTATGAGGAATATTTAAAACCAGTTGAAATGGGAGTGATTTGATCGGATGATTTACTTTATTATTTAAATCAAAACTGGATTTATAGGACGGCACATATTTCCATTATTAGATAATACGTCAACAGCCGAAAAAAGTAAAGTACCACAGTGGTAAAAAAACAGGTTTTTTTGAAAAATCGATTGCATCAATTTTGAGTGTTGAAAAGTCAGATACATATGATTGGGTGAACAATCGGATGAATGGGGCTTTTTATTTATTGCGTCGTAAAAAATAACGAATATATGCAGGAGTATGAGGATTTTGAATAAGTGCTTGGCAAACATATTTATCGCCATCTCGTGCTAATTGTTTAAGTACATCTACTGGAGTATTAGGATGAGTTGCTATACATTGAAGGATATATCCGGTTTGTGAAGAGGCTAAACGCTGCAAAACATTTGCAGGGGTATTAGGATTGTTCGCTATAGCAACAGCCAGATTGTATTTACATTCTTCAGTATTTTCTCTAAACTCTTCGGAGCGATTTTAATATTTTCCATATAAACAGCCATTTTATCTAATATATAAGCTGGTGTTTTTGGATTTTTAGCAATACCTTCAGGTGTCTTATCCAGTGACATCGGCTTTCTGATTGCATCTTCTGCCATTTCTTCTAGAACATCGACTGGTATATTAGGATGAGGTGCAATATCTTTACGAACACCAGGACGACCGTATTCCATGAGATACTTCAATATATCTACAGGTGTGTCAGGATGACTGGCAATAGCAATTTGAGTGTGGTAATTTTGATCTATGAAAGCAGGATTTTCTAAAATTAGTCATGGTAAGACAGGATTTTTAACAAAATCTGCTGGAAATAGAAAACCTAGATTTAGCAAAACATCGGTTGGAGTATTAGGATTTTTGGCAACTAATTGATAAACTGTACAAGCCTGTTGTACAGTATCAACGGTTAATTGTGAAATTCCTTGTTTTGTTAATCGAGCAAAGTATTCTTTTAAATTAGGTGTCCATAGCCAAAAGGACTACTAATTTTAAGTTGCTGACAACTTTCTATCATATCCTCCAGCTGCTTGGAAGCTAATTTACGTAAGACTTCGCCAAGAGGTATTAGAGTTGGCTGCTATATTTTGAAGGGTAAAAATATCTTTGGTATTTGCTAATTTCTCCAACAATTCGGGAGTAGCATTAGGGTTGTTAGCTACTATCAAAAGCTAGTTCGGTGCTAAGTTTGGATAAATACTCTAATTGCTCTTGCCGAGTGTTTGGATCTGCTGCTTGTTGTTCTAGGGTAAGATGCATAGGAATAAAAGTGCGATCGCTAACCTCTTCTATATTGCCCCTTTCACTGCAACAGCGATCAACATTACCCTACTCTTATCGGGAGTAAAACCCGTATTAAGCCCATCTTGTTACTCTTAAAGCCGCCGCTATTTCCTCGGTTTTAAATTTTGGCTTTAGCTTCGGGAAATTAGGTTTAAATGCTTGCTTAGATGTGATGAGCATGATAGAGTTTATATGACAATGGAAATCTGTGCCAAAAATATGAAAACGCATAAAGTTCCATTATTAAACTAAAGTTCAGTATATCATCTCTATTTCCATCAAAGCAAGCACCAAACAGCAGCAAATTTTGAGATTGAGTTTTAAATTTTATTTTCAGGCGATCCCAATTTTAGATGCTGTTTAACCCAAATCAACAACGCTGAGAACAACATTCAAAAGATAGCACCTGATTGTAGTTAGGGCTTACACATAGTTACCTATTTTGACCTTTGAACGTGGTTTTTTCCTAGTTACATATGTACAACGTGGAAACTAACGTAAGAATTTTTATTTTTAAGATGCGAAAATTTTAAATACTTAAAAGGGTTGAAACGAGATGAATTTTTTGATATGATTTACTTAATAATGGAAATATAAGCTCAAATTTTAAAACAGCACAGATTCCCATTATTAAATAATACAGCTTCACTCCAAGAAAGTAAAGTAAAAGACAAAAACAAGAATTTTTTTGAGAATAAATGTCATTAATTGAATTCAGCGATTAGGTTTGACGGCAAATTGCTGACGACAAAACTCAAGAGCAACGGATAGATTGCTTGTTTGCTGGGGATACTCAACAGGTGGTCTATCAATTACAATCAGAGGTATACCTAAGTGGGAAGCAACAGTGCGCTTGATGTCTTCTCCGCCAGGTGTACCTGATGCTTTGGTGACAACCAGGGAAATATGCCATTGCTGCCAAAGAGCTTTTTCTAAATC
This sequence comes from uncultured Chroococcidiopsis sp., assembly GCA_964248365.1. Taxonomy (GTDB): domain Bacteria; phylum Cyanobacteriota; class Cyanobacteriia; order Cyanobacteriales; family Chroococcidiopsidaceae; genus Chroococcidiopsis. The sequence continues at coordinate 30,836 of CAXTYC010000040.1, read as the reverse complement.
AGCACAAATGGGAGGACGCAGACAAATCAATCTGTCTGGGGTAAATCCAGCTGAATTGGCAACTTCAAGAGCGATCGCACTGGGTAAAATTCTAGCAAACAAAGTTGCTTGCTCTTGCATTGGTTGAAACAGGTGCAAAGGTCTATAGCCGACTGTGAGTAATACCCGCTGATTTTGCAAATAATTCCCAGATAGCAAGGTTTCAAAACTGTCTAACCTCCCCTCCTGCTTCCCGTGTTCTAAAACAGGGCGTTCGTAGCGAAGATATGGAATTTGTAGCTTTTGGGAAAGAGTGATCGCATTGTGGGAAATCTCGACAGCATAGGGATGGGATGCATCTAAAATGGCGACAATTTGCTGCTGTTGCAAAAATTCCTCTATTTGAGACAGATTAAAACGCCCTACCCACACTTGTAAACTTGGTGCAGGAGGATAGAGCGATCGTGCCGATGGTGTAGTTACCGAAATTGTACAGGGCAAATGAGATCGTGCGAAAGCAGCTGCCAAATCACAGCTTTCTTGCGTCCCACCGATTAACCATATACGCTTGGAATTGGTAATTGGTAAAGAGTAATTGGTAATTGTTCTTTTATCTTTTTGTCTAGTTGTCTCCAAGCCTTCTTCCTCTGGTTCCTCTAGCCTTTAAGAGCCTTTCTAAAATTTTGACGATAGGACTTATTAGCAGCTAGCAAAGCGGGCCATAATAGGGACAGGGCTAGCCGATTAGTTAAATTGCGAGAAAAGTTTGTGCGGTGAAATCCACTCCAGAACTTCCAAACGCCGCCACCATAGACCAGAATTAATATAAAAGTAATTAAACCACTCATTCCCATCAACCTCTTGAGCAACTAAAAGGATAGCGAGGAATTATTTTGTCATGGCGCTTTCTTGACTTTTGAATTTTTATGTGTTATACAGTACAACCTGTGAGGAGAGATTTTAGTCCACACTGCTTGTGATTGTAGCTGCAAGCCGCCATTTTAATCATTTGAGCTTCCCCGCCCCATATCAAGTGTAGATTAGCAAAAGTCAATTAATACCAATTACGCTGTGTTTCTTAGCATTAGTGGAAGTGTTCAATGCACCTGCACCTGCGATTAGCTAGAAAAAACGTAGTGGGAGGATTTGCGATCGCGCTCGTTTGAGGGATGTATCCTGTGGGAGTGCCTATTGTTGGGACAGACGTAGGAAACTAGATAGTGATGAGCGATCTTAAAAATCTTGGCTTTGAACCACAAAATGGGTGGAATCTAAGGAGGAATTATGCGCGCAGTGCTGATGGCTGGAGGGTCTGGAACGCGGTTAAGACCGCTAACTTGTGATCTTCCCAAACCGATGGTGCCGATATTAAACCGACCAATTGCGGAACACATCATAAATCTGCTCAAACGGCATCAAATCACAGAAGTAATTGCTACCCTGCACTACTTGCCTGATGTGATGCGCGATTACTTCTCTGATGGCAGCGATTTTGGCATCCAGATGACTTATGCTGTCGAGGAAGACCAGCCTTTAGGTACTGCTGGTTGCGTGAAAAATATTGCCGAACTGCTCGACCAAACGTTTTTAGTAATTAGCGGCGATAGTATCACAGATTTTGATTTGAGTGCAGCAATTGAATTTCATAGGCAAAAAAAATCAAAAGCGACTCTAGTTTTAACTCGTGTTCCCAACCCAATAGAATTTGGCGTGGTGATCACAGATGAAGAACAACGCATTCGACGATTTTTAGAAAAACCGAGTTCCAGCGAGATTTTCTCGGACACAGTTAACACTGGAACCTACATTCTAGAACCGGAAGTGCTGGAATACCTACCAGAGAATCAAGAAACTGACTTCTCGAAAGATTTGTTCCCCTTGCTGCTGGAAAAAGACGAGCCAATGTATGGTTACATAGCTGGGGGCTACTGGTGCGATGTCGGTCACTTAGATGCTTATAGAGAAAGCCAGTACGATGGATTATACCAGAAAGTCAAACTTGATTATGCTTATGAAGAGCAATCCCCAGGTATTTGGGTAGGTCAAAACACTTTCATCGAGCCGAGTGCCAAAGTTGAAGCACCATGCCTAATTGGTAGTAACTGCCGCATCGGTGCTAGGGTGCAAATTGCTCCTGGTACTGTAATTGGAGACAATGTGACAATTGGGGCTGATGCTACCCTGAAGCGTCCGATTATTTGGAATGGGGCAATTATAGGCGAGGAAGTGCATCTAAGAGCTTGTGTAATTTCTCGTGGCACTAGGGTAGACCGCCGCGCTCAAGTATTGGAAGGCGCTGTAGTCGGTTCGCTCTCGACGGTGGGAGAAGAAGCACAAATTAGTCCGAGTGTGCGCGTCTGGCCCAGTAAACAAATTGAATCTGGCGCGACTTTGAATATTAATTTAATTTGGGGTCATACCGCTCAGCGTAATTTATTTGGTCAACGGGGAGTTACAGGATTAGCAAATATTGACATTACGCCAGAATTTGCTGTCAAGTTGGGAGCTGCTTACGGTTCAGCTTTAAAGCCAGGGAGCCAGGTGATAGTTTCCCGCGATCAGCGTAGTATCTCACGTATGGTGACGCGATCGCTCATTGCTGGTTTGATGTCGGTAGGAATCAATATCCAAAACCTAGATGCAACATCGCTGCCAATGGCGCGGACAGTAGTCTCTACGATGGGAGTGGCTGGGGGAATTCATGTGCGGCTGCATCCAGACCGACCGGATTACATTTTGATTGAGTTTATTGACAAACAGGGAATTAATATCTCAAAAGCGCAGGAAAAGAAAATCGAAGGAGTTTATTTTAAAGAAGACCTGCGGCGAGTGCAAATACATGAAATTGGGAATGTAGTCTATCCCACCGAAATGGTTGCAACTTACTGCACAGCTTTTGAGAAGAATCTGAATGTGGAGGCGATCCGCCATAGTAACTCGAAGGTTGTAATAGACTATACCTATGCGGTGTCGGGTGCAGTTCTACCGCAATTGTTAGCTAAATTTGGCTGTGATGCCGTCGTGCTGAATGCTAGCCTCAAACAGACTGCTGTTTCAGCAGCGGAGAAAGAAGCATTAATAATGCAACTAGGTCATGTAGTAGAAGCACTGAAGGCAAGCTTTGGTGTCCAGGTGTCAGCCAATGGCGAACAACTGACTTTGGTTGATGAAGCTGGTATTCCAATTCGGGGTGAAATGTTGACAGGATTGATGGTGAATATGATATTGACGGCTCACCCCAGAGGTACAGTAGTCGTGCCAATACACGCCTCTAGTGCTGTAGAACAAATTGCCCGTCGCCATGATGCCAAAGTGATTCGTACTAAGGCAAATCCAACAGCGTTGATGGAGGAATGTAGAAAATCGCCGAATGTAGTTATGGGAGGAAGTGGAGAAACTGGCTTTATTTTTCCCCAACTGCATCCAGGGTTTGATGCGATGTTCTCGATTGCCAAGCTGATTGAGATGTTGACGATTCAAGAGCGATCGCTTGCTACGATTCGCACCGAACTACCCCGCGTATATCACAAATCTTACACCGTGCGCTGTCCTTGGACAGTGAAAGGAGCGCTGATGCGCTATCTAGTCGAAACTCACCCAGCCCAGAATCTTGAGCTAATTGATGGAGTCAAGATTAACAACCATCATGACGATAGTTGGATATTGATCTTGCCAGATGCTGGGGAACCAGTGGTACATTTGTTCGCAAACAGTAATGATCGAGAGTGGGTAGATGACACGTTGCGCTCATACCGCACCCGCGTTCAAGAGTTCGTTGAACAAGAACAGGGAGTGAACACATCTATCACTTATTTAGAGGGGCTAGAGGCTAGAGGCTAGGGGCTAGGGAACTATGAAGTATAAAGGATGAAGGATGAAGGGTGTTCGCGCGCGTTGCCGAAGGCTAGGAGGTGAGGAGGTGAAAAGTTGTGGAGGTGAGGAGCCAGAATAATTAATGCATTATCTTTATCCTTTCCCCTTGTCCCCTTGTCAGGTTGTCCCCGAGTCCCGAGTCCCTTTCCCCTCTACCTCTGAACAAACTACGTAGGAGAAGAATAAATGAATAGCTGCATTTTAATGGCAGAAATTGTTGAAGCACCCCAACTGCGTTACACTACTGACAATTTGGCACTGACGGAAATGCTTGTCCAGTTTCAGGCACAAAAGGCAGAAGAGCGACCAGCTACATTGAAAGTAGTTGGTTGGGGTAATTTGGCACAGGAAATTGAACAAAAATATCAAAAAGGCGATCGCATTATCATCGAAGGTCGCTTGAGTATGAATACTGTGCAAATGGATGGTTACAAAGAAAAAAAAGCTGAATTGACAGTTCAAAAAATTCATACTCTGGGTGAAGATGTCAGCATTGGTGCATCATTAGGTACAACTGCGACAAGTAGCTATCCCACAAATGCAAGTGCTGGAGACTCTAGGATGAACGAACCAGAAGAGAAACCAGCTGCTGTTGCTTTGCCTACTCAACAATCGCCTGTAAAAACTGTAGCTCAACCAAAGACACCCCTACCCACTCCTGACACAGATGTGGATGATATTCCCTTTTAGAGGGGCGCTATAGATAGAGGCTAAAGGCTGGGGAGAGGGGGAGAGTAGGAGAGTGGGAGAGTGGGAAAAGGGGAGAAAATACCTTTACCCTTTACCCTTACCCTTTACTTTACCGCAATACCTCTTTACCCTTTATCCTTTCTCTTTTACCCTTTATACTTTAACCTTTCCCCTACTCCCTACTCCCTACACTATGAGTGAAACTGTCCTCGAAGTTAGCAATCTAAAGGTGGAATTTTCTACTGATGACAATAAAATTATTAAAGCCGTTGATGGCATCTCATTTGAGCTAAAGCGAGGACAGACACTAGGAATTGTGGGGGAGTCGGGTTCAGGTAAATCGGTGACATCCCTAGCTGTGATGGGTTTGATACCGCCTACTAAGGTAACGGGCGGCGAAATATGGTTTCGGGGAGATGGGGATGCACAAAGGGTGAATTTACGGCAACTGCCTTCGGAGCGAATGCAAAAATACCGAGGCAGTCAAATTGCCATGATCTTCCAAGAGCCGATGAGTTCGCTTAACCCAGTTTACACAATTGGGTTTCAACTAACAGAAGCAATTCGATTGCACAAAAAGGTTTCAGAGCATAAGGCAAGAGAACAAGCGATCGCGCGGTTGCAGGAAGTCAAACTTTTGCCAAGCAATCAACAGTTAGAGCAGCAATATCTCGACAAGAAAGCTCAAATTCCTTCAACCCAAAACAACCAGCGTCAAATGCAACAGTGGGTTGAGCAGCAAAAACAAGCCCTCCTCGATCGCTACCCTCACCAACTTTCTGGCGGACAGCTACAACGGGTAATGATCGCAATGGCAATTTCTTGCGATCCAGCGCTTTTGATTGCTGACGAACCAACTACGGCGTTAGATGTAACCGTCCAGGCGACGATTTTGGACTTGCTGCGGGAATTGCGCGATCGCCGTCAAATGTCGATGATGTTCATTACCCATGATTTAGGCTTAATTGCCCAAATAGCTGATGCGATCGCCGTAATGTACAAAGGTAAAATCGTCGAATACGGTACGGTAGAGCAGATTCTTTCCCACCCACAGCATCCATATACCAAAGGACTCCTAGCTTGTCGTCCCCCCTTGGATAGACGACCGCAAAAACTACTAACAGTTGCCGACTTTATGACCGTTGAGGAGACACCAACGGGAGAATTAGAAATTGAGGAAAAACAACCTATTTACCCTCCCTTTGTCAGTGCGGAAACATTAACTCAACGCTTGCACGGGCTAAGGCAGCAAAAACCTCTATTGGAAGTAGAAAAACTGCAAGTAGGCTTTGGGCAGCGTGGGATGTTTGGTCAAACCAAACACTATTTTATGGCAGTTAATGGTGTTTCGTTTCAGGTCTACCCAGGAGAAACTCTAGGACTTGTGGGAGAATCGGGCTGCGGCAAAACTACCCTTGGTCGGACATTACTTCGATTAATTGAACCATTGGGTGGTCAAATTTCGTTTGAGGGTGAAGACATCACAGCGGCGAAGCACCATCAGTTGCAGCAGCTACGCCGGAAAATGCAAATTATATTCCAAAACCCTTTTAGCTCCCTTGATCCCCGCATAAAGATCGGTGAGGCTGTGATGGAACCACTATTGATCCATTCAGTTGGGAAGACAAAACGACAACGCCGAGACAAAGCAGCTGACTTGTTGCAGCGGGTGGGGATAGCGACCGATCGCATGAATCGCTATCCGCATGAGTTTTCTGGCGGTCAAAGGCAACGAATTTGTATTGCTCGTGCGTTGGCTCTCTATCCCGATGTTAAATTGATCGTTTGCGACGAATCAGTTTCTTCATTAGATGTTTCCGTCCAAGCACAAGTGCTAAATCTGTTAAAAGAATTGCAGGCAGAATTTCAGCTCACCTATATTTTTATTTCCCACGACCTAAGTGTGGTGAAATTTATGAGCGATCGCATTTTAGTAATGAACAAAGGTGAAATTGTCGAACAAGGTGAAGCCGAGAAAATTTATCGCCACCCCGAAAACCCGTACACGCAAAAATTAATTGCCTCTATTCCTGCTGGTATCTATGAAGAGAGCAGGGGAGGCAGGGGGGCAGAGGGGCAGACTAGCCTCTAGCCCCTAGCCTCTCGCCTCACATCAAATTGAGTGGATCAACGTCTATTGTGAGACTAACCGAAGGGGGGCAAAGCGATCGCACATCATTCCAATCTGGTAATTGTGGCTGTAATCCTGGCGCTAATTTGAGCATAATTTGCCAGCGATAGCGGTTAGCTACGCGCAATATATTAGCTGGGGCAGGTCCTAAAATGTCTAAGCCCAAGGCAGCATTATTACTTAACTCGGCTGCCACGATTTGGGCAGTATGCTCTACAGACGCTGCATCTATACTACTTAATTTTAATAAAATCAATCTTCCGTAGGGAGGATAATTTAGAGCTTCTCTTTGTTGTAATTCTGAAAAAATGAAAGACTCATACTCATGCTGCTGCACAGCTTGAATTACTGGATGCTCTGGGGAGTAAGTTTGTAAAATGACTCGCCCTGGCTCATCCCCCCTCCCAGCACGTCCAGCTACCTGAGTCAAAGTTTGAAATGCTCGTTCGGCTGCCCTATAGTCTGGTAAATTGAGCAATCCATCAGCAGCAACAACGCCGACAAGTGTTACTTGCGGTAAATCCAGCCCTTTTGTCAGCATTTGAGTACCCACCAACAAATCAGCTTCCCCGTTGGCAAAACGTGTTAGCAACGTCCGATGAGAACCCTTGGTGCGGGTGGTATCGCTATCAAATCGAATGCAGCGCAATTGAGGAAACTGCTTTGCTAGCTCCTGGGCGACTCGCTGTGTACCACTGCCGAAGAATTTCAAGTAAGGGGAACCACATTCAGGACAATCGGGGGGATGCGATCGCGCAAAGTTACAGTAATGACACCGCAACAACTGGGCTGCGCCTTCTTCTGTGTGGTGATAGGACAACGAAACATCACAGTGAGGACATTCCAGGACGGAACCACAACTACGACACGACACAAACGTGCTATGTCCGCGCCGATGAATAAACAAAATTCCCTGTTGCTCTCGTGCTTGCAGTTGTTGCAAAGCCTGCTCCAGGGTTCGGCTAAAAATCGAGCGATTACCCGATTGCAACTCTTGCCTCATATCCACCACCTCGACAGGCGGTAGGGGACGAGATTGGATGCGCTCTGGGAGGGAAAGGTAAAAGGAGGGGGTGACTCTGTGACCCTGTGAGGGGGGGAACTGTGCATAGTCTTCTCCTGTGCCCCTCTGCTCCCTAATACTCACCCAAGATTCCAAAGAAGGAGTGGCGGAACCCAAGACGAGGGGACAATTTTCTAACTCGGATCGCCATTGGGCGACTGTGCGGGCGTGGTAGGTAGGGATGGGGGAGTCTTGCTTGAAGCTGCTGTCGTGTTCTTCATCTAAGATAATTAAACCAAGTTGGGGCAAGGGGGCGTACACGGCGGAGCGTGTACCAATTACTACTTGCGGTTCTCCAGCCAGCATTTGCCGCCACGTATCGTAACGCTCACCATCGGATAGGGCGCTGTGATAGACACAGACTTTGTTGCCAAAACGGGCGCGGAAACGGTCTGTTAGTTGGGGAGTAAGACCGATTTCTGGAACTAAAACTAGGGCAGATTTTCCTTGCTGGAGCAGGGGGGCGATCGCTTGTAAATATACTTCTGTTTTTCCCGATCCTGTTACCCCGTGCAATAATATTACCGCAAATCGATCTTGATTGGTAATAGTATTTACTGCCTCACACTGAGCATCTGTTAAAGACTTCGGTTGATCCCCTGCTAACAATGCTCCCTGCTCTTTCCTTAATACTTCCCGTTCCTGAATAACTATGTAGCCTTTTTGTTCTAACGCCTTCAGGGTAGAGGAACTAGTGCTACAAATTTGTAATAATTCACTCATCCACATATCGCTACCACGCCGCCGCAGCACTTCTAAAACTTCACGTTGGCGGGGTGTGACATCACGCTCGAAACCAGTTGCTACCAATGTCACTGCTTTCTGTAATTTTGGACGAGTCAGTCGGGGGGGTTCTAGGTAGCTTTCTACCAACGACACGCGCAGTAACTCACGTAATCCTCTGTGTGCGCCTCTAATTTGGCGTTGAATATAAGCAAAGCTATAGTCACCAGCACTCTGAGTTTTGAGGAGTGCCAAAATCTCGCGCGCAGTTGGACTTAAGAAAGTATCGACACCTGGTTTTATTTCCCCTACCAAACGAATGCGCCGTTGCGATCGCCCTAACAAACCAGGTGGTAAGGCGACACGTATCACAGATATCAATGGTGTATAGTAATATGCTGCCACTCGATTGAGCAATTCCCAATAAGCTGGGGGGAAAAATCCTCCACTTACCACATCCTCAACATCACGGATTTTTTCGAGTGCTAGATCTGGGGGGGGTTGATCTACCATTCGTAAGGCGATCGCTCCGAGGGTAGCAGATCCAAACGGCACACTTAAAATATCCCCAGGCTGGCAGATTAATTGTTCCGGCAGCCTGTAAGTATATATACCCGTAGCTCCTGGACAATCTACCAGCACTTCAATCCAGCTACTTGGAGTCGTACCCGACTGGTAGGACGAGACAGGCTCAGCCACTACTAAAGTTGACAATTTTAAACCAGAAGTATACATAGCTGTTAAATACGCCCCCACTGAAGGACTTGGCTCGCTGCGATCGTTAATTATGATACCAATTACCCCACCTAAAAAGTTTTCCTCCAGAAAGCTATGAAAAAACTAACGGATGCCATCGGCAATTCTTCATTTTTGCCCAAACTCTTTTTTAGCCCATAACTCATTTTTTTCTTCCCCACGCCCTGAAGTTAAAACACCTGGCTATACTTACTACCCAGCAAGGGGCGACGGTCATACTTGACAAAGTATTGAGGAGCGAAGCCACTGATTGCGGGTTAATTAATCAGCTGCTTAATTTACCTAGGATATTTTGAGCTATTAATCATCCATCTTGGGGAAGCTTTTATTTTATTAATTAATTTTTACTTATTCCATCACAGCTGGAATCTTACTATTTTCTTTCTATTGGTAGAGAGTCAAAGCTTTCAGTCTATGCGATCCTGGTTTCAAGACAGAAAAAATTTAATAAATTTTAATTACTAAATTTTTGTAAATATGTATAAGTAATAACTTCCCTAAAGTTACTTTGACTGGAACAACGCTGAGCAAGGAATACCATAGTTTGAGCCTATATAATAGCTTGAAGGAAAACACTTTAGCAAACGATAAAATAAAAAATATTTTTTATAAAGATTTAATATTTTTATGGTGCATCAGAAATCACTAAAATTTCAAGCTGGGAACAAAAAATTAAATAAATAACCACACTTATGCTTTGGAGAGTAAATATAAATTTTGGTTGTTTAACAGACATCAATACCAAAATCCCCTGGATTTAAGTACTACTAAAGTTAGAATAAATTTTGAATCGACAAAAGATCAAAAGAAAAGTCAATAAATTAAGAGTAATTAAAAGGAAAATTTTAATTGCCTAGATTTAATCAAAAAACCAACTCCTATACCTTTTGCCTGTGTTTATGTACGAAAGAAAGCAGCCGTACCAACACGATCGCCTACCGACTCCTGAATTAAACGTGAACTTAGATCTGGCTGAATTAAACGCAATCAGCACGTTAAATCAGGTAGTACAATCGGGTAGTGCTAATACTGTTGATTTAGAAGCATCGTCACTCGAAATTTTAGAAGCACCTGAGTCAGAGGAAATTTATTCTTCCTTACCAGAAGACTGGGAGGCGGATGAGAGAGAGGATGATGAAATAGGAGCAGCACGGGCTTCCGAATACCGAAAAACGCAGTTTGATGATGCAGTGGGAGCCTTTTTTAAAGAAATGGCACGTTACCCATTGCTCAAAGCTGATGAAGAGGTGGAATTAGCCCGTCGGGTACGATTTTTAGTAGAAGTTGAAGAACTGCAAAATCGTTTGCACAAAGAAAATTATCAAACGGGACGTGCGGAATTAGTAGCAGCGTTGGGAATACCAGAACGCCAATTGGAACACCGCCTATATTTAGGTCGGGTGGCAAAACGTAAGATGATTCGCTCCAATTTGCGATTGGTAGTTTCAATCGCCAAGCGATATCTAAATCGCGGCTTGCCATTTCTGGATTTAATTCAGGAAGGAGCGATGGGGCTGAACCGCGCGGCGGAAAAGTTTGATCCCGATAAAGGTTATAAGTTTTCTACTTATGCTTATTGGTGGATTAGACAAGCAATTACACGCGCGATCGCCAATGATTCTCGCACAATCCGTTTACCTATTCATGTTGTTGAAAAGTTAAATAAACTTAAAAAATTTCAACGAGAACTAAAGCAGCAATTACAACGCAATCCTTCTGAATCTGAACTGGCACAAGCTTTAGAAGTTACCCCAGAACATTTGCGCCAACTGCAACAGCTGCGTCGCAAATCTCTATCTCTCAACCATCGCGTCGGCAAAGAAGAAGATACTGAGTTGGTCGATTTGCTCGAAGATGAAGATGGGCAATCTCCTGAACAACAAATGAGTGAAACTATGATGCGTCAGGAGATTTGGGACGTGTTGGGCGATGTACTAACTCCCAGGGAAAAAGACGTAATTTCTCTGCGTTATGGTTTGACTACTAGTGAACCCTGTACGCTGGAAGAAGTAGGTTGTATGTTTAATCTCTCTAGGGAGAGAGTGCGGCAAATTCAAAGCAAGGCTATGCGGAAATTGCGCCGTCCTCATATAGCTAAGCGGTTGAAGGGTTGGTTGTTTTGAGGCGAGGATTTTAGATTTGTAGAGACGTGTCATGGTGCGCCTCTACATTTTTTGCCCAAAGGTGATTTTAAGCTATGTATTTTATTGCCATACCAAAACACATTCCTATCAAGCAGCGTCGAGGTATTGATTGTGTCGATTTGAATGACTACTTCATCCTAGTAAAAGCACCCATAGAGCAAGTGGCGCAAGGATGTCATCAGTGGCAACAAGTGCTTCTCTGGAAACGAGATGTATATGAACGAAAAATGGAAATTCAAGGCTGTAGTTATGTAGTCTTTCAGTTACAAGAACACCCTTGGACTTTAATGCATGGACTAAAGTTTTCACCTGACCAGAAGCCTATCACAGATGAAGACTTGCAAATGCTGTCTGGCTTGCTTTCGACTAGAGTGATTTACTATTACATTAGCGATACTGGTGGCAAGGTCGGATATCACTTGTTTGACAGTGGTGAATCAATCGAAAGTCTGAAATTCGAGTCTCAATGTCTAACGCAAGAGGATGAGTACAAGGAGTCCCCTGGAATTTACCAGTTTCAATCTCGGCTGCGTCAGCTTACAGTTGAGGACATTGGGAACCCTTACAATTTCACTGATAAATTTTTGCGAGAGCAAGATGCCTATATTCCACCTATTAAGTGGGACGATTTCAGGTTTACTCAGCAAATTACTTTCCAGCTCGAAAGTTTTAGGCGTGATGATTTCGAGCGGATAGATTATATGGTGATGAATTAAAGTAAAAATTACGGTAGTAGTAAATATGTAGTGATAGTGCTCTAAGTCTGTAAAGACGCATTGTAATAATGAATAAAATACCAAATAGCTCCCATATGGTTTTCCAGCTTCTTTGAGAAAGATAAAGTTTTCCTAACTAGACGAGAAATTCTTTGCCTCATAGTGTTGTTGAATCTTTCTATATGATTAGTTTTACCGCTATCTTTGCCAACAGCTTTGTGACGCATGGCTAGGATAACACCTTGATAAGCGTCCCAAAAATCTGTATAACAAACTGCACATTGTCGATAAATTGGAGGCAGAGAATGCTAAAGTTTTAATGCTGATTCTCGGCTACGGTTGCCAATATAGATTCCAACAATTTCTCTTGTATTAGCATCAAGGGCGAGCCAAATCTATTGCTTATGACCCTTGAAATTAACGAACGACCAGGCTAGCCTGCGGCAACTAAGCGAACATCACATTCAATAGTTAACTTTCCTTCATGTTTTGAAGTTACTTCTAGTTGCTGAGGAACCTTGCTATATAAGGCGTTAACGTAGTCCTGTAGCCACTTTTTAAAGACACCAGTTACCCAAGTAATCCCAGCCAGAGGAATTTTTTCTAGTAACATCTTGTCAATCTAATTGAGTAGGGTTAGAGCGACATATTTTTTTGTAGGATTTTCACCGAACTGGCGACCGCAATCTTGACATTTATATTTAGGTTTTTTGTTATGAATCCTGCCGTTTTTGACAATGTGCAAAAGAGCCACAGCGAGGACAGATTGGTTTGAAGTCAGAGTTCATTACTAGAAAGTTAAGAATTTACTTATGAATATTGCTTCTCAAAAATATTAACACTTTGGGGCTAAACATTTAATTTTTAAAAGATATTTTCTCAATCCACCAGGATAAAAAACAAATTACCCATTTAGGTTAGACAACAAACTAAAATATTTAAAGTCAGTAATTCTAGTCTATCACTACATATTTATCACTACCAAAATTACTTAAAATATCACCCTGATTACACTATTTTCTAATTACATATTCTAGCTGAAAAAGCCCTCTATGTGGAGGGCTAGCTACGTCATAAGTACGCAAAAGGGAGAAGTATCATTAATAGACACGTCAACATTAGAGATGGCTTGTAGACACTCTCTAAATTTAGCTTGCTCAAATGCACTCTTACAAATCAAATCTCTCACTGTGTCTGGGTTAGTTACTTCTCCTTGTTCGTTTGTCAAGGGAATAGTAAGAGTTTCAGGTTCTTCTTTACTATAATTAATCAAAGGATTTTTATAAATTACTTTTCCACAGATACTACTTAGGTTCAAAGTTGTGCCATCTGTTTTTTGAATAAAGCAATTTGGTTGAGAATCTGAACTTTTAGATACTAAATATCTCGAGCTGCCAGGTACTGGGTTACTAAAAGCCATTTTAGCCGTCACCAAAATTAAAGCAGCAGGTATTAATTTAGTTAAGCGAAAGAATTTTATACCGTTTCTCCATAAACTTGCACTTTTTACGATCTCCCAAACCCCCTTTATAAGGGGGCTAGGGGGATCGCTCTTTGTGTCATCATCTAGGAAAATTGGTATTAGCATTGCATTGGTACTCAGTACATTTGTCATTAGACCTCTTGCATGAATCATAAATTAAACAAAATTTGACTTGTGCCAGACGCGAAATTTCGCGTCTCTACAGGAGAAAAGAAAACCCAATTGAGTTATTCGTGCAAGAAGTCTATTCAAGTTCTCTTTTTACTGTCAAATTGCTTGCCTTTAAGAGTTTCGCACAAACTACCTTCCTCCATCCCAACGCTTGAAGTTATTTGTGCCAATTTGAACTCTGCCGTTTTTGATAATGTAGTAAGAGCTACACTTTAAGCTACTTGCCTATCTAAACATTACTTCTATCATTGCTTAGATACAACAACCACCAGGACAATAAGGAGTAGAAGATTTAAAGCATCCATCTGATGGTGGCGATAGTGGCGGAGTCTGAGCCTGAGGTAGAAGTGGACCAAGAGTACTGGGTAATCCTGGTTTTAGTGGAACAGAGGGAGTTGGTTTACCTTTGTAAATACCAAAATTTAGGGGAATACCTTTACCCATCACTATATCATTAGTTCCAAGCGTCCCTCCATTGGGAATGTTATCGCAGACAACGTGCTGAAATAGAGCAACACCTTCTCTTGTTGCCTTCTCTATTGTACTGTTGCCGATTATCGTGTCTGATGTTGTTAAATATATAAGCCTTGGAGTAGGACGTATAACTTTTGGAGTGTTGTATAGTTTGCCTGCATCTGATTGAGTCAGAGCATCAACAAAACCTAACGCTTGATAATTTTCAACGCTAAGAGAGATTCTCCCTACAACCGCCTTCGCATCATAGAATATGCTTTCTTTGTAATTGACCAAGGTAATCCCTTTAGGCTTTTGAGTTCTAATTGCTACAAGCAGAGGTGCTACACCATCTGGCTCTACAGACTTATAAGCTCCACCTGTTTGTACAGTTCTAGCTCCTGATGGGTAGGGTTTAGTATTTGGCTGTGCTCTGATTTCAACTATTGCGCCTCCTTCAAGACCTAGAACACTCATGCTAGGCACAGAAAATCTTTCAAAAGCATTTTCAAGTACTTGTGAATTATTGCGATCGCCTATATCTAAATTTTGAGCACGAGCATTAAGATCTGCTTTAGATAATGGATTCCCTATACCTTCACATGATTGCTGAGCAATACTGGTGGGTAATGAAGTTGTTTATCCTGTAGCACTTAAAGGATTTATTACTATTAGTAGCAAGCTGGAAAATGTAGCTAAAAATCTCGATTTATTAGTACGCAATGGTTTTAATCCTTACAATCAATCATTTCTATATTGCTTAAAATTGAATAGCAAAACATCAACTTCAAAGTTTTGCTATCTTCAAAATTTTTTGCAACTCATAAACACTTACATCCTGAATCATAATTGAATAAATATAAAGTTATTTAAATTAAGCCTGCTGTAAACAACAAGATAATTTAAAGATTTAGAAACATATTTAATGAGATCTAAACAATGTTTTGAAAATAAAAAACGTGTAAAGATTTAGTGTCAATTGTATAATTTTGAAAAAGTTATGCAAAGCTATGAATTGAAGTGGAGTTGAGCAATCTGTCCAGTGGCTGGTTTTGACCAACTCTCTAAAATCTAAAATTGTCTCATGGACTCCAAATTTATTTTACGTCCAGCTAAGCCAGCTGATGTGCCAGTAATATTTCAGTTAATTCAAGCGCTGGCTGAGTATGAAAAGTTATCTGATGCCGTTACTGGTAGTGCTGATGCTTTAAATGAGCATTTGTTTGGTTCTCGTCCCTATGCTGAGGTAATCATAGCTGAATATGCAGGACAAGCTGTTGGGTTTGCCCTGTTTTTTCATAACTTTTCTACGTTTTTGACTCAGCCAGGAATTTATCTAGAAGATTTGTTTGTTTTGCCAGAATATCGTCTACAAGGTATTGGTAAGGCGATATTATCGTATTTAGCAAGTCTGGCGGTTGAACGGGGTTGTGGGCGTTTAGAGTGGAGTGTTTTAGATTGGAATGAAAGTGCGATCGCCTTTTATCGTCGCATGGGAGCAGCCGTTTTACCAGATTGGCGCATTTGTCGGGTTACGGGGGAATCTCTCACTCATCTAGCAGATTTCAGGGGCTAGAGGCGCTTAGGCGCTATAGCTAGAGGAAGAAGAGGATGACCCGATGGGATGGCTCTTGTAATGGGGGGATTTCACCCCATCTCCCCATCTCCTTATCTCCTCAGTTCGCCCAGCTCTCTTGCCCGTCACAGCCAAAAGTATAGGTTGACACATAAAATTAAGATAATTGCCCTAGATGCTCCTACTACCTGTGGATGATTTCGGGGATTACATAAATAGAAACAATTTTTTATGTCTACTCAAGAATTGGGTATGCCCTTTTGGGATAATCCCCTAGCTTCACGCTATGAGATTGAGCAGCAATTAGCTTTAAAGGCTGGACGACGTACACTGCTAGCGCGCGATCGCTCTAGTGGAGAATTAGTAGTAGTCAAAATTCTGTCTTTTGGCAGTGATTTTGAATGGGATGCGCTGAAGCTATTTGAGCGCGAGGCACAAACTTTAAAATCTCTATCCCACCCTGCTATTCCTCGCTACCTAGATTTTTTTGAGCTTGATTCACCCAATGGTAAAGGATTTGCCTTAGTACAGTCATATGTAGAAGGGAAATCTCTAGAGGAATATCTCCTTGCTGGGCGTAGTTTTAGCGAACAGGAAGTAAAGCAGTTAGCGTCATCACTGTTGGAAATCCTGATTTACTTACATGAGCGTAAGCCACCTGTAATTCACCGCGACATCAAGCCTAGTAATATTTTATTAAGCGATCGCTCTGGTAGTAGTATCGGTCAAGTCTACCTGGTAGATTTCGGTTCAGTTCAGACTTTGGCGGCAAAAGAAGGTGGTACGATGACCATTGTGGGAACTTATGGTTATATGCCTCCCGAACAGTTTGGCGATCGCACTGTTCCGGCTTCCGATCTCTACAGCTTAGGCGCAACTTTAATTTACCTGGTAACGGGTACTCATCCGGCTGATTTACCATACACAGATGGCAAAATTCAATTTCAGCAAGAGGTACTCTCTCCAGCTTTTGCTAACTGGTTAAGGTGGATGACACAACCGAGTTTAGATCGGCGTTTGGCTTCTGCTAGAGCAGCACTACAAGCTTTAGAACAACCACAAACAGATGAGGCTCCTCTAGTTGTCAGCAAGCCTTTTGGTAGCAAAATAGAATTGACTAAAAACGCAAATTCTCTAGATATTCTGATGCCGAGTCAGGGTTTTAGTACCCAAACCGGAAGTTTGATTCTGTTTGCGATCGCCTGGAATTCATTCATACTAGTCTGGACAGGCACTGCTGTATTATCAGCACCAATGGGTTTTAACATCTTCTTTGTGCTATTCTCATTACCCTTTTGGGGTGCTGGTATTGGTATGGTACGGCGAATTTTATCGAATTTATTTGGAAGAGTGCGGTTGTGTCTCAATCAGCAGCAAATTTCCTTTACCTACGAGATATTGGGATTTAAGTTTAATCAATCGCATCCAGCACCAATACAAAAAATCAATAAGCTGGAACTAGAATATTTTGGCAAGGCTATAAATAGGATTATTATTTGGGCAGGCGCACACAAGTATGAACTTGGTAGGAATAATCAGATTACACAAGCGGAATTAGATTGGCTAGCCTTGGAACTGAGTGAGTGGTTAAAATTGCCGATTACAACAAAGCATCTTCCTTCTGTTGGGATGTAGTAATTAGCTTTTAGCTTTTAGCGATTAGCTAATAGCTAGTAGAAACACAATTGACACGCTATCTATATTCTCAATTGGTAGTCAAACCCGCCTTGAACACCTGTTCAAGGCTCACAACTCAAGTCTACTGAAGTAGACTAAAAATCAATTGCAGTCGGATTTATCCGACTTAAGCTATAAGCCTGTGAATTGATTAGGGGGCGGTTGTTGCAACTGCTAGAAACAAAGAGAGTTTACTAACGTGCGCCAGCTAACAGCTAATCGCTAATAGCGTTCTCGCAACCGCTAGCCGCTATTTGATTAGCGATCGTCACCTATTTATAGTTAATCTAAGGATATTTACAGTAAAATTCTATGTTTGGATTAGGCTGGCTGGAAGTAGGTGTAATTGCGATCGCCGCAATTTTAATTTTTGGTCCTAAGAAAATTCCCGAACTTGGTAGCAGCTTGGGTAAAACCCTACGTGGTTTTAAAGAAGAACTGAAAAAAGATCCAGAAGAAGTTTCTGATTCAGAGACTGATACACAGGATTATAGGTAATAGGTAATGGGTAATGGGTGATTTCAACTACCAATTACCAATTACCGTACGGGCGGGTTTATTAGACATACTTGTGAACCTCCAGATAACTCGTTGAAACCCGCCCCTATTAATTACCAATTAGCCCAATAGGTTAAAACTTTCAAACCTAATTAGCAACTGTTGACTGTACGCCAACAGAGGTTGTCTCGGTTGTGGATGAAGGCGATGGTAATACATCCTCCTTGATCGGGTTACGTGCTTCAATCAAACTGATAGCACGAGTAACACTTTCAGGTAAGATTACTACCAAGCTGCCACTCGAAGCACTATCTAGACCTTTGTTAATTGCTTGTGTCTCATCGAGAATGGTTTCAAATTGTAAATTTGGCAGAACTTGCCCGATCCCTTTAGCAATTAACGCGGCTGCATCACCTCTGGGGCGACCTCTGGTATCGTCATCTTCTTTAATGATGATGCGATCGAAGATTTCCGCCGATAGTTTGCCTAAAGTAACAAAGTCTTCATCGCGGCGATCGCCAGGTCCTCCCACTACACCGATCCTTTCTCCCGTATTCCAATTACGGACAAAACCCCCAAGTGCTTCGTAACTATGAGGATTGTGGGCATAATCTACCAAAGCGTGATAGCCACCCAGGTTAAACAAATTCATGCGTCCTGGTGTCTGATTTGCTCCTGCACGGAACGTGTTTAATCCAGCACGAATTTGTTCGAGTGTAACGCCATGAGCAAAGGCTGCTAAACTTGCTGCCAAGGCGTTGGCAATCATAAAAGGCGCTCGTCCCTCTAGGGTCAGAGGCACATTTACCGCCTGCTCAATCCGCAGCGTCCAATCGCCTTTGAGAATCGACAGATAGCCATTTTCATATACAGCTGCCAATCCGCCTTTTTGAGTATGTTCTCGCAGCAGTGGATTTTCTGGATTCATGGAGAAGAAAGCTACCTGAGACTTGACGCGATCGCGCATAGGTGCTACTAGTGGATCATCGGCATTGAGTACCGCATAGCCAGTAGGTAGCACGGCTTCTGCTACGACACTCTTCACATGAGCCATCTGTTCGATAGTATTAATATCACCAATACCCAAGTGATCTGCTGCTACATTCAAAACCACTCCAACATCACTTGCTTCAAAAGCAAGTCCCGAGCGCAGAATTCCACCTCTTGCCGATTCCAAAACGGCTACTTCTACGGTTGGATCTTGTAATATCAGTTGAGCGCTTTGGGGACCTGTGTTATCTCCTGGTTCTACTAGGTAGTCGCCGATATAAGTGCCATCAGTAGTAGTGTAACCAACAATCCGACCAGTTTGTTTGAAGATGTGAGCTATCAATCTGGTAGTGGTGGTTTTGCCATTCGTACCAGTTATGGCAATCAGCGGTACTCTACTAGGTGTCCCTGGCGGGAACAGCATATCTAGCACTGCACCTGCTACGTTGCGGGGAATACCGCGACTAGGACAAACGTGCATTCGGAAGCCTGGGGCGGCATTAACTTCTACAATTACACCACCCACTTCTCGTAAAGGTCGGCTAATATCTGGTGTAACAATATCAATGCCTGCGATATCCAGACCGATAATTTTAGCTACTCGTTGCGCCAGCCAGACGTTTTCTGGGTGGATATCATCGGTGCGATCGACAGCGATTCCGCCTGTACTCAAGTTTGCCGTTGCCCTAAGATAGCAGATTTCACCGTTTGGCAGGATTGTTTCTAGAGTGTATCCTTGCCGTTCTAGAAGCTGGTAGCTGGTGCGATCAAGTTCGATGCGGGTGAGTACATTGTCGTGTCCTTCGCCGCGATTTGGATCTTGATTTGTTTGTTCAATCAGTTCCAAGATTGTATTTACACCATTTCCTACCACATGGGCTGGCACTCGTTCAGCTACTGCTACTACTTTGCCATCTACTACTAGTACCCGATGGTCACGCCCAACGTAATAACGCTCGACAATTACTGAACGGGAAACATCTCTTGCTGCATCGTAGGCTGTTTCTGCTTCTAACCAATTTTTAATATCAATTGTGATCCCTCTGCCATGATTACCATCTAGGGGCTTAATCACGATGGGATAGCCGCCGACCGATGCGATCGCATCTTCTAATTCATCTAAATAGCTAATTACCGTTCCCTTTGGCACAGGCGCGCCAGCGTTTGCCAGGATACGTTTAGTGCCTTCTTTATCGCAAGCCAGTTCTACTCCTAAGATTCCCGTCCGAGCGGTCATGGTTGCTTGAACCCGCTTTTGGTTCACACCATAGCCTAGCTGAATCAAAAAGCGAGCACCCAATTGCATCCAGGGAATGCCTTTAGCTTCTGCTTCTTTGACTATTGCTTCGGTACTAGGTCCTAAAGCCGAATCTCGGTAGAGATCTTTTAGGTCTTGTAAATCTTGCTCTAATTCGGATTGAGGATATTTCCCTCTTTCTACAATACTTTGGCATAGACGCACGGCGGCACGGGCGGCATAGCGCCCAGCTTGCTCATCTTTGTACTCGATCACCACTTGGTAAACTCCAGGTGTGGAGGTTTCGCGTGTGCGACCAAAGCCTACTCGCATTCCGGCAAGTTCTTGCAATTCTAGGGCGACGTGTTCCACAATATGTCCCATCATCGTGCCTTCTCGCACCCGCATCAAGAAGCCTCCCCGACAGCCTGGGGAACAAAAGTGCGCCTCTAGGCTTGGTAGTGTTTCCACTAATCCTTCATAGAAGGCTGAAATTTCATTTGATGGCTTCTCGGCTAAGTCTTCCAAGTCGAGTCGCATGACGATTAGCTTGTGGCGTCGAATGCTCCAGTAGTTGGGACCGCGTAAAGTCAGGATTTTGAGGATTCTCATGGGAAGAAGCAAAGGGATGGAGATTCGGAACCAGTTTACTAGTTTCTAGCCAAAACGTCTGCATAAACTGTTCTGTATGAACAGTTTTTTCTTTTTGTTAAAACATAACAACTCTTAGCTAACCAAAGGGTAAAGGGTAAAGGAAAGTAGAACTAGTGGAACCAGTGGAACCAGTGGCTAGAATTGCTCCTCTGCCCCCCTGCTCCCCACAGCGATCCCTGCTCCCCCTGCTGCCCTGACGAGAAATTTATTTGCTCCCATCGAAGTCTAAGTGGGGTAGCGTCTGTTGGGGAGCCAAGATTCTACGCTCATGCAGGTGATAGCGATCCCCCCAGCCCAGGACATGAACTCGTAGATTATGAATGCTCAGTGGTTCATTGGCGGCGACATCAGCATGATTAGTGTAAGAGACTTCACCAGGATCAACTATAGTGACAGTACCTTTACCCATCACTTGCAATGTCCCATCTCCTTCGACCAAAGCGCAGGTATCTTCATCAATCCCCATGCCTAAGCGATCTGGATGGCTGGCGATCGCACTAATTAACCGTCCCATGCGATTGCGATTGTGAAAGTGTTGATCCACAATTACATTGGAGAAAATCCCCAACCCTACTGCCATATCCACTAGCGCCCGATTCGGAGACTCGCCGCTACCTCCGCCTGCGATCATATGATGCCCCATCACTGCCGCCCCCGCACTTGTACCTGCTAGCGTTAGCTCTTGGCGGCTCACCCGCTGCCGAATAATTTCCATTGCTGGTGTATCAGCTAATACACCACATAGCCGCAGTTGATCCCCACCTGTTAAAAATACTCCCGTACAGGCGGATAAACACGCTTGAATTTCTGATTCATCACACTGTTGCCGTTCTCTGATATCCAATATTTGAATCTTTTTTGCCCCCATTTCTTCAAAGATGTTAAAATAACGAGCGCCAATAATGGTTGGCTCACGAGAGGCAGAGGGAATAATAGCTATGTGAGCATCGCCCGATCCAGCACGACCAAAAAAAGTATGCAGGATTTCACGTCCATGAACCTTATCTTCTGCACCACCAATTATTAGCACAGCAGTTTTTGTGGCTTGGGGAGTTCTCATTTTTAGCGATTCAGCTTCTAATTGCAGCATTGTGTTTATTCTCTCCTCAGCCTCAAGTCCTTCAACCCAACCTTGCGCCTCACACCAACTCTTTCCAGCGGTTTGGTCATTACCGCGTCTGAAACGATAAAAGCCATCCTAAACAGCATTCGTCGCCCCGCTGATGCCATAGCCCTTGAAGTTTTTAACTTTAGAGTATAAATGATTCGCAGGTGTGAAAATATTTAAACATAATTTAAATAATAAGTATCACTTTGTGCTACCTCTACATTCAGAAATTTTGTAGCTTAAATGTATCGATTCGCGCAAACTACCCCAGTTATATTTTTAACAAGTCTGTCCAGAAGATGCGATCGCGCGTCTGTTTCTGCTGCTGCGCGTCTCACGTTCAACACCCATGACTAATTACCATCATTGCTAGTTGCTTTCATCCAAGTTAGTCTTATTCATCATAAATTTCTGTGCGATTTGATATAATTACCCTATTTCCCGACTTTTTTACTTCTACCCTAAGTTCAGGATTGCTAGGAAAAGCCTTAGCAAAACAGATTGCCCAGGTAAATCTAGTTAACCCGCGTGACTACACAGAAGATAAGCATCATAAGGTTGATGACGAACCTTACGGCGGTGGTGTGGGGATGCTGATGAAGCCAGAACCAATTTTTGCTGCCGTCGAGTCATTGCCGATTTTACCTCGGCAAGAGGTAATTTTAATGACTCCTCAAGGTCAAACGATGAATCAGCCACTGTTACGAGAATTGGCAACCAATTATGACCAATTAGTCGTAATTTGTGGTCATTACGAAGGTGTAGATGAGCGCGTACTGCATTTAGTCACGCGGGAGATTTCCTTGGGGGATTTCGTGCTAACTGGGGGAGAAATTCCCGCCTTAGCGCTAATTAATGGAGTAGTGCGCCTGTTACCTGGAACCGTAGGCAAAGTTGAGTCTTTGAAAGCTGAAAGTTTCGAGGCGGGACTGTTGGACTATCCTCAGTATACTCGTCCGGCGCAGTTTCGCCAGTGGAAAGTACCCCAAGTGCTGCTGTCGGGAAATCATCAAGCGATCGCCCAATGGCGCTATGAGCAACAAATTCAACGCACACGCGATCGCCGCCCTGATCTTTTTAGAGATGGGAGAGTGGGAAAAGGGGAGCAATGAACAATGAACAATGAACAATGAACAATTATTTTGGCTGTTCCCGCGTCAATAGTACGAGTGTACGAGTTTTTAACACCAATGACAAATGACTATTGACAAATGACGACTTTGCTCTCGTATTTCATGACTCAAATAGGATTGCTATATAAAAGATGTCAAATCAAAGCAAAGCGGAACAAAAGGGTGCAGGGGTAAGCGGAGAATTTGAACAAAAGCAATGGCGATCGCCCAAGGCAAGTGAAAAAAGGTAAGTCAACATTTTGGTACACTGGGTTTCAGGCTTATCTATTTCGGGGAAGCGATCGCATTTTACTAGGATCTGTAAATTTAGAGCGGGCTAAAAATGGTAAACAAAAGAAACGCACTCATACCGATTTCTTGGGTTAAAAGCTGATTATGCTTGGCAATGGAAGGCGCAAACTAAAAGCTGGAATGATGAGCAACGCTCATCAACGCGAGCATAAATAGCACCACCGACGTGATGAGATTCGGGAGATAGTCTTTTAAGTCAGCTTGCATAGTATCTTGTATTTTCATCTCAAAATTGCTATAGCTCAAAAAGAAGGATTTTAGAAAGCAATTTTTGATGAAAAGCGGATTTGCGCTCAAAAGGGCATATCCTGGGAACACGACATACGTTAAAAAAATAAGACAGCCTTGTATTAAGATCTCAAGGGCTCCTTGGAATGTTGCCCTAAAAAATTGAGGCTGGCTTTAAACCCAAAAGATTGTCTGTTGTGCCGAGCTAGATTACTGATGAAGCCAGGCTCAATTTTTGGCAGAAGACTCCCCGACAAATAACCTCCCGTTGAAGGCTGTCTTATTTTTTTATGTCGGATGGCTCCTGGGAATCCGATGGAGGCGCGTAAAAAATAAAGACTTGGAACATGGCGACAAAAAAATATTGTCAGCCGCGAGGTGAGGCGCAGGAATTAAAGGTTGCGCTTAAACTATATAGATAACCTACGCGGCACAACAAATCACTCAAAAGAGCCTTCCCTTTTTTTCTCTTCGCAGGAGGCACCCTTAAATCCAACAAACAACTTAACGTCGCACAACAGAAAACGAGAAGAGGGCTGACAATATTTTTCAGGAACTACCTCCCGCGCCTTCAACACAGATCCCCCATAATACCAACAAATAACCCTAAACGAGCGCGGCTATCTTTATTTTTTATGTCGTCTTTTCCTGGTAAAAAAGGTCTTTATCTAGAGTTTTTTACCTCAACAGACGCAAAATCTTTTCATGCCAAAGGTATAGCTAAGGGCAGTAGGATTGAGATGCAAGACCAACTAACAGTTATTATGAAGTTTAGTGAAGGATCTTTAACAGATGCCTCCTAAATTCAATTAAGTACCTCGTCTGAAAAAAATGGCTCTTTTGTGTGTGGGAGCTGGGGCTGAAAAAATGGACAGGCTTTTTGTCTTGCCCTTAAAGTATAAAAGGGGGCTGTGTATTGTGACGGGGGCAAGTCCAGTAAGAGCCGTCCTAGTTACATCGGTTTCCCATTTTTTTCCGCCATATTCCAGGTCGTACGGATTATGCGGCGAGTCGTATCTAGTTTAACGGTACACGCATTGGCGATAAGAAAACCCTCGGCTTTTGTGAGTTATCTGTTGTGCAAGCGTGGAATGTTTTCGATCTTTTGAACAATCAACCGCCGCGCATTCCTCGCCCATGTAATCATGGGCGGGGTTAGCGGCAAACAGGATCGACAGGTTCATTCTGATTGGCGGATGTAAGTTTTAAGAACTTCTAGGGGCGCACTACCGTGCCGTAATCACACAGTACACTCCCGTCCAAAATACACGTTTCCAATAAAACTTATTAATGTGGTTGGCAAATTCTTTCCTAATCATCCGACTAGAAATAGTTTTGAGGGTATTGACTAGCTTTGATGGCGGAACATCAGGCGAAATATCTACTTGTAGATGGACATGATCCTTTTTGCCACTAAATTCCAATAACTCACTTTTTTGGTTTTGACACAACCTAGAAAATATTTCCCGAAGCCGCTCAAGAATTTGGGCGGTTATGACTTTTTTACGGGACTTCCTCACAAACACTATATGTAATGTTATCCTGTAAACGCAATACCTATGAGAATGTAAGTGATTTGACCCGCTGTACACTATATTGCAGTATTTAGGTTATGAGTATAATCGGTCGCGTCAATTTTAGGCTTTACCCAACCAGTCAATAGGAAGAAAATCTTCACGATTGGCGACGGTTACACGCGACTCTATATCTTGCCGCCATAGCAAATAGGAAAACACAATGGAAACACTATAAGCATTCGGTTTCATATTTAGAGCAGCAAAATTGTTTACCCCAAAGGAGCCGATGCCGGCAATATTCCTCTAGAGTGATTTGTACTCCAGAGCGCCGTTTTACTAATACTGGTGCTGTAGGCATGGATTTAGGTTGCGAGAGTGCTATCACGCTTTGGGATAGTGAAAAAGCAACGGAAATAGTTAATCCTAGATTTTTAGGAAAGACTCTAAAGAAAATAAAGACAGCATCAAAACAACTAGGGAGAAAACGCGCACCCAATAAGAAAAAGAAAATCAAAGCATCAGGGCGTTGGCTAAAAAATAGAGTCAGAGTGTCTAAACTACAGCGCAAGGTAGCCAAGCAAAGAAAAGATTGGTCGCATAAGATGGCAGCACATATTGTAGACGGTTATAGTCTGGTTGCCACTGAGGAATTAAATATCAAAGGCATGACTGGCCAGGCTAAAAAGAGTAAGAGAAAACGTCAAAAA
Organism: uncultured Chroococcidiopsis sp.; assembly: GCA_964248365.1. Classification (GTDB taxonomy): domain Bacteria; phylum Cyanobacteriota; class Cyanobacteriia; order Cyanobacteriales; family Chroococcidiopsidaceae; genus Chroococcidiopsis. Next base: position 5,038 of record CAXTYC010000040.1, on the reverse strand, counting down.
GCAGGGCTTAACCGCTCAATTATTGACGTTAGTATGGGGAAATTCCTCACAATTGTTGATTATAAACTTCAGGAAGCAGGAGGATTCTTAATCTGGGTTCCAACTAAAAAAATCAAACCCAGTCAGACTTGCCCTGCCTGTAATCATCAGCGAAATAAAGAATTGTCAGAGCGCATACATTGCTGCGAAAAATGCTCCTACACTATTGGACGTGATATTGCCACCGCGACGATTTGTCTCAATTACCTTTCTGGGTTAGGAACTAGCCAGGTCAATGTTCGTGGAGTCCAAGCCTCTACTTGTGTTGCCACTGGCGGATGGAAGCAAGCTTGGGCGAAGAAACGAGATTCGTCTATGCCGCCAGCATAGGCGGAGTAGTTCATAGAACTCCCCTGAAGCTCCTTGCGCCCCCCTCTTCCCCCCAACCCCACTACGCGAGTGACCCCGAAGCCCCCCTATCCCCAGTTCCTTTGGAACTGGGGACTCCGAGTCCCCCCTGCCCCCCTGCTCCCCTGCCCCTATTGTCGCTGGGGAACATTGGTAGTGCTGATTGATTCTTAAAAACTATTTACTTAACCGATAACTGGCTTTTACCTCTTGGAGGGAAAGAAGATGAAATTTAGAATTTTGTCAACAGCACTACTGATTTCTATCAGCTTGGCAAGTCAAGTTCAAGCAGATGTAGTGCGTCAGTCTAATGAGCAACAAACAATTGAGCGCTCGTCCGATGGAGATAGATACGATTGGCAGTGGGATAGAGGCGATCGCCAACGTGATAATGATAATATAGATCGCCGCGATGATATCGATCAAAGAGTCGAGATTAGGGTTAATCGTGGCGATCGCAACGGTCGTCGTAGCGCAGATGATTATTACTACGATGATATTGACCAGATTTATCAAGAAGTTTTGGGGCGAAGGGCTAATCGTGATGAAGAGCGCACCTACACTAGACGGTTAGAAAAAGGTGATTCGCTACGAGATATCCGCGCTAAAATCGCCGCTAGTGGTGAAGCTAGAGATGTGGTTAAAGATATTTATCGTGACATCACAGGTAACAACGCTAGTCGCAGCACTATTAAAGACTATACTCGCAGGCTAGCCGATGGTTGGACGCTAGGCGATGTAGAGGACGATATTACCGCCAATGAATAACTAAAAAACTTTGCTTGATCCGACAGGCACTTTTCGCCCTGGAATAAATTTCGGGCTAAAAGCTTAAGTATACCTTAGCTTAGTAACAGACGTTTTTAACCTGTTTGAACAAGTTTTAACTATTAGCCAAGAACTGGGTTTCTTGGCTAACAGTAATCCTGATGCAAGATTTAAGCTGATATTGCTCAATTAGGCAAACTTTTAATCAATATTTACATCAGGGCTATAGTTCACGCTGATATTTCTCCAGAATGTCCATCAAGTTAACTTGACATTGCACGGGTAGAAAATCGATTAAAGGAATTTCTCTTCTACCGCCACCGATTTTAACTGGAATCTTTTGCAAGACTTGTAAAACTTTGTCTTCGTCTAGGGATTGGCTCGTCAAAATTGGATACACTTGCTCGGCAACAACCGTGTGTAAGTGGGCATCGGATAGGTAAAGATGCCACTTAGCAATATCCATGTAGACGCTTTCGCCAATTTCCGAGGCGATCGCTTCAAGAATTTCTGTAGTATTCTGTCTAGCCATGAGAATTAACTCTTTTGCAGTGATAAACAATCAATCTACACAGAAACCTTCGCTCAACTGATTGAATAATTCCACTGTCCGAAGTTCTAACACCGAGCTAGTCTTAGTCTAGCTAATGGTAGATTTGGGGGGCGTATCTGCTGGTGTTGGTTGGGAATAGTCGGCGATCGCAGATATATAAATTAGATGTAGCAGCAGTACCACTACCCAACTGCTAGTTAACCAAGGCAACCACTGCCAGTCAATAGACTTTAAGTTGTGGAAAAACCACAAACCCGAATTACATACGGCAAATATAGCAACGTGCATAGCAAAATTCATCCGGTCGTCTAAGCGGCGGTAGGCAGGATCACGACGGTCTGGTTTACGAGGCCAACGGGGAGGCATAGATAGTAATATTTGTTACTTATTAATGTTTACAAGGATTATAAGCGGATCTTTCTGCCTCATTCTACATTTTTCTCGATTCTAATGGCACTTTTTAGGGGCTAGCCCAGCGCGTGAAAGCAGGGGGAGCAGGGGAAGGCTTGGGGAGCAGGGGGGGACGAAGAATTAACTATTCTTTCTCCTGTCGTGGGTCGTGGGTCTCCTTTTCCTCTTAGCGGCTTTGCGCGGACACTTTACGTGGGGTCGGGGGGGGTGTCCAAGTCTATTGCGCGACCAAAATCTAAAATCTATGGCTCCAAAATTCTATAAGCCTGTCGGCAGAAATGGGCAAACTAATTAAGAGAAGTAGTTGCGATTGTCGATGGGGGTAGTCAGTTATGTGGTTCTATTTATAATCCCAGGGGACGAAATTTACGAGTGTTGTGCTTGCAGTTGCGAACAGCAGTTTTTACAGGTGTTGTGTTCCTATTGTTTCTTTAACCGTTATGCAGGTAGGTATAGCTAAATGACAAAGATTTTGGTAATAGAAGACGAGCAGTTAGTCAGAAATAATGTTGTAGAACAGCTAAAGGCTGAGGGGTTTGACACTATTGGAGTAGAAAATGGTCGTGTAGGTCTTAATTGGGCGCGTCAACATAAACCCGATTTGATTATTTGTGACGTGGTGATGCCTGAAGTTGATGGTTATGAGGTGCTTTCTTCATTGCGTCAACAGCCAGCTACAGCACTGATGCCTTTCATTTTTATTACAGCTTTAGCTGACAGAGCAGATATGCGTCGAGCAATGGAAAGAGGCGCGGATGATTATCTAACTAAACCGTTCACTAAGGCTGAATTATTAGGAGCGATCGCAGCTCGTCTTAAAAAACAAGCAGCGATCGCCGCTTATGCAGAACAATTACTCGCTTCACGCAGCAGTAATCATAACCCTTCTGAGCAAAACACTTGTCAAAACACTATTAGTGATAGTAATCAGCAAAACACTATTATTGATAATGTCCAAGCTCAACATCATAACACTAATACTTTGGCGTTGGAGTTTGCATCTCTCAAGTCGGCTCAGTTTACGGGCAAATTTTTAGTAAAAGCTCATTGTGAGCAGGAATGGATATTTTACCTGTACCAAGGTCGAATTGTGTACGCTACTGGCGGCACGAACTCGGTTAGACGTTGGACCAGAAATTTAGCCACATATTGTCCTCAAATTCAAGTCAATCAGTTAAACTTGCCGGATGAACTCTTTTCTAGAGAGGCTTGGGAATATCTATTATTGGGATTATTGCTCAAGCAGCAACAAATTAATCGAGAGCAAGTAACACCGATGATTCAAGAAATTGTTACCGAAGTGTTATTTGACATCCTACAATCTGGGCAGATTAGGTATCAAACTGCGACAGAAAATCCCCTACCATTCCAACTCCTACTAATTGAATTTGAACAAGTAATTGCAGCAGCCCAAAAACTATGGCAAAGCTGGCTAACTGCTAATCTTACAAACTTATTACCTAACAAAGCGCCCACGATCAAGCATCCAGAGTTGCTTGGGCAAAAAACTTCGCCTGCATTATACCGACAACTGACAATGCTACTCGACGGGCAACGTACCCTGCGAGATCTAGCCATACAAATGAAGCGTCAAGCAACAGATGTCACCTTGTCTTTGCTACCTTACATTCAAGCTGGCATGGTAGAGTTGATAGAAATTCCCGATTTACCCAAGCCCAATAACTCTGCTGCACCAGCGCCAGCACCATCTGACCCACCAGCATCCCCAGTACAGGCTACTCCTAGCAAATCTTTAATTGCCTGTATTGATGACAGTCCATTAGTTTGTCAAACTATGGAACAAATTATAACGGCAGCTGGCTATCAATTTGTGGCAATACAAGATCCACTACGGGCAATCTCCACACTGTTGGGTCGTAAACCAGATTTTATCTTTTTGGATCTAGTCATGCCTAATATGAATGGTTACGAAATTTGCGCTAAATTACGCCAAATTTCTCATTTCCGCACCACTGGAATTGTGCTTTTGAGTGGTAACGCTATTGATCCAGTCCGTGCTAAGGAGGTGGGGATATCCGACAGCCTGGTAAAACCTATTCAACCTGAGTCTGTGCTGAAAATTGTCTCCAAGTACCTGTCTAAAACAGCCGCTGCGGTTTCTTAAAATCTGTAGGGGCGATCTTCACCAAAAAACTCGTGTTGAGAACAGATATTTTAATTAAACCCACCCCTACAAAATATTCGTGCAAGAGGTCTAATCTGTAGGGGCAGGTTTTTTTAATTGTCTGTTTTCTAATAGATATATCTTAAAAACCCGCCTTTACCCACGTCACAATAATTCCGAATTTCGACTTACCAATTACGAATTATGATTGATAGTCTCCTGACTTCCCGCCTGTCTTACTGAGCAAATGAATCGATTCAATCTGAATCGACTTTTCCAAAGCTTTTGCCATATCATACAAGGTGAGGGCAGCAACAGAAACTGCTGTAAGTGCTTCCATTTCCACGCCCGTTTCTGCTTTAGTTTTAACTGATGCCGTAATTTGATAACCAGGCAGTTGAGGAAGGGGTGTGATTTGCACTTCTACTTTCTGTAAAGGTAAGGGATGACACAGGGGAATCAGCGCTGATGTCTGTTTGGCTGCCATAATTCCTGCTAGCCTTGCGGTTCCCAATACATCCCCTTTGGGGATATTTCCGGCTTGAATCGCGGCAAAGGTCGCTTGTTCCATCCGCACCCTTCCAGCTGCTACTGCTTTGCGAAAAGTGGGGGCTTTGCCAGACACATCAACCATTTGAGCTTGCCCCTGACTATCCAGATGAGTCAAAGGGGTGGCAGTAGTGAGATCTTCTTGTGTCATTTATCCAAATTGTGTTAATATATTTCTCTGGCAAGGGCGTGTAGCTCAGTGGACTAGAGCACGTGGCTACGGACCACGGTGTCGGGGGTTCGAA
>CAXTYC010000039.1:0-48353 GCA_964248365.1 uncultured Chroococcidiopsis sp. | reverse complement strand
AGATTGATGCTCAAACGGCTAGCAAATGCATAGATCCCATTTGGGTTCTATAGAGGTGAAAAGCGAGTGGAAGTATCTTTATCGGGCAGTCGATTCCCTTGGTAATACCCTTGACTTTATGCTAAGTGCTAGACGCGACGCACGGGCGGCAGAACGATTTTTCCGTAAGGTAAGGAATGCGGCTCATAACCAGACGCCACGGGTGATAAATGTGGATAAGAATGCGGCTTATCCCCCAGCTATTGACGAACTCAAAGCCGATCCTCCTCTTCCCTCAACTGCTGAACTCCGAAGAGTCAAGTACCTTAATAACATCGTGGAACTACGTACCCATCGGTTCGTCAAACGAAGAGTCAATCCTGGGATGGGATTTGCCAGGTTCAACACGGCAAGACGAACATTGAGAGGGTACGAGGCAATGAACATGATTCGTAAAGGACAATTTTCAAGGTGTCGAAAAAGGAGAAATTATCTCTCAGGTAGAATTCGTGTATCAAATTTTTGGAGTAGCGGCTTTTGACGAGCTAATTGATACAGCTCGTTTGTCCTTAATCAGTTTTTGCAACACAACCCAATTGAGTATTCCAAGCGCTTGCTCCAATCTTACAAGTTTGTCTACGACTTGGTATTAGATAAAAAAGGGGAGCGATGCCCCAGTGAGACAGACCCTACCTTATAGCAATTTTCTATCCTTTTGACTTTTGCCTTGCTTATTAATGAGCTATTGGTGCTTTAGCTTTGGCTCCTCCCTTACCTAAAAACAGCAATAACGGCAACGAGCAAAAGAAAATAACTCCAACAAAGCGAAAAATATCAGCATAAGATAAAACTGCGGCTTGCGTATCGATTAATTGCTTGAGTGCTGCCAAAGCTTGTTGATGGGCTGTTGTTGCATCGAAACCGCGATTTTGGAATAAGGCAGTGAGTGTATCGAGGCGCTGATTCGTCTGTGGATCGAAAGAAGTGACTTTTTCTAGCAAGATAGCTTTATGAAATGCTTCCCGTTGATCTAACAGTGTTGTCAGAATGGCAATTCCGATACTGCCTCCAAGCTGACGAGACAGGTTGTAAAAGCCCGATCCAGCAGATACATCTTGTTTTGGTAGCGAACCCAGACTTGCTAAACTGAGCGGTAAAAACATTAACACAGTAGTTGCTCCGCGCCAAACTAGGGGCAAGAATAGATCGTCCGTACCCGATTGAGGTGTAATCTGTGCGAGTTGGAACATGACTAAGCCTGTCCCTACTGCTCCAGTTCCAATTAGAAATCGAGCATCTACTTTGCTCGAAATCTTACCCAGCAAAACCATTATAATTGCCGATGCTAACGCTCCTGGGGCGAGCAACCACCCAGTCTGTGTTGCCGAAAATCCCAACACTCCTTGAGCAAACAACGGCACGGCAAACAGCGCACCGTAAAGTCCCATACCCAAAATGCCAGAATAGAGGCTACCCGCCGCTAATGAATGATGGCGCAACACTCGCAGATCTACCGCAGGGGCTTTCGTATTTAATTCCCGCCAGATGAATAGTGCTAGCCCAATTGTACCTACTACTGCTAAAGTGGTGATAAAACTGGATTCAAACCAGTCATCTCGCTCCCCTTCTTCTAGAAATGCTTGTAAACTGCCGACTGCTAGAGCCAGCAGCCCAATTCCCCACCAATCAATAGGTTGCTGAGTTTGCTTTTGTCTAGCCCGATCAGGCTGCAAAAAGGCGATCGCCATTACTACTGCCGCAATACCGATTGGCAAGTTAATGAAGAAAATCCAGCGCCATCCCAGTGTATCAGTTAGGTAGCCTCCTAGAGTGGGGCCAATTGCAGGTCCGGCAATTACCCCCACGCCAAACACCGACTGGGCCATGCCCTGTTCAGCGGGTGGAAAGGTTTCAAACAAAATAGCTTGGGCTTTGGCAAGCAGTCCGCCCCCAAATAAACCTTGAAGGATACGGGCAACCACCAGCATGGGTAGGTTAATCGCAAAACCACACAGTACAGAGGCGACCGTAAAACCCGCCATTGAGAAGACAAAGTAGGTTTTCTTACCGAAAACATCTCCCAACCAGGCAGAGAGGGGAATGAGAATAACATTAGCGATTGCATATCCTGTTACCACCCAACCTACTTCACTAACGGTTGCACCTAATGTGGCTTGGATATCCGTCAAAGCAACGTTAACAATGCTGGTATCAATCACCTCTAAAATTGCACCTAACGATGCTGTCAGCGCGATCGCCCACTTTAGCGGTCCTTGTACATAACCTGCCAAATTGTAGTCAATACGTTTCAATTTTTTTGAGCCAGATGAATGGTAAGGGGTTGTCCAAAAATCAAGAAAGGCAGGTCTTCATTAGATAACGAGAAAACCATTGATATCACGCTAAGAGGACAAAAAGACCGTTCGGACTTCGGCGTGAGTCTTGGTCGAACGCTGAGCGCGTGAGGCGAAGCCTGCCTTTCTTTATTACGGAACAGGTGCTAACGGCTTGAGAACACAAAAAATCCCTCTGTAGAAATACACTAGACCGCAGGTGGTGTCGAAGAAAAACTTGGATTTGATCATGCTGTACCGATGCTACGCACAAACAGATTCACACACCCTTCGATGTACTGGTTACGGCTGTAGCCCCGTGCAACTGGAGCAACATGACGACGTAGCATCCCAGCTAGCAGCATCCCAGTAAATTGATCCACTACCAGTGGTAGGTCTAGATCGGGACGGACCCTGCCATGTTCAATGCAGTTATCTAAATAGGCAACAAGCTTTTCACGTAAGGGTAGGAAAGATTGCTGGAAAACCTGAAGTGCCTCATGAGGATGCCGTTGGGCTTCGCCAATGAACATCCGGATCAGGGCTTCATACTCCTCAAGCATATTGTCATGAAGCCATGCATAGTGCAGGAGGTCGTGGCGCAAATCCTGCATCCACTCATCTTGATGGGCAAGCGCCTCTGCCTTTAATGCAGTTATATGTTGGGCAACGGCAGCTAAGAGTTGCTCTTTGTTTTGAAAATGCCGAAACAATGTGACTTCGTTTACTTGCGCGACACGAGCAATTTCACGGGTGGTGGCTCCAACGAAGCCTTGTGTTGAAAACACTTCTATCGCCGCTTTGAGCAGACGAGTGCGAGTTTTTGCTGTCCCTTGTTTCAAATGAATCATTTTTGCAAGTAACTACTTGCTTACATTGTAGCTAGTAGACTCCTGAGTTGCCAACACTTTTGGGTAGCTACAATAGACGTAGGGGTACAACAATCATCGGAACAGAAAACCGTAATAAGCCTGTAATGCATACACGTAAAGTGGTTTAGTGCAGCGGCGTAGGGCAGGTTCTTATTGGCTTTTGCTCTATTTCTACCATGTATATACTGAGGGAATTATGTATATACATGGCTTATTGCCATTTTTTGTTCCATTACTTGTGGCGCCCCTTAATCTAGACAAAAATGCTGCTTATCCTATAGCTGATGAGGAGTTGAAGACAGAAGAAACACGCTTCTCAAGAAGCGTGAGTTACGACAAAATAAATACTTAAACAATATGGTAGAGCTGCGTACCCATCGCTTCATCAAAAAATTGGTCAGTCCTAGTTTAGGATTCAAATCATTTCACACTGCTAGAAGAACAATTATTGGCTATGAAATGATGAATATAATTCGTAAAGGACAGATTCAACGAGTAAGTAAAGGAGATATTATAGGTCAAGTACAATTTATTGCAGACACCTTCGGAGTTGTTGCATAAACAATCTTGGTTCTAGAGGATTTTATCCACTTCAAATATTTTTTGCAACACAACCGTGTCAACTTTCATCACGAACGCGATTGCCTTGCAACTCAATCAGTTGTCGGCGTTTCCAAGCGTAGTGTAGGATATTAACACCTAACTCCTGGGCTGTGCGAATCGTCACGCGCGACAAACTTAAGTCTTCATCCAATCCCCAAGCAGAGGCTAAATTACCTATCGTCAAGATTAAACCCCCTCCTACTTGGAGTTGAACTATTTGTTGATTCACCAACGGCAGAGCTGCGAATAAAAACGGTCGAGTGCGTAAGGGATGATCGCGCCGTAATTGCTCTAGCGGCTTGAGAGGAGTTTTGAGCTGGACAGCTAAGGCTTGCACTGATTTAATCAGCTCAGTTGCGTCAGATGGCGCATCCACTAGCAGGATTCCCCCAGATTTAACATAAGTTTCCAATGCTTTCAATTCGGGCGTGTTGAGCGATAATCCCTGCTGTCCTGTCAGGTAAAGCAAATCGTAAGATTGGAGATTATTGCCCGCCCATTCCACCTGATTGATCGCCTCTGCACCTCGCAGCGATGGACAGAGCGCTTCAACTGCTTGCAATAAGTAAGAGAGATTGACAAAATTCTGACTGCACTCAGGATCGCTATGATTAACTTGGGCAATATGCAGTAAAGCTTGAGGACGTGCTTGAGCCTGAGTGCGATAGCGCAGATCGATGTTGCCATACCCAGGAAAAAAGACATCGGCAGGCTGGGTAATTTCTTTTTTGTCGATTTGCAAGCGAATTCGACACAACTCAACTTCAAAGCTATCAGGAGGAGAGCTTTTTTCATCAATCCGAAATGTTTCCTGTACGATCTCGCTCAGTTTTTGCTCGTCCAGTTCATCTGGATCGCGGTATCTCGCCACTAAATACACGACAACTGGCTCGGAATCATTTAATTCAGTAGCAATCCGAAAATCGAATGGTTGTGGCACAACGATCAAATTCCCGGCTAGGTCGATTGCGATACCGGGCTGAATCTGCACCCAGCGTTGATCGCGATAGACAGCTGCTACCCCTTTGGGAGGTGCGTGAGGGCTGACTCCCAAACCGCAAACTATCCCTGGTTGATTGAGCGATTGATAGTGGACGTTCTGGCGCTGACGGTGGTAATTATGAGCGCGTCGCCAGTGTTCGGCATTAATCAACAGTCCATCAGTAACTTGTAGGCGTTCAAAAGGGTTAATTGGTGGAGCAGGAAAGGGGCGAGTCATATAGAGAATGGGGAATGGGTAATGGTTCGTCGTTCGTCTTTCGTTGGAAGTAAAAAAAATTACCAACTCCCAACTACGAATACCGATTAAGAGGGATTTTCAATAATTAGTTCGTAGGTGCAAAAAGCTGGTTTTTCAGAGTCAATAATTCGCCGTACCAACTGCTCATCAATCTTAATGTTGCGATCGCTTCGCAACCGCACGACAAAGTGATAGGGATTCCCACCGCCTAGAACGGTATCCTCTCCTAAACGGGAGTTTCCTAGCACCATTCCCTGACCGAAAGGTTCAGTGATACTAATATGCTGGTCAGTTTCAGGTAAACCAGTATATAAATGCAAATAAAGGCGCAATCCTTTGTGAGTACCGCGCCAGCGATAAATCTCCACAGCCCGACGAATTAAGCGTCGCTGATGGTTTAGGCTCCAGTGGGGTTCTACCGACCAAGCAACCCAATGAGCTAAAAAGGGTAACAGCGCTTGCGGAGAAGTCAAAGGATCTAAATTCGCCCACATACTGCTAAAGCTATTCACAACAGGTTCAAATGCCTGCTCGAAGATAGCAACAAAGCGGTTAATAAAGTCAACTTCCCGATACAGAATCGGTAGAAAATTGACATAGTTACTGTGCGGACGCACGTACAGATTGAAGTCAGCCTGCTCCATCAGTTGCAGCATCGGTCTGCGTTTGATGCTGCGGTGAGCGTAAACTGAGAGGCTGCCATGCAAGTCAAGGTTTAAGCGCTCTCTTTTGCCTGGGGTAATGGCGTGCCAATCTTCAAAAAAGTTATTGGGAACTGAAAATACTAACTCACCCCTCCAGCTACCTTTTGCCGGAACTTCTATACCCTCAGGACCAATTTCCTGCCATTCTACAGCAGGTAGATAACTTTCGGGCGATCGCCGCAAACGGCTGTTGGGTCGGTTATTCTTGACTTGAGTAGTTGACGGGGCGAATGGCGTAACAATTTTATACCAGTGGGGGGGAAAATTGCCTTCAATCCACAAGATCAGCCGTAGGGAGCGGGCTTCCCAGTTCTGCACTTGCAACGACATGCGGGCAGGTTCTCCTGGGTGTAGTACTAAGCAGCGCAGGTTCTCCTGACCTGCTGCTGTTGCTAGCTCGTTTGGACTGGCTAACGCTACACTTGGCTGCGGGACAGCTTCAGGTAGTTGCATCGGGGTTAATTGTAGGCTGATACCGTGCTGGGTGAGGGCTGAAACCATAACTTAAATCATTTTGGATTTTAGATTTTGGATGCGCGGATTGGGAACGCGGTAGTTAGTAGTTGCTTGTTTTAATTAGGAATTACGAATTAATTTGTCGGATGTCGTGGCTGGCTCGTAGGCGATCGTCTGCCCAAGAACAAATCAAGCCGAAGGGTCCGGGATCGATGAATGATTCTGGTGTGGTTTGGCGCTGCCAGGTTTCACCTTGTCGGCGGAGGGAAAACAATAATACGGCTCCTAAATAGCGCACTCCTGGTATTTTTTGGAGTAAAGCCACAATGTCTGAAGGATAGACAGGGCGACCAAACGACCAGCCTGTTCCCTCTAGTCCTCCAGTCAAAGGGTTGAGGTATCGATACAGCGTCACCCTAAGTTGATTTAAGATTTCGCGTCGCGCCGTCGGATGATTGTAAGCAGGCTCTAGCCCAACTTCTGCTTGAACGGCGACTCCAGTATATTCTGGTGCTTGCAGATGCACCTGGACTCCTAACAGCCGTCGCTCATCCAAATAATTTAAAACTTGTTGTTGCAAGGTGGGCGTGAGCGCAAATCGTTCTGGCGCAATTCCCAACCCTAGATCTATCGCATCTGTATTCGCTTGAGGTACGATTAACAAACTGACACTGCCAGAAAAGCGACTTTCACTTGCAGGCAAGCACTTGACACGGGCAATTCCCGCTTCCGCTTGTAGGGTCAACACCTCGAAATCTTCTGCCGTCACAGCGCGATCGCGGCTACGAAGCATTCGAGGAGCGCGTAATATAGCTTGATCGAGCGACTCTGCATCCGCACCGTTACGGGCTGGGTAATGATTTGTGACACTGGCAACATAGGGAATTGCTGATTTGAGAAATCGCAGCGTTCCAGCTTGCACGTTGCCCTTTTTTCCGCCACCTGTACGATAAGCAACCATTGTAATGACAGATCCGCGCGGTGGCACTGCCCCATATTGCCGTTCTAACAACCGCAACTGAGTTTCTTCTCCTGCAAATGTCTCCTCTGGCAAAGAATCCTGAATGTCCTCTCGCACCTGGGTTTGCAACTTCAGTGCCTCCGGTTCCCGAATCAGCGGCCCGAACTGAACGGTTCCCGTGAGAGAATCAATGGTGTAATGCAGGCTATCTGGTCCAGAGTCAGCAAAGTCTGGAACTTCTTTCCAAGTTTGAACCTGCCCGTTGGGGGGAGCAACTTCTATATACTCACCTGCCCCGCGCTTGAGAATTGGTGGAGATTGTACCTGAAAACTCTGCCCTGGTTTACCATTACTGATTCCCAACTGTTCCCGCTCGATCGTAATACTTTGACTAGCTCTTACACTGCCACCAATACTTCGCACTGCTAACCCCGTCACTCGTGGCGAACTGGCATAATTCGGTTGTTGATTCGATTTCGGATTTGTTAAGACGCAGCGCAGCCAGCGACCTCGGTAAGCGGTAAAGTTAGTGTTGGGCCAGTTTTGGGGCAGGTGCAGCACTACATCACCTCCTTGTTCGGGGTTGCCTCCTTGCTGGGCAACTTCATGAAAACTAAAGCCCCGCGTGCCATCATTAGACTCACGCAACAATACAGGTTGCCAGCTTTTCCCGTTCCAGGCTTCCCAGCGGCGCGGGGGATGATTGGGATCGATTCCGGTAGGCGTACCTTTAGCTCCTTTAAAATTGACAGCGAGTACGTTGCCCTCGAGCGGTTCTTCCGAGCCGATCGCTAGGTAAAAGCAATTTCCAGGTTGTGGTTGTTCTGGAAACAGCCCCAGTTCGTTTCCCGTCCAGGCACTTTCTCCCTGGCGATCCCAATGGCTAGTGCGATCGCTTAGTGCTTGGGGAGTATCATCAGCAGTTGAGGCAACTAAAAAGTGTCGCAGTCGTGGTTTACCAATTGTTAACTCTTCATCCGTACTAAAAATAATCGCTTCTTCAGTTTCCGTGCGTTCGGTTGCAACTTCCGTACCTGTGGAAATTGTGTAAGCTTCTGGCAGATCTGTAGTTAGATAAAACGTGATATCGGTTTGAGCTGGATTAGGGGAATGGAGGCGAATTCCCAATAACTCTAAAAAGGCAACATAATTTTTTCTTGGAACCTGATTGAAGCGCATTAACATTTGGTCGGACAACCAGGCAAATAGTTCAATCAGCGTCACGCCTGGATCGCTGAGGTTGCGATCTGTCCACTCTGGACAATAGCGAGGAATCCGCAGGATGCACTCATCGACTAATTCATCGAAAGTGCGATCGTCTAGGTTGGAATTGGGTAATTTTGGCAGGAAATCAAATTCCACAGTTACTCCGACATTGAAACCAAATAGAACGGGTAGACAAAGCTGTAGGGATCGGGGTAGTCTTTCAGCTGATAGTCGATGATAATATCCACGCGCCCGCGCACCGGATCGGGATCTGTACGCACCTCATTAACAACAATGCGGGGTTCCCAAGTCTGTAGTGCTTCTAAGACATATAAGCGAATCCGCAGCAGTGTATCAGTATTTAAGGGCGCGAAAGTTAGTTCCGCCAGGCGACATCCAAAGTTGGGACGATAGACTCGTTCTCCTAGTCCGGTACGTAGAATAATCCAGATTGATTCCTTGACTTTCTGAGCTTGGGCGCTGAGCTTGATTTCTCCCTGCACGTTTAATTGCAAGGGGAAAGTCAAGCCTGTGCCTAAGTGTTTTTGTCGTTGGTCGTTCCATGAATCTGGCATAGGGTGACTCTTATCATCCAGATATGCCATCTAGAATATCTAGCCAGGAAGGATATCTCTATTAGCTAAAAGTCGAAATGAACAACTCATGCTCTTGCAATATAGCGGCACTTTTCCCATGTTGTAATATAAGCGATCGCCTGACAGAAAACTCTATACCAAATTGCGATCGCACTTTTACAAAACATTAGCTACACAAATCCACGTAGGGTGCGTAAACGTTGTAACGCACCACATCAACTACGTATCCCAAATGGTATGAGGCATTTCTGTAATATCATTCATCCCCCAATTTGGCGGATAAATAGCTTGAGCCATAAACCGAGGAATAGATGAAAATTGCCAATCTTGGGGAACTTGACACAATTGATGCCGTACCGGATTGTAATGAATATAATCGCAATGTTTGACAAAATCCTTCTCGGAGTGAATCAGATGTTCCCAAAATCGTCTTTGCCATAAATTGCGTTCTTGTCGTTTTTGTCGAGAGGTGGAAATCTCAGCATTAATTCCTAATTGCTTCCCATATTGTTTAGTGACAAAGGTTTTAATTAATCGCAGTCGAGTTGAGAAATCGCTATCTCCTTCTGGTAATGTCCATAAACAATGGAAATGATCGGGTAAAAGCACAAATGCGTCGATGGTGAAGGGATATTTTTGACGCACATGAACGATCGCTAGACGTAGTGCCTGACGTGCGATGTCGCTGATGAGCCAAGGAGTGCGATGATAAGTTACTTGGGTGAGGAAATAAGTACCACCAGGCTGTTTGGCTGGAGCGGTAATTAGGCATGGGTATTAATCGATGATTTGTTGTCTTAAATTACCCATTTTTTATGCGAAATTAAGTCTGTTATGTAGGGTGCGTTAAGATTGGTGCGTTACTTCGTTAACGCATAAGACAAGATCGGCGATCGCACTTATGATTGGTTCGGTGCGTTACTTCGTCAACGCACCCTACAATATTAGGCGATCGCACTTCTAGCTATTGAGCGATGCTACATTTAACTTATGCAGTTTGAGTGGGATGAAAACAAAGCTGAAAAGAACTTAGCAAAACATGGGGTTTCCTTTGAAGAGGCAAAAACCGTATTCAACGACCCCTTATTTATCACCTTCAGCGATCCAGAGCATTCAATTGGAGAAAGGCGTTTTATCATCTTGGGTGAATCAGCGCAGCGACGATTATTAGTTGTAGCCTATACTGAGCGTTTTTCAGTAACTCGTTTGATTAGTGCAAGAGTTGCAACTCGCAGAGAACGGAGAGTTTATGAATCAGACATTTAATTCCGAATATGAAGATGAACTGCGTGATGAATATGATTTTACTAAGTTACCAGTAGTGGCGAGAGGCCCAGGGCGAAAGCCGGCAAATATTTTAACTGTCACATTAGAACCTGATGTGGCAGAAATGTTTCCTGATTCGGCGGCGGTGAATGAGGCTTTACGTTTTCTGATCCGGATTACCAAAAATTCAACAGCCCAAACACAATAGTTTTGTGTAAAAGTATTTTATGAGACGTAATGCGTAAAACCGATCGCACTCTTGTTATCGCTTAAGGTTTAAGACAGTCGCTACGGGCGAGCGCACTAAGTATACGCCGTCATGCACCTGATGATTAGTTCGGTGCGTTACTTTGTGAACGCACCCTACAAGATAGTGCGATCGCACTACAAATTAGGCGATTGCTTGTAACACAAAATCCAAGCGATCGCACTAGCTAATATACTTCATCATGAGATCCCAAATTTATGAGTAATATCGCTTCTTCTCGATCTTCAGGATTTTCTACAAATTCAAATAAAAGACGATAACTATAATCAATTGAACATGACCAGATATTTGATAAATCGCCTTTAAGCTTGTGGATGTGTAAGCTAGGATGAAAGGGATCTTCGGCTAACTGGCTTAATGTTTGTTCAATTAGGGGTTTAAGATTCGGGTTTTTACAGATTAGACGTTTAAAAGCACGAACAGATTTAGGTGTCCAAGCGATTTTCATGGTCGATCTAATTCTGCTAAAAATTGATCGACTGAGCCAAATTTTACATTTCCTTCGGCAAATTCTTGTTTAATTTCGCGAACTTCTTGGTATAAGTTAGTTCGTCGCCTTTCTTGTAATCGTTTTTGCAGGAGATGCAGCAAGATTTCTTGATCTTCTATAGGTAAACTTTCTACTGATTCAATAGCTTGCTGAAGTGCTGATGTTTTCATCGCGATCGAGGTGATTTGATTTTGCTTCCTATTTTATCTTTATTGGTTGGTTGTCGTTCCCTCAACCCAACCTATAGGCGATCGCACTTGGTTTTCTGTTGAGAGGGTGCGTTACGCAACGTTTACGCACCCTATAAGAGCGGGCGATCGCACTTCGTTTACGCACCCTACAAGCTATGCGATCGCACTACGAGGAGCGATCGCAAGGTTGGTCAGTAATCGCATAAAATAAAGTCAGCGTCGATCGGGTATGAAAACTTTAATGGAAGTTCTTCAGCTAACAACAACGATTAGTGAATCAGCTCATTTGTGCCTTGATATTCCGACGCAGCTTGCGCCAGGACAGGTAAACATCGTGCTAGTTCTCAATCCTGTAGTCACCCCCCAGGCTCAGAAACCGAACTATGATTTTTCTGACTTGGCAGGACGGTTAACCTGGCAGGGGGATGCAGTAACGACTCAACGAGTGCTACGAGATGAGTGGTAATCGCTATCTGTTAGACACAAATGCAATTGTGGCGTTGTTGCAGGGAAATCTAAAACTCATCCAATTGCTTCGAAACGCTAATTGGGTCGGAATTTCTGTTATTAGCCAAATTGAATTTCTGGCGTTTTCGGGATTGGGTCAAAGCGATCGCCAGCTTTCTCAACAATTTCTTCAACGAGTGGAGGTAGTTGGTTCGATCGCCAGTGATACAGCCTTGATTGAGAAAATTATTAGTATTCGTCAGCAGTATCGGTTGAAGTTACCTGATGCAGCGATCGCAGCAATGGCAATCCAAAATTTAGCAAGCTTAGCCACTGCGGATCGAGAGTTTACTAAGATAACCCCTTTAACGGTAACGGTTTGGTAGCGATCGCACTATCATTTTGTCAGATTAGAAGGTAATTTAAATACCCTTCCGGCGGAAACTTTAATTCCCGCTGCTCCCAAAATAATTTCGCCAAACTTAGCGCAATTTAGAACTTTTCTCTTGAATGGTGATACACCTAACAACGTATAACTATACATGTCTTGATTACCTTGAATCTCTCTAGCTTTCGCAAGAAGAGCTTCTGCCTTTTCAACAGAAATATACCAGTTTTTTTGATTATCCTTTTCTCTGGGCTGCCTATCATCTTCAATCGTGATAGTAACGCCTTTTCCAGGTTGTGATGAGTTTAAACTTGACGATCCACTTGATGAATCACTAATTGTAGAGGCATCTTGAGTATTAGGTCTTCCTGTAGCGTCGTCATTCCCATATGTTAAATGAATTTTTTGGTATTGATGACGTCCACCTCGACATATATCTAGATAAATTGCTGTATGTCCTCCCCCAAGGCTTTCATTTGATGTAGCTGTAACTACCGCATAACTGGTATCAAGATCTTGATTCTCACGATCATCCCTTTGCACAACTGAAGATGCGGCTGCGTTTTGCTGTAACTGCTCCTGTGGCTGAGACGATCGCTGCACCGCTGCACCACTCTGCTGCACCACATGGGTCAATTCATGCGCTAACAACTCCTGCCCCCCCCGACTCCCAGGATTATATTCACCCGAACGAAAGAACACATCCTGCCCCGTTGTAAAAGCACGAGCCTGAACGGATTGATTTAACTGATCTGCCTGAGCATCGGTATGAACCTTCACCCCACTAAAATCCGCCCCCATCGCCTGCCCCATCGACTTTTGCAGACCTGCTTCTAAAGGCTGTCCACCTCCCTTAGCACTGTTTATGGCAGATTCTACATCCGTTGATGCTTCCCCGCCCCCGATCGCTTCCCGACGTTGTAGGATTGACTTAGTTTGTAGTTCTTCTTCTTCGGGCATGGCTTCTCGCTGTACCTGGGTAGGTAATGGCGATCGCCCAAGGTCTGAAACGTTCGGTTTCGCCTGAATTTCCTCTTCCTGTTCCTCCTGGCGCTGGAGTGCCGTAATTTCAGGTTTCGCCTGAATTTCCTCTTCCTGTTCCTCCTGTCGTTGGATAGCGCTTATATCCGGCTTGTTCATTAATTCGTCTTCTTCGTCCGGTGTCGCTTCACGCTGGACAGATTGACTTTGAGTTGACTGCTGGGGAACTGGGGCATTTATCTGCTGGACTACAGAAGCAGCTACCCTGTCTGCTTCTTGTTCGTACCGATCTCCAGGTTCACCAATCGTTAGCTTAGCTTGCACGATTCGGCGTACTGGGCGCTGCACAGGAGCCTCGGCAAACTTAATGCGATCGAGGCTATGGCCGTAGCGCTTTGCACGCTCAAGTGCTGTCTTTATATCGGGCTGCTCTGATTGTTCTTCTGTTTGCGGCTGTACTACAAACGGGCGCGACTGAAATAACGAGTGTTGTGGTGTTGAAGCGCTCTGATAGCCAGTTTTTTTGTGGATGTGCAGATGCTCGTTCATAGTCATCTTTAGATCTCAACCAGGGGGTATCAAAACATTTTCTCATCCACTATTGCAACATCGATTAGACTAAGGTCTAAAATTTTGGTGCGTTTTTGAGCGCTAACGCACCTGACAACAAATAGCAATTATGGCAATCTGATATTTGCCGCTTGGCTTGCAGCAATCAGTGGCGCTAATCCTACAGTTGACGCTGGGGGTGGGATAGGGATACCACCGAGCAAAATACTAGGCGCAGCAAGTCCAAGGACTGGAGATCTTAATAGCATACTCGCGTTAGCACTTAATGACATTTGTGCTAAAGCATTCAATAGCACAATCGGAGCATTTAATGACATTTTTGTTTTAGCATCCAATGACACTATAGGAGCATTTAATGATAGTTCCCCGCGAGCGCTTAATGACAAATTCCCTATAGAACTGATCGAAATCGTTGGCGGCAAACTGCGGTCTTCCATTTTTATCCTATGACCGTTAGTGGTTTTAACTTCCACATAGCCTAGACGATCGTCAAGATGCAATTTATGACCGCCACTGGTTGTAACTTCTACACGGCGATCGCTATCGTTGAGATGTAGTTCGTGCTTGCCTGTAGTTGTGATATGAATGCCTGCTTTGCTTCTTCCTTGAGGTTCTTCAACAAATTGAATCGTGTGTCCGGTGCGAGTTTTGATCGTGCGTAACCTGACTTCACCTCTAGCGTTAACTGTTTCATTTACAGTTTCAACTGTTTTGTCTTTGCCGTTCCAAACGCCACCAATGATGTATGGTCGATGAATATCTCCGTGTTCAAAACCAACTAGCACTTCATCATTGACTTCAGGCAAACAATAAAATCCCCGATTATTACTTGCCCCCAAACCTACAACCCTTGCCCAGTTGCTTTCATCTTGCTCAGTTAGCGTTGGTAGTTTAACTTTTACTCGTCCCCAACCTTGGGGATCTTTGTTATTAGTCACAATTCCTACCAACAAAGTTTGACCGGGTTGCAAATGTACTTGCGGTGATAAGGTAGACAAAAGACTTCCCTCCCGCAGTCCGCGCACGCTGAAGTCTGTACGGTAGAAGCGCTGACTGTAAATGTGACGAGTTTCCGTGATATAATATTTCCCACTGTAGCGAGTCCCCATCTTTTCTAATTCCACGACTCTGCCAGGGCGAATTTTAGGATTTCCTTCAGCTTTGGCATCGGCATACACAAATTCTCCGCCTAGCTCGTTGCAGAGAGCTTGAGCCATTGTTTTAGCTTCTTTGGGTTTGAAAACTGGTTGGTCTACTACAATCATCTTAGGCGGTTGACTGCCTTTAAATGCCGTGCTGGTGCGACTTCCTTTACCGTTACCCGTACTTGTTACGACTTGCTCGGCTTTGGCAGTTTCGTTAATTAATCTTTTTTGGCTGTAGTCCCAACTATGAACTTCTACACCACTAACTTGCTCAGCACTCGTGGTACGAACGCTAAAACTACTAATATCAGCTAGCCATTCCAGCCGCAGGGATGTTTCGCTCTTAGGCTGACGAAAGTAGAGCTTATTGTCCTGCACAAACAGTTCAAAACCAATCCGCGCTGTTCTTTCGCGCAGAAATTCCATATTGGTTTGGTTTTCTTGAAACACATAATCGTGAGGTTCGCCGCTATTATCGACTTGACCAATTTGAATACCGACCTCAGCCGCAACCTTTTTCACAATATCACTGTCGGTATTATTTAAAAAAGAGCGATTGTAGCGCCCGCGATGCAAGCGATGGGAAACATCATAGCCTCGGACAACAATGTGTGCTTCTGAAGTGCTGGTAAAATTAACTTCTATAGCAGTAATTTCGCCCTCAATCAACTGTTGTTGCTTAATTTCTTCGCTAAATTCTCGGTCTTCGGTGGTACTAGAATTAAAGCCAATTGATACGCGATCGCCAATTTGAAAATACCGCTCATTTCGCCAAGGTTCGCTGCGATCGCTCCCTGGTACGTAAGCATTATGGGCAATTATCTCAAACATTGCTGGCAAATGCAAGCTTTCCTCGATGCAAACTTGCAGCACGTCCTTCATTAGCTCTGGGGGAGCGTTTGCACCTCCAAGTTTGAGGATCAATTCAGATAGGTAAAGGCTTTGACCTGGCATAGTAGGTAACACAAATGAAAAGCAGGAGTGCAGTGAATTATTTTGGCTTTTGACTTTATGACATTAAACTACGAGATTGCTGGCGAGCGTTAGCTGAAGTTGCTGTATCCCCAGGGAGATTTTCTGGATCGACTTCTTGCAGCCAGATGTCTACTAAAGCTCGTAAAGGCGTGCCATCTGTATGAAACATAGTTAACTTGTAGGTTAAGCGAGTCATGACACAATGAAAATACTTATCTTTCCAAACAAAAATGTAAACAGGTGGTCGTGATGGTGTTTGTGCGCGAGCGGTTACTCCTTGTTTAATATTTTTGATGTACTTTTCCATCACTGATGTCTTCGTTTCATAGGTATCGAATAAAAGGTTACTCAAGGTAAATGTATAAGGTTGCACCCCTGAAAAGTTGACTTTAGGTAGAAGGGATGTACCACGATTACCTTGATCGCTTTTCCAACTTACGCTGCGTTCAAAGCTAATTTCTGTGGGATTGAACATAAACTCAATATCTCTCGCTTCACCATTGTAGGGAGAGCTATGAACTAGAAGCTTGGCTTTCGTAAGTTCCATTGATGTTTTCTCCAAAAGTTAAAGGTAATTGGTAGGGGCGGGTTTATCAAACATACTTGTGAACCTTCAGATAACTCGTTTAAAGAGCGCCCGTACGGTAGTTGGTAGTTGATTTGTTAATTGTTTTTTTTACTATTAAGTATTAGCTATTAGCCATTACCCGCGCTGCTAGTGAAGAAAGTTACCAAGGTAAACGCCCTGAGTAAAAACCATGTCGTTCTCGTTCCAATTCCAGACGTTGGCGCAAGCGGTGATAAACTTCCCGCGCCAACATTTCCAGATCGTTAGAATCGGCTTTGTTCTGACAACATGAAGCAGGCGCTTCTATGGTGTGGGCGATCGCTTTTTCTGGTGTAAATGTATCAGGTGCAACCTCTCCACCTTTGGCAAATCCTTGGGGTTGCACAGAGCTAACGATCATCTCAGAAGTGCCTGGGTTAGATGGCGTTGCGTTGCGATTGAAGTAGGATGTCGGTACTGCCATACTATCTGATGTATAGCTATTGTCAGATGCAGTACCGCCAAAGAGTAAATCTTCAACGCTATCCCAGCGAGCGGGAATTGAATTGGGGGAAGCGGAAGAAGTGGGGGCGGGTTTCCGAAAAATTAGCCGCGTCGCAGCATAGTGAGTTTGGGGTGTATCGGGTTGGGTGACTTGGTTTTTTGCAGCAGGTTCTTCAGCTAACTGTAAAGTTGGAGGAATCAACGTCTTCACCACTCTAGGTAAGGAGGTGTGGGAGATTTTGCGCTGCACTGAGTTAGGTGCGGCAAGGGGATCTTTCGCCGCATCTGAAGATTCGACTTTAGTCGGAGTTTCCGGCAGAATTTCTACTGCTCCTCCCTTGTTAATGTGGTGCAATACATCAAGATGTTTTTGAGCATCTGTAGCATTAACAACAAATTCCCCAGGAGTAAGCATTGCAGGTACGGTATCTGAAGCCGCTATGGGCTTGCTGCTTAGATTGCTAGAGGCTGGTACTGCTCCTCCCACCGCAAAGCCTTGGGGGGGAAAGAGCGAGGGAAATACACTTTGTGTTTCTGCTCTGGTAACGCTCTGTTGTGAACTGGTGGCTCTTGCTTCGTTTCCTGGCTCAGGCTGAGAACTGGGGGTTTCGCGATCGCTTATAATTCTCTCTAGTAGAGTTTCCTGAATGGGAGGCTGTTGACTGTTAGCAGAAGCAATCGAATCGGCTTGTTCAGTCTGAGGAGTTGGATGTGCAGCAAGGGAGGGAAATTCGGCTAACAATTGCTCTTGCGGTTGCAAGAATCGGGATTGTTTGACTGGCAAATCTGGAGCAGAGACATGGCGATCAGGCGGTTCGACAATAGATGGAACTTCTGCGCTTTCTTGAGGGAATTCACAGTCGCGATCGCGTGATTCAAAAGTGCTAGAACTTGTGACTTCAAGGCTTAGGATAATATCAGATTCGGTTAGCTGCTGGTTGCTAATCGTGTTGCTCTTAATTTTTGTTACAGACGATTCTTCCTCATCTATTTCATCAATAGAAGCTGGGTAAATCTGTTTTGCTCCTGAAGCTGTTGTTAATACATCTAAAGCAACAGGTGGCTGTGATCCTGGTGGTTGAAGTGATGAGACATTCTCCGGCGTGGCTTTTTTGTCTAGCTGTCGTGTTTGGGATGGGGAATAGTCTTGTGGTTGATTTGAGCCGCTCGAAGCTATGATTTGCTCTGGTGCTGCATTTGAAACGCTTGGCAACTGTTGTGAGTCAACCGCCGTGTCTAAGAATGGTTGATCGGTCGTGTCGGGCACAACAGGTATTGTAGAAGTCGGTTGAATTTCCCTCCTAGCTGCTGGAATAGTAAAAAGTTTAGGTTTCGTCGGTGGCTGTGATCCTGGTGGTTGAAGTGATGAGATATTCTCCGGCGTGGCTTTTTTGTCTAGCTGTCGTGTTTGGGATGGGGAATAGTCTTGTGGTTGATTTGGGCGATCGCTCGGCTCAACAGTGCTAGAATTTGTGACTGTCAAATTGCCAGTCACAATATTCGATTCTGTTAGCTGCTGGTTGCTAATGATGTTACTTTCAATTTCTGCTACAGGCGATTCTTCTTTCTCTACCTGTTTTAACCTTTGCTCCAAGGGGAGATGTAGCCGCTTCTCCAGATGGGGAGAACTATAGGAAAGTGGGGAGTTAGGGGGAATCGCTTCTGTTGCTGTTGTTTCTACGTCTTGATTTAGGGTAATACCTGTCTTCTGCACTGTTGATTGTTGCAGTTGTGCTGCTTTTGACTTAACAGAGATTTCCCATCCAGTTGGTTGGGATGGAAGATTTTCTTGTGGCTCGAAGGCGCGATCGTTCGATGCTATTGTTTGATCGATGATTTGTTCTGCTGTAGCGAGTTGGCGCGCGCTTTGCTTTTGTGTGCTAGAACTTACGATCTCTTCGGTAGTAGAAACAGCATCAAGTGTTGACTGTTGGTGACTTTCAGGTATTGACGCAAGTTGGATAGGAGTTGTTATCGTAGCTGGTGAACTATCTGTGTTAGCTGGCTGGGCAGGAGCCACAGATTGAATTTCTTTCTCTACTGGGGTTATAGATTGTTCTAGTGCAGTTGATTGAAATGGTAAATCCTCTGAGGAATAGATATGGAGGTTCTGTTCGCTCGTCGAATTTATTGTTTCCCCTCCTCTAGTGACATCATTTTCCCCTAATCCCTGCTCTTCCAATAAAACATCTGTTTTTGCTCGTCGTCTCTTCTTGCGTTGAGGATTTGAATCGATAGAAGGATGAGCTTGCTTTACAACATCCCTTCCTGTTTTTTTAGATGTTGTTTTTCTCGTCGGGGTTTTCGTTTTGGATTTAGCTTTAGTAGTTTTTCTAGTATTTTTTCTTTCCGTCGATGTTTGAATTGGTGTATCGCTTGCAGTAAAATCTAGGGGATGCTCTTCTACCACATAAACATTCGTAGGTGAAAGCTCTTGAAATTCAGCAAGAGTTCGAGCTACCCTATTATCACTCTCATTTACCTGCGAGTACTCAGAGAATGAGAATTCTGAATTATCAAATTCAGTATCCCAAAAGAGCGATCGCTGTATTATTTCGGAGGATAATCGAGAATCGAGTAAGGGTGGAAATTTTAATTTACTTCGATTTAAATACTTATTTATAATTAATAGAGACTGACTCGATTTTCCTAAATAGTTTTGAGTCAAACCCAAAGGATTTTTTGCTCCTAAAAAGGGAGGTTGAATTCCAAATGAAGGAATAGTTTCACGCATTTTTCAGCCTTTATTTAGGTTTTCTCAAAGATATCTATTACTAACGCAGCTTATTATCCCCAAGCGCTGGATGCAAAAAAGCCAGAAGGATCGCGGGCAGCAGATTCACCTCCGGCTGAACTTTTACCAATTTTTAAACCTTCAATTGCCAGCGTTAATTCTTCAATCGCTACAGAATTTCCATCTGCTTGCAGTGGAGAGATTTTCCAACCGATAGGAATAGCACCAATGAGAGTCCAACTTTTCATCAACTCACCCGCTTGATTAAACACAAGAATATTGACATTGCGGCGCTGACTTGTTTGCTTAAATACTTCACTTAGCCATTGCGAAAAAGTTGGATCGTCTGTCATTCCACGCTTAAGAGTTACATCAGAAAATTCTGCATGACCGAGAGTTATCCGCTGTTGCTCGTTGACTCCTCCCTCAAAGTAAACATCTTTTTTAATTTGAACACCAAGTCCCGAACATTCAGAAAAACAAGCAACGATACTGCTACCTATTTCTACATAAAAGTGATTGGTAGTGATATAATTTTTAGCGTGACTATCTATAGTTGTATCGGGCATTTTATCTCCTCGTGTAATATTTTCCTATTCTTTCTTGCTGCTCTTTCAAATCTGTTAGCAATAACTCATATACGCGCTCGGTAAGCTGGCTTAAAAGTACCGGATCGTTAAGATATGTTTTTGCTGTTAAAATGTCACTATCAGAAATAGTAACCGATGTGTAGGTTGCTGGATTGGTAATGCTTTCTGGGAAGGAAGCAGATGGATTGACCTGCATTTGAAATGGTAGTCAAAAGAATTTTTATACATCTAGGCTACGGTTTGGGTGCTGTGATCGAAAGTAGCCAAAAGTCGAAGTAGGGGTGGGTCGATTAAAATCTACATTTGGAACAATAGACTATTTTGCCAAATCCGTCCGGACAAAAATCAAAGCCTAGTATTAGTAAGCATTCAATTTCTATTACAAACGAAATCGGCGGCTACGAATCCAGCTTTGTATCTTACGGAGCGATCGCCCTGTCTTGCGAATTAAGCTAACGATAGACTGGATTACTCTTTCAAACTGCCGAGACATCCGGCGAAGGCGAGTGAGGAGGGATGGTTTTTGGTAAATTGTTTGAAGGGGTTCATCTTGCCTTGGGGAAGGTACACTTTGGTAGAGCGTTTGATCGGGTTGATTTCGCTTTGGGGAATGTACACCTTGGTAGAGCGTTTGATCGGGTTGATTTCGCTTTGGGGAAGGTACACCTTGGTAGAGCGTTTGATCGGGTTGATTTTGCTTTGGGGAAGATACACCTTGGTAGAGCGTTTGATCGCGTTGATTTTGCTTTGGGGAAGGTACACCTTGGTAGAGCGTTTGATCTGAATGAGTTGATGCAGGTGAGGCAGGTTCTTGGTAAATCGTTTGATCGGAAATTTCCCCATCGCCACAGTTAGGCTGCTCAATTGATTCAGGTGCAGCAGGAATTCGAGCAATGCGTGGAGGCTCGTTTATCTCCGGTTTTGCCAAGGGAGTTATTGGTCGCGCTACGGTGGGGTTGTCGGAACCTACCACAGGTAAAGGTACTTGTCGCGGTACGGTAGGGGTATCGGAACCTGCTGTAGGTGGGCGCGTTTGCACAATTGTATTGCTGGTGGTTGAGGCAACGTCAACAGGGCTAGCAGCGATCGCGGCATCTATTGCTTGCTTTAAGTCTGCCATTGAAGCAAAGCGATCGCTAGGGGATTTCTGCAAACACTTCAGCACGGAGGCTTCTAGTTGCGGCGATATCTGTTCGCACCCAGCGTGCGATCGTAAAGGCTGCGGTGGTTGAGAAGTATGTGCTTTCATCCAAGCAACATCACCGATTGGTCGTAGCTCGCTGCGAAGACCAAAAGGATCTGTACCGCTGAGCATTCTGTAGAAAATAATGCCCAAGCTGTAGATATCGGCGCGTCCGTCAATATCTCGCAAAAGTGTTAATTGCTCTGGAGCAGCATAGCGATAAGTGCCAAGGAACATATTGGTTACAATCGTATTTCCGCCCAAGCTGGAGCTATCACGAACTTTTTTGGCAATGCCAAAGTCCAAAATCTTGATTAACTCTCCCCAACGCTTAGGCACTAGAAAAATATTGTCTGGCTTGAGATCGCGATGCACGATTTTTACGTGTTCGCCCCCTAGCATCACTCCAGCGTGAGCGAGTTGCAAACCCGTGCAAGCCTGTTTAATAATTTCTACTGTACGCTCAACGGGTAGTCGCTTTTGTCGCTGGAGCAATTGCCCTAGACTTTGCCCTTCTAGATACTCCATGACGTAGAAAGGAAAGCCTTCTGGAGTCGTGCCAGAATCCACGATTTTAATAATATGTTCGCTCTTTAGCGCAGCACACAAATCCACCTCGCGCTTAAATCGCTGATACATCTCTTTCGATTGTGCCAGCGATTCCTTGAGGACTTTGAGCGCGAACGACTGGTTCAACTGAGTGTCTATGACTAAGAAAACTTCTCCCATGCCACCCGTGCTAATGGGTCTTAAAATGCGATAGCGATCGCCCTCACCTAGAAAGCGATCGATCCAAGAATTATTCTGCAAGGGAGGACTCATATTGTTTTTAGTTCAAAACTCATTATTTTGACAGTAGGGGAGCAGGGGGGATAAATACACAGGTAAAATCACTCTCCTGATCTCCTTTGCTCCTGATCTTATTCTTTTTGCTCCTCGTTAGCTTCACTTTGTACTTTATTTTCTAGAGAATCCCAGGAGCCATCCGTCCTAAAAATAAGGTCAGCCTTGTATTGGGTTATCTGTTGGCATTATGGGGGATCGATTTGATCTGCTGACCTTATTTTTAGAGGTTACATCGGATTCCCAGGACTGCTGGCTAACTACATGGGAATTTGGCTTAGAAGCGGTTATCTCTTTCCAGGCAGCGTTAAAGGCAGCTTTCGTCGCAGATCCTATACGATTTTTGAGTCCTGATGCTCCTTTAACAGCGGCGGAACTTATACGGCTAGCAAGCCAAGAAGTTTTTTTTGCAGCAGCCGAAGCTCGGCTGCTGCGTGGGCTGTGAAGTGCCTTTCATAGCAGAACGACCGATTAAGCAAGCGTCTTCACGCGCAAATACTTCATCTAGATCTAGTTTGGTAATTTCGACTTGAGTTTGCCAATTAAATACTTTTACTTTCATTGCCTTGAAACTTTTAGCTATGATCGACCTTGGGTAAAGATGCGATTAGGTGCTGAAGATATCCTTCAAGAGCTTGGGCTGTAGCAAGATTTGCTGCAAAGATAACTTGATTGACGTTGCAAGCTCTAGTTAAGGCTTCATCGTTCGCTTGTGTTGTTTGGGGAACAAAGAAGTCTCGCAGAAAAATCA
Source organism: uncultured Chroococcidiopsis sp. (assembly GCA_964248365.1). Lineage (GTDB taxonomy): Bacteria > Cyanobacteriota > Cyanobacteriia > Cyanobacteriales > Chroococcidiopsidaceae > Chroococcidiopsis. Next base: position 25,530 of record CAXTYC010000039.1, on the reverse strand, counting down.
CAGCTAAAAGCTCTTTAGAAGCGATCGCCAAATTCACTTCTTGATAACCGCCAGCAGTTAAGTTAGACAACTTGCGGCTAACAGTTATGCCGTGCTGCATCAAAGCTTCACTGATAGGTGGAGTTGCCATCAGCTGGCATTTTGAGAAAACTGCTTGCTGACGATTGACAAAATCCACTAGATCTGATCTTTGGCTTTCCTGAGCTAAAAGGACAATATATTTTTCCTTGAGGATTTCTGGAATTGCTGAGCCATCATCGCGATCGCTAAATTCTTCGTCAGTTACTTCAGCAACTTCAATGTCTGCTTCATGTTTAGGGGAAATAATTGCGTCAGTTGTTTCCACACTCGTCAGTTGGTTACGATCGCTTTGAACGTAAGTAGTTTCCTCAGCTACTGGGGAAGCTTGGACTTGTTCTGTTGATCTGCCCATTTCTAACACTATCGGCTCTGGAAATTCCTCTGTTGTTGTGTGTGCAAAAGTTTCTAGCGGCATCGACTCTTCTGAAATATTAGCTTCTTGGACTCCCACCGTTGAAATCTCCGCACTCAGTTCTTCTTTAGAAGTGCCATCATCAGCAAGCTTTTCTGTAATCTTCTCTTCCTCAACTTCTGGTGACATCGTTTCTTGCGGAAGATTAGCTTTTTGGGCGATCGCTGTTTCGATCTGCTCGACAGCTTCGTGCGAGAGAACGCCATCGAAGTGAGGCTCTTCTAGCAAAGTTGATTCAGCAGCCGTTGCTGCTGCAAACTCCTCTGAGATATATTGCTCATCGGCTTCTGGAGGCACTGATTCTCCAGATCTGGCTTCCTCGCGCTCATCAGCCGCCGCCGTTGCAACTATATATTCTGCTGGCAACTGTGAATCGGCTGCAACAGATTCTGAATGCTCAGCGGATGGTAGGATTGATTCTTCAGATCTGGCTTCCTCGCGCTCATCAGCCGCCGCCGTTGCAACTATATATTCTGCTGGCAACTGTGAATCGGCTGCAACAGATTCTGAATGCTCAGCGGATGGTAGGATTGATTCTTCAGATCTGGCTTCCTCGCGCTCATCAGCCGCCGCCGTTGCAACTATATATTCTGCTTGCAACTGTGAATCGGCTGCAACAGATTCTGGTGTGGTTGCGATCGCTACTGGTTCTGACGAGGCTGAAACTTCTGAAAAACTATTTTCTTGCACAGATGAAAATTGACTTGCTATTGGTGCTATGACTGTAGCTTCCTCAAACACTCCAGTAATTGGTTGCGCAATGAGTAAGAAGTCTCCTAGCTGAATCACGTCTCCAGCTTTTAACAGATAAGTCTGATTTTTTGTAGCAATTTCGTTGTTAACTAACGAACCGTTAGAACTGCCTATGTCAGCAAAATAGTACTGTCCACCCTTGTATGAAAACTCACCATGATTGCGACTAACATCGGAGCTTTCAAGGATTAAACCAGAAGTAGCAGAGCGACCAACAATACATTTTCCTCTAGTACGAATTGCTAATGCTAGGTCAAATTCCTGAAGTTCCTCGTTTGTTTGGCAGTTATAAATTTTGATTTTCATGCAGCCTCCTGATTAGAGCAAGTATAGGGTTTAATTAGCAGATACTTAGAAAATATGGCTTTTATCAATAAATTTTGCTGGTATGGTCGAGCGCAAACATTACATAGAACATAAATCGTTAAAAACCGAACAACGAACAGCTAAACAAGCCAGCCAGCAAAAATGTATAAAACCTAACAAACATATTTATTTTGGTGACTCTATTTGTGCAAAATCAGTTTTCTATAGCTTCACAGCCACGAGGAAGAAAAAACATGGTAACTGATAACTGCCTTTATTAGACATCAACCTTGAAAGAAAAAAATTCGACTTCTGTCTAATTCATACAAGTCGTAGCCACCGCAACACACCATTCTGGCTTCACCCATCTCTATGATGCGAAAATCCCTGTACGTCTATTGAGGTGTACACTGTACTGCATGACGACGCTCAACAGTCAACAGTTGAAACAGTAACCAGCAGCGTAAGGCTATCAATGTTTTAGATGAAAATTATAACTTCCACTAAACATAGTTCTTTGCTATCCACTGCTTAGAGCTAATTTCTAAAGAGAATCTTAAGAAGCTTCAACTCATTTATAAGCTTAGCTTTTAGAGCTTTCCTGGCTAGATTAGCTTGATTTTTGCAAGCCCTAGCCTGAAAGAATTTCAAGTTTTTACGAATTAGCTCTTACTAATGGTTGTTAACTGCAGTTAACAAGCAAGCTATCCTTCACAAGGAAATCAACACTCGTCATAAGCTTTCAACTACCTTAACGGAAAACTTAATTTCTAATTTTGGAAAGTTGGTTTCTTGGAATGACAATGTATTCCTACATTGACTGTCTGTATTGTCAGTATATCTATTGAATGGTGGAAGTTCTACCAGCTTAATATAAATCAAAAAAATTATGAATTAGCGTTTGTCTGCATCAATTTGTGAAGAATTTTTACAAAAATCGATTGCCTTCAGAAAAGGGAAGGCTACGCCTTGGATTATAAAGGAAAGACTACGCCTTGATTAATATTTTGAAGCTCATTAGGACTTGCCATTCACTGAGAACAACTAAAATTTCAATCCCTACTCCATGATTAGTCACGTTATTGATGCCAGTTTGACAACACAGAGCCTCAGTTTCCGACAGGGGGGACCTTCAGCCACTTTTGGAATTGTAGTGATCAATCGCAGCCAACAATTTGCGGCTTTTGAACTGGAAATCTTAGCAGCGGCTGGTAGTGACGATTCTAGCTGGTATCGCCTCTCACCTGAAGTCTCAGCAGCAAAGCCACCAGGTGATCGCACTAACTTTCAGGTAGAAATCTTGAAATCGCCTATACCTCATTTCGTGGGAACTGTGAATCTCACGATCAAAATTTCTTCTCCCCAACTAGCGACAGAACGCCGTTTAGTGTTGCGTCTTACCCTAGAAACCGGAGACGAACCACCCTTAGTCAGCATTGATTTACCGATACGGCGGTTGCAAGTTTATCCTCGCAATGTCGTTGATATTCCCGTTCGCGTCCAAAATTTAGGGTTACGCCCAACTGAAGTTGTCTTGCACTTGAAAGATTTGGAACCCAACTGGCTAGTTGGTACGACAGAACGACGTTTGCAACTTGAAGCAGGTCGGCACGAAGAAACGATCTTTCAATGCCAGCCGCCTGGAGCCAGTCACGCCCCCAGCCAAGATTACCTATTTACAGTCACTGCTAGAAACAAAGAAGGAGCGACAGCGAGTGCCGAAGGTATCCTAGAAGTTTTACCTGTAGGGTTCGTGCAATTTGAAGCTCAGCCATCACAGCAGCGGCTACCAATGCAGGGGGGCAGGTTGCCAGAAGAGTCATCTGATACCGCCACATTTCAATTACGGTTCAAAAATGCCAGTAATCTGTTGCAGCAGGTTGCAGTTGAAATACGAGGGAAAGATTGCCAGCGGTGTCAGTTTAAAGTGAATCCTGTAGATGCTAACTTACCGTTGGGAGAAGAGACACCAGTGACGCTGAGCATTAAAACCAAGCGTCCCTGGATCGGTCGGGTAAAACTCTTACGATTCGAGGCAAAAGCCTGGTTATCCGATCAACGATTGGGCAGTACAGATCCAGCCACTCAACCTTTGACACTCAAGGTGTTTCCCATTGTGCCAGGGTGGTTGATTCTAGCGCTGCTAGCTTTATTGTCAGCTTTGTTGGCAATCTTATTACAACCGCCCTCGATCTCCCATCTAGCTGGGGTTAATGCAGTCCGCTTTAGCGGTTCTAGCGGTCGTTTACCCTTGGTGTTGAGTGGTTCTGACGACTGCACAATTCGGAGTTGGACGCTCGCCCAAATGCCTTTTTTCGGAAAAGAAACGCTACGCCCTCAAGGTTCCTTAGCTGAGGGTTCTTTACAAGCTGTTTGCAGCGATCGCAAACTGCAATCGCGTCAGGGATTGCTCGCAGTGCTTGGGCAAGCAGTGCGGACGCTGGAGTTAATACCAGTTAATAACGATCGCGTGTTTGCTGGCTTACAAAATGGCGAGATTCAAGTCTGGGATGTAAATACAGGAAAAAAGCAATATGTTCTAAAGGATCGACACGACAAAACAGGTGATTTCGCTCTATCGTTGGCATTTACTGAAGATGCAAGTCGCTTATATAGCGGCTACGGTAGCGGTACTATACGGGAGTGGCAGATTCCGCCTAGCGGTCAGTCTAGCTTTAATCCCAATCGGTTGAAACTCCCCGACTCCTTCCAATTTCAAGTTTGGGCGCTAGCCTTGAGTTGGGATCGAAAAATGCTGGTGAGTGCGGGACAATTCAAACACTTGATGTTGTGGAATCTCGCCGCACCCAAAAAACCCCTTGCCACCCAGATCTTACTTTCATCCGAGTTTGGAAACCAGGGACAAAATGACTTTTTTTGGAGTATTGCCTTTGCTGGGCGATCGCATTTGCTAGCAACTGCTGATTCAGATGGTTACATTACTCTTTGGAACTTAGATAAATGCCACAAACCCAATCAGGCTAAAGATTATGGCTCTGGGCTGCCACAAACCAAGTGTGAAATTAGCGATCGCTGGCAAGCTTCTGGGGCAGCTATCAGAAGTATTCGCTTCACCCCAAACGGTCAACAACTGGTGAGTGCTGGAGATGACGGACAGATTATCGCTTGGACGCTGGTAGGTAACAAACAAGATCGAACCAAGAAAGTTATCGTCGATACTGTCCCTAGCAGAATTATCAATATTGACCTAGCTACAAACGAGCGCAGAACGTTGATTGCTAGTGGTGCAGAAGACTCTCAAGTTAGGCTGCACCTGCTTAAATAAAGGAGTTGCCCGATATGTTTGCTACTCAAACTCCCCTAAAGGTCATTCTCAATCCCCCTGACATTCAAGAAGGGTTTCCCGGTGAAACGCTAGAACTTCGCGTTATTATTATCAACCAGGGCGATCGCGGAGCAGCGATCGATGTCTTTTTAGATCGCATTTCCCAAACCCTCAGCCAGTGGTGTCCGGCTTCACAAGAACGACTCGCGCTCGATCCGCAACAAAGTGGTGAAGTCATCTTTCGGTTTAACATTGGGTTTGAGGCACTACCAGGAACGTATGATTACACTTTGGTAGTTGATTCGCCAGAACACTATTCCGAAGATACTCCGATTGAGTACCCGCTACAGTTGAAAGTTTTAATTAAAGAGCGGACTGTTACTCGATTTCACGATCCTACCTTTACTCTTACCCCTGCTACCAATCCCGATCGCCCCTTACACGTTCAGCCCCAGCAACCGCTACAACTTGTCGTCACAGTTAACAATCGTTCTGATCGCGTAGATCGATTTCGCCTCACTTGTATAGATCTCGATGAAAAAGAGTTCACCGTTAAGTATGCTGCCAATCAGTTTCAAGGGACTGGGCTAATACTAGCAGCGGATAGACTAGAGCTAAACCCAGGCAAGCAGGGACAAATTATCTTTGAACTCCACTTACCACACGACACCCCAGCAGGTCATTACTCCCCAACTCTACAACTAGAATCAGCAAATGCTCCCGATCTGGTCTTACTCGATTTAGTGTATTTACAAGTACCAGCTAATTATCAGCTAGATGTGGAGCTAGCAACGCTGTTGGGCAAAGTTAGCCACAAACCGGGAAAGTATCGGTTACGGCTGACAAACAGGGGTAACTTGTTACGAGAGTTAAAAATTGGTGCTAAAAGCCAGGATGAAGATGAGCTTTGCCGTTATACCTGCGAACCATCATTGGTGCGACTGCTCATGGGTAAGGCGATGGATATTAACCTTACCATTGTGCCAACAGCTTGGTGGCGACGACCTTTCTTTGGCTCTGGGCTACAAATCCCTTTTCAGTTGGAACTTGAGGATCTACATGGCTTACCCGTACCCGAACGGCTACCTCAAGGAATGCTGTTGTGGAAAGCTAGACCCTGGTGGCAATTTCTGCTTATCCTGCTGGGAATTCTAGGTGTACTTTCGGGACTAGGGTTTGCCATCTGGCTGCTGTTCTTAAAACCGATTCCCCCACCAGAATTAGCTAACTTTAGCACAGATAGCTCTACCTATACTGAGGGAGGAAGAGTGCGTCTGAACTGGACGATTAACCATGCCGATCGCTTGGCGCTGTTATCTCTAACGACAACAAAAGATGCAGTCGCCAACCAACCTCAGCGTTTCGACTTTCGCCACTCAATTCCCCAAGATTTGAATCAATTTTGTCAGTTACAAAACAGTGTTTTGAACTGTAATAATTTTGACACGGGTGCGCGGGTGGCAGGTAAGTACACCTTCAATCTGCAACTTCAGCCGCTTGGCTCTGACAGGACAATTGAACAAACGCTGAATGTAGAGATTAAGCCAAAACCGCTACCGCAAGTTGTCAGTTTTTCATCGAACCAGGCTCAGTACCAGCCTCGCGCTCGCCTGCTGTTGAATTGGAAGCTGAAAAACTTTAGCCAAATGACCCAGTTAGTGGCAATTGGCAAGAGTGACAACGGCAGTGCGATCGCTCCTACAACTTTCAACTTTAAGGGTCAAATTCCCCAAAATCTGCACCTCAATTGTAAGCCATCGGGCAACGATGAATTAGCTTGCAACAAAGTAGAAGCGAAACTGCCCCCACTACCTGGCGGATATACGTTGCAACTACAGCCCAAATCCAATAACCCGCAGCAACCGCAGCCTTCAGAAGCAATTAAGATTCAAGTTTTAGCCACAGCACCGAAAATTGTTTCCTTTACCCTCAACGATAAAACAATGCAGCAGTCTCCGACCGTATTTTTGAAAGAAGGGCAGACCATTACCTTAAAGTGGCTCGTTCAGGGCGATGATGTCAGCGTAACGCTCGATCCTTTTGGTAATGTACCTGCTAGCGGTTCCAGTACGCTCAAAGCTACGACAAACTTATCCCAGGTTGCTCTAACTGCTACCAACAACCAAGGTCAATCTGTCAAACAAGCATTTTTAGTGCAAGTTCAATCTCCTTTGCCTCCCTCTCCACAGGGGGCAGGGGAGCTGGGGTTGCCAGGGGAGCTGGGGAGTAAAAAGCCATAATTCATAATTTTCTTATATGGAGATAACGATGGAGGCTCAATTAGCTAGTTTAAATCCACGACTGAAGCTGATTTCTGGCTCAGTGCAGCCGCATTTAGAGCGTAGATCTACCGCTGTTAGTTCCAATAAACTAAGTCGGTTCTTACAGTTACAAATAGAGCAACTAGCAGAGCGAGAAGCGATCGCTTGGGTGCAAATTGTCTATAACGATCCTTTCTCCCAACCGCAGCGACAGGTAATACAAGCAGCAAAAACTTCCCTACCTTTGCCGGAAACTGAATCTCAGTTGGGATCGGAAATTTGGTTAGAAGACTTTCCGCCTGTTTTCACCCTGAATCGGATCGTTCTCGATTGCTTAGATAATACAGTTTTATATTTTTGCCCGTTTAGTTATCAACACCAGCAATGCCAGTATCTCTTGTTTGCAGTTGAAGGTATTGTTTCGCCAAGTTTGCAGCAATTTATTCAGCAAACAGCTGCCTTAGCCAGTGAATATCTGGAAGGCTATTTAGAATCTTGGCAGCAACAACATCAAATTCAACTTTTAGAACAAATCGTGCAGCGAGTTGGGCATCAGTTGCGCCAGCCGCTGAGTTTAATTGGTTTATATGCAGAAAATCTTTATCGCAAGCTACCACAAGGGCTGTTACAGGAGCAAGCAGCGATCGTCCGCGAGACAATACAAGATTTAGATCGAAATTTAACAGAACTTATTTACTGTAGCGGTCGTGAGACATTGCGAGTCACGCTGCAAGATTTACGCTGTTTGGTCGTTGCAAGTCTTCAAGGTCTTCAGGGTTGGATCGACCAGAAGCAGCTTGCCGTTAGCTTACCTGATACCTCAGTTGTTTTGAGCCTTGATCACTTACAAATGAAGCAGGTGTTTGACAACTTGCTGAGTAACGCTATTCACTTTAGTCCAGTAGGTGGCAAGATTGTGATTAACTGGCAGGTGTTTCATAGCGAAGTGCTAATCGCGATCGCTGATGAAGGACCCGGACTCTCGCCAAAAGACTTACAGCATTTATTTACCCCGTTTTATTCCCGTCGTCCTGGCGGCACTGGTTTAGGGCTGGCGATCGCCCAAAAAGTGATGCTAGACCACCAAGGCAACTTGTGGGCAAAAAACTTGCCTACTAAAGGAGCCGAATTTTTGCTAATTTTACCACGTTCTGTTACATCAAAAGATCTACCGGAGGAAGTTTTATGTTGACGAGGTGGGGGCAAACAAAAACTCTATCAATCTTGCTGGTTGATGACGATGGTCGCTTTCGGGCAGGGCTGCGAACGCTACTCGATTTTTACCGAGAGCAAGGAGGCGGTTGCACAGTAGTCGGAGAAGCTAGCAGCCAAGAAACAGCCATATCCCTGAGCGCGCAGCGACATCCCGATTTGATGCTGTTAGACCTCGAACTAGATAACGGGGATGGCATGGCAGTCTTGCGGCAGCTACAAGAAAGACAGGAGACAATCAAGCCCTTGGTACTGTCAGGACACCAAGAAGATCACTGGATTTATCGGGCGATGCAAGCTGGCGCTGCTGGTTACGTATTCAAGGCGCAGTTATCGAGACAGCTATGGGATGCCATAACTACTGTAATGCAGGGTGAGGTGTATCTACCTGCAGAGGCGGCTACCGGATTTTTCCGACAGTTTCAAGCCAGTCAATCCGCTGTTCCCGCTGCTAGTGCGGAAACTTATCACCTGTCCAACCGAGAAGCAGAGGTATTGCTGTGGCTGGTACGCGGGGCATCTAACGAAGCGATCGCCAAACAGATGTATATCTCCGTTGCTACAGTGAAAGCCCATCTCACCAGCATTTTTGAGAAACTGCAAGTTACCAGCCGCACTCAAGCGATCGTCACTGCTCTAAAACTGGGACTGATCCAACCGTGAATAATTTCTAAGTTGTTGGTAGTTGGTAAAAGGGTAAAGGGGCTGGCGCTTAGGCGAGAGGCTAGTCTGCTGGGGGGCAACTGTGCCCCTCTGCCCCCCTCTTCCCCCCAACCCCACTACGCGAGTGACCCCCCTGCCCCCCTATCCCCAGTTCCTTCGGAACCGGGGACTCCGAGTCCCCCCTGCCCCCCTACTCCCCTACCCCCCTGCACTGCTTCACTCACTTATGGTCGATCCTTTTTCCCAAAGCTATCGCTGTGTGCAAAATGCTCCCTTGGGCTGCGATCGCCCAAGGAAGACAGCTCAAGAAGTGCCGAATGCCAAGTTCTGCCTAGAATGCGGTTTTCCTGCTACTTTAGCCGACAAAGCTGAAATTCGCGGCGATCGAGGTGTCTATCGCGTTGTTGGTTTTGTGCGATCGCAAGGTATGGGGCGTTTGTACAAGGGCATTCAAGTCAGTGATGGCAAGCCAGTAGTTATTAAGGAATACTTGTTACCAAGTCGTTGTTTTAATCCTGAAGAAGCCCAGCAGCGCAAAGCTACGTTGACGCGAATTGCTGGCGCAAGTCTTAATAGCGAAGCACAAGATTTTCGCGCTTTGACTCCTTGGGAAGCTATTGCCGATTCTCAAGGCGATCGCTGTTACTTAATTACCCAAGCAAAGGTAGCTGTCGAGCCAAATTTAAGTCAAGTTCTCAGACAAAGCGGCGCAATGTCTGCCGAGCAAGTGCGTAACTTTCTCGGTCAAGTCTTGCAGACTTTACAGTTTCTTCACACTCAGAAATTTCGGCTACCATCTGGACAAGTGCGATCACTCATGGCTCACGGCAACCTCAGCCTAGAGAGCCTGATCGTAGCAGAAAATTTCTACATTTATACGTGTGACTTGGCTTCCTGGGAGAGAATTTTTGACCCTCCCCCTAGTGCATTCACGATTCCAGATCCAGCACAAGATCTTATAGCTTTAGGTCAGATCGCCTTCTATTTGTGGCTGGGACGCGGTGTGGATGCAACATCTGGTCGCCCTCCCGATCCTCACGATATGCAGCTATGGCCGACAACCGATCCAGCCTTGCGAGAATTCCTTTACCATTTAATCGGACTAGAAACCCCTTTTCCTAGTGCCGAGGCAGCACGTCAAGCATTGTTGCAACTTCCATCTGTCGGGGATGGGGTAAGTGTCACACAAGTGACTGGGGCTAAACCGCCGCCGAAACGGCAGCAATACCTGTGGCTGCTGCTATTGCCGATTTTGCTATTGTTAGGAGGAGGGCTTTTCTGGTTAGTTTGGTCGCGTACCTCTTCGGGTGAAACTTATGCCGCTTTTAATCGCTTGCTTCCTAGCTTCGCTGATGTCAATACGATTGAGGCAGGCAACTATTCCTACACGGCGGACAGTACTTGGACAACTGTTTTAGGTAAAAGACCTTTGAGCGATCGCCAATTGAAGGAAATTTTTTCTCACCCTCGACCGGATATTGCTGCCAACTTTAAATATCGACCCCAACTTCCCATTAAAGCAGTGGATGAGAATAACCAGCAGGCTAACTTTGCGATTACCAGTTTGGTCAAGCAATTACCTAACTCGCTCAAAAATGAGCAAATTGCCTACAATGGCTTACTCGTATTTGTACCTGCCTACAAAGCCCGAAATCTTCCCGCCGCATTACAAGGGCAAATTAGTCTAAATGACCTGCAAAAAATCTTTACTCGTCAGGTGGATAATTGGCAAGATCTCAATCCCCAACTTCCCAATCTCCCAATCAAGCCTTATCGACCATTGGAACCCGAAGCTTTACAACTATTCGAGCAGATAGTTTTAGATAACGATCCCCAACTGGTTGCTAAATTTAACCAGGTGGATAAGCGCTCGACTTTTGAGACTTTAAGAGCAATTAATTTAGATCAACAGCAAGGACAGCAATTAGAAGCTGGTACTATTAGTTTTGGGACACTCGTGCAAACGTGGGATCAGTGTAAAGTTTATCCGCTAGCTTTAGTAAACGGACAAGCATCACCCGTCCAAGCGTTACTGCGAGAGACAAGAGACGGCAGGCTCGTACCCATTACCCCAAAGGATAATTTGTGCCTGGAGAAAAAACCCTTCCCGAACGTGCAAGCATATGTTAATGGAGCTTACCCCTTGGGTTTTCCCCTGGCGATCGCTTATCCTAACGATAACAGCCTTCCTGGTTTCAAATCTGGTCCCATGTTTACCGATTTACTTAAGACGCGCGATGGACAGTATCTTTTGCAGCAAACTGGACTCGTCCCGCTCCAACCTATTCCAAGGGAGTATAAGCCTTCTGAGTCCCTGCTGAAATTCTAGTGACTTCATCTATGGCGAATCGTTGCCCCGAACCCAGTTGCGTCTTTTTTAATCGGATCTTACCAAACAATGCTAAGGTTTGTCCGATGTGTGGCACTCCTTTAGGGGCTGTGGTAGAGCCTCAATCTCCTACGCCTGCGCCGCGATCGCTTGTTTCCACCCAGCCGCCACAACCGCCACAACCTGTGTCCTTCCGTCCTAGTTTGAAGTTCAGCCATCCTGACGGCAAGGATTTTTATTTACCTGGAGAAGCAGGGGTCATCGGTCGTCGCTCTAAAGATGGTAGCACCGTGCCAGAGATCGATCTTAGCGGTATTCCTGATGAAGGAATAATTTCTCGCTCCCATGCGCGTCTTTACTGGGATAACTCGCAACACGCCTATGCGATCGTTGATAGCAGCCGCAATGGAACTTACCTGAACGGCAAGCTGCTTACCCCTGGTTCTCCCTACCGTCTCAATCATGGGGACGAACTGCAACTCGGTCAAAATCAGTTAGTACGTCTTAAAGTTTTGTTGGTTTAGCCAATGCGCGCCATTGCAATAGGAAGTTATTGAACACTTCTTTTGATGAACTTTCTGCACAATTGTTGGTCGTGGGCTAACTCGACCTTTGGCTAATTGTTTCCTGTGGTAATTCCTATTAGCTTTAGATTGATATTAAATTGCTAAGTAGAAGGGAAAAGGGAAAAGGGAAAAAATTTTTACTGCCATGTTTTCGCCTTACATTTAATTATGTTCACCTACTTATTAAAAAGATAATTATTATAACTGGTAATGGGTAATACGTAATTCGTAATTTGTCTGACCTATTACCAATTACCAATTACCGATTGCCAACTATTATGGTTAGACAACGACTCGCTAGTAAGTTTGAATGGATACAAAATCTTAAACTAGCTCGCAAATTTAACTTAATTTTGACCTTGATTTTTATCATCACTATCATCATTAGTGGTGCTGGTTTATCAAGTTTGCTAGAGCAAAGAGCGCAGCAAGAAGTGACATCTCAAGCAGATGCCCTTCTCCAAACAATGATTGCAGTGAGAAATTATACTAACGAACGTATAAACCCCCTTTTAACTCCTCAAATAGACACTAGACGAGAATTTATTCCAGAAACAGTAGCAGCTTTTTCTGCAAATACGGTTTTTGATAATCTCCGCAAAAATGAAAAATATAAAGACTTTAATTATAGAGAAGCTGCTCTAAATCCAACAAATTTACGAGATAAAGCCGATGGCTTTGAAACTCAACTGATCGATCACTTTACTCAAGAGCCAGCTAATTCACAAATATCGGGTTTTCGCACCTTTCCAGGCGGAGAGTTTTTTTATATTGCCCGACGTTTTACGATTACAGATCCTACCTGTCTTCGCTGTCATTCAACTCCAGACAAAGCTCCTACGAGTCAACTAACAACTTATGGTAATGAAAATGGTTTCGGTTGGGAATTGCATAAAACTGTTTTTGCTCAAATGATTTATGTTCCAGCCAGCCAAGTTTTTAACGCTGCCCATCAGTTTTGGTTGTTAATTATGGGAATGCTAATAGCTATTTCTGCTTTAGTGGTTTTTGTCATTAATCTTTTACTAAAACGGTCTGTTATTAAGCCGATTACAAAAATGTCGAAGTTGGCTCAGGCGGTCAGCACTGGTAAAGCAGATACTGATTTTGAACAAAAATCTAACGACGAAATTGGTACTCTAGCAGCATCGTTTAATAGAATGAAGTCTAGCCTAGAAATAGCTATGAGGCTTTTAAATCAAAAGAGACAGAGGAATAGTTAAGTTTTTAATTGAGTAGACGTTGTGAAAATTCTTGCGCCTGTTTGGGGTTAGAAATTTCTTTTGCCAAAATATGCACTAATTCATCAGGAGAAATTCGGGGATGATATTCTAGTACTTCTTGAATGAGCGAACTAGCAATAGGTCCAATAATTTCAGCTAAATATTCTTGGCATTGGTGTAGAAAGCTAGCATCAATCGCTTGAGTTTTTCCCGTCTTGGTTTGAGTTGGTTCGGCAGATGCTAGCAGCGCTCTTGCTTTTTTCTCAAACTCAACTCTTTGTGACCCAGAAAGGTAAACCATCAAATTTTCGACTAATTCTTTAGTGCTAGACGTTTGTGGTGCAACTTGTTGAATCAAAGTTTGAGCAATCGGACCAATCAGTTCTGTAATAATTGCTAGTAGAGATTTCTGTTCTAGCGACAGGATAGTGTCAGAAACTCCTTGCTCTACAGGTTGTATTGGTCGAGCAGACGTTGGTTTTTGGACGCTTGTTGTCCTGGAAATCCCTGACCCAGGAGGATTTAGGGGTCGCACAGTCGTTTTGTCCTCGGTTTTCTGTTGAGCGATTGGCGGCGGGATGGTTTCAGGTTCCCAGGTCGTAGCAACTTGCAGGGCAATTTTCAAATCTTCTACACTAGCAAAGCGATCGCTAGGTGTCTTGTTTAAACACCGTAGCACCACAGCCTCTAATACTGGGGACAGATCCGATAAACCTGGTTGCGATCGCAGTGGTTGTACTGGTTTAGTCGTATGAGCTAAAGCCCAGGAGATTTCGCTAATTTTGCGCGTATTTAGTCCCAAACCAAATGGATCTGCACCGCTGAGCATTTCGTAAAGAATAATGCCCAAGCTGTAAATATCCGCTCGCCCATCAATATCTTTTTCCACTTCTAACTGTTCTGGCGCAGCGTAGTGATACGTGCCTAAGAACATATTAGTTAATTGGGTATGTTCAACTTGACTTTCGCGGATTTTAGCAATGCCAAAGTCCAGAATTTTCACCAACTCTCCCAGCGCTGTGGGAACCAGAAAAATATTATCTGGCTTCAAGTCACGATGAACAACTTGAATGTGTTCGCTGACTGTGGCTTTTTCCCGCCACAAAGTTACTCCTTCATGTGCCAGTTGCAGCCCGTCACACACTTGAGTAACAATGTTTACAGTGCGTTCTATTGGCAACTGCCGTTGTTGCCGCAAGAGTTGACCCAGACTCTGCCCGCGCAGGTATTCCATCACATAGAATGGAAAGCCTTCAGCAGTTACCCCGTAGTCGTTAACTTCAACAATATGATCGCTTTTAAGCGCCGCGCACACTGCTACCTCACGTTCAAACCGCTTTCTCAATTCTGCGGATGTGACTAATGTATCTTTGAGCAGTTTTAGGGCTACGTGCTTTCCGAGCAAGGTATCCATTGCCAAGAAAACATCCCCCATACCTCCGGCTCCCAGGCGCTTGTCTAAGCGATAGCGCTGGCGATCGCCAATAGAGCGACCGTTCCAAGGCATGGATGGGTTTGCGAAAGGGTCTGACATATTCAAGGACTAAGGGATTTGCAGTGCTTCCCTAAAGTTTAACTCCACTACCTCCCAATCGAATTTGTAAAAAAATTAAGGTTTGGTTGGGTTTGATGTTGTCATCATTGAGCGATCGCTTGACTTTTAAGACTGTCGCAACAAAAGCGATACTAAAAATTGAGGAATATCTTGCTGCTATCTTAACAAATAATATGAACGCTAATACCGTCATACCTGCTTTCCTCGAATTAAATATTAACTTAACTGACGAGCAATTTTTTCAGCTTTGTCAAAATAACCGTGACTTAAGATTCGAGCGCACAGCTACGGGGGAAGTCATTATTATGCCACCTATGGGAAGTGAAAAGGGCGATCGCGGCGGCCGATCTAACTTATCAGTTAAGAGCTTGGAGTCGCCAAAACAGAATCGGCAAATCCTTTGATTCTTCCGGTGGTTTCAAACTTCCTAACGGTGCGGAGGGCTCCCCAGATGCGTCTTGGGTGAAAATGGAACGGTGGAACGCTTTGACTCAAGCCCAAAAAGAAAGATTTGCTCCTTTGTGTCCCGATTTTGTGGTTGAATTAATGTCTCAGTGTGATTCCATAGAAAAGACACGCGCCAAAATGAGGGAATATATAGATAATGGCGCAAGACTGGGATGGTTAATTAATCGCCAACAGCAGCAGGTAGAAATTTATCGTCCCAATCAAGAAGTTGAAATTTTACAAGGTTCACAAACTTTATTGGGAGAGGATATTTTACCAGGTTTTGTTTTGGATTTGGCCCAAATCTGGTGAATATTTTTTGTCTATTTGTAATAGGCATCTACCGAAGTTAATGGCTATACGCACCCGACAAGATCGGGCGATAGATCGCACGCTTGATGGCAATAGCAGACACATAGCACGATACTAACTACCCATTTTTAACCAACCAAAAACTTGTTCGACAGTTAGTGCAAGCTCAATTTCTGGTAAGACGGGTAAAGAATCTTTTCCCTGGAGCAGCAATGGCTGTTGCTCTGGTAAAAATACTAAGATACTAAAGTCATCAGGGTCAAGAAACCATCCCAGGCGGCTACCGTACTTCAGACAGTGCAGAATGTTGCCGATCTTTTTATTTGGTTTTTGTTCTGGTGAGAGGATTTCAATGTCCAGTCTGGGGGGAGTTCAAAGTTATCGGGAACTTCATCATCAACGGTAAATGGTATGCGTGTCCACACAAATACAGCCACATCGGGTACGATGGAGCGTGACCCAAAGCTACACCTAATTTGTGGAAACGCATAGGCTATTCTCCGATCCTCTGCAACTTGATTGACCGCAGCACAGAGTTTACCTTGCAAGCGGCTGTGTCTCCCTTTTGGCATTGGCTTTTGAACGATCTCACCGTTTATATATTCGCTTGCTGGCTTGGTTTCTGGGAGATGAAGAAATTCTTCTAGGGTGAGGGGCTGGGCAGTTGTGGCGCTCATAGCTCCAAAAATCCTGCTTGACGAGATGTGTTTTTAGTCTAGCAAAACGGGAGCTTGCCACTTAATTGAAGAACAATCGCACTCCAAAATGGCGATCGCACTCTAGATGATCGTCCGATCACACGCTCATCAACCATCATACATGAGCGATCGCTTACCTTCTAAGACAGTCGCTAAAAGATTAGCGATCGCACTTATAGGGGTAGGATAGGCAAATTCTGATAATTTGACAATTTCATCAGGAATCATGTCCATTTGCCCATCCTACAAGAGCAGAGATCGTACTTTTGTAGTTATTGGGTACATTACATTTCATTAACGCACCCTACAAGTTGTTGACCCGATTTGGGATTAAAGTAAACCGTGATGCTTCGGGTATGTGTGAAAATTGAGCGGTTGGGTTTCACAGCAAAACCCAACCTACAGGCGATCGCACTAATGTTTTGTGATTTTTTCCATGAAAATTCGTTTTTGCTCTTCCAAAGGCAGATCTTTAGAATAAATTACAGGATTGGGATCGCGCTTTAATAATTCTGCTAGTGCTTCACTAAATTTATCATCATCACTGCGATTTTCAGATAAATATTGTTTTATTTCTGTGACTGTCATTTGCGTTAAATCAGTCATGATAAAAACCTCCAGTTTCCATCAGAATAGATGACTAATGCGATTTCATCATTGCCACCTCCTTGAATATAAATCGTTTTTAATTTAGAGTCATAGCGAAAAATGTTGATCGGTTGATAACCATTAGACAACCACTGACAAAGAATCACAGCTTGAATAGATTGTGCTGCGGTTGGCAAATTATCAGACTCCTTATCTTTGACAGTTTGTATATTTTTTGATCGTAGATGGTGCGTTACATTTCATTAACGCACATGACAAGAGCGGCGATCGCACTACGATCTGAAGGCATTTAGTTAAAGTAAACCGTAATGTTTCGGGTATGTGTGAACATCAAGTTGTTGGGTTTCCCAGCGAAACCCAACCGTTGGTGCGATCGCACTTGAGGTTAAGTGAAAGGATTTAGCAGCGAAATGCTACAATCTTCAAAATCACGAGTGTTTCGCGTTACTAGAGTGAGTTGATGCAGTTGGGCAGTAGCCGCTATTAGCATATCTGCTTGGGTGCGTGGTTTTCCTTTAGTTCGCAATTGCCCCCGCACTTCCCCAGAATGTTGGGCAATCTCAGGAGTAATGGCGAGAACTTGGCAATAATCTTTTAGGAAATCTTGAAACCATTTTTGTACACTGGCATTTGGTTTTGACGCTAACCCGTCAGCAATTTCTTCTATGATAATGACACTCAAGGAGATTGATGAAACCTGTGTAGTTCACGCTAACACTCCAGGATTGGGTTGGGGGCGTGCTAGTTCGCTGATAATATTAGTGTCACAAAGAAATGTCACGGTAGGCTATCAACAAAGGGATGAAAACGATTTTCGCGATCGGGTATTTCAATGGTGTAGTTTTCCTCTGCACAAAGTTGACGCAATTGGGTAAAGGCATCTGCAAGGGAAGGTTGGTGCTGCTGTTGCTGCCAAGCTAAGAATTTCTGAAATATTTCAATTTCTACAACGGCTGCTACCACTTTGTCTTGGTTGTAAATCAGTTGTGGTTCTGCAATTGCGGCATCAATTACTTCAGAGAATTTTTGCTGCGATTCTTCTATTTTCCAGTTCATAGAGTTCTTCGGCTCACAAACTATAATACGCAAAGGCTTTTTACTCAAATTGTAAGTTATCGATATGTGGCGATCGCTTTTTAGTCAGGTTGAACCAGCAAATAATGGCGCGATCGCACTCTAGACGATCGTCCGATCGCTGGCTCATCAACCATCATACTTGAGTGCATCGCTTGACTTTTAAGACAGCCGCTAAAAGATTAGCGATCGCACTTGGAGGGGTAGGATAGGCAAATTCTGAGAATTTGACAATTTCATCAGGAATCATGGTCATTTGCCCATCCTATAACAGGCGATCGCACTAAAGTAGTTATTGGGTGCGTTACATTTCCTGCTTCGCACCCTACACTCGTCGGCGATCGCACTGATAATAGTTTTAGAGCTAATTATTCAAGAGGTCTGATTGTGGTCTTTACTCAAACCAGTCCCCCAGATGTAATAACAATTCGCCTCACATTAGACGAGTATCGGGCTATGGAAGAAACCAGCCCAGAACGTCATGAATACCGCAACGGTGAGATTATTACTATGTCGGGAGGTTCAGAAGCCCACAGTGCGATCGCCAGCAACTTATTAATTTACTTGGGTTTTTTGCTGAGAGACACCGATTTTCGTTTGTATAACAGTGACTTGCGAGTTTGGATTCCTGAATATCAGTGTGGTACTTATACCGATTTGATGGTTGTTAATGGCTTCCCAAAGTTCAATGGCGATCGCAATGATGAAATTCTCAATCCTTTACTGATTGTCGAGGTTCTATCTCCTTCCACTGAAGCCTACGATCGAGGCGAAAAGTTTAGAAAATATCGCTCTGTTGCCAGCTTTTGTGAATATCTGCTCGTGAGTCAAACTGAACCTTACATTGAGCAGTATTATAACCAGGATCGCCACAGTAACGATCGCTGGCTATGGCAGGTTCACTCTGATATCCAGCAAGCGGTAGTTCTGCACAGTTTAAATGTAGAAATTCCTCTGGCTGAAATCTATCGTCGCATAAATTTTTAAGAGTGGCTAACTACGTTGGCTTACCCTACAATATCTACAAGAGCGGGCGATCGCACTAGAAGATATTGTCTATCGCATTGTACGCGATAGACAATATCTATGTCCTGATTATATTGTCGTAGAAGCGATCGCAAAGACAGCCGCTAAAAGATTAGCGATCGCACTTGGAGGGGTAGGATAGGCAAATTCTGATAATTTGACAATTTCATCAGGAATCATGTCCATTTGCCCATCCTACAACAGGCGATCGCACTAAAGTTATTCGGTGCGTTGCATTTGATTAACGCACCCTACAAGATCGGCGATCGCGCTCTCGATCCCCAAACCAATTTCCACGCGATCGCAATTTTAGAATAGCTGGGTTTCATTCCTCAAGCCAACATACAGGCTACAGGCGATCGCACTATCGGTTGAGTTGGTGCGTTGCATTTCATTAACGCACTACAAGCTATGTGATCGCACTGTTTGGCTCTGCGGTAATTGGGCATGGGTATTCATCGATGATTTGTTGTCTTAAAATACCCATTTTTTCCCGCCAAATTAATCTGTTAGCGTTGAGTGCGTTAAAGTTGATGCGTTACTTCGTTAACGCACCCTACAAGATCGGCGATCGCACTAAAGTTATTGGGTGCGCTACATTTTATTAACGCACCCTACAAGAGCGGCGATCGCACTTTATTTCAGTTATCCGAAATTTCTCTCTCTTGGAAATGTGCATTCGCATGATCGATCTCGATAGGGCTTGGTCCGTCAATTTGATCGGGTTCTTGCCCCTGGTAATAGACTATGATCCCCCGATTAGTACGGAAAGTCTGCCGTATGATTTCCAAAATACGGGGAGAAGCAACAAGCATCGCTCCGATTGCAAAACCTCTTTCTACAAGTGCGGTTCTAATTGATACTAACTCTGCTACATTAGCATTACGCCCTAATATGGGACGAGCAATAGCATTTATTAAACAATTATTAGTTTCAAGCAAAGAACTAAGGAATTCTTGCTCTTTTATGTCATCTTTTCTGTCACTCCTTCTTCGCTTTCTTCCTCCTTGTTCTATCTCTTGCGCTGCTGTTCGTTTCTTGGAAACGGCGCTGCCTGTCTCCTTTTTCCGGGGGCTTTCTACCTCCGACGAATCCGAATCCGAATCAGACTCGGTGTCATAGTCGATTGTGAGGGTACCGTCCTTTGCTGTGGTCACTGTTGTTAGCTTCATCTCCGGTGTTACTTCATCAACAGATGTTCCTATAGTGGCAGCCTTTGATGACCATAGTGGTCCCGCAGATCGGTTATCGCCCTGAAACAATTTATGATAACAAACGGCACATGGTCGCTTCACTCCTTTGCCTGGATAGTCTGCCGCATTTACCGCCCCTTTTCCTTTTGCCTGAAGCTCATTGATATATTTGTTGATTCTGCGTTCCGCATGCAAGCCATCTGGTTTAACCTTGGGGGTCACAACTACGTTATTTTCAGTTATCGCTTGTATGATTTCGGGGGGCATCTTTCCACCCCTTCGATTTTCGAGTCCTTTTTTGAGTCCTTTTCTTAATTTACGTCCATGCCTTTTCTGCCGTTTTGTCGATAAAAAATTTTGCCCTCCCATTAACAAGTTCTTTGCTTTTTCATCCTTTGCTTTTTCATCCTTTAATGCGGCTTCCAATTTCTTGTTTATACTATTTCTGTTGGAGGAAATATATAATACTTTCTCGAAATATGCACATTGAATCTCTTCGCCACCGAACTGTGCGAACAGCCGAGTTGATATATGACGTAAAGTCTGTCCCACTCGATCTTCGCGGAAACTTCGGGGTGGTGCCTTTATTGCCTTGTCCATTATGTACTGTTTTTTGCCTTTTGCACCCCTTTCCAATGACTCGTGCTGACCGGGTACTTTAAAACTTATAACCTGTCCTCGTCCTTTACCGAAATTTAATATTGTATAGTCTGACTCCTCGCTCATTTCGTCGTCAGCTTGGTAGCCTAACTGGTCAAGCTCAGCAGACTGATTTTTTGAAGTTTCTTCATCCTCCCTTGTGCGTTCCTTGCTTGTCGCTACCGTTTCCATTGCGTCATTGATATCTGCATATGTATAATCACCCGTCTGCTGATCAAATTCATCCCCAACGTTATTCCCTTGGGATGGTAATGGACATGGATCTGTATCGTTGCTCGATCCTCCAATGTTATTCCAGGTAGAACCATCCCATCGCCATTTCGTTCTTTGCACATCTGGTATGCTCGTCGTGTCACTAACGCTGATTGGTGCTCCTAAAGTCGAGTCGGCTTGATGCGATGTCCCCTTCTCTAGGGGCATCCGCGATCGCCGCACCGTCCCTCCACTCTGCTGCACCACATGGGTTAACTCATGGGCAATCAACTCCTGCCCTCCTCGACTTCCAGGATTATATTCACCCGAACGAAAGAACACATCCTGCCCCGTCGTGAACGCCCGCGCCTGAATTGACTGATTCAACTGGTCAGATTGGGCATCCGCGTGAACCTTCACTCCACCGAAATCTGCCCCCATCGCCTGTTCCATTGGTTCTTTTATGCTGTCTGCCAAAGGTTGTCCACTGCCTCTTGCCTGTTGGATCGACGCTTCCAGATCTGGTTGGGCAGTCATCTCACTACCATTAGGCTGAAGTTGGAGTGTTGGCTGCATTTGGAGTTCTTCATCCTCTTCTGGCAGTTCTTGGCGCTGGGTAGTGCCAGCTTCCGGTTTCATCTGGAGTTCTTCGTCTTCCTCTGGCAGTTCTTGGCGCTGGATGCTGCCGATTTCTGGTTTCATCTGAAGCTCATCTTCTTCTGGCATTTCCTGGCGCTGGGCAGTTGGCGCATGGATCTGATTCACCACCTGAGCCGCTACCCGATCGGCTTGTTGTTCGTACCGATCGCCTGGTTGCCCGATCGTCAGCTTGGCTTGCACGATTTGGGGTATTGGGGCTGGCACAGGAGGCTTGATAGACTTAATGCGATCGAGGTGATGACCGTAGCGCTCTGCACGTTGAAGTGCTGTCTTTATATCGGGTTGCTCGGATTGTTCTTCCGTTTGCGGCTGCACTGCAAACGGGCGCGGCTGAAACATTCCCGTGGCGGGTGTAGGTGAGACTGGTTGTTTCTTGTGATTTTCCTTATAGTGCGATCGCCCAGTCATAAGAATATCCTCACTTGGGGTAGATTGTGAACAAAGTTGTCAATAGCTTGACAAAACAACAGAACTATGCAATGTAAGGCCAACTAAACCCATCCCCTGACCTCGGCATCCGTCAGCGGACGCTCTAGTTTTATATACTCGCTCCTTGTTGCCTGCAATACGTGCTTCATCATCACTGCTTCCCCAGCATCAGCCGCCAAAAACGCCGCATTCAAGGCAATATTACGGATATTGCCCCCCGCCACATTCAACTGGGCTAGCTTCTGAGGATCTAAACATTCTGTTGGTGTGGCTTTCGGGAAAACCCTGCGCCAAATTTCTGCCCGCATCGTTGCATCTGGGAAGGGAAACTGCACGATAAAGCGAATGCGGCGCAAAAACGCTTGATCTAGAGAAGTTTTCAAGTTCGTTGTCAGCACCGACAGCCCCCGATAAGCTTCCATGCGTTGTAGTAAATAACTTACCTCTACATTGGCATGGCGATCGTGAGAATCTTTTACCTCGGTGCGCTTGCCAAACAAAGCATCCGCTTCATCAAACAGTAGCACCACTCCACCCATTTCTGCTGCATCAAATACCCGCCGCAGATTCTTTTCTGTTTCCCCAATATACTTGCTAATGACCGCACTTAAGTCAATTCGATATAAATCCAGCCGCAATTCTCGCGCTAGCACTTCCGCTGCCATTGTCTTACCCGTACCGCTCGTACCAGCAAACAAAGAGCTAATTCCCAACCCCCTGCCACTTTTGCCGCCAAATCCCCAACACTCGTAGACCTTAGCCCGTTGCTTGACGTGGGCAGCAATCTCTCTAAGAGTTTGCAACTGCGCCTCTGGCAGCACCAAATCTTCCCACTCGGCAGATGAATCAATTCGTTGCGCCAAGTCGTCTAACTTAGGACGAGCTTGGGCGCGGCAAGTATCCCACAGCAAACGTTTAAAATCTGCTTTAGCTTCTCGCTGCTGTTGCCACTGCATGTTAACTTGAGAACAAGCTGCCCGAATAACTGGAGCACTGAGATTAAACTGGGAAACTAAAGCATCCACCTGACCGTTTAACGATTCGGCTGTGGTTCCCAACGCTTCTTGCCAGACATTATATTGTTCGCTGCTGGTGGGGCGACCGATATCAAAAGCCAGTAACGGTCTGAGTCGCGCCCGTCGGCGGTCAGTTGTGGCGATAATGACAGAAGATCGCAACCATTCGCACAGATGAGCGATCGCTCCTTCCCTCAGTGTATCTGCTGCCTCTAGGTCATCGCATTCAATTAGCAAGGCACTTTTATTTAGTAACACTTCTCGTTCCCACAACAACTTAAACTGATTCAGGTCGCTGGGGTTAGTGGGGATGCTGTGGGCGGCGATTGTATATAAGTTTAGTCCTAAATGGTGACAAGCGATCGCCGCGATCGGGCGAATGCTTGCCACTTCATTACCACATAGCTGCAAGACTGGCAACTTGAGAAAATCGCTGACTGCCACTGACCAAGCAGCAATGATTTCCTCTGCGACTTGCCAGTGAGACAACACCAAGCCCTGCATCACCGCTACAGGCTCAACCACTGCCAACAGACGCTCATCGAGATGCGGCGCGCCCATTAAATAATGCAGCACTCGCTCGTCAATTCGTAGGCGACTATTCATCAACCCATGCCCAACCTCCATTTCAATTAACCGCCACCTGCGTAGCTTTCCAGAGGGAGTAAAGGCGCTCCAATCTGCATTTTCTAACACCGCGATCGCTAAACTAAAAGTAGGATAGCAGCGTTGCTTATCCCCGCTAGCCGCAGCACAAAGTGGGGCAAAGCTAGCATCTAGCTCTACGCCAGCACATAACAACAGCAAATCTCGCTCAAAATCACTCAGAGCAAAAATCGTGCAAAGTCGTTCTAAGGCAGATGGTTCGGCGGGAGAATCTACTATTGGTTCCTCCGCCAGCATATGTTCTTCTGAATCCAGCAAACTGAAATCGGCGTGTTGCCTCAATGCCTTTCTGACTTGAGCCAAAGCTGCCATTAAATAGGCATGGTTGTTTACTTCCCAGTTGTTGTTTGCTGCTACGTTCATGTGATGCTAATTCTGGGGTCGATATACCAGTTGAAAGTCGGGCTGTTGGGATCTGTGTCGTAGTTCAACAAACTCTCAGCTCCATCAACCTGCACCCGCGCTAGATACTCTCCAGCCTTCACCCCTTCTACAGGAACGATCGCATAGGTAGTTTCCTCCTGGCGGGATGCGGCTTTAAACGTATAGGAAATCGGTCGCTCAACAGACCATTCATTCAAAATTAAAACAACTAGCTGCCTTGGATCGACTGTTAAATTTAACTGCACGATCGCATCCGCAGAGCGAGTATTATTTTCTCCATCGCGCACGTTTGAAACTTGCAGCGAAATAATGGTTGGACGCAGCACAAAAGTAGCTAAATTCGACTCTATGCTTTGATGGGCAGCTAAAGCATCCGATCGCGATCGCGGATGTACCACCTGTAGACTTTGTACCCCAGCCCGCAGCACCCCACGCGGCACTGATGTTAAGGGAAAAATAATCTGGGAATCGTTTACTGCTTGCGGCGCGATCTCTATTCCCCGAATACGTACCAAGGCATTAGAGTCATACAAATTCCGACCGACAATTAACAAGGTACTATCAGCAACTATTGGCTCTAGCGCCCCCCGACGGGCAATGACTCGTTCGATCAGTATTTGGTTGAACACCATCACTAAAGGACGGCGATCGCGTACAGGCAAGGCTCTGATACCTGGTTCTTCGCCTTCAATAAAGACGACACTGCCTTTATAAGTCGCAGAAAGGCTATAAGGTGCCTGCATAAACACCGACCAGATTTGAGAAAGATTTTCTACAGAAATCTCTGTAGGCGTGATAAAAATTGGCTCGATTTGGTCTGTCAAATCAGCCCCCGCCAAAAAGGTGAAAGTAGGATCGGCTAACGTATCTCGAATCATCTCCGAGGTGATGACGAGTGTATTTTGCAGAGTGCGAACCACACAACCCATCAGGCGTTGTGGCTCTAATTCAGTTTCATTTCCATGAAAACTCAGCAGGTATTGAAGATCCAAAGCTGTCTGCGTGCGCTTTACCAATTCTCCTCTAGGTCGTCTGGATGAAGCATCTGTGCTGCGATGGGCGGTATTTGGTGTTGCCATGTACATATATATGTTCACGCAGGTTTCAGAAAAACCACCTTCTAGGGTGTTAGGGCGAACTGTCGTCACCCTAGCGCCGTAGACCTCCTCTTGGACAGCCACTTGCAATATCCGCTGTAGAGTTGCCGTTACAGCGGCAATAGCAAGATAGTTACTCATATCAATCTTAGGTGTTGAACTTTATACTAAATGCCCCACATTGCAGCGATCGCAAGAGTAGGGTTTGTGCATTGTCAACTGAGAACTCAACTAAGGGTTACGCAAAGATCATCGCATTTACCATTGCCTGAGTCCCTTAGCCATTAGTCGAATTTTTGAATGTCTTTCAAAACACTTTTACGCGCTCAAAGTTTTTCAGATGCACCACTAACCTGGTAGTCCTAGATAAACGCACAGGGAGAGACGCATTATAGTGATGGATGAACAGCCAGATTGCGC
>CAXTYC010000038.1:0-48436 GCA_964248365.1 uncultured Chroococcidiopsis sp. | reverse complement strand
TGTAGCTCAGTGGACTAGAGCACGTGGCTACGGACCACGGTGTCGGGGGTTCGAATCCCTCCTCGCCCGTTGAAGAAGAGCAGAGGAGCAGGGGGGCAGAGGAGAGAACTAATGAAGATTTCCCCCCTGCTCCCTTGCTTTCTTCCTTAGCCCTACTTTATGGCGTAGATATCTTTACCGCGCCCCAGGGCAAAGCGGAGGGAATGGGGTAAATCTTTGCTCGAAAAGGTAAGGAAGATTAATAATGCCAAGCAAACCAGTCCAGCGGCGAAACCAAACATATTGCGGTAGCCGACTTGTTCTGCCAATAAACCCAAGAAGGGACCTGCGATCGCAATTCCCACATCAAACCCTACCATACATACACCAAAAATTCGCCCCCGCTCATGGGGCATGGCTCGATCTACCAGCATTGTTGCTATTGTAGGAAGCAAGATCCCCGCCCCAGTTCCTTCGAGTACTCCTGCTAGTAAGAAAACATTGGCACTAGAGGCTATCCACAAAAATAGCATTGCCAAAGTGTAAAAAATCAAGCTGATGGTAATTAATAAACCACGCCCATAGCGATCGCTTGCACGTCCACCAACCAAGCGTACAGCAAAACTAGCGATCGCCGTTGCTGTGTAAAATAACCCAGCATTTAAATTCACATGGGCTGATTTAATAAATAAAGGTACAAAGGTACTTAAAGTTCCAAAAGCCAAACCAATCAGCAATAGTACAATTGCCGGAATTCGCAGACGTGGACTAATTAGCAAGCGCCAGAATTGATTGTCGGTGGTAGATTTTGATTTGGTTGTTGAAATAGGCGGGTTGATAATTTGTGACGTACACAATAGCCCTACTATCGCCAGTCCAGACGATAACAAAAACGTTGGGCTATACCCAGCCCATTCTTGTAAATAGCCGCCCAGTGCAGGTCCTATAGCCATTCCAATGGCTGTTACCAAACTCATGTAGCCAATTACCTCACCACGTTGCTTTGCAGGTGCAATATCTGCCACCAATGCGCTGTAGCCAGTGGAAAAAGCAGCAATACTGATGCCGTGAATTGCCCGTAGGACGATCAATACTGGGATTGATTTTACCACCATGTATCCCAATGGGGCGATCGCTGCTGCACCCAAACCAATTAATAAAACTAGCTTACGACTGCGCCCGTCTGCCACCTGTCCTAACCAAGGACGAAACAGCAATAGTCCAATCGCAAAACAGCCCATCACCAAACCAATCTGTTGCTTTGTTCCCCCCACATACTCAATGTATAAAGGTAAGGTTGGCAATAGAGAAGCCAAACTAGACCAAAATAATAAACCTGCGGTGAACAAAATTACTAAGTTGCGCCGCAGCGAGGCATCAAATGTGAGAAAAACTTTCAAGGTAGAGCTTAATTAAGGGACTAGGGACTAGGGGCGCTGGGGCTAGGGGAAGAATTACCAACTACCAATTACTAATTACCATTCCCTACTTCCCACAGCCACTAACTACTTCTGTTACTTTACTTAATATTTTTCCCGACCACATCTCGCACACGATAGATAGGTCGCCCTTGAGATTCATGATAAGTACGCATCAGTAGCTCTGCTAACAGCCCAAAACAAAACAATTGCACTCCAGTCATGAGCAGCAGCACTGCCAAAATTAATAATGGACGATGACCAATACTTTGACCTAAACCGAGTTTTAAGAAAGTTAGGTAAAGCCCTAACACGGTTCCCAAACTAATTGCGCCAAGACCAAATAACCCAAATACGTGCATTGGTCGTGTGAGGAACTTTTTCATAAACAAAATTGTGAACAAGTCCATCAACACTCGGAATGTCCGCCACAACCCATATTTACTTCGACCAAAACGGCGGGGATGGTGACGTACTGGCAATTCGGTTATTTTTGCCCCTTCAATGTAAGCAAGAGCTGGTAAAAATCGGTGCAACTCGCCGTAAAGATTCATATCTGCTACCAACTCAGACCGATATGCTTTGAGTGAACAGCCATAATCATGTAATTTTACGCCTGTCGTTAGTCCAATTAGTCGGTTAGCCATTTTAGACGGCAAATTCCGAGTTAAAGCTGCATCTTGCCGTTTTTGTCGCCAGCCGCTCACTAAATCATAACCAGCGTTTAATTTTGCCAGCAGTTCGGGTATATCAGCCGGATCGTTTTGCAAATCAGCATCTAAAGTAACAATTGCTCTGCCTTGGGCGTATTTAAACCCAGCTGCCATTGCCGCCGTTTGTCCATAGTTACGACGCAGTAGCACAGCTTTTAAGTCTGAGCGAACGATCGCGCTTTGTCTTAAAAACTCAGATGAGCCATCTATTGAACCATCATCTACACAAATAATTTCGTAAGTCAAATCATTCTTAGTTAAGCTAGTAGCGATCGCCTCAAGTAAATGCGGCAAACTCTCGACTTCGTTATATATCGGCACAACTACCGACACATCCAGTTTATTCCCACTAGCCGCCCCATTGTGCCTGACCAAATTCTCAGGAACTAACATTTTTACCTCACACCAAATATGCAATTCGTAATTCGTAATTTTGAGGCAAAGAGGAAAAGGTGAAAGGGAAAAGGGACAAAGGATGAAAGCAGCAAGTATAAATTAACATTCTCCCCTTTTCCCACTCTCCCCCTCTCCCTAGCCTCTAGTCCCAAGCCCCTAGCCCCTACGAGTGTGGTTGGTAGGATTTAACTACTCTGCCACAACAGCGTAGCTGACGATAATATGATTGACTAACCTCGTTTCCTTGTTCGGAAAGAGAGTCAATACCTATACCATTGCGACCCATCTCTTGTCCAGAACTATGAATATAAGATCCCTCTCCTAAATAAAGCCCGACATGAGTGGCTTTGTCAGCTGTACCAAAAAAGACTAAATCGCCAGGTAGCAGTTCCTCAATGGAAATTAATTGAGTAAAGGCTTCTTGCTGATAGGCATCTCTGGGTAGCCATATACCAACTGAAGCAAACGCCGCCTGGATCAACCCAGAACAATCATAATTTGGTTCGGTTGTGCCACCCCAAAGGTAATAATTCGGCTGTTGCATCGCCAGATGAGTAAATTTAATCACTTTTGGCAAGCGGGTGCTAATTTGGGTAGTGTCAAGCGCGATCGCCAGATAGTTCGTAGCTGCTAATTCTAATCGACCAATGTCTAACAATGACAAATAACCCGGATAATCATCTTCACACAAGCACACTCTTATCGAGTCATCTGAATTTTTAGGCAATTCTATAACTCGTAAATGCCTTCCAGCCGCCGCCTGAGTTGCCAAGCGATCGCATTTGGGAGAATCATATAAATTCAGATGAGTTTGACACTGATACTCAACCCCTGTTTGTAATTGCTCAAATAAAACCATAAAAAAGGATGAAGTATGAAGGATGAAGGGTGAAGTGTGAAGTATGAAATTTCAATCTTTATCATGCCCGCCTTTACCCTTTATCCTTTACCCTAGCCCCTAGCAAAAGCGCCCCTCATTTTTATGACATTTTTCCGCAAAGACGAACAACTTGAAAACATTGGCGATCGCGTTTTAGCGGCAACCAAGTCAGAATTTCCCACTTTGGCGACGAATTCCATTGCCCTAACATGGATTGTCTACGATCCTCCCATCGCTGTAAATACGGGCGGCGCTCTTAGTCCCGAAGCCTTCTGGAAATACTCTGTTCGGGGTTATAACTATCGCGGTGTTGAGCGTATTTATCCGGCTAGCGTGGTGAAACTGTTTTACCTGGTTGCAATTGAGGAATGGCTAGAAAAAGGCATGGTATCCAACTCCCCTGAGTTAGAACGAGCCATGCGCGATATGATTGTAGAATCGAGCAACGATGCTACTAGTCTGGTTGTCGATGTACTTACTGGAACTACCAGCGGTCCCCAGTTATCACCAGGACCATTTGAAACTTGGAAGTCTCAGCGCAATATTGTTAACCGCTACTTCCAATCTTTAGGCTGGTCTGAGATGGAAACGATTAATGTTAACCAAAAAACCTGGTGTGATGGTCCCTATGGGCGAGAACGGGAATTTTTGGGCGAGTTAATGGATAACCGCAATATGCTGACAACTAATGCTACTGCGATTTTGCTGCATAGCATTGTTGGGGGTGTAGCGGTATCGAGAGAGCGATCGCAAGCTATGATGGCATTGCTCAACCGCAGTCTTAACCCTTCTGATTTAACACATGACAACGACGAAAATCAGGTGACAGGTTTTTTAGGTGGTGGACTACCCCAAGGAGCAAAATTGTGGTCTAAAGCTGGTTGGACAAGTCAAGTGCGCCATGATGCTGCATATATTGAGTTACCCTCACAGCGCCCTTACTTATTAGTAGTGTTTACAGAAGGTAAAGCAAACAGTCAAAATCGAGCAATTTTGCCTTTCGTCTCTGGGCAAATTGCCGACGCAATTGGGAATTTAGAATAGTCCAGATAAGCGGTTAGCTGGCTTAGTTACCAGTTACCAGTTACCAGTGCTAAAAGCTAACAGCGCGCCAGCTAAAAGCTAAAAGCTAATAAAAATGTACCGCAGCCACTCGTTTGTTTTTGCGGTACACCAGGGATAGTTTTATCATTATAGTGAATGTATAATATTAAACACCTATCCAAAGGATGAAGATTTGCAAAAATTGATAAAAATCCTCAATAATTCGTAATTCATAATTCGCAATTAATTATGAATTACGAATTACGAATTATGAATTATCGTGGACTGACTTTGCCTGTAACGCTTAATTTGCCATCATCTTTAACAGTCCAAACATCATAGACTCCAACCACGTCACCGTTTTGATCAATATCCACGTTGCCGCTTGCTCCCTGGTAGTTGATATCTTTACCCCCACGCAGTAACTCCAGCCCTTTACACACATCGGTTACTTCTATACCAGGGGGATTAGAGACTTCCCGAATTTTGCTGGCGATGCCTTCCCCCGTATTAGATTTAGCGGCTTGGGCTGCTAGTACTAACAATGCTGCTGCATCCCAAGCATGAGGTCCATATTCTCCAGGTGGCTTGTTATATTTAGCTTGCCAAATCTTATTTAGACTTTCTAAGGCTTTACCATTTGCACCAGGTACAGTACCGATCGCGCCACTGATAATATATTTGCCATCACTCATTTTACCTACTTTGTCTGGGAAGCCTGCTGATTTGACACCATCTGTGAGCATAATTTGCACTCCCTGTGTCAAACCTTGCTGATAGGCAGATTTGAGCAGGAGACTGCCTGTTTCCTCATACATGACAGCAAGCACGGCATTTGGTTTACCAGCAAAAGCAGCAGCAGCTTCAGTTTCAAAAGTAGTAGCTTTGGGATCGTAGCGGACGGGGTTAGCTTCGTTGACTACGGTTCCCCCTGATTTTTTGAAAGTTTCCACAAATGCTTTTTCAAATCCGACACCATAATCATTGTTGATAACTACAGTGGAAACTCGCTTAAAGCCTCTTTCGTTTGCTAGTTGGGCTAATGCTTGTGCCTGATAGGTATCAGGGGGAGCTGTACGCGCCCAATAGCCTTGAAATTCACCTTTGCTGGCTCTTTGTGTAAAGACGGGACTAGTGCTACCTGGGGAAATCAGCATGACTTTATTTCGCACGGCGATGGGTACAGCAGCACTGGAAACGCTACTAGCAAAAGAGCCAACTACACCAGCAACTCGATCCACATTCGCCAATTTGGTCATAGCAGCAGCACCAGCACGGGGATCGGTCTGGTCGTCCTCTGTAATCAATGTTACAGGTTGCCCATTCACTCCGCCGCAAGCATTGACAGTTTGGACTAGCAATGGAACAGCCGCCGCCATTTGCTGTCCAATCGTACCTAAATCGCCTGTTGTGGGGAGGAGAGAGCCTATTTTCAGTCCTTGAGTATTGGTGGCTGTATTGGTTGAGGCTGGGCTGGCGTTGTTTGTTGCCCCTGGATTATTGCCAGTACTAGTGTTTTCACAAGCCGCAGCTAGAAAGCCAATTGTGGCGGTAGCTAGGGCTAGGGCTAGAGCGCTTGGCATCCGTGCCAATGCCGGATTGAGTTTATTCATAGGGCTATTCAACTACTGTTCGATTGAAAATTAATTTTGATTATTCTCACACAATTACATACTCAGGTAGATTTTATGACAACTATTAAGTAGTAAAAGCAGAGCAAAAAGGCATAAATAGGGAATAACATCTGATTGACTGACAAATCTTTTGAGATCGCTTCACACCCGCCTGTCACTTGAGTGACAGGCTCATAGCGCGCATTCGGTTCAAACCAACTACAACCCTTGATGGTAGTCCGTTTCAACCCACTTGTGCTATGAGCCTTAGATTTGAATCCAAGGCGGGATGGCAATAATGTGAGGATTGGGCTTTAAGAGTTTTGTCAGTCAACCAGGAATAACATACAAACCACAAAACACTTGCCCCTACAAAAAAACCCGCTACTGCAATTTCATGAGTGCGAGTTTGTTTAGAATATTTTGGCAACGGAGAGGGAGGGATTCGAACCCTCGGATGGGTCTTACGAGTCCATCAACAGATTAGCAATCTGCCGCTTTCGACCACTCAGCCACCTCTCCTGGGTGGTGAAGCACTATGGTAGCAGATATTAATCTAAAAGGCAAGCAGGGGAGGCAGAGGGGCAGGGGGGACTCGATCTTCCCCTCTGGGGAACTCGCTCTTCACTCGCGTAGTGGGGATTAGGGGCAAGGGGGGAGAGAGGGGCAAAGGGGCAGAGGGGAAATTACCTTTTCCCTTTTCCCTGCCGCAGGCAACACTAGCCTCTAGCCTCTAGCCCCTAGCCCCTAGTTAAAGTACTTGCGATCGCAGCCAAGCTTTGGGCAAGGAGCGGAGCTTTTGCCAACCAGGTACATAAGCTCGTTTTCGAAATACATCGTATTGGTTGCATTCGATTCGATCCAAAATCTGACTGTAAAGGATCAAAGCTGCCCAGACTGGCAACCGGGCATCAGGAGCTAGGTAACTAATTCCCTTTTCTGCCTTGGCATAAATCTCGCGTGTGCGTCGAATTTGGAACTGCATCAGCGAGCGCCAGCGCTCATCTACTACACCTTTTAATAAGTCTTGCTCGGTGTAGTTAAATTTTGCTAAGTCTTCCAAGGGTAGATAAATCCTCCCCCGTCTAGCATCTTCCCCCACGTCTCGTAGGATGTTAGTCAGTTGACTAGCAATGCCTAGGGCGATCGCTTCTTTTGTGGGATTATACGGTTCTTTATTGCAGTTCCAAGCTGCTGTGTCCTTAGTGGTATCCACACCCATGACAGCCGTTGACATTAAACCCACTGTTCCAGCAACCCGGTAACAGTAAAGTTTCAACTTTTCAAACGTCTCGTATCGACTAAGGTACAAGTCCATGCGCTGTCCAGCAATCATATCTCGAAACGGCTGTATGTCTAGGGGGAAATTTTGCAGGGCATCTACCAACGCTACATCGTAGTCTTCGACTGGACGACCTGCAAATACTGATTCTAGATGCCGTTCCCACTGATCGAGAGTTTCCTCAGTGGTAATTGCGGCAGCAGGACCATCCACTAATTCATCAGTGCGGCGACACCAAGCATATATCGCCCACATAGCGCGACGACGCTTCGCTTCTTTCATCAGCAGTGTGCCAGGATAAAAAGTCTTGGCATACTTTGCCGTGATTTGGCGACAAAGTTCGTAGGAATCCTCCACAGAGGCAAGCTTTCTCATGCACGGGGGGGAATCAGGCAGTTGCAGCATTCGTTGCAGGCTGGAAGTTGGTGATTGGTATATTCGTTTGCGCCGCCGAGCTTTGGGCGTTGGCGATCGCCTGCGCTGTTAGCTTACCAGAAAGTACGGCTCCTTCCATACTTGCTAGAAAACGTTGCATGGTGTAATCCCCCGTTAAATAGAAATTTGCGATCGGGGTAGTTTGTGTAGGACGATACTGCTGGCGACCAGGTGTAGCCTTATATACTGAGCGTGGCGTTTTCACCACATGATACTTCAGCAATTTAGCCCTGTTTTCCGCCCCAAAGTGAGCAGGAAAGAGTTTTTCTAATTCATTCATTGTTGCTGCAACAATTTCCTCGTCTGATTTGTTAATCCAATCTTTAGCCGGAGCTAAAACTAATTCCAGCATTGAGCGATTAGGATTAGCATACTCGCGGCAGGTATTACTCATATCCGCGTAGACATTTAGAAGAGGCGAGCGCGAAAACAGCAATTGGTCGATATCTGTCAGCTTGCGATCGAACCACAGATGCAAGTTTATTACTGGTACTCCTTCTAAGCCTTCGAGCTTTTGGAAAAACTCCATTTGCTTCCAAGGTTGTGGTAGCATCACTTTTAAAGGATCGACGGGCATAGCCGAAACATACAAGTCAGCTGTTAGTACTTCATCCTCTGCCCCGTTTAAACCTCGTAGCAAGAAACCTTTAACTGTGCCATCGGCATTGAGCAAGATTTCTTTGAGCGGCGCATTTAACCTTACTTCCCCACCACGCTCGGTAATATAATCTACCATCGGTTGGCACAAGCGCTCGGTGGGTGAACCGTCTAGAAATGCCATCTGAGAGCCTTTCTTTTCTTGCAAGAAGGCTCTTAGTGCAGTTAGCAAAACCGTAGCTGAAATTTCATCTGGATTAATAAAGTTAAGCGATTTGGATGCAGCGATAAAGATATCCTGTTGGACTGACTCGCTTACTCCTTGATGCTTCAACCATTCAGAGAAAGTATATTTATCCGTATCCTCGACATACTTTTGCCCCCGTAGCATAGCTGGAACTAATCCCTTGGCTAGCTGGATTTTTTCGCCCCAAGTTAACATATCGTTGTTTCGCAGGATCGCCGCTATGCCATTGAATGGCGCGGGAATGTCTGGAAAATCAAACCTAGAATAGGTTCCAGGCTTTTCCGGCTGATTGAAGATCATCGTGTGTTTTTTCCACTGCAACCGATCTTCGATTTCCAGTTCTTTGAATAGCTGCAACATATTGGGATAAGCCCCAAAAAAGACGTGCAGCCCAGTTTCGTACCAGTCACCGTCAGCGTCTTTCCAGGCTGCTACTTTGCCCCCCAGTACATCCCGCCGTTCTAGGACGATGGGAGTGTGACCTGCATCTGTCAGATATTTAGCGCAGGAAAGCCCTGCTAAACCCGCTCCGGCGATCGCAACTCGCATTAACTGTCTTTGCCCTTGGTGTATTTTTTTTGCGTTTACTGGGTTTCATTATACGTTGCAATCCTTTACATTTGTTAGCGATCGCGCCAATGCTGACAATTTTGTTTATTTTTTCACTTTATCTAGGCTGGCAGCTAGCATTTATCGGGTGTAAATTTTTTTTACAGGGAATTGTATATGATTTTACAATTACGAGCAGTATAATCATCACAGGAAATTCGAGCGGGGCGATCGCGCTAGAAAAATTCCCTTTTCATTGCTTAATCTAAAAAAAATTATAGTGTTTGTGTCCTGTAAAATTCCGAAAGTTAATTTACAGGATAACCACTAATGGAACCAAGCGAAGAGCAATACCTGATTATCAATGCCCTGCAAACCCTGGATTTGCTGCAAAGTACCTTTTATGATGAAGATAGTGGGAATTGGTACATCAATACACCTAGCCCTGTATTGCCAATTGCTATGATTTTACAAAACGGTGATATTGTTCCGACTAATTGGTAATTGTAATTATGAAAGAGTGGACCCAACAGCAGAAACAAAAGTTTGCCAGATTTCAAGAAATTTTAGACACTGGAAAACAACGGTATATTGAAGCTACGGGCAATCATAAAGGTTATCGAGCAGGTTTTAAAGGAGAGGATTATTTGTCAGATGAAGAGAGACAAGAAGCAGCACAAATAATGCGCCAAATGTTTGGCGTAACTGTCAAAGATGGTTATGTTAATTGTCAAGGGCGTTCTTGGAAATTACCAGAAAACTCGCCATTATTGAAAGAGCAGATTAAAGCAGAATCTTAAGTTAAATATGGGATGGTATGTTAGCGCTCGCTTTGCGTAGATATCGCTTTTTGTCAAGCTTTTTAGAAAGTAAGCAATTGATTATTTACTACATTAATTCCTTCCGCTGGCTCTTGTTATTAATTAATTAAAAGCATTGGCTAGGAAATGCTTAACTAGCCACTGACTGAATTCATAAAAGTCTCGCTCAAATTCAAGATAAATTGCACCAAGCAAAGCCTCGAACATCTCAGCTAAGAAATCCTGCTGCTCAATTTCATTTTTACACTTCTCACTTCCCCCAAGCAGACAAAACTGTCTCAAATTCAAACTTTTGGCAAATTTGTAAGCTTGCTCACGGCTTACTAGGTAACTTTTCCACTTACTAATAGTGCCTTGATTTAACTTGGGAAAATATCGATGTAGGTAGTCAACGACGGCAGCACCAAAGATTGCATCACCCAAAATTGCTAGTCTTCTATACTCGCGTTCCTGCTGGTCTTTTTGCTGCCGATTAAGATTGTAGTTCTCATAAATGTAAGAGGGATGAGTCAGGGCAATTTTAAGTAAGTCTGTTTGATTGAACTGAGGTAGACCTAATTGTTTTTTAATAGCTTCTATGTTTACATTCACGTTTGAGTTTCCGCTACTGGCAAATAAATATTGTCATTTCCAAAGTAGCAAGTAAATTTTATACAAAAATATAACTTCACAAAAAAGATAAAATTCAGTTCGTGCTTAGTAAATATTGTCTATGAACCTTAAAGACTATGTAAAGTGTAATGTCTGACGAACAGGCTCTGTTGAGGTGTCTACACCCGTCACCAATCAAATCAAAAATGCGATCGCATCCCCTCCTAAATCGCCTGCTGCTCCAACCAAGCAGCCACATCAGAAGCAGCTGAAAAATCCAATAACGCCTCAGCCAAATTTTCTAACTGCTGACTAGATAAGCTACGAATTCTTGCCTCTACTTGGGGGGTAACTGTGCCAAAACGACGGTTGAGTAGGCGCATAATTAGGGCTACTTCCCCTTGCTGTATTCCTTGCAGCCTTCCTTGCTCAATTCTCGCTCCATCCAGCTGGTGATGATTTCCATAACAACCTCTTGCTGTGATGATTCGATTGTACTGATCTGGGCTTGAAAAAGCCGCTCCTCTGAGGCGTTCAAACGTAAATAGGTATCGATAAAGCCAGAAATTAATTTCATTCGGGCTGGATCTAGCCGTAATGTTGCCAGCAGACGTAAACATTCAAGTTTTACTCTAGGGCGCTCCTCTGAGGCAATATTCATCTTTGCCATTAATGCACTAGCAACAGGATTGGGTTGATTTAAAAAATCTCGCCAATTAAGGCGATTTAATTGAATTACCCTGAAGTTGAACTTCAGCACCTCAAAGTCAGGAAAACTAACTTGATGGTAGTTTGGCTCTGGACGCTGTGGAGCATCGTAGGAAAACAAGGCTATTGGATAAACTGGTAGAGCGAATTTTTCGTA
This sequence comes from uncultured Chroococcidiopsis sp., assembly GCA_964248365.1. Lineage (GTDB taxonomy): Bacteria > Cyanobacteriota > Cyanobacteriia > Cyanobacteriales > Chroococcidiopsidaceae > Chroococcidiopsis. Next base: position 37,006 of record CAXTYC010000038.1, on the reverse strand, counting down.
CAAACGGGCAAAGTAGCGAAACATTCGCTTACTGAAGTCGGTTTGGGCTTTGGCTTGGTTTTCGACGTGAATCAGAAAAAACGATTCTTGACTACAAAACCGCACCTTGGCAATTAAATCAGCTTCATACTGCTCACCCGCAGTTACATCTGTAAAAACTTCTTTGTCCAAAAACGTGAGAGATTCAGGTTCAATGTAGGTAGTGACATCAGGGAAAAATAAGTCTAAAAACTCCAAAAAGAAGGTAGATAGGAGTTCTTTGAATAAACGGTCGTGGTCAATCATCAATACAATTTACTCTAGATTTTGTCCTGGCGATCGCCCTCCTATTCGGTGCATCCCCCCAGAGCAAGATAGAATAAATCCAGCAAAAGTTCTCAACATATATATATATTTAAGACAAGCTAGGAGAACGTTCACGCATGGGTAAAGTAGTCGGCATAGACTTGGGGACAACTAACTCAGTAGTAGCTGTCATGGAGGGCGGCAAGCCCCTCGTAATTGCCAATGCAGAAGGAATGCGGACTACTCCCTCGGTAGTAAGCGTTAGCAGAGAAGGGGAAATCGTTGTCGGACAAATGGCACGGCGACAAGCGGTTCTCAACCCGAAAAATACCTTCTACGCCGTCAAACGCTTCATCGGGCGCAACTACGGCGAACTTAGTGCGGAGTCAAAGCGCGTTTCCTACACGATTCGCAAAGGCGAAGCAGGCAATATTAAAATAGAATGTCCCCGTCTGAATAAAGAATTTGTTCCAGAAGAAATTTCAGCAATGGTGCTGAAAAAGTTAGCAGAAGATGCTAGTCGCTATCTGGGACAACCTGTAACACAGGCAGTAATTACAGTTCCAGCTTATTTCAATGACTCTCAACGCCAAGCTACGCGGGATGCTGGGCGCATTGCTGGGTTAGAGGTGTTGCGAATTCTAAATGAACCAACCGCCGCCTCTTTAGCTTATGGCTTGGATCGCAAAGAAAGTCAAACAATTTTGGTGTTTGACTTGGGTGGCGGTACATTCGACGTGTCGATTTTGGAAGTCGGGGATGGTGTATTTGAAGTCAAATCCACTAGTGGAGATACGCAGCTAGGGGGCAATGATTTTGATAAGAAAATTGTTGACTGGCTAGCAGAGCAATTTCTAGAGGCAGAAGGAGTAGATTTAAGACGCGATCGCTCATCTCTCCAGCGCCTGATGGAAGCCGCCGAAAGAGCTAAAATTGAACTTTCCGGTGTCACTGTCACAGACATCAACTTACCTTTCATCGCCGCTACCGATGATGGTCCCAAACACTTAGAAACTCGCCTCACCCGTTCCGAGTTTGAAGGGCTGTGCAGTGACTTGGTAAGCCGACTTCGTGCGCCTGTCAAGCGGGCGCTGGTTGACGCTAACTTTAGACCGACAGATATTGATGAAGTCGTGCTAGTGGGCGGGGGAACTCGGATGCCGATGGTACAGCAAATAGTGCGATCGATGATCGGTACAGAACCCAATCAAAATGTTAATCCAGACGAAGTTGTTGCCGTAGGAGCCGCAATTCAAGCAGGTATCCTTGCTGGAGAACTCAAGGATGTGCTGCTATTGGATGTCACACCCTTATCCTTTGGGTTGGAAACCATTAGTGGGGTAATGAAAAAACTCATTCCCCGCAATACAACTATTCCCGTGCGCCGCTCGGATATATTTTCCACTGGGGAAAATAATCAAACAATGGTAGAAATTCATGTCGTCCAGGGCGAACGGGAAATGGCAGCAGATAACAAGTCTGTGGGGCGGTTCAAGCTGACTGGCATTCCTCCCGCTCCGCGTGGCATTCCCCAAATTCAGGTAGCATTTGATATTGATGCTAATGGCATTTTGCAAGTGACAGCTTTAGATCGCACGACTGGTCGAGAGCAGACTATTACAATTGCTGGGGCTTCTACTCTAAGTGAGTCGGAAATCAACCGCATGATCAAAGATGCGGAAGAATTTGCCGAAGTAGACCGTCAGCGCAAAGAACGGGTAGAAAAGCGGACGAAGGCTGACTCTATGACTGTGGAAGCGGAACGCTATCTCAAAGATGTGGCATTGGATTTTGGGATGCAATTTGCTCGGAGTTATCGCCAGCGGATAGAAACTCTGATTCGGGAACTGCGCGATAGTTTGAAGCAAAACGATGATCGGGGAATTGACCAAATTTATGCTGATCTGCAAGATGCGCTTTCTGAGCTAAAACGAGAAGTGCGCGAGTACTATAGTGAAGACGAAGATGATGACTTATTTGGCTCTATTCGTCGCGTTTTCACTGGGGAAGATGAGTTTGAACCACCCCGCCGCGATTCCTATGGCGATCGCGACTATTATGGTAACTCTCGTTCCCCCTACTATGATGACAGGTCAAGCCGCAAGCGTCCTACCTACCAAGGTAACTGGGACGATGAGGATGATAACTGGCTTTAACAATTTTAGATTTTAGATTTTAGATTTTAGATTAGTCTAAAATCCAAAGTCTAAAATCCAAAATTCGACAAATAGATAACTTTCATATGCAAAATTTGCAGAATTTTCGAGATTACTATGAAATTCTGGGAGTACCCAGAGATGCTTCTAATGATGAAATTAAACGAGTCTTTCGGCGATTAGCTAGACAGTATCACCCTGATTTAAATCCTGGCGATAAACAGGCTGAGGAGAAATTTAAAGATATTGGTGAGGCTTACGAAATTCTCTCCGATGCAACTCAACGGGCAGAATACGACTCTTACAGTCAGTTTTGGAATCAGCGGGGTTTTAAGGGCAAGCAGACACCACGCGGTAAAACCTGGGATAATCGTGCTGCTAGTGGTCGTGGCAATCAAGTTAATTATGGCGAATTTTCAGACTTCAATAGTTTTGTCGATCAAGTTTTGGGACGACGCAAACAAAATCGAAATGGCGCGGCTTCCTCGTCGGATGTAAATAGCCGCGATGCCTATCGTCCAGGCACAACGAAAACAAGTTATACCATTAGTTCCCAGGCAAGTCGCAGGGATATACAAGCGAAATTAACCCTACCCCTAGAGAAAGCTTATGAAGGTGGGTTAGAAAGAATTCGCTTAGAAGATGGGCGATCGCTTGAAGTTAATATGCCTCCAGGGATGTATACTGGACAAACCATACGTCTTAGGGATCAGGGTATCGGTGGCGGCGATCTCTACCTCAAAATCACCGTTTCCCCTCATTCCTTCTTTAAACTAGAAGGAAATGATATAGCCATACAGCTACCAGTTACTCCTAGTGAGGCTGTCTTAGGTAGTCCCGTAGAAGTGCCAACTTTGGACGGCTTAGTACAAATGAATCTGCCACCTGGAGTTAAGGCGGGTCAAAGATTGCGCCTTGCTAATAAAGGCTATCCAGATGATAACGGCGAAAGAGGCGATCAGTTAGTAGAAATTCAAATTGTCATGCCGAAAAATATCAGTTCTGAAGAAAGGGAACTGTATGAAAAGTTGCGGGAAATTGAAACTTTCAATCCTCGCGCTGATTTACCCGTGTAGGAATGAGGCTTGGAATACTAAGTTAAAATCATGACAGATTAAAACCTGAGTAAAGGAGTCTGTCATGTGTCGGTATGCCCATCATATTTATAAGTATCCTTATGCCTGCTTCAATTGTAGGAAGATGTTCAAGCAAACTTCTCCTTGGGATACTCCAGCTAAACAGCGTGTTTTTGAAAGAGAAGTAAAGTGTCCTCAGTGTGGACAGCTAATGAAGTCTATGGGGCATGATTTTAAGGCTCCAAAGCAAAATGATGTAAAGCAGTGGAAAAAGGTGCAAATATTGTTTGAGCATGGCTTTGCTTACGGTTCCTGTGGCTGTGGAGGACCAGGCGATCGCCCAGCAAAATTGCAAGAAGTGGAATCATTTCTTGCAAAAAATTTACAAAAATCAGAAGGACAGAAGTTGCTAGAAAAAATTTCTCAAAAAATAGCTGCTCGTTAGACAAAACGTAAATAGTGGATATTTAATTTTTCAAAAAATATGGTAGTGATATGTAACTTTTATAATTATTAATATAGCAATCGCACTGGGGAGGAAGGTAAACTTATGCACGTATTTAAAGAACGTTACATAGTAGATGAAAAAGGCGATCGCATTGGTGTAATTCTAGACATAGCAGATTATCAACAACTGCTGGAAGAGTTGGAAGAATTAGAGTGCATTCGTGCCTATGACGCGGCTTCGGCTTCTGATGATGAAGCAATTCCATTCGAGCAAGCAATTGCCGAGATTGAGCAGAACCGTTGATGAATTATACGATTTCTATTTTGCGACGCGCTTAAAAAGAGTTAGGCGAATTACCAACTGAAGCTTATGAACGAGTCCGAAATAGTATTCTTGGTCTTGCACAAAACTCAAGACCATCAGGTTGTGTAAAGTTAACTAATCGGGAAGGATGGCGCATCCGAGTAGGAGATTACCGCGTAATTTACGAGATTGATGATCAGCCTCGAATTGTTACTGTCCTCGCCATTGGTCATAGAAGTGATATTTACCGCTAGTGAAATTTATAGTAGGGTGGGCATTGCCCACCAAATGTGATAATGGTGGGCTATATAAGAAATTTATGACAGCTTGGCGAGAAATTAGACAAGAAGTATTACGAAGAGATAACCGCGAGTGTCAAGTTTGCGGTAAAGAACACAGCGGACAAGTACATCACGTCATTCCTAGAAGTCAGGGCGGAACGAATAATTTATCTAATTTAATTACCCTTTGTGGTAAATGTCATATGCTGATTAGCCCTGTACCTGAATGGCTAATTACCAAGTTATGGCACATTCCCCAAGAAGAAATTAGTGCTGCAAGGAGGGCAGTACAAAATCGGATTGATGAAGTTATGGTTAGCAAAAGCCAGTATCCACCCATGCCCACCTGACTAAAATAATAATTTTCAACATGAACTATCTCGCACACTTGTTCTTAGCTGATGATACACCTGAATCATTGTTAGGAAACCTTTTAGGTGATTTTATGAAAGGTGCAGTCAAAGAACAGTTTTCAAACTCTATTCAGCAAGGAATAGAACTACACCGTAAGATAGATTCATATACTGATTCTCATCCAGTAGTCCGAAATGCAAAACATCTCATTTCTTTGGAAAGAAGAAGATATGCTGGCGTTTTGCTCGATGTATTTTATGACCATTTTCTCGCTAAATATTGGATGAATTACAGTTCAATTACACTTAAAGATTTTAGCAAAAAAGTATATAATATATTGTGGCAAAATCAATCAATATTACCTGATAAACTTAGGCTAGCTGTTCCAAAAATAATTGAGCAAGATTGGTTGAACTCGTATCAAGAAATAAGTGGAATTGAGCTAGCACTCAATCGATTAGCACGTCGAGCGAAAAATGGAAATGCATTAGCAGAGGGTATTGAGGAATTAAATGCTCATTATCAGGAAATTGATTACAGTTTTAAAAATTTCTTTCCCGACCTTATAATTTATGTAAAATCTCAAAACTGCTAACAACTAACTGATCAGTTTGTAGCGTGTGCATATATAATAGCAGGTACTCTTTTGAAGGCTGGAGTACCCGATCGCTTGTCAATCTTCGCCTTGAATATGGTGTTAACCTCTGGATAAAACATCAACGCGGCTCCAGGGCGAATGGTTCCATAAATGATCTCTACATTTTCTAACTTACCAGCATCTGCTTGCACAGTGACTCGCTGGTGTTCGCTCAAGTTTGCACGTTCGGCATCCTTGGGATTCATCAAAATGCAGTTGCGGTGAGGTATACCTCTGTATTTGTCATCCAGTTTGTAGACGACGGTATTGTGCTGGGAATAGCTACGTGCGGTAATCAATGACACAACTACGCTTTGAACTGATTCTGACACACCAAAATCTTTAGGTTCTGGTAATGTTAGCTTGGGTAAAGGAGTGACAAACATCGCTGCTTTCCCGCAGGGAGTGGCAAATTTTGGCTCGTTAAAGATGCGCCCTGAAATGGTAAATTCTTCCCCAGTGGCATCAATTTCTGCTATTTTTTCGTAGCCAGGAATTGTTTGGGCAATCAGTTGACGGACATACTTCGTATCTTGGAGTTTTTGCCAGTTAATTGGCGTTTCACCATGAATGCGATGTGCCAGTTGCGTCAAAAATTCAACTTCGGAAATTAGATCAGCATCCACCAGATGTGTCTTACCTTCATCACTCAAGCGCACAAAATTATTACCTGACTCGCTCGTTGTCTTGTGGGGATTCTCAAACCGAGCAAAGACAGGAATGATGATAGTGTTTTTCTTTGCCAAACCATGAAAGTGTCCTAAATTCGGTTTGGTTGCTAGGTAAATAATTGTCTCAATTTTAGAAAGAGCGCGTTTTGCCTCAGATGAGTCGGGGTTAGCAGCATACAAGTTACCGCCTAGACAAATGAGCGTATCTACTTTGCCTGCATCTGCTGCTTCAATTAATGCTCGCGTGTCGTAGCCTGGAACACGATTGAGATCGCGCCCCAATAGTTTTTCTAAAGCTTGTTGAATTTCTTTCTTCAGCTGAGCAGTAACACCCATCGAACCAAATCCCTGAACGTTGGAGTGTCCGCGAATTGGCATTGTACCTGCTCCTTCTTTACCAGCATTACCAGTGAGTAGGGCAGTATTGGCAATACTCAATACATTATCTACACCATTTTCGTGCTGGGTAATTCCCATTGCCCACGCAAAGACAACAGCTTTAGACTGAGCAATCATTAACGCGGCTGTTTCTATGTCTGCCTTTGCTATGCCGCAGGTTTGAGTTATTGTTTCCCAATCTGTTGATTGGGCGTGTTTAACTACATCTTCCCAGCCTTGGGTGTGAGCTTGCAAGTATTGTGTTTGAATCATCCCTTTTTCAATCAAGGACTTTTGCATACCCACAAACAGAGCGACATCGCTACCAGGAATCGGCTGCATATAAAGGGAAGCAATATCAGAGCCTGTGAATAAAGACTTGACTGGAAAGGCAGGGGAGCCAAATTTAACTAATCCAATTTCGACGAGGGGATTAATTACGATCACTTTACCACCGCGATCGCGCAGTCGAATCAACTCATTCATAAACCGAGGATGGTTATAAGCTGCATTCGAGCCGATTAACACTACGCACTCAGACTTTTGCAGGCTTTCCAAGCTCACCATTGAAGTGCTAGAGCCAAACATTTGCTTTAGCCCAACAGTAGAGGGAGCATGGCACAGGTCGGAACAGTCTGCTAAATTATTGGAACCAAGCGATCGCATCATCAATTGCAGCAAGTAAGCCGCTTCATTAGAAGAACGTCCCGAACTGTAGGATGCGACTCGGTGGGGCGGTTTACGAAACGCATTTGTGGCAATTTCGTAAACTTCTTGCCAAGATATGCGATCGTAGTGGGATTTTCCCTCACGCAGAATCATCGGAAAGCTGAGCCTTCCCAGTCTATCTGCTTGATGAGAAGTAAGCCGCTGTAGCTCATCAATTCGATTTAAGGCAAAAACGTCAGTGGGTACACCAGCTTGAATTTCGGCACTTATCGCCTCGACACTCTTCATACATCGTTGCAACTTTTCGCCTGACTCATTGGTGAATCCCCCTTTTTGACCACCAGTTCCCCAAGCACAGGACAAGCAGGCGCTTTTGTGGAGCAAGGTTTGCCAAAGCTTTGGTCCTGATGGTGACAGTGTATGCTTTGCCCAATACTCAATTATTGGTAAACCACCGCCCTTGTCAGGTGTTTCCTCATTTTTACCATCTAGAGGTGGAGTAGGTTGAGTACCTGGTTTGATATCTGCATCCATACTGCTTACTCCTACTTGAAACCCTGATTAGATGAGCCGAGCTACAGCAAATCAACTCCTTCTCGAAATTAACCCAATTTTCCCCTATTGGACTAGGGTCGTCATTGGTCATTGGTTAAGATTTGTAAACAAACAACAAAAAGCTAACAGCTAATAGCGCGCCAGCTAATAGCTTTTATCAAAGGACAACCATCAGGGAATATTTCATGAATCATTTAGGTTTGCTATAGGTACAGTTTGTAGTTGTTGCTTGAAATGAGCGTGAATTAGAAGTAGGAACAAACCAATAGACAGAAAAAATAAGCATAAAGCGCTATTAGCTGAGAGTTTCCAGCGCTTTTGTTGTAATACAGACAGCATATCTTCTCCTGTTAATAATTTTTTAACCGTTTTTAGGGGGGGTGTTCTTAACTATTTACTACCTTTTCTAAACAGTTAAAACTAAAAGCTATTGTTTTTGATTTAATAATTTACGATTTTATAATTAGTTTGTAAAAGTTACAGAGACCTCTTTTGAGGATAGTTTAAAAGGCAAGTTATTTGTACAGTCTGGTTTCGGGAGCTAAAAATTGAATTGTCAGAGTATCGCCTATCTTTAAACCAAGTTCTAATGTCCTTGTTCCTCCCAATTGAATCACCTGATCGACCGCTGTGTCGGATCTGTAGGTAAGACAAATATTGTCATTGCAGGGAGGTACAGCTATATTAATTAGCTTGATTTGCTCATCTTTGAGAAAGATCATGTCCAGTGGAATAAGAATGTTTTGCATTGATAGTTGAACTAATTGAGCAGGTGTAAATTCAAACAGTATGCCGCGATTTCTAGGTATAACTGTTCGATACATCAATCCTTTAATTTGTTGCTCTGCGGTTTGAGGCACTTCAAGGTAAATGATTTGCCCTGCAACTTGAATTCTTGCCCCAATTGACAACGGTTGCGGTTTCTGTTGAGTATCGAGTTGCACAGCAAGCCATGAAAGCTCTATATAAAAAACTGTTAAAATAAGAAAAATTAAAATTGCTTGTAGCCAGCCTGGGTTGGAAAACATTCGTTAATTTTAGCTGTTAGCGATTAGCGATTAGCTTTTAGCTTTTAGCAATACAATTGACACGCTATCGTATTAAAAATACCAAAAAGTTAGAAACTATGGATTCAGCACTCTTTGCACTCTTTGCACTCTTTTGCTAACCGCGCGCCCGCTAATTGATCATGGATTACTCGCTGGCGATCGCTACATTAAAGCAGTCTGATCCCACCCTGGGATTCCTGATTGAGCAAGTAGGTGAGTGCAAACTCTACCTGGTACAGCAAAATGGAGATTTGCTATTTTCCCTCTCAAGAGCAATTATTCATCAGCAAATCTCTACTAAAGCAGCTACAGCTATACATCTAAGGTTTCTCAAACTTTACCCTGACACGGTTCCCACCGCATCAAATATCCTTAACACTCCAGAGGAAGCATTGCGCCAAGCTGGAATCTCACGCTCTAAAATCTTGTACCTGAAAGACTTGGCTCAAAAGGTATTGCAGGGGTTGCCTTCCTTGAGTGAGCTGGAGACAATGGACGATGAATCTATTATCAAGATACTAACACAAGTCAAAGGAATCGGACGCTGGAGTGTGCAAATGTTGCTTATCTTCCGTTTGCATCGCCTCGATGTGCTACCTGTTGACGACTTAGGTATTCGTGCTGGTATTCGCCGTGTTTATAATTTGAAGGAACTGCCCGACAAAAAGACTGTAGAGAAGCTGGGGCAACAGTGGAAGCCTTATCGTACAATTGCATCCTGGTATCTGTGGCGAAGTCTGGAGTTGACCTGCATAGGGAGTAGGGAGCACAGGGGCAGGGGGCAGGGGAGCAGAGGGAGGAATGAACAATGAACAATTGATAATTGTTTCCCTTTTCCCTTTTTCCTTCCTCAACTATTTATCGCACAAAGGTAGCGTGTCTAACGACCGAGCGTTCCTTTGCACTCTTAACGCTGCCAATCTACGCAACACTTGCCCTGGTAAAAAAGTTAAGTTAGCTTCTAGAGTAAAGATAGGTAAATAAGTTTTAATCATTTTAATTATGACTTTGAGCAATGTACGCGACCTGTATCAGCAGGTGATTTTAGAACACTATAAAAAACCACGCCATAAGGGAAAAACTGATCCGGTGCATCGGCATCAACGAGGACACAACCCATCTTGTGGTGACACAATTGAATTGACAGTGCGGCTGAATCAAACCGGAGACACTATCGAAGATGTGAAGTTTGAAGGAGAAGGCTGCGCGATCGCTATGGCTTCGGCTGACTTGATGGCAGATGCACTAAAAGGTAAATCTGTCAAGGAAGCACTAGCTATGGTGCAACGTTTCCAAAGCATGATGAAAGGCACTGATGAATTCCCCAAAGAACTACGCAAACTCAACGTAATGGCAGGAGTTGCACAATTTCCTGTACGAATCAAGTGTGCTAATCTCACCTGGCACACCTTAAAAGCTGCTTTGGAATCATCCAAGGATATTAAAACAGATGGGTTTGTCAGTAAGGAAAACGAGTAATTAATCAGACAATGCTAAGCACAGATGATTTTCTCACCATTGCCCAGTGGGTAGGTATCACTACACTATTATTCGCTGGCATAACTGTACTCGGCTTCATCTTCAAATGGGATTTCCGGTTTCGACTAGTCGGAGCCACTGGATTTTTAGGAGTATTAACAGCCGGATTATTTACTCTGGGCTTTGTGCCATTTACCCGCACTACCATTCCAGGGGCGTTGCGGTACTCGCTGGTACATGACACTGGAGGAACGCAAGTAGTAATTGCTGTACCGCCAAAAATTACTGAGGAAGAACTGCAAGCGACTATGCTGCAAGCAGCTAGCGATTTGTTTTCTTACGGTCGTTTTGGTGAAAATCAGCTAACGATCCGAGTGCGGACAAATATTCATCCAGAACCAGGCATCACAAAGCCACTTTACCTAAGTCAGATCAAGCGATCGCTCGTCAATCGAAACGATGACAAAATGGAAATTGATATGTTTCCAGAAAACCTAGCCTTGCTGCCAAAGCAAGCAGGTAATGGGTAATAGGTAATAGGTAATGGGTGTTACCAACTACCGTACGCGCGGGTTTATCAGACATACTTGTGAACAAGCGGAAAGTGGGGGTTTTTAGCAAGGGGTCTCCCCGCCTGCCCCCCATCCCCAGAGAAAACCCCATGCCCCCCCCAAGCGAGTCAAGACAGAGACTCTGTTTCCCCCTCTCCCCCAACTTTTCAACAGAACAAATAACTCGTTTGAAGTGCGCCCCTACCAACTACCAATTACCACGTTCCCAATTAACAGTCGTCACCTGTTTTTGTGTTATAAATTTACATCTAATGAATCAACCATTCCCAGCTACTGACGCAATGCTTTCTCTGAGTGTCGCCCCAGGACGGGTAATTCGTGGTTCTCAAGCAATGACACAGGCGGGATTAGCGATCGCCCGTTTGGGCAGTCGTCCGCTTGTAGTCGGAGGCGATCCCACCCTCGCCATTACCCTACCACGTTTGCAACCAGTTCTAGAACAGCAAAAACTAAAATTTGCCTCTTCATCCTACGGTTGTGATTGTAGTGAAGCTGGATTAGCATCTCTAAGACAAGCAGTGACAGATCACCAAGCCGATCTAATTATTGGTGTAGGTGGAGGTAAGGCACTCGATGCAGCTAAATTGCTAGCACATCAGTGCAATTTACCAGCTGTAACAATTCCCACCTCAGCCGCTACTTGTGCCGCTTGGACAGCCCTTTCTAATGTCTATTCTGAGCAAGGGGCTTTCTTGTATGATGTAAGTTTGGATCGCTGTCCCGATCTGCTCATACTCGATTATGAGTTAATTCAAACTGCTCCTCAACATACTTTGGTAGCAGGAATTGGGGACGCGATCGCCAAGTGGTATGAAGCTTCTGTCAGCAGTGGACAGTCGGATCAAACCCTGATCATTGCCGCCGTGCAACAAGCACGAGTACTTAGAGATATTCTCTTGCAAAAATCAGCCGCCGCCCTCTCTGAACCTGGAAGCGCTGTATGGCGAGAAGTTGTTGATGCCACAGTAATGCTTGCTGGGGTGATTGGTGGACTAGGGGGCGCGCAATGTCGTACAGTAGCAGCTCATGCTGTTCATAATGGCTTAACTCACCTACCAATTCACAGCAGCATACACGGTGAAAAAGTAGCTTATGGTATCCTCGTGCAACTGCGTTTAGAAGAAATGGTGCAGGGAAACCAACTTGCTACGATGTCAAGACAGCAACTGTTAAAATTTTATGCCCAAATAGGATTGCCGCAAACTTTGGCAGATTTGGGGTTGGGTGAGATTACCCTAGCACAGCTGCAACAAGCGGCGGAAATTGCTTTAAGACCAAATTCGGACATTCATCGGCTACCTTTTCAAGTTGTGACTGAGCAACTGATGGCGGCGATGGTTTCAACCACTGTTCCCACTGATGGCAAAGACATTCATAATTCCGTCAGTGCCAGCACGATCAATCAAGAGGTTGTTTAATGAGATTGGATTGGATTAGTCCGGCTGAACGTATACAAACCCTACCACAGTATGTGTTCGCCCGTCTAGATGAGTTAAAAGCTAGGGCGCGGGAACAAGGGCTGGATTTAATTGATTTGGGGATGGGAAATCCTGATGGGGCGACACCTCAACCAGTGGTAGAAGCAGCGATCGCCGCGCTAAAAAATCCATCCAATCACGGTTATCCACCTTTTGAAGGTACTGCTAGTTTCCGCCGTGCGATTACTCAGTGGTATCAGCGCCGCTATGGAGTTAGCCTCGATCCTGATAGCGAAGCATTACCCCTACTCGGTTCAAAAGAAGGACTAGGACATCTAGCGATCGCCTACATCAACCCTGGTGATTTGGTATTAGTCCCCTCCCCCGCCTATCCAGCCCATTTTCGCGGTCCTTTGATTGCTGGTGGTAAAGTTCATAGCTTGATTCTCAAGCCAGAAAATGATTGGCTAATCGATTTAGCAGCAATACCTGATGCTGTCGCCGAACAAGCAAAAATCCTCTATTTTAATTATCCCAGCAATCCTACCGCCGCAACAGCCCCCCGCGAATTTTTTGCGGAAATCGTCGCCTTTGCGCGCAAATACGAAATTTTGCTAGTGCATGACTTGTGTTATGCCGAGTTAGCTTTTGATGGTTATCAACCTACCAGCTTACTAGAAATTCCAGGGGCAAAAGAAATTGGTGTCGAGTTTCATACTTTGTCCAAAACCTATAATATGGCAGGTTGGCGGGTGGGGTTTGTAGTTGGTAACAGCTATATTATTCAAGGATTGCGGACACTTAAAACAAATCTGGATTATGGCATTTTTGCCGCGTTACAATCAGCGGCTGAAACTGCTTTGCAACTACCAGATGAATATTTGCACCAGGTACAAGATCGCTACCGTCGCCGCCGAGATTTTCTGATTGAAGGATTAGCTGGGTTAGGCTGGAATATTCCGAAAACAAAGGCGACAATGTATGTTTGGGTTCCTTGTCCACCTGGAATACGTTCAACTGATTTTGCCCTTTCCATCTTGCAGCAGACTGGTGTAGTGGTAACTCCTGGTAATGCTTTTGGAGATGGAGGCGAGGGGTATGTCAGGATTAGCTTGATTACCGAGTGCGATCGCTTGCAAGAAGCCTTGAATCGAATTAAACAAGCTGGGATTAGATATTCATCAGAGGTATTTCATGTCTTTGGGGATCGCATTTGATGTTTACGGAACGCTTGTTGATCCTTTGGAGATGAACCAGCACCTGAGTCGGCTAGTGGGAGAAAAAGCTGATCTCTTTGCCCAAATATGGCGCGAAAAGCAAATTGAGTATGCTTTTCGGCGAGGTCTAATGCAGAAGTATGAAACCTTTACAGTTTGTACGAAACAGGCTTTGGTCTTCGCTATGCACACTCTCAAGGTTGACCTTTCAGACAATGATCGGGATTGGCTAATCGAGGAATACCAGCACTTGCGGGCTTTCCCTGACGTGGTATCCGGCTTGCAGGCGCTAAAAGCCCAGGGATACACAACAGTAGCCTTCTCAAATGGCGTAGAACCGACGGTACGAACCCTTTTGGAACGAGCAGGCGTTCTCCCCCATCTTGACGGTGTAGTTAGTGTTGATGACCTCAAGACTTTCAAACCAGATCCTAAAGTCTACGCCTACCTGGCTCAACGCCTTGACCGCTCAATGCACCAAACGTGGCTGGTGTCAAGTAATCCTTGGGATGTGATTGGTGCTAAGTCAGCAGGTTTGAAGGCAGCTTGGGTAAAGCGCAAGCCCGATACAGTCTTTGATACATGGGGCATTGAGCCTGATATTGTTGTGGGAAACTTAGAGCAGCTGTCCGAGTGTCTTTAATAATAGCATCGATTTAAGCGGTTAGAGGCAAAGGTTCACTACAACGCCTTCGCTAGTTATGTCACAGCAGCTGTGACGAGTTCGACTAGTTCCTTGTCTTCTGAGCGAACAGATAACATAAAAAAGACTAAAACGGCTAGCACCTGATTGTTGGCAAGAATCGGAATACCTAACCCAGTTCTAACGCCGTAAGCTTTGGCGATGTAATGGCGCAAAAAATAAGTTTCACAGCAGCTGTGAAACATCACAAATCCATTGGGGTTGCTGCGATAACTCTTCTCGCCCAGGTAAACCTATACCAAAGGGTCAATATCAACGCATGGCTACAATGCCAAAATTGCTCCCCTCAAAATACAGTCTTTGTTTTTATGGGTGTTGATGTAAAAGGCTGAGCTATGTTGTAGAATTGTGCCGCCCTTGCTAGGAATCCAAGCTTCCCCATAGTCCCAGCCCGCGCGTTCACATACATGACCAAGTGCGGCGGTGAGAGTGCTTTGACAATCTGTTGCTGTTCTCACAGCCTCGAATAGCGTTGGTAATAACTGCATTTATTCTATTCGTTTAGGCACAGTGCTGTATTAGATCACAAAACTCCCTTCGTTGAAGGGGTACGCCAAAATACTAAAAAGAGGTACGCTAAATTACCAACAAACTGTTGCAAGTTGCGAACTATTGAATGCAACTTCGCTACCTTTACCCCTACTAGCTTCAGTTAAATAGCTAACTTTTCCGAAAACTGCTTTGTTGTACTTGTATTAAGACTTATCCTGGTGCAATTAGTTATGCCTTTAGGCTTGTCTAGGCAAAATCTCAGAGGTTACTTTTTTGAAGGTCAATATCTGGTGTTTTCAGATTTCAGTAACACTGGCATCCAATATGCAAAATCCTCGAATCCTGCTCTGGTTGGTATAAATTGTAGCCAGTTTTCAGCTTTGATTAAATTCTTATCTCAAAAAAAATTCGTTCTTCTAAAACACTCATTATGTTTGACTTACTGATGAATTTATTTTTTAAGTAAGATAAATTTCAGTTCTCAAGCTCAAGGCTGTGCTAATAAATAACATAAAAATTTTCTTTTGATTTTTAGCTATTAATGCCAACAGAAAAAACTATGGCAGACAAGAATGACTTTGTTAATAAAAATCGAGATTATTTAATAAAGCAGAGCGAAATGTTACAAACTATAATTAGTCGGATGGCTAGTAACTCGCTCACAATTAAGCAACTAGGAATAACGATTTGGACTACATTGATGGGGTTCGGCTTTACTAATAAAACCCACTTTTTATTTGTTTTAGCAATCATTTCCTTAATTTTACTAGGTTTCTTAGATGCGTACTATCTCTATCTAGAGCAGCGCTTTCGGAAAAATTTTAGCCGACTGACAGAGTTGCTGTATGACTTTAGCTCTGAGTCACTAGAGCAGGTGGAACGTTTGAAGGGAAACTTTATTACACCGGAACAGTTGGATAGAAGTCGCGCATTGGAACTATATAAGAATGCTATAAAATCCTGGGCTAATGTTCCTTATTTAGTAATTTTGGTAATAACACTGGTGATTCTTTTAACTACATAGCAACATAGCAAGTGTCTTTGCTGTTAATTTTCAAATTGCTTTTCCAACATCTGATAAACCTTTTCAAGCAGCGCAATTGCTAAGTACTGAGGCTATAGGATATGAACCAAACGTCTAACCAAAATTCTTATTCTCCTAAGGTCTTCATCAGCTATAGCTGGGACTCAAACCAACACAAAGCTCGTGTACTAGAACTTTGCGATCGCCTACGCGCTGAGGGAGTTGATTGCAATATCGATCAGTATGAGATAGCTCCCTCTCAAGGCTGGTCTAGATGGATAATTGACCAGATTGAGTGGGCTGATTTTGTTCTGGTGGTATGTACTGAAGAATATGAGCAACGATTCAGAGACAGAGCGAAAACCGGAAGGGGCTTAGGTGTCAGATGGGAAGGAGCAATCATCACTCAAATAATTTATGACGGTGGGGCGAGAAACACCAAATTTATTCCTATTGTGTTTTCCTCTCAAGAATTGAGCTGCATTCCCAACCCGCTTCGTATTGCCGCACGCTATGTACTTGAAGACGACTACGAAGATCTCTACCGCCACCTAACCGATCAACCTCGGGCTGTGAAGCCAGAACTTGGCAACCTGGTAAAGTTACCTCCTCTTGAACCCAAGCAGGTGCAACTTGATGCATTCAAAAAAATCATTGAAATAGTAAAAGAGCAAAAAAACAAAGAAATTGATGTCATAACTATAAGTGCAAATAATTACGACCATTTTCTAAAAGTAGATATAATTTCGCCAGAGCATGAGTCTGTAATTATAAGTGAATCTTCTTGTGTAGGAGGTTCTGGTGCAAATACAGTTTGTGGATTAGCAAAACTAAATAAAATAACTGCCATAGTAGGTTGTGTAAAGGATGATAATGAGGGCAAAAAAATAATAGAGTCTTTTAATGAATTTGGTGTGGATAGTAAACTACTCATTATTGAAAATGATCTAGTTTATTCTGATACGAAAACAGGCAAGACATTAGTATTGGTTGAAAGGTTTTTTGGGAGAAGGCAAATCTTAGTAGCTCCAGGTATTAATAACTATTTATCAAACATACTTAAAATCAATAATTATCAAAAAATAAACGAGGTGGTAGCGCAAGTTAAAAAAACGAAAATTCTTCATTTAACATCATTTGCTGGGAAAGCTGAAATGGAGTTGCAGTTAAGTATCTTGGAGCAAATTAGGGGTGACAACATAATAGTATCTTTCACACCAGGAGCTATATATGTTGCAGAAGGTCTCAATCAACTGCGTGGAATTTTAGCAGTGACACACATAATGTTTTTGTATACTCAACAACTAAATCTACTATTAGAGCGTTCTGAGATAATAGAAAAAATAGAGAAAGGTAAAACAGAGCTATCTTTAGACAGAAAAGTCGAGTTGTTCTTTGAGTGGAGGATTAACAGCCAGATAACACACCCTATGATTATTGTTATTAAAGATTATTCACCAGATAAATCAAACAACGTATATCAAAACCACATTTATGTAGCTAGTAGTGTTGATACTAGCACAAGCTTTTTTTGTCATGACAATCATAAATTTAATGTGCAAACTAAAACAATTATTCCAGAAGACACTACGGGTACTGGTGATGCACTGGCGGCTGGTTTTTTATATGGAATATTAGAACAAAAAAATCTTGAGAGATGTGCTGATTTTGGGTTTATTATGTCCCTATATGCATCAAAGAAACTTGGAGCAAGATCGAATCTCCTTGATGAAGCTTCGTTAAACGAAATAGTCAACGAAAATCAATCTAGCTGATGTTGCTTCCCACTCTCACATCAGATGTCAAAGGGTGTAGTCAAAGCTGGTTGAGCAGGCATTGAGGCAAGCATAGTGTTTGTCAACTGTTGCTTTTGACCACACCCCTCCCCAAGTGCAAGATGTGAGAAAATAGAGATAACTGTATTCAAAAGTGCCAATTGTAACCAACGATAACAGCAACCAAACAATTATTCGCTTAGCACAGATAGGGGATTATAAGCAGATTGCTCAACTGTGCAAACAGTTAGGTTATCCCACCTCACAAGCATCTATAGAACAGCGTCTTGGGCAAATCCAGCAGGATAAAAATCATGTAGTTTTTGTAGCCAAGCTTAGATCAGCAGGTAGTTGGCTGGGTGCATATTTATGTTTGTCCAACACTTATGACAGATTTACAAGCATTCATCGGGGGATTGATTGTAGACCCAAGCGATCGCCGTTGTGGAATCGGAAGGCGCTTAATGCAATATGCCGAGCAATGGGCAGTTACACAAGGATGCACAAGTGTGTTACTTCGCTCTAATATTGTCCGCGAAGACGCTCATAGTTGTCTTGGAAAATATTGGGGGAGGCGAAGCCACACCCCAATTTTTCCGCTTCTACAAAAAAATAGGCTATAGCAATATCAAAACTTCCCTAGTGTTTCAAAAAGTGCTATAGCAATTCTCTGAGTGTACGATTTTCTTTCCACAGACTGAGCCTGAATATCTTTCAATTCAAACCACTTGCAGGTTAGGATATGACATAGCGATGCCTTGAACTGGTATCGATGTTGAATTTTTTCGATTTTATGGACCGAAGTCCATTACCTGAAAGTAGTCATCTCCTCTAAGCTTGGGAAAGACGAGTCTCCCTGCGTGGGGGAGACTAGTGGAGGATTTGAATGCTCACTCAAGAAGGACGTGTTGCTTTATCAGATATTACTGATTTAAACCTGCTAAAGGCAGAATTGAATCGTTTACCGCCTATTGATGTGGGGGATCATATTGCCGAACTACCTCCAGAACGGCGGGCGATCGCTTTTCGCTTGCTCAACAAAAATCAAGCAATAGATGTATTTGAACATCTACCACCCGATGTACAGGAAGTACTGATCGGGGCGCTGCATGATGCCCAGGTGTTTCATCTGGTCGAGTCGATGAGTCCTGACGATCGCGCAGAATTATTTGATGAATTGCCAGCAGGGGTAGTTAAACGACTGTTGCAGCAACTTAGCCCATCCGAACGCCAAGCCACAGCAATGATTCTGGGGTATGCAGAGGGTACTGCTGGTCGTGTAATGACGACCGAGTATGTCCGGCTGCGGGAAGGCTTAACGGTGGGACAAGCCCTGCAAAAAATCCGTTTAACTGACGAAGATAAAGAAACAATTTACTATGCTTACGTCACGGATGATAACCGTAAACTTAAAAGTGTAGTTTCCCTACGACAATTATTATTTACAATTCCCGATGTCTTAATTCGAGATATCGCCAGTCATCGCCTGATTCAAGTCAAAACCGACACTCCCCAGTCAGAAGTCGCCCAGATCATGAAGCGCTATGACTTGATCGCCTTACCTGTGGTAGATCGTGAAGACCGTTTGGTAGGAATTGTCACGATTGATGACGTAGTAGACATTTTGGAGGAGGAAGCTACCCAAGACATTCAGAAACTAGCAGGGATCAGCGGGGGTGATGAATCAGCTTTGTCACCTCCCTTGGTCAAGATTCGCAATCGTCTGCCTTGGCTGCTGGGTATTATGGCATTGTATATCGGAGCATCAAGCGCGATCGCACCCTTTCAAAAAACCATTTCGATGGTTCCAGTTCTAGCAGTTATCATGCCACTATTCTCCAACACGGGTGGCACGGTTGGAATTCAAGCGGTAACGGTAACTATCCGAGGACTGGGCGTGGGAGAAGTCACGTCGCGGGATACCCTGAAGATTCTGCGGCGGGAAATTGTGGCGGGTTTAGGCACTGCCCTAGCATTAGGTCTGACAATGGTGCTACTGGCTCTGATTTGGACTCCTCCCCAAGAACGCTGGGTGGCTTTAGTTGCAGGGCTGGTAATGGCAACTAATTCAGTTGTAGCCGTAACACTGGGAACTTTGTTACCAATGGGACTAAAGCGTTTGAAGCTTGATCCGGCACTAGTTAGCGGACCATTGGTGACTACTATGCTCGATTCAATTGGCTTCATTCTATTCCTCACACTCATCACGATAAGCTTGAATGTTCTCCATTTAAAACCGTGAGAAACAATTCAAACGCGCAATTGTCCTACCTGTCGATCCTCGCTCCTTTTGTATACTTGTGAGCAGCAATTTCTGTAAGTCAATTCTTGCCCTGCTTTTTAACGTTCCATCACTTTTTGAAGATAAAAATTGGAGCTAATTTCTAGACTCAAGATGAGACAAGCGTTTGTGCGTTTATTTTCTCATACATTGTCTGAAATCAAGGTTGTTCGTAAAAGTCTTGTTCTGCAAAGTTTGCAGATTCTTGTCTCACCAGAGTGATGAAAAAGCGTTAAGCTACTCCTAGACGAACTGCTATATATTTTCAACTGCTATTAAGTATTAATTTTAAGAATGCAGTTAACACATTGCAGCTTGTAATTAACAAACCACAATTACAAATTGCTAACTCTTTGTGAATTCAAAAAAAGGCGCGAATTGATAATTGTTTTGGTAAATCTTTTACCAGCCTTCACTCAACTTGTTAAAATTGTCTTGAGATTGATGTAACTAAAACTACTTATTGAGCCTATAACTATCTAGTTGTGTATAAATTTTCAATTGAAGCTTTATTTAAGCTCATGCGCTAGGCGCCTGAGATTATCTATCAAATCTTGTGTCACTTATATAAGTGTGTTAGTATAATTCTATATATGTATAAAATATGACATTTATTTGCAAAAGAGGATTGTTATTAATGATACCAGCAAGTGTTAGAGTGTAAATAAAAAATGATACATCAATCAAGACAAATTCTAGATTCGATTAAATGAGCTAGACGCATTCTGGTTTGGAATGAGTAAAGAGACAGTGAAAAAAATTTTAGTGATTGACAATGATGAATATTCACTTTTATTAATTTCTGATTTTCTTACGTTTAACAATTTCCAAGTTATTACAGCTCAAAATGGTAGCTTAGGTTTGCAGTTAGCGAGTATAGAAAAGCCTGACTTGATTATTTGTGACATTGATATGCCTGAACCAAATGGGTATGAGGTTTTAAGGCAATTACGCCAAGATCAGACAGTAGCTTATATTCCCGTCTTGTTTCTCACATTTGAAACAGACATTGCTAGTCGCCGACGTGCACTGCAGCTAGGAGCTAATGGTTATCTGCTCAAACCACTAAACTTCAATGAATTATTATCTGCGATCGCATCAATTTTGGGGCAATGAAGCATTGATAATTGATAATTGATAATTGATAAAAAGCATATGGCTACTACTACCTGGACTCGTCGCCACATTCTTTCTCTGGCTGATTTCACCGCCCTGGAATACAACACCGTCTTGCAAACTGCTGCTAGCTTTAGGGAGGTGCTGTCGCGGCGGACAAAGAAAGTACCAACATTGCAGGGACAGGTAGTGACTAATTTGTTTTTTGAGTCATCTACCCGCACCCGTAGCAGTTTTGAACTAGCAGCCAAACGTCTATCGGCTGATACTTTGAATTTTGCTGCTTCGACATCTTCCCTCACCAAGGGAGAAACGATTTTAGATACAGCAAAGACCTATTTAGCAATGGGAACTGACATGATGGTAATTCGCCATCGAGAGGCGGGAGTACCACAGGCTATTGCATCTGAGATGGATCGTTTGGGAGTCCGAGTAGGAGTTCTCAATGCTGGAGATGGTCAACACGAACACCCTTCACAAGCATTACTCGACTTGTTTACTATCTGCACCTTGCTTGACACAGATCAACCCCAACTCGAACTGTTGCAGGGTAAAAAGATTGCCATTGTTGGGGATATTTTACATTCGCGCGTAGCAAGATCCAATATCTGGAGTCTAACAGCAAGTGGAGCAGAAGTACATCTAGCTGCGCCACCGACTTTGTTACCTGGGTTGTTTGCTTCATTTGTTGGTGATGAAGGGGGACAAGCAGAGAAACCGCTTACTACCCCTCTAGCCACTAGCCTACCGGTTCCACTAGCCACTCGTAACCTATTCATACATTGGCAAGTTGAAAGTGCTTTGCAAGATGCAGATTTTGTCATGACTTTACGGCTGCAAAAGGAAAGGATGACTCAGTATCTGTTGCCAAGTTTACGAGAATATCATCAATTGTTTGGGATTACACGCGATCGCTTGCAATTATGCAAACCTGGTGTTAAGGTTTTACACCCAGGTCCAGTTAATCGAGGTGTTGAAATTAGTTCTGATTTGATGGATGATCCCGAATTTAGTCTGATCTCGGAGCAAGTGACCAATGGTGTGGCAGTGCGGATGGCACTACTTTATTTAATGGGTAGTGGTAAGGTTTAGGGAGATTTTGGGTAAGAATTGGGGATTTTAAAGTGTCGCGCCTCGACGCAAAGACGCAAAGGTACAAAGTTTGCCACCCATGCCCACCAAATCTGATCATGGTGGGCATGGGTGGCAAACTGCTAACAGCTAATCGGTTGAGATTTGCTGCTGAGAACTTTGGTGATGGTTTGCAATAATTCTTGTGCTGTGTAGGGTTTTGGCAAAAAATTGATTCCTATATCAACAGTCTCACCTAAATGCTGTTTGGAGGCAAGTCCGCTACTGGCAATAATTTTGACAGAGGGGTTAATTTTTAGCAATGTGCGGATCGTGGTAGCTCCATCCATTGCTGGCATTAGCATATCAACTAATACCAAACTGATTTTATCACGATGTTCGGCATAGAGGGCGATCGCTTCGATGCCGTCACTGGCGGTGAGTACTTTGTAGTTGTATATTTCCAACGAGGCTTGGGTAGTTTCACGAATTCCCGCTTCGTCATCTACCACTAGAATTAATTCTCCCTGTCCGTGTGGTGGTTGTTGTTCTGGTGGGGCAATGGTTTCGACTGTTTCGACTGCTGGCAAGTATACCTGAAATTCGGTTCCTCTGCCTACCTCACTGTAGACATTTACAAATCCGCCGTGACTTTTGACAATGCCCATAACTGTAGATAGCCCTAGCCCTGTGCCTTTACCCAACTCTTTTGTGGTGAAAAATGGCTCGAAAATTCGTTCTACAATTTCTGGTGGCATCCCCATCCCAGTGTCTGTCACTTTAATTACTATGTAGCAACCTACTTTCGCTTCTAGGTGCATCCTGGCATAGTTTTCATCAATGAAAAAATTTTCCGCACAAATCTGCAAACTGCCGCCATTGGGCATGGCATCACGCGCATTGACTACTAGGTTCATCAGTACTTGATGCAGTTGGGTAGCATCTCCTGAAACTGCCCACAGCTGGGGGGAGATGTCACAAGAGATTTCGATCAATTTGGGAAATGTCTGTTTGGCAATCTGCCTGATTTCTGATATCAAGTGCCTGACTTGCAAAGTGGCAAAAGTCCCTTCCATTCCCCTGGCAAATGACAGTACTTGTTTGACTAAAGCTGCACCACGTTTAGCGTTTGTAACTATGATTGGCAGTAGCCTTTGACTGCGTTCATCATGTAGTTGGGTTGATAAAAGTTGAGCCGTCATCAAAATCGGGGCTAGCATATTATTCAAGTCGTGGGCGATGCCACTTGCTAGAGTGCCGATACTTTCCAAGCGTTGGGCGCGTAAGAATTGTGCTTCTAGCTGTTTTTTTTCGGTAATGTCGGTATTGACAACAAGGATTGATTTGGGTTGCCCGTTTCGATCTTGTACCAATGTCCAGCGGCTGTATACTATAACTTCTTTTCCCGCTTTGGTAACTTGATGTAACTCACCTTGCCATTGTCCGGTTTGAAATAGTATAATTTTGACTTCATCAAGTTGATCTAGCCAGGTGTCATCGTACAACAATCGATTGGCATCTTTACCAAGTGCCTCTTCTTGCTGCCAGCCGTATAAGCGCTCTGCACCTTTGTTCCAAAATAAAATTTTGTCTTGTTGGCATCTAACTACAATCGCATCTGTGGTAACATCTATTAGGGCTGCCTGTTCGCGGATTTTTTGTTGGGAGCGTTGACGTTCTAGGGCGTAGCGAATGGAACGCTCTAGCAATGGCGCACTCAGTTGACTTTTTTCTAGGTAATCGGCTGCGCCTGATTTCATAGCTTCGATGTCGATCGCCTGATCTCCCTGCCCTGTGAGTAAA
This sequence comes from uncultured Chroococcidiopsis sp., assembly GCA_964248365.1. Classification (GTDB taxonomy): domain Bacteria; phylum Cyanobacteriota; class Cyanobacteriia; order Cyanobacteriales; family Chroococcidiopsidaceae; genus Chroococcidiopsis. The sequence goes on along the minus strand of CAXTYC010000038.1, from coordinate 13,193 downwards.
ATAATCGGAGCAGAACAACCCCCAGCTATTGCCTGACGCAACAGTTCTAAGCCGTTGTGAGCGCCTAGACGGTAGTCGAAGAGATAGACATCGTGTTGGTGGGAGGCGATCTCCGCTATGGCTGCATCATAACTAGCTACCCATTCGAGATCGAAAACAGTTGTCTGAACTTCTGCCAGCCAATCTCTCGTCAACAGATAGTCATCCTCGTCATCGTCAACTAACAGTACTCGTACTCGCTCAGTGTCCATGTCCATTATCCACTGCAACCAGTGGTAGTTCGACAATTTCAAACCAATATTTGCCAATCGTCTTCATTACCTCAACTAAGGCGGCGAATGTGACTGGCTTAGTGATAAACGAGTTTGCGCCCAATTTATAGCTAATATATATATCCTCCTCTGCCTTTGAAGTTGTCAGCACCACTATGGGAATGTGACGCAGGTGCAAATTTGCTTTGATCTCCTGTAATGCCTCTCGCCCGTCTTTTTTTGGCATATTTAGATCGAGCAGGATCAAACCTGGGCGCGGCGAAGTCTTGGGATCAAGGTATTTACCTCGCCGATAGAGATAATCCATCAATTCTTCACCATCTTGAACAAAGTGTAGGTCATTTGCCAAACGACTTTCTGCCAAGGCTTCCTGTGCTAATATACAGTCGTCCTCGTCATCGTCAGCCATTAGAATTGTGACAATTGTGCGGCGACCTTTCACTCTAAATCTCCTCTATGTTGATTAAGCGGCAGGGTGATAATAAATGCTGACCCTTCCCCCTGCCTACTTTTGGCTGTAATGTTGCCGCCATGCCGTTCGGCAATTTTCCTAACTATTGCTAAACCCATACCTGTACCTTCATAGTCACTCCGACTATGCAGGCGTTGAAAGACGTTGAAGATGCGGTCTAGGTATTTTTCATCAAACCCTATACCATTATCTTGCACTATAATTTGACAAAAAGAAGCGCTCGCCCAATTCTCTACCGATTGCTGTTCAAAATCTAAAAGTTGGCTATAAAGCTTGACAAAAGGCGCTTCCCCATGCTTATGAAATTTCAGCGCGTTGCTAATTAGGTTTTGCAGCAGTTGACGCATCTGGACTGGCTCGGCTTCAATCGTGGGCAAATCTCCCACTTCTACACGCCCCTCAGTTTGCGCTATCTGCAATTCCAAATCCAATAATACTTCTTGCGCCACTTGTGCCAGATTCACCTGCACAAAAGGCAGCGCTTTGGTTGTAATGCGCGAAAATGTTAACAAATCTTCAATCAAGGTTTGCATCCGCATGGCTGCATTCTGCATTCGCTCTAGGTAGTCCAGCCCCTGCGGTGTCAGCGACGAGCCACAGATAGCTTTTAGTCGATTACCAAATGCTTGAATTTTGCGTAGTGGTTCTTGCAGGTCGTGGGAAGCAACAGAGGCAAATTGTTGCAGTTCGGCATTAGAACGGGCTAATTCCTCACGCTGACGGGTTTCCTCTTCTAGCATTTGTGCCTGAGCTAGGGCGATGCCGATTTGGTCTGCTATTTGTCGCAAAAGTTCAATTTCAGAACTATTCCACGAACGTGGACTACTACACTGATGAGCAATCAGCAAACCCCAAAGTTCTTCTTTTAGGAGAATGGGCATTACCAGCTTTGCCTTGACGCTGAACTGTTTCATGAATTGAACTAGGCAAGGATCGACCCCTGCCTTATCAATATCAGCAATGGTATAAATCCTGCCTTGGATGTACTTTTTGAGGTATTCTGTGCCGAAACATTCGTCGGTGATACCTTGACCGAGTACAGAAAGACAGCCAGGAACAACTGCTTCATTGACGATTTGCCCGTAGCCATTGTGATACAGGCGAAAGAGCAAAACTCGGTCTGCCTGGAGCAGCTTTTGCACCTCTGTAACCGTCGTTTGCAGAATTTTATCAATTTGTAAAGACTGACGAATTTTGAGTGCAATTTCGGCAAATAAGTGCGATCGCTGACTTTGGCGCTGTAATTCTTCTTCTGCTAGCTTGCGAGCGGTAATATCGCGGGAAACCGACAGCAATTTTTCCGGTTTTCCTTGGTAATCTACCAGCGGTGTAATTACTACTTCCCACCATTTCGGTGTCCCTTTGGCTGTTGGGCAGTACCCTTGGAATTTTCCGACTGAGCCAGCGAGGGCAGTTTCAACCGCACTGCGGGCTAGTTGATGATAAATTCCCTGCCAATAGTTCACCCACTGTGAATGGATTACCGAGGACAAGTTATCAATCTCCAACAGAGCCTGTCCTCCCAAACTCATGTACAACAAGCGTCCTTCTAAATCCAACACCTTGATGCAGTCTGGAGTGCTTTTGATGATTCGCTGCAAAAACTCTTCGCTTTGTCGCAACTCCTCTTCTGTGCGCTTGCGATCGCTGATGTCAGTATGAGAACCTGCCATACGCACTACATTACCATCTTCATCCCATAGTGCTTGCCCTCTAGACAAAATCCATTTGTAGGTTTGGTCTTTACATCGGAGACGATGCTCAGTAATGTAAAACTGCGTTTTACGTGCAAAGTGGTCTTGAACTACTTGTGTTACCCAGTCAATATCGTCAGGATGTACTCTTGTAGCCCATTCATCTAGATGGTTGGAAATTTCATCATCTTCGTAACCGAGCATTTCCTTCCACCGAGTTGAATAGAAAACTTCATCCGTTTTAACGTTCCAGTCCCAAATTCCATCATTATTGCCACGCAAAGCTAACTGCCAACGTTCTTCACTTTCCCTGAGTGCTTCTTGTATTTGCTTGCGTTGTGTGATGTCACGAATGAAGCAGCAAGTATGAATAAACTGTCCTTCCTTCCAGAAGACGTTTGAATCAATTAACACATATTTAATCGAGCCATCTTTACATCGAAGCCGAGCTTCATAATCACGTAGCATTTGTTTTGCTTGTAGCCGTCGCAGAATATCTTCTATAACTTCTGCATCGGCGTAGAACTTGGCAATCGGTTGTCCAATATATTCCTCGCGGGTGTAGCCAAGTAGATCCAAAAGAGCTTGATTTGCCCACAAAATTTGTCCTTCTGCTCCTACCCAATGCATTCCCACATTGGCATTTTCCACGAACTCGGTAAGTTCCTGTTCTCTAGTGTGGGCGATCGCTTCTAATCGTTTGCGCTCGGTGATATCTTGGAAATAAACCGACAAACCATCTTTAGATGGATAGGCGTTGACTGCAAACCAAGTGTTGAGTGGTTGATAGAATTCTTCAAATTTGACTGCTATCTGCTGACTTACCGCCTTATGGTATTGCTCATAGAAGACTGAGCCAATGGCTTCTGGTAGCTCATTCCATATACTTTTACCTAGCAAATCTGCGCGTGTTCTTTGTAAAAGTGCTTCTGCTTGCTGATTTATGTAGGTGAATTTCCACTCGCTATCCAAGGCAAAGAAGCCATCAGTGATACTTTCTAGAATGTTAATGAGTGTGTTTCTAGTTGTCTGTGCTTCAGTCTTCTGTTGTCGCAATTCCTCCATTGTCCGACTAGCAGCTAGGAGAATCCGCACCCTTTGCCGTAATACTGCCCCATGAATTGGCTTGATAATAAAATCAGTGGCTCCCGCATCAAAAGCTAGCTCTACGGTTTCAATATCCTCTAGCCTAGTAATCATTAAAACCGGAGTGCGCGAGCCTCCAGGCAAGCTTTGCAAATTCCTACAGCAGGTAAATCCATCCATTATAGGCATCACAGCATCTAGCAGCACAATGTCTGGATGGAGTTGAGTAAATATACCTAACGCCTGCTCGCCATCACTTGCTTCTGCTACCCGATACCCTGCTTGTTCCATTACGTGCCGCAGTTGCATCCTTATTTTACTGTCATCGTCCACAACAAGGACTAAAGGAGAATCTTGCTGCGGATTATTGCTGTTCATATCTAGCTACTAGTTGTGCTCCTTAGCTTGATCTATCTCCCCTAGACCTGTTGCAAAAGGTATTACAACAGGTAGGGTAAAGGGCAAGAGGAAAATTTTTACCCTTTTACCGATGCGGTAAGAAGTCTAATATGCACAGTACCTGATTGTGAAACAAAAATTTATAATAATTTAGCTATTTTCAAGGCAACATCCTCACACCTATAGAATAATTCATAATTCGTAATTTCTGAAGTGGTAATTCGTAATTCTTAATTACCTGGTCAGCAGTTAAGATTCAATCTCTGCCAATTCCAGCCAGCGTTCAGTTGCAGCATCAATCTGCTGCTGGAGAGATTTTACTTGTTCGTAGAGTTGACTAACTTGTGTCACTGCACCAGCAGAAGCTGAGTAAAGCGCTTTTTCTGCTTCGGCTTTCTCTACTTCCATTTGCGCTATCTTGTGTTCCAACTGCTCAAATTCCTGCTTTTCCCAATTAGAAAGCCTACGCTTTTTAGTGGCTGGTGGAACCGGTAGGCTAGTGGCTAGTGAAATTTCCCTTGTCGGGTTGTCTCCTTGTCGGGTTGTCCCCTTGTCGGGTTGTCCTTCTGTCTCCTGAGCTTGCTTGTAATCGAGATAAACTGAATAATTACCAGGATATTGACGCAGATTTCCCCCCTCTTCTAGGGCAAAGATTTTATCGACGGTGCGATCGAGGAAGTAGCGATCGTGAGAGACTACAATCACGCAGCCGTTAAAATCTTCTAGATATTCCTCTAGAACTGCTAAAGTTTGGACATCCAGATCGTTGGTTGGTTCGTCTAGAATCAGCACATTGGGAGCGCTCATCAGTACTCGCAGCAGAAACAGGCGGCGTTTTTCACCCCCCGAAAGTTTGTGGATAGGTGCATATTGCTGATTGCCAGGAAAGAGAAAGCGCTCTAGCATTTGGGAAGCGCTAATTTTGGTTCCGTCGGCAATTTGGACGAATTCTCCTTCTTCTTTGATGTAGTCTATTGCCCGTTGATTTTCGTTCAAAGCTGCAAGTAATTCATCAGAATGTTGATCGAAATAACCAATATGAATTGTCGAGCCAATTTCAACGCTGCCTGAATCGGGTTGAATACGCCCTGTGATAATATCCATTAAGGTGGTTTTACCTGTACCGTTACCACCGATGATGCCAACGCGATCGAGGGGACTAAATTCGTAGGTGAAGTCTTTAATCAGGGTGCGTACGCTTTTAGCGTCGGCGGAGCCATCGCCATACGCTTTAGAAACATTCTTTAACTCAATTACTTTTTTCCCAATTCGACGGCTGGGAGTAGAAATATCAACTTTCCCCTGAATCTGTTTAAACTCCTTAGCTTGCATATCATGGACGCGCTCTATGCGAGCTTTTTGTTTAGTGCTACGAGCTTTGGGACCTCGTTTGAGCCATTCCAACTCGCGCCGCAACACTCCTTGATGTTTGCGCTGTGAGGTAATTTCACTTTCTTCGGAAGCAGCTTTCTTCTCCAGATAATAAGAATAGTTACCTGAGTAAGTGTAGATATCGCCTCGGTCAATTTCGATGATACGGTTTGTGACACGATCTAGAAAGTAGCGATCGTGGGTAATTAGCACAATTGCACCTTTGTAGCGATTTAGGTAAGTCTGTAACCACTCGACAGACATTGCATCTAAATGGTTTGTCGGTTCATCCATCAGCAATACATCAGGTTCTGATAATAATGCTGCTGCTAAGGCAATACGCTTGCGGTAGCCACCGGATAGACTACCGACTAGGGCGTTGAAATCTTCAATTCCTAGCTTGGTTAGAATAATTTTGGCATTTGTCTCTAATTCCCAAGCGCCGCTAGACTCCATCTGTTGCATGACAACGGATAAGCGCGACATAAGCTGTTTTGAATCATCATTGTGCGCGTGAGCTAGTTTAGCTGAAATTTCTTCATACTCACGCACCAACGCCATTTGTTCCCCAGCGTCTGCAAATACTTGCTCTAGAACTGTGTGGTTCTCATCTAATTCAGGTTGTTGGGGTAAGTAGACAATCCTGGCTCCCGAATTAACTAAAATTTGACCGCCGTCAATTGGTTCTAGTCCAGCTATCATTTTTAGTAAGGTAGACTTGCCAGAACCATTAGTACCAATTAAACCAACTTTATCTGTAGCATCCAGACTAAAGCTTGCTTCTTTAAGGATTTCTTTGATTCCAAAGTCTTTTTTAACTGATTGCAGTGTGAAAATACTCATAAAGAGGGAGTAGGGAGTAGGGAGTAGAAAGTAGGGTGGGCGAAGCCCCGTATTACACCACAGCCTCGGATTGCCCACCTACTTTAACGAGAAAATTTTGTGGAAATTGTCCACTCTACATTAATTCGTAATTATCTAAGGTGGGCGTTGCCCACCCTACGGTTAATAACAAATTGTCCACTTTACAGTAATTCGTAATTATCTAAGGTGGGCATGGGCGGTGTACGGTTAATAACAAATAGTTTGCCACCCTTGCCCACCATACAATTAATAACAAACCAATAGGAGCATTGTCATGGATGTTCGCGCAGCAGTTGCAATAGACGCAGGTAAACCATTAACGATAGAAACAGTTCAACTTGAGGAACCAAAAGCTGGGGAGGTGTTAGTAGAGATTAAGGCGACTGGGGTTTGTCATACTGATGCTTACACTCTTTCTGGTAAAGATCCTGAAGGTTTGTTTCCTGCAATTTTAGGACATGAGGGTGCAGGCATAGTTGTTGAGGTGGGTTCTGGTGTTACTAGTTTAAAGGAAGGCGATCGCGTAATTCCTCTCTACACTCCTGAATGTCGTAACTGCGAATATTGCCTAAGCAGAAAAACTAATCTCTGTCAAGCTATCCGTTCAACTCAAGGGCGGGGTGTAATGCCTGACGGTAGTAGTCGATTTTCCCTTGATGGTCAGATGCTCCACCACTACATGGGAACATCCACCTTTGCTAATTATACCGTACTGCCGGAAATTGCTGTGGCTAAAATCCGTGAAGATGCCCCGTTTGATAAGGTTTGCTATATCGGCTGTGGTGTGACAACGGGTATCGGGGCTGTGATCTACACTGCCAAAGTAGAACCTGGGGCGAAAGTAGTAGTTTTTGGTTTGGGTGGAATTGGGTTAAATGTGATCCAAGGAGCGCGGCTGGTGGGGGCTGATATGATTGTCGGAGTAGATATTAACCCAAATAAGCGATCGCTAGCTGAAAAATTTGGCATGACTCATTTTGTCAACCCCAAGGAAGTTGAAGGTGATTTAGTTCCTTATCTAGTTGACTTAACAAAAGGCGGCGCTGACTACTCTTTTGAATGCATTGGTAATGTTAAAATCATGCGACAAGCTTTAGAATGCTGTCATAAAGGTTGGGGTGTAAGTGTAATTATTGGTGTGGCTGGTGCGGGTGAAGAAATTTCCACTCGTCCTTTTCAATTAGTAACTGGACGTGTTTGGAAAGGTTCGGCTTTTGGTGGTGCGAGAGGACGTACAGATGTGCCAAAAATTGTAGATTGGTACATGGAAGGCAAGATCAATATTGATGATTTGATTACTCATACTATGCCACTAGAAAGAATTAATGATGCTTTTGATTTGATGCATAAAGGTGAGTCTATTCGTAGTGTGGTGACGTTTTAGGCGTGATTTTGTGGCTGTGGGGAGGAGTAATTTCAGTTAGAGCAGTTTTAGGGTTGGAGTACAATTTCCTCGTTTTTTACGAACCGCAAAGGACGCAAAGGACGCAGAGAAAAGAGGGAGAATTTTACGATAGTTCAACACAGGTAATTATCAATTTTTTTAAGTTGTGGAGATTAGTATAATGAAACCAGATTTTCAAGCAATGACTCGGAAGGAATTATTAAAATATATACTTGAACATCGAGACGATGATGAGGCATTTCATGTTTATATGGACATTCATGGGTCACTCCTACAGAAATATACCCTGCACCGCAGTCAATTGATGACTTGAAACATTTTCCGCAGTTGTTAGAAAAATTCCGCCGAGAGCGAGAGGAACACTCATAAGCTCAAAGGTAGGAATGCTCTATTTACTACTCTTTATGTAACCAGTTAAATAATCCCAAAGAAGCAACTGTACCAACAAAGTGAGCGGTAATACCATTCATATTCGCTAAGGCTACAAATATATCAATCGGTCTAATAAATCTAGCAGGATTGATAACTGTTGTCAGTGCTTGAGGTTGAGTAATAGATTTTGCTAGTAGCACTCCCAGAGTCGCCCCACCTCCTAAAATGGTGAGTAACATCCCGATTAAACCGACAATTACCCCTAGTCGTAGCACTTGCAGCACCTCTGCTTTTTTGGGATGCAATGCCGAATCTGGATTACGCAAACGTCGGGCAAAGCGTGTTTGACGAAAAGCTAGATAAATAGCAACTAAAAGTGTTAGAATTCCACAAACTGCCCAGAAATTACCTATTCCTAGTCCTGGCGTTGTTCCTTGATCGACTACTCCCACTCCAGGTGTAGGGGTTACTGCTTGATTAAATATACGTCCAGTCGTCGCAAATGCTAACGTTAAGACAGCAGCTACACCAAAAGCAAGCTGTATCCATAAGCTCAGCCAACTCACCAAGCGCAAAATATTAGCAACTCTTTCTCGCTTTTCTGGCTTGGAGGAATTGGATTGTGTGTCTGAGTCGGTTTGCATTGATGTTTCCTTGAACGGCTGCATTCAATGTCATTACAATAGCTGTGTCTGGATGGTGTGGCGACTCCCGAAAGAAGGAATTTCGCAATGCTGGTAAGATTTTGGATTATTGTCGCGCAAAGACGCAAAGCCGCAAAAGTTTATAAGAGTTTTTCTGTGTGGCGTTGAGGTGGTGTTAAGCTGATGCGTTATTGTCTCACTTGATTGAGTAAGTTAATCACACACCCTACAACTAAAATTGATAATTGATAATTGATAATTGATAATTGATAATTGATAATTGATTATGTTTGCTGATTTTTTGCCGGAGATAGTTAAGCAATTAACTGAGTCTACATCTGTTAGTTTAGCTCAATGTATAGAAGTTAAAGCGATCGCTACTCCTCTGGGTACTCAAGATATCGCTACTGCATTCGTTCATCAAGGATGTGCTGGAACGCCCATTTTGTTACTACATGGGTTTGATAGTTCTATTCTGGAATTTCGGCGGCTGTTACCGTTGCTTGCTGTCGAAAATGAAACTTGGGCTGTTGATTTGTTGGGGTTTGGTTTTACAAATAGAGTTGCTGGGATACCTTTTAGTCCAAGTGCAATTAAAACTCATTTGTATTATTTCTGGAAAACACTAATTCAAAAGCCAGTGATTTTGGTGGGTGCATCTATGGGGGGTGCAGCAGCAATTGATTTTACTCTTTCTTACCCTGAAGCTGTTAAAAAGTTAGTGCTGATAGATAGTGCTGGCTTGGCTGCTGGTTCAATGATGAGTAAATATATGTTTCCTCCTCTGGATTATTTGGCTGCTGAGTTTTTGCGTCATCCTCGCATCCGTAATAGTATCAGTCGTGCTGCTTATAAAAACAAAAGTCTTGCTTCTATTGATGCTCAATTGTGTGCAGCATTACACTTAGAAATGTCTGGTTGGAATCAGGCTTTGATTGCTTTTACTAAAAGTGGTGGCTACTCTTCTTTTAAGAAGGAACTTGTTCAAATTCAACAGCCTACGTTGATTTTGTGGGGTAAGGATGATCGGATTTTGGGAACAGGGGATGCATATAAGTTTAAAGATGCGATCGCTCACAGTAAGCTAATATGGATTCAAGATTGTGGTCATGTTCCTCACCTCGAACAGCCAGAAATTACCGCCCAACACATTTTAGCATTTAGAGCAAATCCATAACTGCATTTGCGATCGCGTCTCTTGGAGAATCGCTATGGAAGAATTATACACCTTGAAAGAATTACTTTTGAAAGGAGATGTTCAAGGAGCAATTGCAATTGTTGAAGAATTAGAAGAGATGAGTCGGGATGATAAAATTAATGCGATCGCAAGTTTTGCAGTAATTCTGCTACTGCATTTAATTAAGCAACAAACTGAGAATCGCACAACTCGCTCATGGGAAGTTTCAATTCGTAATTCTGTCTTGGAAATTCAAAAAAAGAACAAACGACGAAGGGCTGGGGGAGTTTATTTACAACCAGAAGAATTACGTCTAGCTCTAGAAGAAGCATATCCAGCCGCTATCAATAAAGCTTCTTTAGAGGTGCAAGAAGGTCGTTATGAACCAGATGAATTAGAACAGATAGTTAACAAAGAAAACATTTTGAATCTGGCAATGATATTAATTTTACCACCAGAACCAACCAATTCATAGTAATATGAGAGACAAAATTCTAGAAAAGCTCATAACCACCTTAGAGCCTTTAGATTTTGCTTTAGCTTTATGGCAAGGCGGTTCAGCCGCCAGCGGGTATACAGATGAATGGTCAGATATAGATATTCACGTTATTGTTCAAGACAATTGCATTGAAGAGACATTTGATATTGTTGAAACATCTTTGAAAACGATTTCCAATATTACCTTCAAATATAGAATACCTGAACCTACATGGCATGGTCATTCACAATTGGGGTTTGAACATACCTCAATTAGTTTCTGTATTACATAAAATTTTTATTAAATTTCCAGACAAAATTGCTTGATTGTAAAGACATAATTGCTTTAGTTACATCTATAAAATCAGTGTTAAAACCTTGACTTATCAAGTTTATTAATTAAAGATGATAAAAGAGAGCTAAGACAATTCCCAGCAAAGATATGAACCAAAGGGGATTGAGGTGTTTTAGACTCGAATCAAATAGCAATTGTTTCAATTTTTTGCATAAATCTAAAGATAAGCTACTTGAGGATTAAACTAAATGGCAAGCATTAAAATTTCTGAGCTACATCCGGCTGGAGTTGAATTATTTCAAGATTCTGAAAGCTTTTTGGATGAATTAAACGAGCGAGAAACGTCAATAGTATTTGGCGGAAAAAAGGATGATGGTGATGTGGTTGTTTCTGTTATTAGTCAAGAAACAGCAAGTGTAGGTATCTCAATTCAAATATTTTCTGTAGTAACAGAAGTTAAGAAGCTTAAGATAAAAATAAAATAACCCCTGCTGACTGGCAGGATTTGGTATTTTCTTAAAGCGATGTTATTTAAAAGCAAATAAAATCTAGTTGAACAATTTAAATTTGCTGAAATAACTATTTGATGAAAATCCCAAATTTAGAGTTAGCTGAAAAATAGTCAATTGATGCTTCGTTAATTATAAACTGTTGCATACCAAGCCGAATCATGACATTTTTATTAAGCTCTAAAAATGTGTTTGAGTACCTGAACGAGCGGAAAATCTGTACTCAAGAAAACCAGAATTTAGGCAAAATTGAGCTAAAAAGAGCCAAAAATTTTAACTTGTTATTGAGCTTACCACAAGAACGTCAACTATTGGTCAAGCAAGAGCCTTGCAATCGAGACGGGAAAACGGCTGGTGAGTTCTTAAGAGAATGGAGAATTCACGAGTTCGTACAAAAATTTCCAGAACTAAGTTATATTCGCGCTTGGCTGCCGGAAGTTTTACATTTTGATGCATAAAATTCTATTATTGTCATAAATTACCTAGCCGATCATCGAGATCTAGCGGATTTATACGCGAAAAATAACGTTTTTCCAAGTGCGATCGCATCAGTAATCGGAGTCATACTAGCAAATATTCATCGGGCAATACTAGATCGTCAGGACTATCGTGGTTTCTTTGAACAAAATTCAGCAGACCCATCAATTGACCAGGCTGCTAAGTTGACTGAAGGTTTGGAAAGAATTAGCCCAGAAGTGTTTGGTCAAGTTCCTGATGATGGACTCAAATTCTTTGCGTTATATCAACGCTTCGATAGCTTAGGAAAAGCGATCGCCGATCTATCAGGTGCTTTCGAGGGTTGTTGTATGGCACACAATGACCTCAAATTAAATAATATTTTCCTACCGCTTGATTGGGAGCAAACCCCCCACGACATCGGAACTAGGGGAGATAATATCATTCGACTCAGAATAATTGATTGGGAACGCTCCACATGGGGCGATCCAGCTATTGAAGAAGCTTTGCGTCTAGCCATGACTCCCCTGGAATCACTGCAACCAACGCTTGCTGCTTTAACCTGCAATTATCTAGCTCACTTCCCAGAGATTTTAGAGCGTCGCCCTGATTTTTTACTGCGAGTCATGCAATTTTCTGGTTTGGGTTTGATTCAAGCGATTCAATCAATGCTTCACTACCAAAAATCTTTTGAAAATACAGGCATCTGTATGCTCCAGGTTGCCAAAACCTTGTTATGCCGTCCAGAGGCATCAATTCAAACTGTTTTTGGCATGAAAGAATCAGAACTTACTCGCCGGATATATTCTCACACTTAAATTGTTTTAGTCAAGGAAGATTATGCAATTGCTCGATTCGCTACAAAATCAACTACCAGATGCTGACGAAAAGCTGTGTGCCTCATTGCAAGACATTGCTAACCAGCTAAAAATCGAGTCTAACTTCTGTATTCGTCATCCAGATTACAAACCTTTAGAACTTCCGGTTGAGGCTGTAGAACGCTTCGGACAATTGCTAACAGATCTGCAACATAAGTATCTGAGTTTGCAGCTAAAGAGTTTTCTTTACGGGATCTACTACAATGGCTCCCTTCAATCTGCCCTCGCACCAGATGGGAATTCAGATGACCTTGCTCTACACCAAAATCTAGAAAATAATACCTTTCTCGGTGTAGATCTGGAATTTTACGAGCGCATACACGAAAGTAATAGCGGTGAAGGTTACTTTGATCCCGATTGGCTGGTGCTAAGAGAGGAAAGTGATGGCAGCTTGGCAGTAAATAAAGGCGGTCTTACTTTGCACATCGATCGCGATCGCCATCTTCAACAAGCAGATCGATCTGCCGTTATTGGCGACGTAGTTGCAATCCGACTGCCTAAGAATCGCGTCCAAAATGGATTTTATATGGCTGTCGGCAACGCTGGGCTATACAAGCACAGTGATTCAAATAGTGACTCCCAAGTCGTGCGGATCTACTTTAATTTGAGTCCTGAAGGTGCAGTTGCGGTCATGGGTAGCTTGACACGGCAGCTAAATGACATCAACATCCCCTTCATGTTTAAAGTTCTATACAACCCTTCCGACTACGGACGCTACGACTCAGGAGTACTCTATTTTGACCGCAACCAATATTGTGCCGTGCGATCCAATACTTCTTGGTTAAGGGTTAGAGGCTGTTTGAAAAGTCGCTTAGGCAGTAA
>CAXTYC010000037.1:0-49825 GCA_964248365.1 uncultured Chroococcidiopsis sp. | reverse complement strand
ACAATGAATTGCTACGGCTTTAGAGCTATCTATCCTTACTTATTCAGGATTACCCCCTGGCTGTTCTTGATTTTCTGATTTTTTTAGGATATCCCCAGATGGTGGCTTCGATGATGTAGTACTATCTAAATCTCGACTAACCTTTAGTTTTTGTACTTCTTGCTCTAGTTCTAAAATTCTGGAGTTTAATTTCTCTGTTGCGATCGCCTGCGAGATAATGATCTCCACCAGTTGTTCCAAAGCCAACTGTCTAAGGGTTTCACGCTCTAGTTTAAGAGGCAGGTTTTTTTCCATTACTGTGATAGTCCGCCTCGGATGTCACCCTTGTCAATACCCTCTGACCTGAATCCTTACCATCCTGCTTCAAATAAATCTTGGACGACCAACAAGTAGCTATCAACAATTTTCCAAGGCACTAGTTTAGGTGGTTGCCATCCCTTTTCTTCAAGTTCAATAATTGTTGACTCACTGTTGTTGTAGTAATCAATTGCATCAACTATCAAGCAATCGTTTTCATACCTATAAGGAAGTGATGAGGCAACGTGCCAGCCTGCTTCTTTTAATGAAGCTTGAAAATAAAAGTTTGACCGTGTATTAAGTTTATTGGACTAGTAGTAAAGATCTAGGTGTGACGGTCAAACTTTTATTTTTTGCGCTAAGTGTAAAGCAGTTGGGGACAAGAAACGATTAACGGTTAACGCATTATTTCTAAGATCAACATAGTAAGGAATTGATTCTCTAGCAGCTACCTGGTCATTCGCCCTGCGCCGTCGTGCAGAAGAGCCGCAGACATGGAAATTTGGGCAATCATCGCTCTCAAAACCCGTCATGCTTTTGCAGTCAAAACCTAAAAGGCAGGTATGGGTTAAGTTTGACATTGAATTTAAGTACTAAAAAACTTTAAACTAAAAAATTGAGGCTCAATACCTAGCAGCAAGTGTTTGTACAGTAACGCTTGGACAAAGTAATATTGCTAGCAACTAACATAAGGTATGATTATCCTGTCATAAATACTTACCAGACAAAACTTTTTAACAAGTATTATAAGCCAAATGTAACGAGATTAATTAGTTTATTCATTAATAGTTTATCTCTGTTCTTTTCCAAAAGGGTTAAGTTAACTGATATCTTTAATTTACCAAGTATAATTATGTCCGCCTGGCAATTGTTTTAGAAAAACGCTTAAAATTGAAAGCGAGTTTTTATGATAGTGTAGATTTAAGATTTAAAAAGTAAACTATCAATCATTGTTAACAAAATTATTGTGTAATCCCTGTCTTTTGCTAAAATAGATAATATATCTCTACAGGGCTTTGTTGCATGAATAAGAGAAAGTCATATAGCTGCGCTTGGTACGAGCCAGACACCCATCCCACAGATCGCTCACGCAGCTTTGGGATAGCTTCTTAATGTTTGAGGTAAAATTGCCTAAATGTTTTCAATTTCCACCCGTTCAACTGGTTGGGTCAGTTCAAAGCCGAAAACTCGTGAGTAGAAGTAGAGTTCGCCTTCCAGAGAGCGTTTGATATTTTGAGCGCTGCGGAAGCCATGCTGTTCTCCTGCAAAGGGAACATATGCCACAGGCAAACCTTTAGCACGTAGGACTTTGACCATTGCTTCAGTCTGGTCAGGCGGGACAACCCGATCTTCTAATCCTTGAAAGAAGATTACCGGACAGGCAAGACGGTCGGTAAAGTGGATGGGAGATCGCTCTTGATAAAGCTGACGCTGCTGTGGGTAAGCACCAACCAGACGATCCAAATAACGCGACTCGAACTTGTGCGTATCCCGCGCTAGGGCTTCTAGATCGCTTACTCCATAATAGCTTGCTCCCGCCTTAAACGTATTTCGGAAAGTTAGCGCACACAGAGTCGTATAACCACCAGCACTACCGCCCGAAATTGCTAGAGCGTCGCCGTCAACCTCCCCCCGTTCTACCAGATAACGCGCCCCAAAGACGCAATCATCGACATCCACAATTCCCCACTGACCATCCAGCCGCTGCCGATACTCTCGTCCGTAACCAGTACTGCCGCCGTAATTCACATCAAGAACTGCTATTCCTCGGCTAGTCCAGTATTGAATTCCCAAGTTTAGGCTACTCGAAGCAGCTGCTGTTGGACCACCGTGACTTTTGACTAGCAGGGGTGGTTTCTGGCCAGGGAAAGCAGTGTAATCTTGGTTTTGCGGCGCATAGAACAGAGCATACGCTTTCTGCCCATCGGCTGTTGGAAACTCAATTGTTTCAGGTGACGAAAGATAACCAGGCTCAATTGCCACCTCACTAGAACGGCGCAGGATGGAAAGTTCATTAGTAGTCAAATCTAACTGAACAATAGCTGTTGACTGTGTAGGAGAACTAGCACGGAACACCACTCGTTTAGAGGATGCTTGAAGCGAATTAAATTCTGTGTATGGTGTTGCCAGCGTTTTGTGTTCACCTGTTGTCATGTCTAGGCTTGCCAAATACCAAATACCTTGCTGGTTATAAGTACAAATGATGCGGCTAGCTGAGGAGAAAGCATAAGTGGACATCCCCAAGAGCCATTGGGGCAAGCCAAACTCAGCTTTCATATTAGTCAGCCCTTCCACACCTCGATCGCGCCAGCGATAGAGATTCCACCAACCTGTTTTGTCTGAAATAAAGTATAAAGTACCATCTGGCGACCACTGCGGTTGGAAGATCGATTCATCTAATCCACCCGCCACTTTTTCAGTGTGTCCCACAGAGCCATCTGCTTTCAGTTCCCCTACCCATAGTTCTGTGCCATCCCAAGGCATATTTGGGTGGTTCCAAGCGATCCAAGCTAAGTGAGAACTATCAGGGCTAAGCCGAGGTGATGCATAAAAGTCGTTCCCGTAGACCAGTAGCTGAGGATTTCCATTCCCCTCCAGCCCAACACTGACAAGTGTGTTGTAAGGCTCACGGAAAGCAACAGTATGATCCTCACACACGCAAATAATCCGCTGGTGTTGGCTATCAAAAACACCATCCCCGTAGCGCATCGCTGCCTGGGGCGTAATCGGTTGCGGCTGTTTATCGACATCCTGACGATAGAGGCGTTGATCGGCAAAATTGGAAAAGTAAACAGTGCGATCTGCGACGAGGAAAGAGCCACCGCCATACTCATGGACGCGGGTACGCACATTAAAGCCAGCAGGCGTGACATCTTCAAGAGGATGATTTGCACTTTGTTTGACAACCACACTTCGACCTTGCTCCCAAGGCCGCGACTCACTCCAGTAGATATCATCACCATCTAGGGCAATCTGCCCTAGCCCGACAGTGCTTGAAGTAATCAAGTCTGCTGTGATAGGCGATCGCCAAGATCCTAATGCTGCTTGCTGTGGTTTAATCATGCGCTACGTGTTCCTTGTTCTTTTGTAGATCCTTACCTGGTCTGCCTTATTCATCGTAGTTGACATCGACATGAACTTAGAGCGCCTTTGACAGAATAATGCCATGTTTTCTGCTACGCGCCAGCAGCGATCGCTCGATTTTAGTATTGCGCTTCCAAACATTCCGATCCACCACCAGCAGATCGGGACGACGACCATCTCTTTTGAGCTAACTTGCAGAGAGTTTTGACGCAAACAGTGGCTCTTTACGGAGTAGGCTGGACTTTTGAGCTAACAGTTACTCTCATTCTATCTTCGGTTAAAATTTAGGTTTCAAATCTTGAGGAGCGGGTTTAATACAAACAGAGGAGTTGCTGTAGAAGGGGCTTGCATCGATGTGGTTCAGAACAAAATTGAGCGTTGTTTCTAACAACAACCAAAGCTTGGGAGAGTTATTTTTGCAAATAAATAATAGCCCAAAATTTTATACACAGACCTTTCCTAGTCCCAGCATCTAATCAAATCTTTTTCCAGCTAGTGCAGGCTGTCAGGAAAAATTAACCAGTTGAGATGATATCTTTGTAACCGTTAAACTTCCACTTAAATGGTTTTGCTAATGTGCGATTGAAGTAGGCAATAAAGCTTAAGATTTGTTGCTTTAAATCAGCAGTGGAAGTAAAGTTACCGCGTTTGAGCAGCCGACGTACCAGAATGCTGAACCAACACTCAATTTGATTCAGCCATGAGGTGTGCTTAGGTAAGTAAACAAACTCAATCAGATGTGTTGAGTCACTTAAAAAAGTAGCTCGCGTTTCCATCGATTGTAGAATTCCTTCTTTGCCTTTTATTCCTAAGTGAGTATCAAGTTGACAATGCTTTGCGACTAATCGGACTAAAGCTTCAGACTTATGCGTATTTAGTTTATCTACAAGGAAAATCCACTTTGCTTGTGGGTCGGATGAAATTGTGTTAGCGATGTGAGTTGCACCCATCGCTGCTATTACGAGTCGCACCTATCGAGGAACTTAGCACTTGCCCAACGGCCACATCCCAATTGGCGATCAAACTGAGCGTGCCATGACGAATGTATTCAAATTCAGCCCGCTCAACCTGCCCCATTGTCATGGTCTCGGTTGGGTAAGAGCGTTCTATTGCTTGAATGCCTGTCATCTCATCACAACTAACTATATGTACTCCTATTGCTTGTAACTTTTGTGCTTCTTTGTACAGCTGACACACTTGATTAACTTGTTGCTTAAACTGATCTGGGTCATCCGGCTGAGCATTGAGCCAATAACGGTTACGATGAGGTTGCAATGTGGCCTCGTTTTAAAAAACGCCCCACACTACGTGGGGAAATTTCCTGCACAATGCCGCGTTTTACTACCTCAAAAGCTAGCTCCCTTGGTGTCCAATGACTAATAGGTCGTCCACTACTCTCCGGTAGCTCACACGCTACCGCTACAATCTGTACAATCTGCTCCAGACTAAACTTAGCTGGCCCACCTGGGCGCTGTCCATCAGTCAGCACAGCTACAAGCTTTTGCATTAACTGTGAATCACTGATTCCTTTTGCTTGATCCGTTTGTAATTTCTCTACTGCTTCAAGCCAGCGTTGTCGCCATTGTCTCACAGAAGTCCGGGACAACTGTAACTGCTCCCCAATCATAATGTTTTTCATCCCAGCAGCAGCAAGCAACACCAGTTGTGCCCGTTGGACTAGACGATAAGAATTGATCTTGCACCGCGTGATTTGCTGTAAAAGTTGTTGCTGTCTTTGAGATACATTTATCGTTAAGGCGTGGGTACTGGGCATTAGAGCTAAAGTTATCTATTGAGTGACCTTGGTAACCTGACCGTTCTTGTCTAATTTTCGGTCTGTACTTTTAATTCTAGCTGACTAGCTATTCCTGCCCTGATGCACTAGTTGGATTTAGATACGGGATTAGTAATGCATCTAGACTATTTGCTAAAGAGACCTTCAAATGCTGGTAATGCTAGGGTTCAAAACCCATATGCGCCATTAATTTCTGAAATTTATTGTAAGTTTCTGTTTCAGGTAATGGAATGTACACAGCAAGTGTCAACTCTGGTGTCTCAGTTACTTGAAAAAGGGTGTACTCAAAAACTAACCTTCCTACAATTGGATGCTCATACTCTTTTAGTCCTTCTGGTTTACCTTGTACATCATGCCTAGACCACCATTGCTTAAACTCTGGGCTAACCCTTTGCAAATCCTCTGCTAGTTGAGCTAGCTTCTCGTCTCCTATGTAACGACCACAGACACTGCGAAACTTAGCCAGCACTAGCTGCGAATGTCCCTCCCAGTCCACCAGCATACGACGATGAGATGTGTTGGTAAAAAAATACCAAACAAAGTTGCGCTCCCTGGAGGTCATAAGGTTGTAATTGCCAAATAGAACGCACGCAGCTTGATTCCAAGCTAGAACATCGAATTGATACCCAGTAACATAAGCTGGACCAGCCTCAAAACTATTAACTATACGCACAATAGCAGGGCTAAGTGCTTCCTTCTGAGGGTAAGTATCTGGTGGCAACTGCTGTAGTGCCAGCATGAATAAATGCGCTCTCTCATCTGGGGTTAGCTGCAATGCACAGGCAATTGGGTGCGGTCAAAAGTAGTTGGTTGTAGTACTAAGGCTCCTGCTGCTGGGTCTACATTGGATGGTCGCAACTTAGCTGCTAAGAGATGACGACCACAGAAAATATATAAAGGCGCATAGCAGACCCCATTATAGTAAGTATTAAAGAACGCTCCCTATTGCCTCCCATGCACCTGGTCATCCGTTACATCCATATCTAATACGATTGCCCTTGGAGGTTTCTTATACGATTCTAAAAATATTTCTACAAAAGCTTTTTCAATCTCTTTGGGTTGATGCTCGATTCTATGATAGCGACTTTCTTTCTGGTCTACTACTGTTTCTGGGCAATACTGTAGTCGATTTATTGTGCTTTTTCCTGCTAACAACGCAGCATTCAATTCAATGAAATTGAGTCTTCCCAAGGCCAGTGCCAAGGATGGGTCATAGCGCAACTTCTCGTGGTCATTGACATCTTCATATCCTAAGACGATGCCATAAACTCGTTGTGCTAATAACTCATATACTGAATAATCTACATATGATGAATGGCGATAATCCCGAAAACATTTGGCAAACCGAGCTGTCAGTCCCAGTTTTTTATCTAACTCTGCCATCAACACAATTCCAGCATCTGAGGTAATTCTTCCTCCCTCAAAATTGGCAATTATCTGTTTACCTTGGAGATTTCCCAAATTGAATTGATGCGGGATACACTGTGTGGCACAAGGAGTCATGAGGTTAAAACGCTGAAAATCTTGCTATGAGTACATTTTAGCCGATTTCATAACTCATTTTTCCGCTTGTGTGAGAAATGCGGGATTATTGTGTTTTATTGCTCCAAACCCTTATCAAATAAAGGGTTTGTCTTGTCTCAGTGTCATTCCCCTATTAGCTAAATTTCAAACTTTTATAACGATTTATAGAGGTTTGTACAATAATTAGTTGATTTTATGAGACTATACATGATAAAGAAAAAAGATTTACCGTTGTCACACTCAACAGTAAGGAAAAAACAGTGAATATTACAAAAATTGGTCGCTTGCTTACTACTTTTTCCCTATTTACCACATTATTTACTGTAGGAGGGGTTCAAATTAATAAGTCTTTTGCTCAAAATCAAATTACTATAGTAGGTATATCAGATACAAGTCCTGAATTCTATAGATCTGATAACAATATATTGAGACAAGATCAGGCCTTGCGTGCGGGCTACCACTTAAATTCGCCTAATAAGCGTTATGTTTTAGATATGCAGACTGATGGCAATCTTGTACTTTATAAATATGATGTTAAAAATATTAATCGTCAGTCTATTTGGTCATCAAGGACTAATGGTAAAACCGTATATTGGGCTGTTATGCAGGCAGATGGAAATTTTGTCCTTTATTCTAGATTTAGTTTAAATTCTAGCAATGCAGTTCGGGCTTTTAGGGATAGAATAGGTACTTCACCTTATCGTCTTGAAGTACAAAATGATGGCAATGTAGTAACTTATGATAGAAATAATAAGGTTATCTGGGCATCAGGTATTCACGATCGAGTTCCACCGCCACTGGATAATGGAGTGGGAGAGACTTGGGGAAATTGTAAGAATGCTAATGCTAATGAGAACAAACCTATAAGAGATTTTTTTCGCACAGAAATCTATTACCCCGAATATCCAAACGGTGTTAGTCAACTTTTGTGTGGTAAAGGCGGTGACGAAGGTTACGGTTTTCTACATATTGAGGAGAAACATAAAAAAGAGTGGACGGCTTTGGTCGAAGAGGCACTATTCCCGTTTGGTGAAGGAGATTGGACAGATGTCGCGGATATAGGGATTCGAGGAGTACTATCTAGTCCAGATGAAACGTCATATGGAAAAGATAAGAAGACTGGAATAATTGATAGAAGAAAGATATGCTTCTCACGGGAGATATATCTCAGAGAGCTGAATGAGAACTATCCAAGGCTAAAGGATACTAAAACTGTTACAGTGATTATCAGGATATCCGATGGTGCCATTATTACAGCCTTCCCAAATAAAAATAGTAGAAATCAGTGTCAGGATGGCGTTGATCCTAATGATTAATGTCTTCAAAGCCATCTGATCAACCTTTCTGCCCAGGGCAAACGCATCTCATAGATGCATAATGAGAGACTGATAAACGTTTCCAGCTAAAAAATCTGGAAAACAGAGAAATGAGAATTGCTTAACGTGTAGTGAAAGATACAGCGGTTCTTAGTTGAATAAGATACACTTAAGGGGGAAACTTGGACGGAAGCTAAATGAAAGCATACTCTGTAGACCTGCGTCAGAAAATTATTGATGCGTACGTAGCGATTTATAAATAGTCCAATTACTAGATCGTGCATCAATTCTGTCTTGGAAAAGCAGATTGTCTTGCGTACTAATCGCTTAATTCTCGTTCTTAAACTTAGATGCTTACGCTCGATTCTTTAGGTATTTCGCTTCCCTACCTGATGCAGTTCGACTGGTAAATGGCGTTCATATGCTCTCCATCCGTCTGTACAATAGCGCTTGATTCCAAACGGTTCTAACAGTGTCTTAAGTTGAAGAAATACTTCATCTTTTCTTCTCCCAAAAACATAAGCCAGTACTTGTCCTGTCTTCCGGTCAATTGCGTGCCATAACCATCTTGGATTCGTCTTCTTACCTACATAACTCCACATCTGGTCAAGTTCGGACTCTTCAACCACAGTCTGTTCATCTGCCAACACAAGCTCAATGACGACCTCCACTTGCTCCAGTTGTAGCTGGCTCAACAATTTCTGATTGACACTTTACCAGTGTGGAGTTTTCTTTTAGTTCTTGAATGACAGTAGCTGTGCTAATATGCAGCACGCGGGCGATATCTCTAACTGCGCTACCATTGAGGGTCATTTCCACGATTTGCTGCTTGACCTCCCGTTTGCGACCTGGGTCATCTAAATTCAAGCTGAAAGTAGAGTGCGGACACTCGGAATTTAGGCAGCGATAGCGTCGTTTACCATTGGAAGATGTGCCTAGCTTCTTCACATCTTTCCTTTGGCAGTGAGGACAATGAACGGCTAGCCAAACAGTCATGATTTCTCATCAAGCTACTGATTAAACTCTAGCCTTTATCTGACTTCTCCAGATCTCTGTTTAACAAATCTAAAACACTACCAATAAAATCAACGCATTAACAAGTTAATTTAATCCGCTTTCTCATAAAGCCAATCCTCCAAGCTTCTTCTGTTTACCGCTAGTTTTACTCAAGCGCGGTTTTTTATTAAACCTACTTTAAATATATAAAAGCAATTCTCCTAACAGCTAGAAATTTACTGTTGATTTTAATTCCAAGTTCTGTTTCTGGCATTGATACTCTTTGTACTGCTTATCTTTAACAGCCCAATACTTATCTACAGTAATTTTGGCTTTGGTAGCTTGCGAGTATTCATCACCACCCGACTCAATCAACCGCTGCTTCACTTTTCTCCTCAAGTCCGAGACGATCTTACCGTTAACTTTCCTTGTTTGCGCCCAATCCAACACTGGTGCAGGATAGGGGCTTTCACCTGTGTAAACCCCATTCAGAATTTCTGGCAAGCTATACCCGTGTAATTCTGGAACCCAATGATAAATGAACTTTAGATCCGAGTCCCTATCTTCGATATTCTTGTTAGGATTGTAAATGCGGAAGGTGTCGGATAAGGAATTAGTGATTCCAGCTTGCATTTGCCACTGCCAGTGGTCTATTGCCAGGTCGCCGTCAACTAGGTACTGCATATAGTGCTGTCCACCGTGATGCCAAGAAATACCGCAGTTGATACACAAAAATGTGGCGCACATTGCTCTAGTTCTAAAGTTCATCCACCCCATCGTCTTTAACTGCCGCATAGAAGCATCAACTAATGGAAAACCTGTTTCTCCTTCCTTCCAAGCAGCCAGTAATTCTTGCTTTTGTTCGGTTAATGGCTCTAAGTTATAGTACTCGTCAAACTCTGGGTAACGATTTTGATGCACTAATTCTGGATAATGATATAGCCTTTGAGTAAAGCTATCGTGCCAACGCAAGCGATAACTTCGTTAAGCTTCGCTAACGCGGAAGGCTTTAAGTGAAAACTCAGCCTTTGGTTGAAGAGCTAATTGGGCTACTCTTGCTTTTGTGCTTTGATAGACAGTGCGAGTTGATATTGTGCCAAAAGTTAGGTGCGGCGAAAGGTGAGATGTTGCACCTTGCTGCGCTAACATTGGACGAGATACTTTCCAGTGGTATCCAGAAAATCGATGTTCGAGAAACGATTCTAATGTGGCGACAGCATTAGTTTCGCCACCTGTAAAATACCCAGTATTTATCTGCCAAAACTGACTATATTTTTGCTTCAACTGATCAAATGTAAGTTGCGGCAGGTTAAGGGCTAGCTGGGGCGTATTAATCTGTGTGGGTGTTGGATGCAGCGGTTGCCGTTGATAGGTGTAGTACTCATTAAACCATTCGTCACGGCGATCGCTATCAACTTGGACGAAGTTATTTAAACCCAAGTGATAGCCCAGATTTTGTTGGCGGTAGAAATCAACAATAGCGCGTTAGCGAAGCTGAACGAAGTTATCGCGGTCGATACCATACCCTACCTGTACATCGCGGTTGAAGAACAGCTTAGGACGGAAAGATTGCTCTAGTAGCTCTCTAGTAAGAGCTTGAAGGATAGCTATGCTCTCGCCCTCAAATATATATAACTGGCTACCCAGGCTCAAAAGATTAGAGTTCAGATTTTCTAGAGACTCAAATAAAAACTTTACCCTTGCCTTACCTACATCTGGCTGCTGGTAAAACCAAGGATCGATAATAAAACAAGGTAAAACCGAGGCATTATTAGCAGATGCTAGAGCTACCATTTCATTGTCACGCAGCCGCAAATCCCGTCGAAACCAGAGGATATGCATTTTTATTAGTACATTTGTATTTACTATTTTAGCTAAAGTGAGACTGTGCTAGTCAATTTAATACCCCTCCAACACATCACAGTGCCGCCGCAGTTTGTTCAAGCCTTTTTTCTCTACTTGACGAATCCGCTCTCGCGTCAAATTCATCTGCTCACCAACCTTAGCAAGCGATAAATCGCCTTCAACACCAATTAGTCCAAACCGCAGTGACAAGACTTGCTGCTCTTGAGGTGTAAGGCGCTCTAACATCAGTTGATCGATGTCATTGCGCATTGAAGAGTAGAGTACATAACTTTCCATAGCGGCGGCAGCATTGTCATCCTCCAATAGCTCCCCCAGGGTAGTGTCTTGCCCTTCATTTATAAGTATGTCTAAAGATATTGCCGCGTTGTGCTTGTATTCGAGTAACTGTAGCACTTGCGACTGGCTCATTCCAGCATGGGTTGCTAGTTCCAAGATTTTTGGCATTCGTCCTAGCTTTTGCGATAAAATCCGCGCAGATTTCTTAATTTTGTTCAGCTTTTCCGTCAGATGTATCGGCATACGGATAGTGCGAGACTGATCCATGATTGCACGGCTAATTGCCTGTTTAATCCACCAGTAGCAGTAGGTCGAAAGTCTGTATCCAATGCTTGGGTCAAACTTCTCTACTCCCCGCTGTAACCCAATTGTTCCTTCTTGTATCAAATCTAGTAATTCTAGTCCTCGATGCTGATACTTCTTGGCAATTGCTACTACCAAACGTAGGTTCGCACTCACCATCTTTTGTCTAGCTCGTTGCCCAGCGCGTATGGTTTGATTTAGTTCTGACCCAGACTGCGAAACTGCCCCTGCCCACTCAGAAACTGTTGGCTCACGAGATAATTTCTCGCTCAAAGACTTTTTCGCCTCTAGCAAGTGCATCATCTGCTGCACTTGCCTGCCATAGGCTACTTCAAGATCATGAGTTAGCAATGGTATCCGCCCGATTTCGTTGAGATATATTTGAACTAAATCCATATTCCCAGCTGTCACATCAACCCAACAATAGATTAGGTCTGACTATGTTAATGCCAGAAGACTAATATTTCTTAATATCTTGAAAGGACTTTGATAGTCTTTAACCCTTAATCCTTCTACTCGTATTTACTCTGGGATGTGTCACCAGTTATTAATGGGTCATACTTCGCATAATCATTCTGACCCACATGAACAAACCCGTGTTCGGCTAGCCATGATTCCGCAGCTTTGAGGTTAGCCTGGTAATCATCAGAATCTGTAAACTCTTTGAGTACTTGACCTGCTTTTGTAGTAACTTGAGAACTAGTTTCATCTGCATGAACAACAAGGCTTACTGTAGATTCCATCTTTTTGGTAGCTTAAGGATACTCATAACCTCACCTCAACAAAATATTTTAACGTTAGTTTAACGCCATAGTTAAACCATATAAGATAAGCGGGTGTGGTCAAAACTAGTTGGTTACTTGAACATCTGTTCCGCTTTATCACCCGTAAAATCTCGATAGCCTTGTGCAAAAGTTGTAAGCCGTAGCAAGCCAGAGCGTTACCTATTCAGCAGCAGGCATAGGTAGTAAGTCTGTTGCATAGCCTTTAACTTGATAACTGATGATCGGGATACTTAGGAATAAGCAGCCAACAAAAGCATCACTTATCATGCCTCAGTGCTGATCTGAGGCATGATAGCCGTCAATACTCTTTGATGACTACTTTACACCCGTTTTCGTAACGTGTGAAACCTTTTTGTCCTCTCGAATAGTCCAGTATACACACAGTTATGTTAATGAAGGTTTCACCAATTTGTCAGAAAAACGCTAAGTACACTCGTCATAAAAAAATGTGCGAACCGTCAACATAGATAACCCTAGCGGCAATAACAGATCCGCCAACACACGGTTCGCTGTTTATTTCAGACGACCTACTTATCTGTTGCAATCGCCTGTAAGCTTGCAACAAAGCGGCAACTGTTTTTTGCTTCATAATTTATTCAGTCTTGGATGAGAGCAATCGCATTTTTGGTAAGAGGAGCGAGGATTTTAAAAATTCTCACAGAGTTATAAAAAGTTCAGGCAAGTGAGCGATCGCATTGTCAAATCACTACCAATGCGGACAAATACTCTTGAAAAGGCTGGTAATTACTTATTCTCCTAATTTTGGTAAAAGCTGTCACCTACTCTTGATGTTTTGCTTTTAAAGTCTACATTACTTGCAACTCACTTTTAAACTTGTACGATTGCCTCTAGTGATTTTTACTTATTTAAACCCCTTTTCCTTCAGCTAAAGCAATGGCATCAGTTAAACTACAAGCCATAATTTCATATTCCCCACAGCATTGCCAAATACAGGGAATTTTATCAGGCTTTAATTCTTGTTCCACTTCAGAGCCTATCCAAAAGTAAAGTGAAGTGCTAGTTATTGGGTGTTTTGTAGTGACAGCGCGATCACAATTGCTACTAGTGGCTAGTAACTTAATAATATCATTGCCGTGCAAGCCAACCCCAGTCCAACCAGTTGCAAGGAAGTCAAATCCTCGTTAAAAATGAAACAACCAATAACTACTGTGGCCGCAGTAGCTAGCAGAAGCCAGGCCGCACCCATAATTGTAATTTGGTTTTTATGCAGAAGTGCAGGCAACCATGTCAATGCTGCCATTGAGTAGGACAAAATCACTAACAGAGAAATACGAATACTTGGATTTATAGCCCAGAGTTTAGACAAATACTCTCCTTGAGCGTAAAACAAAGCAGATAGTATCAGCCATCCGTAAGGGGGGAATACGAGCAAAAATTTCATTCGGTTTTAATTAATCCGCAGTTAATTAGTTTGCACAAATCGTCAATTTCCTCATAGTCAAGTGGTTCATTGTCTTGAAAATGAAAAGACATTTCTTCTCTCATTTCATCTAAATTGTTGAAGTTTGCTTGGAAAAACCTCAAAGCAGCTAGTACTGTTGCTGTTTGACGTTTAGTTAAATTCATTGTTATTTAATCCTTAGACACGCGATTTTCTTAATTTTATGAAGTGTACCAATGGGAATGTAAGTACACTCGTCATAAATAAACAGCGAACCGTCAACATAGATAACCCTAGCGGCAATAACAGATCCGCCAACACACGGTTCGCACATTTTTTTCAGACGACCTACTTATGCGCGAAAGTTTTCCAGGTAAAGTAACTAGCTGTGGCATAACAGGGTGTTTGAATTGGCGGTGGCTGCCCGTCGTCCGTTCCAAACGCCAACCAGAACTTTTTAGTGTTTTTATTACTTCGTAAACTTTCATGACTGATACCTGATAAAATATGAAATGCTAGTAACTTATGCTTGGCAGATGATGTGTAGTATAAAGTCCCGTCCGCGACTGCGTTGCTATTTGCACTGTCGTTCGGATTTCAACGCTGGAGCTTAGCGAGTTCTACTACATCAAAAAGCTCAGATAGTCCCTTTGGAGTTGCTACTAAATATGCCTCTAACTTTGAGCCGAATTAGCTACGGCACAACCACTAATACACTACTCTTGTTCTTCAAGAAGTATTGTTTACACTCAAATTCAACGCCTAAATCAAACTTTTTCACAGCGAATTACTATCTGGTTCTTTCAGGTCTGATGTGCGAACTCTTTGTTGACAATTACTTGAACGGTGGTTTGCTTATCATTATTTATTCTCAAGCGGTTAATCTGACGCTTTAACTTATTAACATGAGCGCGAATGATAGCTTTACCCATCCTATTTGCTTTTGGATAATTAGCTTGGTAATGCTCTAGGTAGTTTTGCAATTGTTCGATTATTTTTGACATTGTTTTATCTCCTGATTAAAAGAACGAGGACTAAAAATTAACTTTCTAGTCCTCGTTTTTGCTTTTCGCCTAGTAGTGAAGCCAACCCCTTCGGGGAATTCAAAAAAGGTCAATACTATTTTCAGTGCTGATTTATAAAGTAAGCCCCACCCTAATAACCACACAGATCTTCTATTTGACACTGGCGACGGATCGATGAGGGTAACGCGAGGACGCACAAATGACCTCTCAGAACGAGACTTGTTCCATCCAGCCTCGCGCCAGTTCTTCATAAGCCGTTTCTGGCGGCACATGGTTAGACCATGTGTTAAACGCTGTTTGTGCCACGTCTTCATCCATAGCATTTGTGGCTGCCAGAACGCACATGGCATCAACTATGGATCTGACTTCTAGGTCATTAAGAGAGCCACTTGTTCTGCCTGGGAAGTTTGTTTCCAGTATCTGTGCAATCTGTTTGCTAGAGTGTCCGGTGATTTGACCAATTCGTTTAAGCAATTCCCGATTCGGGTTGTCTTGTGGCTTTTCACCCATTTCACTAGAACTTTCTACCTTGCTCGTACCACCCGCAAAAACCTCACTCGGTTGCAAGCTTGGGTTAACTGCTTGTGCTGGTAATCCACTGTCCAGCCAGACTTTGAGAGCATCTGCTATTTGTTTTCCTGGTTGGACAAACATCTGTCCACTCAAAGCTGGACACCTCGACTTAGTAATTGTTAAGGTATTGTGCAAGTTTAACTCTCCTGCCAAATCAAATTCATATTCAATATTGTGAGTTTGAATTGGAGCAGTACCTACCCGTCGTGGTTCCGCTTTACCCCTTTCGTTCTGTTCTACCACCCATTCAGTTTTCGTCCTCATCGTGGCAATCAGGTGGCATTTGCACCCTAACATTGCATCAATCAAGGCTCTTTCTAATGGTCTGACATCTTTCCAAGCTGTGAAGGAGTTTTTACCTCGTTCTACCAGGTCTAGTTCACCGTCTTTTCCTATCCATGCATGAGAAAGGGAATCAATGATCAATACGTCATAACCAGCTTGTGAAGCAGCTTTAATCGCCTGAATATATTTTGTCGGATGAAAACTTTCAAGCTCTACTACGTCAAACTCGAAATCGTCTGCATAACGAGAAGCACTGCCCCTTTCGGTGTCGATAACGGCGATACGCTGCCCCAAGTGTGAGGCGATTGCTAATGAGGACATAGTTTTACCCGAACCTGATGGTCCGCATAAAGCTAGGCGAAGCCGAATCCGTGTTTTTGTTGCTTTTTTGAACATGGTTGATTTCCTGGTAGTCAAATTTGAAGTAATGAAATGTTCGTTTGCTACGGTTACTTGCTTTGTTGGGTATTGCCTTTGCTTTTTCAGACTAGGATTTTGCTTCAGATCGGATTTCAAAAATTTCTATTTTTACTGTACGGCAATGGCATACTAATTCCCCGTTCGCTAAAACATCATTTTGTCCTTAAAAGACAGAACTTACCCTAATCCAGAATTTCAGCAATTAGTGAATAGTTAATGAATCGCCTTGAATTTGCCTTATTTGTGTGCTGATCTAACTAAGATGTTTGAGTAAAGTAGGCTTAACTTGCGAGCTTAGCTTTAAAGTAAATGCGCTGGTAATGCGCCTTGTAGTACGCGGGCTGTTCAAGAGTTTTTGGCTGTACTATTTCTTTTGTCGCCGTTGTGAATTCTGTTGACATTAATATCATTAGTCACCTTGGATTAAGGGTTACTACTGAAACTAAGAGTAATGCACAATGAACAAATGCAAAATATTTTTCTCGTTAGCAGAGGCATCTACTTTGAATACCTCTACTAACTATCAACAAAAGTAGTGTTAAGCTTCAACTACCTTTATACTACCTAGTATTAGTTAGTTTAAGCTTTTCACTATTACCTGCTCATTGGCTTTTAGGTATTAATCATTTAGATTTGCTTAATCTTTTTCTTTGTGCTCAAATGCGAGGTGTTTTTATCTTCTACAAATAGCCCTGCCTCAACTGCATGACGATGGCGGACTAATTCTCCATTTGCCAGTAACAACATTTTGGCAATCTTGTCTTTAATGGATACCATATTTTTCTGGTGATGGGTGAACAACAATTCCCACCAATGCCCAACACTTGTACTCGAACGCCACCAAATGTTGGGTAGAGTTTAGCTAATTGGAAAAAGAATATTTGTTTCGGGGCAGCAGTAGAAACATCCTCTAACCTAACTGAAGAATTACTTTGTCCAATCCTTCTGAGTTTCACGCCACATGATCGCTATAGCAAGTGTCGTTGTTTTTGCACATCTATTACAACGCGAAAAGCTGAGTATAGTTGGTCGGCTTGCTCAGATGAGCTATCTTGACTAACAGCTTCGTATACTACTTGGAAAGTAGCCTCTATACCAATCTCTGTAATTAGAAAATTTAGCAAATATTCTAAGGGTTGCATAACTTATGCAAACAATTGTAACACTTAAAAAGTTAGCCTGCTTTATTGGTTATTCACCATTAAAACAGGCATTATTGCGTACCTAATGAAATATTCAGGAGGCTTAGTCTGGTTCTTCAACTAATTCCTCAAGCTGCCCCACTGCTTCAAAATCAGGTATCCGGTGTACCTCTAAAAAACAAGACAGCCTTGTTTTAGGGTTACTCGTTGCCAGGATGGGGGATCGATTTTGAAGGCTGTCTTGTTTTTTAGGACGGAAAATGTAGGTACATCGGCTTTATCTGGAGAATCTATATCGATCTCTTCTAAGCTGATATCCCATTGATCAATCCACTCATTAAACGATGTGCCGCGATTGCTCTTTTGCCAACTATCGCTACTTTCGTCGAGCGTAGGTTTGGATCTCCTCTAGCGTTTGGTCTACCTCGTATTGCGCTGCAAGAACGGTCAAGTTGTACTCATCAATGCTATCTGCAACAAGTTCTTTAACAACTCTTGTACTTTGGCATTAAAGTCGGCGATCGCCAACGAGACATTTTCTTGCTTTTGTTGTAGGTCAAACTTAAGGGAATTCAGTTATGCAGATTGTTTGCTACTAATTGATTTCAAAGTATTACTCCATAACATAAACTAAACTGCTTTGACAACCTTGAATGAATGAGCCTTATTTTGCTTTCCCTTAATGGCGTGGGCTAACTGCTCGACCTGGGCATGATAGTCGTGTGGCACTGTTATGAGCAGCTGCTCAATCAGTTGAAGAGCTTTAGTCCGCCAACAAACCTGTGGCACTTCCTCAAATAGTGTTTTTGGCAAATCACTGACTCTACTTGATGTATTTACCCTCAGCTGCTGGTCAACATCTTTTGCTCGAATCAGTGATAGCTGTGCCAATCTTTGTTGCTGCTTTTGTGCCAGCTTGATAGCATTACGGGCAGAACTAGATGAAATCCTGCCTTGTGAAAGTGCAAGTCGTAGTTCTGGAATTAAACCATTAATCAGCTTGAGGGCTTTGTATAGTTCGGCTTTAGTAATTCCAACAGCGGCACAGATTTCGGATGGTGTGGCTTGTAGGCGCAGAGCTGATTCTCTACTAGTGTTAAGATTTCCCCAGGTGTCCAATGAGCCGGATAAATTTGTGCCGGAATCGAAATTAAACCAAGTTTTCTGGTGGCTAGAATCCGCTGTCTACCAAATGCCACCAGGTAGCCTTGATCCGATTCAATTAGTCCTATGGGCTGCAAAACACCAAACTTCTCGACTGACTGAATAAAAGCTTTGTCTGGGTAGCTGCCTGGAAGAATTTGGGGTAATTCTGATAGACTAACATAAGCAAACTTCGGCGCAACAGGTTTATCCGGTAGCAGTTTTAGTTGAGTGTTACTCATCTTTCAACCTCCTCAACTGTAATGAGCGCAGCCTTTGCTTTTTCTAAATTTTTCTCATGGTTGCCCTTAACCACAACGCCAGCGGCTACAAGGGAAAGAGGCAAAAATTGCATTCTTGTACGTGGGTTTGACGATATCTGGTTTGCGTCGAGCCAGATACGAGAAGGAAGGCATTACCCGTTCTACGTCACGTTCGTCATACTCACCATCAAAGCGCCTCGTCTTGGGTTCAATTCCCCCCTCAACATCACGCCACCAGACCCCTGCACACATCCGCGATCGTGCGGGGGTTCATGATAGCGTTTTTCTGACAAATGGGTGAAACCTTCATTAACATAACTGTGTGTATACTGGACTATTCGAGAGGACAAAAAGGTTTCACACGTTACGAAAACGGGTGTGAGGCAACACATCAACAGCATGACCTGGTAGATGCTTGGGACAAGACCAAGTTTGATATTCTTCAAAATTGTCAACGTAAGCACGTTGATGCACCAATAAAATCCGTGTTTGGGGAGTAATGCGTGAAAAGTCCAGCTTGCTTGATAAGCGCCGCGACAAACCAAATCGGCGTACTTCTTCAATAAAATCAGCTACATTCGGGTAGTGCATCGACCCTACCCAGTCAACAATGTGGGTGACTCCATTGCGTTCAATCAACTGCACCCCAACAGGTGACAGATGCCAATCATCCACTAATACAGGTGGATCGCATAGGAAATGCTCGACTGGCTGACCGGATGGGGAAAACCCGCACTCGAAATAAACTCCACCTGACTTGCGAGGAGCGCAACCTCTGGCAACTGGAATTGCATTTATACTCATTAATAACCTCCATTGGGTATTTGCTTGCAAAAACTTTGTTAGGCTAAGGATGTGTCACCAAAGCCCTTTATTTAAATCAGTAGCTCTCACCCAATGTCTCTTTAGCCCATACCGCATCGGCGGTATGTATATCGTAATCACAGTTGTCAAACGGGCTTGGTTTGAATTCGTCCTTTTGGGTTAGGGAAACAACGGATTTCCACCCTGCTTGTAGGACTGGGATTTCTTTTTCTGGTACAAGAGCACACTCTAGATACTCTTCTGTTAGTCCAGAAGGCGCATCAAGCTTGACGCTGTAGTACCAGGTAGGATCATAACTTTCGTCTAAGGTCAAACCTACGACTTTCCCTGTCAACCAGTCACAAGGGGGACAGTCATCGCTAAGGGCAACTCGATCTCCAAACTTGAATTTGGGTAGAGGCGCATGAGGGTAATTGAATGTGATGGTAATTAGTGGCATTATTTGGTTAAAGTCTTTAATTGAAAAAGGACGCTTGCCTGTCATCGTGCAAACGTCCTGTTGGTACAAAAAAACGATTTAATACTCGTCGCTACACATCAACGTCATAACCCGCCGCGTTGCACATACACTAGCTGGGTCGAGTGAGTGATGATTCAGTGTAGGGTCGTAATAGTCGATCTTGAAAAAATAGTTTTCATCGTCTAGTGCAACTTTGCCAAAGTCCCTTTCCTCGTATGGGTCATTATCAGGGTTGAAAGAGTCAAAGTCTCGCACCAGTTGAATCAGTTGCTGCCTTTTCTCTGGTTCTAGTGCGTTCACTCCAGTTGTCATGTTGTACTGCCCCAAGCTCATATCACCCTTGCGAAATCGGTCATTAAGTTCTGCAATTGCGCTCATGATAAACCCCTCAAGTAAATAAGGGCGCTGCTTTGTAGTGATAGCAGCGTCCCTTTTGTGTAATGCGTTGTGGTTGCCTATCGTTTTTCACCGTAACCCTCTCATATCACTCTAGGCAATTAAAAATCTTACTAAAACTTGAAAACGCCTGCTGTGTAAAGCTTTTATTCTTTATTTCCTAACACTTTCCTTCATTTGTAGGAGCTTTATCAAAATCTTTATCTAAAGCAGGTTCCAGAATTTACTATCGCCAAAGTGATTTAAGAGGGGTAAGCTGCTAACATCAATTCTCTGTGTTCTAGCCGTGCTTGCTCAGCCGCAATGTACTTTTGAGCAGCAGATTCAGCCTCTTCGCAAGAGCAATACTTACCGATGTACTCGCCTTCTACCCAAGTTATATACCAGTCCCAGTCCCAATCAGGAGCATAGACAACTCGCCACTGGGTCGGTTTTTTTGTTTCTGGCTGCTGTTTGGACGTTTGGTTAATCTGCGTGAATTGGTTATAAGCATCTAGATACCCTGTTGAATGTGGGCAACTAGCTTTTGTATACAACGGCTTCCTTCGAGTATTTGCATCATGTTTACCCCACCATGTCCCTCTTTCGTACTCTTGCTGCCCTAACCACGCTGGCTGCCATTTACAGCTAGGGAAATCTAAAACTGGCTGCTCTACTGGTGTGTCTTGCAGGTGGGTGGTTGGTGCTGATGACTCTGCGGCTGGCTCTGGGTCGATAATCCATTCTTCCTCTGCCCCACCAGATAATGGTTTTACTAGCAACCAAACCCTGCCATCTGGTAGTAAATCTTTGTCTACTACCACTATTATCGGCATAAACGGTTCACGGATATAGTCGCCAACACGAGCGTGTGTTGTGGGGTTGTTCCAGGTTTGGGGAACTTGAGCTTGTGATTGTACTTTTTGTTACGTTACCATTTGAATTACCTATTGATAGGAAACAAAGCCTGTAGCGATCGCTCTGGACAAGTTGAACGCTCAGGCTTTGTAGTTTTTGGATTATTGAAGTGTTACCCCAGTTAAGAAAAGCAAAGCACTAGCTGGGGATGTGTGAGTTTCGGATCTTAAATTCCCTGTCATTGCTCCTCGTTCAACGCACCTAAAATAGGGCTGCCACGTTAGTTTCTGGAAGCAGGGGGGGTTATTTAGTTTTCAAAGTCTTGGCTTGTGGTAAACAACCCCAGAAGAGTTGTTTAACTTTTATATTGCGTCTGTAGCTATTACAGATTGAGACTTTTTATTCCGTTTGTTGGTGGGGGCTGTCTCTGTTTCCCTTTGCCTATATTACTAATATACAGGTTAGACTTGGATTTATCAATAGTCTAGACTTTGATTTATAAAATTTCAGTGTTATTATTACATGCAAGACCTTTATATTTGTCTTAAATTTCAAACAGAAGTAAATTTGAGATGTTGAGTTCTATGAATCAGACTTTGATTAGATGGCGATTACGCGAGGTCATGGCGAGATACCATATCAAAGCTGTTGACCTGGCTAAGGAAATGGGAATAAGTGCAAATGCTATTTCAAACTTGCGAAAGAGCGATACTATGCCGCGTTTGGATGGGGACTCATTAAATAAGCTTTGCAACGCTTTAAATAAATTAGGTCTAAATTTGGATGGGGAGATTACGCCAATAACTTTAATTGACTATACCCGTGATTACGAACCAGGTGATGAGGAAAACGTATTAACTACAACAGGATTAGCCAAGGAAAAATATACAAATAAAAACGCTGGGTCTAAACCAATCGATAATCCTAAATCCTTTTGTGTACTAATTATTGTTCCTGAAGTACCAGAGTCTGCTTAAAATCGTTTTCTTTTATCCTCAAGCTATTTTCTTCCAAGCAGCTTCGGTTTAAGGAACAAACTAGACATTAATTACAAGTTGGAATAAAGGAAATACTATGACTGCAAATCCAAAGAATAAAGCTGATTATTCCCCAGCAGGCGTGAGAGCGATCGCGTACAGCATGGATACTTTGATTCCAGGGTTATATATTTGGCTTGGTTTGGTCAAAATTAGAATTGGCGGTAGTGACCCAGAAGAAGGCTATCCAGGTACTATCCATAGTCCTGCTGGTATTGCCTTAGTATTACCAGGCTTCCGCATTTGGAGTACCTATCAAGGTAGTTATGACCCTTGATAAACATCAATTCGATGGAATTGGCAAAATTACAGCTAAAACATTGCCAACACTCACTTTTGAGCAGCTATTGCTTGATACAGGTTATACCAAGATTGGTACTGCTCCAGCACAAGGAAATCGGATCAAAACCTGGTGGACACATCCTACTTATCGTCGGTTAGAGGTGATTTATAGCCCTGACACAAAAATTGTAATTACTGCTTATCACACCAATTGAAAGAAAGTTAAGAAATCAAACCTCCCTAGTATCAGTTTTCGAGGCTTACTACTAGAGAGGTGCTGCAACCCAAAGTATTAGTAGGTACACAGTAATGTCTAATTTAACAGTTACCTCACGTGATAACGTTCTAGTTGTTGATTCGCGCTTGATTGCTCAAGATTTAGGGATCACACACAAAAGTCTGCTTGAAACCTTAGATAATTACCTTCATCGCATAGAAGCAGCATTTGGGGTTGTGCGGTTTGAAACGGAGAAACCCCTCAAAGGCAGTAAAGGCGGTCGTCCTGAGCGCGTGGCTTATCTAACTGAAGACCAATCTACTCTGCTAATGAGCTTTTCCCGAAATACTCCTCAAGTGGTGGACTGCAAGGTTGCCCTAGTACAAGCCTTTTCCCAAGCCAAACAAGTAATCAAACAAGCCATTCCTGCCCAAAACGCAGAAATAGAGCGAATGAAGCTGGAACTTGAGCTAATCCGAGCCAAACAGCACTATCAGGATACGGGGTATGCTATTCAACTTTCGACCAGTGCCGCATTGTTGCGGTGGCTGCGCGGTGAAGCGCCCCCACCAAAAGAGCTTGTGTACCGTGATCGTTTCCTCGATTCTGCCGGAAGAGAAATCAATAGTACAAAAGGGCGAAGTCTCACCCAACTGATTGCGGATGCTGGGCTA
The DNA here is from genome assembly GCA_964248365.1 of uncultured Chroococcidiopsis sp. Lineage (GTDB taxonomy): Bacteria > Cyanobacteriota > Cyanobacteriia > Cyanobacteriales > Chroococcidiopsidaceae > Chroococcidiopsis. The sequence continues at coordinate 26,602 of CAXTYC010000037.1, read as the reverse complement.
AATCCCAAATCAACGCGCGATCGCAACCGCGTCAAGAAAATTTTGAAATGTGTTGGTTTCGACTACGACAAAATGCAACGGTGGTCTACCGCTTCATACTTGCGCTCATATCCAGTATTAGAAGATGAAGCATATGATCTGGTGTTGAAAGCACTACTCGATGAGGTTGTAGAAGGGGAGACATAGCCGAATCTATTTGTACATTCCTTGTCACAAGCAGCCTTCAGCCCTGGTGCAACAACAGGCAGATTGAAGGGGGAAGACTGATGAGTGCAGGCGATCGCCAACCAGACGACGAGCAATACCAAAAGCTGCTGGCAGCAGAACTACAAAAAGTGAGGGAAACAATTGCTGGCACTCAATTGAAAGCAACCCCAAAGCTAGGTAATTATCGTCCTGTTGTAAAAACGCTGGTATTTCAGGAATTGCGATAACAACGTTTAAGCAACGCTTACGCAGCGGATAGGCGGCAGGTAATAGCTGCTTGGAAATGAAAGTACCTAATAACTCTAATTCCTACGCAGCCAGCTTTTCGAGGGCTACCCACAACCTGTTTCAGAATCAAGCAATCGCTCAGCCTTGCACGTCACCCGCTTGATACCTTTGTAGCGCGACAGAAAGCACCTGCTTTATTTCAATTATTCGCACATGAGGCGAGAAAAATGTCACACTTCACATCTGCATTTCTTGGCGGGGTGCAGCATCCAATCAATATTTTGCAAGAATATTTGGCTGCCTTTGGAAACAAGTGTCAGGCAGCGATTCTTTCTTGGCTAGATAATTGGACTCGAACTAAACGTAAAGAAGCGCAGTCAGATTGGATTTGGCTGGTATTATCTGACGAAAGCTGCCGAATTAGGATATTGTAAAGATACTATTTTTCGCCACCTCCAACGGTTATTAGAGTTGGGAGTGATTGAGAGGCAACGAGCAAAGCGTTGGGCGACAGATCGCGCCTGGAAGTACCGTATCGTTTCCCAGAAGCTATCCCAGTATATTGACTTATGCGATTTGCAGACTGTTGAATGCGATAAATCAGAACATCGAGAGTCTGAAGCTAGGACATCGACAGTCCAAAATCGGGACAATAACATAGGTTCTAACTCAAGTCTTTCTTATGCTCAACCACAAGCAGAGCCTGCTGCTGTTGGCGAAGTAGAGGAAGAAGGGGAAAAACAGGATGAGCCGACAGACGAAGAAGTAAATTGCGATTCGTTGGTAGCCGAATCTCGGTAATCAGTCCGAAGCATAAGCTACCCAACCCGACAGCAGATTACTGTCACTAAAGGTTGAACTCTTGGTTGTATGTGGGTGAAAACCCCACTCGCCAGACTCAGGCGTAAATCCCTACCTGCCCACGCCGAACCGACTTGGAGTACCGCAAGGGAAATCGGCAGAGCGAAGCTGGGAACAGGGCGCAATCAGACATCCGTGGCGGGGTGACACTGGCGAGAGAGTTTGGGGAAGAATTATTCTCCCCCAAATCTCTCATGCTAATGGGGAGTTCTCACGGTGAAAAAGAGCCTAAAAAAAAGCAACTTACTTCGCAGCGGGGCGCAACATAAAACCCCCGACCCCATTGGGGAAAAACTCCCAAGAAAAAGGAGAAACATTCCCGCCGCAAAATTTTACTGTAAGCGGCAAGAGTCAAGGGAACCCAATAGTTGAACTGGCTACACCTAAAAGAACGTAACAATCTGACCGAGCGAACGAATAAAAACACATTAGAGGTCTTGGGAAAGGTCGAACCTCTTCGGCTGGACGAGCAGCGGAAATCCTCGATGTGGGTAGGATGCAGCGTAATTGCTGCAAGGCGCTTGCGAACACACAAACACAAACAGAGCATGGTTAGATACAGCCCAAAAGCTAGTGAACTTTGGAAAAAGACAGACTGGAAGAAACTCCAGCGCAGTCTATTCCGCCTACAAGTGCGAGTGTGGAAAGCTATTCGAGCAGGTGACAAGCGCAAAGCGCGCGTCCCTTCAAAAGCTGATACTGAAATCCTATGCGGCGAGAATGTTGGCAGTACGTCAAGTAACGCAGCTAAACGCTGGAAAACGGACAGCAGGAGTAGATGGCAAAGCCTCCCTAACCTTCTATGAGAGGCTAAACCTGAGTCTTTGGCTCAGGAACCACTATAACAACTGGCAACACCAGAAGTTAAGGGAAATCCCAATCCCAAAAAAGGACGGGAAAACCCGAATCCTAAAAGTCCCAACCATCGCGGATAGAGCGTGTCTTTGCCTCGTAAAATTCGCAATGGAACCAGCACACGAAGCAACCTTTCAGGCACGTAGCTATGGGTTTAGACCAGGACGTTCAACGCATGACGCTCAAAAACTCCTGCAATTAAACCTACGCTCCGATAGGGGCGGAAAAGGAAAACGAGTCCTCGAACTGGACATCGAAAAATGCTTCGATAGGATAAGCCACACATCCATAATGGAACGACTCATCGTCCCAAGGGGCATCAAGACAGGGATTTTCCGCTGTCTCAAATCAGGAGTCAACCTGTGAATACCCCGATGTGGGTACACCTCAAGGGGGCGTGGTGAGTCCCTTGTTAGCTAACATTGCATTAAATGGCATCGAAAGTATCCATAGATACAGAGATGGGAAATTAGTAGAACCCACAATCCGCTATGCGGATGACATGGTAGGTGCGACTCGATGTCGCATGGTTTGAGTGAGAGCCTCATAGGAACAACTCTCCGGCTAAGTGTCCAACAAAGCCGTCCCCATCCAAAGGGGCAATAGGAGTAATCCGGTTGTCTCAAAGCTAGAGGAAAAGCCGAACCCCGGTAGGTAGTCACATCTTGAAAGGGAGGCGAGGGGAAGAAGTGGACGGGTTAACGTACAGTGAACCTTTTTTAAGCTTCGTGACATCCAACTGTCGGAAGTGACTTATACGGCAGGATGGGCAACTGGCATCCATGCTTTACTACATGAATGTGCGGACACCTCGCCCCGGAGTAAAGAAAGGAACCCAACCCAGATCGGATCTCAATCCATGCGGAACGAAGTAATAACGTTTCCTCAAAATAATGAAACAGCCTTCAAGTGCGAATACCTGCTGTGTACGAGAGATTTTTAAATAAGGCTGTTTCATTATTTTTAGGATTCCATATAACCCCGATAGGGACTGAATGCATTTGCACTCAGTAAGGAAGCCGCAAGGCAACCCGAATTCCCTAGCGGGATAAGGAAGCTGCAAGAAGCGAATGCCGTCACGCCGAAAGGCAAAGGGAAAAAAAACATAACCTGACGGATAAGGTAGATGCCTAACCTGAAAGGGTGCTGACGTGCAGCAGGTGATCTTTCTGAAATTCTTTTGTAAAGAAATCGAAACCAAAAGGAAAAGTTAGATGCAGGCAACTGCAAACGTAACCAAGGAAACTACCGAATGGAGCCGCGTCAACTGGCGCGACTCCAACCGTGTAGTGAGAAATCTAAGACAAAGAATCTTCAGAGCTACCCGTGAGTCAAACTGGAAAAAAGTTCGCAGCCTGCAAAAGCTGCTAATGCGTTGCTACTCCAATAGACCTATCCGTAAATTAAGCCCAGCCCTCTTGGCGGAGCTGTTTATTCCTATGTATACGCTTGTTGTTTATCTAGCTGGGCTTAGTTTTAGGATGACTCCAATATACTGATAGCAGTAAGAAGGGTAACACAGCAGAACTCTGGCAAGCACACGCCTGGGGTGGACAAACTTCTGGTACTTACACCGGAAGCAAGAGGTGTGTTAGTAGATGCCCTGGGAAAATTTATTCCCTGGAAACCACTACCATCAAAACGTGTCGAAATTCCTAAGCCAAACGGTAAGAAACGACTTCTCGGAATACCTAGCATAATTGATAGATGCCTACAGGCAATCGTTAAGAATGCTTTGGAGCCAAGCTGGTCAGCCCTTTTTGAAGGGACGAGCTACGGTTTTCGTCCTGGCAGAAGCGCCCATGATGCCATAGAGAAAATCTATGGTATATGCCGCCCTAATAAGCGGAAAAAATGGGTGATAGACGCTGACATTCAAGGGTGTTTTGATAATATCGACCATGACTACCTGATGAAAAGCATTGGCAACTTCCCAGCTAAGTACAAAGTCATAAAAAAATGCGCGAACCGTCAACATAGATAACCCTTGCTGCTGATCAGATCCGCCAACACACGGTTCGCTGTTTATTTCAGACGACCTACTTAGGAAGTTGATTCACCAATGGCTCAAAGCAGGAGTAATGGATAAAGGGGTTTTTCACGAAACCGACAGCGGTACGCCACAAGGCGGCAATATCAGCCCCCTCTTGGCTAATATTGCACTACACGGAATGGAACAAGCCCTTGGAGTCACATACGACTTGCGAGGACAGTCTATCGGCAAACGCCAAGTTGTGCGCTACGCCCACGACTTTTGCGTGTTCTGCGAAACCAAAGAAGACGCACTCATATGCGTAGAAGTCATAAAAGGATGGCTGGCACAAAGGGGACTTAATATTTCCTCTGAAAAAACCAGCATAAAACATCTTACGGCTGGCTTTGATTTCCTCGGTTTTAATATTAGGCACTATCGAGACTCCAATACTGCTACAGGTTGGAAACTACTCATAAAACCTAGTACCAAGTCAGTGCAGAAGGTACGGGCAAAACTTAGGGATATTTGGCTATCTCCTGTCAGATTCAGACTACCAGAACTACTCGGAAAACTAAATTCGGTAATTCGGGGATGGGCTAACTATTTCCGTACTGGAGTTTCCAAAGAAACCTTCTCTGGTCTAGATCGGTGGATGTTTATCACAGAAAGACGACACACCAGGAGAATGCACCCCAAAAAAGGTTGGAAGTGGAGACAAAAACGCTATTTCGGCAGTTTAAATCTTCACCGTCCTGACAAATGGGTATTTGGTGATAAAAGCCTGGGAGCGCATATACTGAAATTCAGTTGGTTCGACATCGAACGGCACACCCTAGTTAAAGGCTCATCCTCTTCCGACGACCCCGACTTAAGGGACTATTGGAGCGACAGGGAAATGAAGAAGGTGAAAAACCTGAGAAACAAATCCCGACAAACGATAGCCAAAAATCAAAACCACCAATGCCCGACGTGTGGTGAATCCCTATACAACGGGGAAGAACTACATCTACATCATGTCAAACCAAAAAGCGAAGGTGGTAAGGACACCTACAATAACCTTCGCCTATTGCACCTTTATTGCCACCAGCAGGCTCATGGGAAGAAATAGCCTTGTAGATTGCTCAAGCCGGATACTTGGAAACTTGTAAGTCCGGTTTCTAGGGGGGAAAGGGGCAGCAATGCCCCCGCCCTACCCGACTCATACTAAGACCCCAAGATGACGCAAAGGCAATACTTGACAAAATCAGCCAGTTTCTCGCCCACAGAGGAATGAATGTCAGTGAAAAGAAAACAAAGCTAACCGCAGCGACAGATGGATTTGATTTCCTTGGGTGGCATTTCAAAGTGCAAACCAACGGAAAGTTTAGATGTGTTCCATCAGTGGACAACTTCAAGGCTTTCCGTCAGAAGGTAAAAGAAATCGTCAAGAACTCGAATTATGGTGCAAAGATCAAGGCTATGAAATTAGCCCCCATAGTAAGAGGTTGGAGAAATTACCACCGCTACTGCAAGATGGATGGAGCGAGAAATTCGCTGTATTTCATTCAGAAAAGAGCGTTCAAGGTATTCAATAAGGAAAAGAAGCAGAACCGCCACACCAGTAAGATACTACTGAATAAAGCGTTCCCATACGTTCCTTACTCCGAAAATAGATTCGTCAATGTCAAGGAAGACAAATCGCCCTACGATGGCGACTTAACCTACTGGAGTGCGCGTAACAGCAAACTCTATGACGGATTAACCTCACAAGTCCTGAAAAGGCAAAACCATACCTGTGGATATTGTGGATTAAAAACGCTAAGTGACGAAAGGGTACACCTACATCATGTAGATGGTAACCATAACAACTGGAAGCCTAAAAACCTTTCAGCCGTCCACGAAAGCTGCCACGATTACCACCACATGAGCAAAAGTCACGACTAAGAACGTCGGGAGCCGGATGCGGGGAAATCTCGCACGTCCGGATCTAACAGGGAGGGGCGAGGTCTAATAACCTCCCTCGACCCTAACAGAGGTTTGCATACAACTACGCCGTTTATCTCCTGACATCAGCATTAATCCCCAGGTAAAGAGTGCAATCCGCTCGTTCTGGCATAACGTTCCCTCTGGGCTGGCTAGAGTCAAAAGCGCGATCGCCCAGGCGGGGTTGGCGACGGTGAGGCAGTCGGGGTTGCTCCCAAATCCGCAAATACACGCTCTTGCAGTTGAATCAGCGGTAAGGAATTGGGCATTGAGTTTAGATAAAACAAGGGCGAGTGTACTTTCTTCTCTTGTTGAATATTCACTAAAAAGCAATCAGATCACCACAGCTTGGCGCTTTTTATTGCGAGGGTAGTCTAAACTACAGTTATTAGTTGAAAAAATAAAGTATGTCAATTGCAATTGGAATGATTGAGACGCTTGGGTTTCCCGCATTAGTGGAAGCGGCAGACTCAATGGTCAAAGCTGCCAGCGTTACATTAGTTGGCTATGAAAAAATTGGTAGTGGTCGCGTAACAGTAATTATACGAGGCGATGTTGCAGAGGTGCAAGCGGCAATTGCCAGCGGGGTTGCAGCAGCCAATCGCGTCGATAATGGGAAAATTTTGTCTACTCACGTTATTGCTCGTCCTGATCAAAATCTGGAGTACGTTCTGCCCATTCGTTACACCGAAGAGGTTGAACAGTTTCGTACCAGTTAAATAGATTTCAATCAAGTACTCGCGCCTAGCTTTAGCTTGCGATCAAAAGTGTGCGGTAGTCAACTGAGACTGAAGCCAAGACTTACTTGTTGAAATTGTTGAAATTTTCAGTGCGGAACAATTATTTACGCTGTCCCCCAAGCTTAGCTAAAGTCAAAAGCGCTCTAAGTCACGATGCCAGCAGCCCTCGACATTGCTTTATTTCCAGTAGCTCAAACCAATTGGAGGCGGTTTGTAAACCCTACTAACCAGTACTGATGCGCTCTTGGTTGCGTAAATATTGTAGCCGCATCTGCTTCAGCTTTTTCCCCGCTATCACTGGTATCTGTTCAAAAGTTTTTTACCTACTCCATATACGTTATACGTTTAATAGATTAAGCCGGACGCAAGTTCACGAACGATCAAAATTTGAAATTTACCACTAGCAATACTAGTGCTTAGTCGCCGCACAAACAAGTGGTAAGTCCCTATGTCGGTACTGGCATCTCGTTCAATCGCTACCTTGGGCGCATCACTCTTCGAGCTATCTTCTAAAAGAATGCAGGCATCTAACAAGGCTTCAAGCACAACAGGGTTGCCTGCTCCTACTATTGCCTTTTCAACCATAGCGGCAGCCCCAGGTCGAAGGCGATTCTTGAAGTCAACAGCAGGGTTAAGAGCCACATCTTCATTCCACCTCTCCTAACATATCAATCTACATTAACCGAAGAGTAGTCCTCAACAATTGCCCAACTGCCGCCGCGGTAGAGCAGGCGGAAGCTCAAGCGGGGCAGCACAGAGCAGGGGTATGGGGCAATGAGCAGTTTGTTATGCTGTCTGTATAGAGGCATCGGAATAAGTAGCGAGCAGCCCTGTAGAGGACTTTCTCGCCAATAAAAGAATAATAAGTGTCTGTGAGAAAAAACTTTTTGATCTATCGATCATGTATCTTTTTACCGTCACAACTTTACTAAAATTTTGCATTGAAAACGAGCAGGATTCTAAAATAGCTAAAGTTGAATTTGTAAAATTGGGCTGAGGCGATTGGCTGACGTTGTAATCGGCTTAGATCTGGGTACAGGAGGAGTGCGGGTACTTGCTGTTGACTTGCGAGGACAAATTATTGCTTCTTCGACAAGAAGCTATCCCTTGTTAACCCCGCAGCCGGGTTGGACGGAGCAGAACCCATCGGATTGGGTCGAAGCCAGTCTTAGTGCGCTATCTAATGTTGCTCAACAGCTAGATGGACATCGAGTGATCGCCCTGGGTTTGTCTGGACAAATGCACGGTATGATTCCCCTCGATGCAGAAGGCAGAGTTATCAGACCAGCAATTTTGTGGAATGACCAGCGTACAGGTAAAGCCGTTGATACAATTGAAGCCGCCATTTCTCGTCAAGAGTTGATTGCGCGGACGGGAAATCGTATAGTTACAGGGTTTCAACTTCCGAAGTTAATATGGCTACGAACCCAAGAACCGCTGGCGTATGCTCAGTTGCGGCATTGTCTTTTGCCAAAGGATTATATAGGATACGTGCTTACTGGGGAAGCAGTGACAGACCCATCTGTTGCCTGTGGCGTGGGGTGTTTGAATATAGCTTCACGACAATGGGATACAGATATTCTCAATGCCCTTAATATCAGTCCAGCTTTGTTCCCCTCGCTCGTTAAGTCTACTGCGATCGCTGGAAGGCTGAAATCAGAAATAGCAGCCCGTGTGGGACTGCCTGCCCGATTACCCATAGTTGCGGGAGGCAGCGACAGTGCGGCAGCGGCGATCAGTCTGGGTATTTCATCGAGTAATCTAAACCGAGGCAGTCTAGGTATCGGTACATCAGGAGTCATCTTTATACCCATAGCTCACCCAACTGGCGATCCAAAAGGTCGGGTGCATTTGTTCTCTCATGTGGATGGTGGATATTATTTGCTGGGAGTGACATTAGCGGCAGGTAGCTCTTTACGTTGGTATCGAGATACATTTGCGCCGAACCATTCTTACACCGATCTAATAGACATGGCTAATCGCTCGCTACCAGGTAGCAGAGGCGTTCTATTTCTTGCTCACCTATCAGGAGAACGCAGTCCACACCTCGATCGGGATACTCGTGGCGCTTGGGTTAATCTATCTTTGGCTCACACGCAGGCAGATCTGATTCGGGCTGTACTAGAGGGCGTTGCATTTAGCTTGCGGACAGCGTTGGAGGTAATGGGCAAGATGACTCCCATTCATCAACTCTTGGCAACAGGTGGAGGAGCGCGATCGAGCGTTTGGTTACGAATTTTGGCAGATGTTTTGCAAACAGAACTTATTACTCCCTCGTATTATGAAGGAGCGGCTTTGGGAGCAGCAATTCTGGCAATGGTGGGGATTGGTGCGCTCCCGAATTTAGAAGCTGCATTGGGGATGCTGCCTATTGAAAGCATTGTAGTACAGCCACAAGCAAATCCTGTATATGAAGCAGCGTTCAAGCGATACAGTTTACTGTACGATGCCCTTAAAGTCGTTCGTTGACAAAAATCAGGTGAAAATGAGCGCCACGATCTTATCGCACCAGAGGCATGAGCATGACGCAACATTTACAGCCAACTACAGTAAACAACCGACTAGCTCCTCTACCCTTATACGAGATACAGGTTTCCAGATTGGGTTAGCGAGGCAATTATGTACAGTTTGAAATTCAACCGTGTCAAACGTCTCATCTATGTCTGCCCTTTGTGGGTAGTGTTCGATCCAAACTAATTGAGCTATTGGAATCTCATAAAATTGGCACACAAGCATTGCTACTTCTTCAAATGCATTGGTGATGGACATTCCCTGATTATTTAGAAGTTCAGTTGCAACAACGGTGTTGCTGTTAATCCTCACGCGACACTTCGCTGGGAAGCTATTTGCCTTTACTTTGTAGTGAAAAATTTCATCAATCATAATATTGTTTTTTTCCCGTTTTCGCTTTTCTATAATCCGCCTATGGGGTAATACCCACCCTCACCTAAAGTAAAAGCACTCTTGTAAGAGGATTATTGATTAACTAAATAGTTACTGATTTTTAGAAAGCATTGAATAAAACCTTGAACGTGATTAAGAGTTACAAAATACTGTGTTCCGCTTTGCAACACACAAGCCTAACTAATGTTTTTTAACTAGCTAGGGGTAAACAGACAGTTAAAGTTTAGTTACCTAAAGCTTTGAAAGATAATCAATTTCACGCTTTGCTTCAATTCTTGCCCCGTTGAAATCTATTTCAGTTACTCCATTACAAATTTCGTATCCCGACTTGTCTAAAACTATGTATTGATAATATACTTTAGACGCACTAGCTTGATAAATTAAGTACTCAATTGTATAACCTTTATATTCTTCAGATTCCATAGTAGCTGGATGATGCTTGAAGTTTGGTAGGATTAGCTATGATTCAACCTGTAACAAGTTACAACTAAACTCTTTACAGGTCACATAGAGTAATCTAAGAAATGAAATTTTCAAAACTTATTCTTGATTATACAATATAAATAATAGTTTTTCATCTGTTAATTATTGTAACCAGGCGTTGAAAAATAAAGGCTCGAAAGGAATATATTTAATCTCCAATTGCTCAACCTCTATTCAATTTTATAAATATTTTAAAACTTAATTTTTGTATTTCTTTATGAATTGTAAAAAAAAGAGTGTAGCGACGCTTAAGCTTTGCTACTAATTCATTGGTGCATATACTTTTATTATTGCTTTTATAGTCCAAAGTATTAGCATAAACACAATATTAGCTAAATAGGAAGATTCGGCAAACTGCCATTAATGCCAGTGAGTCAGTTGTCAAGCCAATCTAACTGACTGGCATTAACCCAAGCGACAGGAGTTAAATTGTCCTTCAAACTTCTTTCCCTAGCTGACGACCAAGCAGTTCTTGTAATAGAGTCATCCTAAAATTAGGAACAGCTGGATAAACAACACGGCATATAGGGTGCGAATAATTCTTCCTTTAAAGATGCCTCACGAGTATACGTGATGACAAATAGATCCACCAAGAGGGCTGTTCCTAATTTACGGATAGGTCTAATTGAAACTGTAGATATTCAGAATTATGCCTTCTTAGGATCATACATGCTCCTATCAATTTTCTAGTTCGGTATTACAGCATCTACTTTAAAGTGGCTTAATTTATAATTGTTAGCCCAATAATTTGCATCCAGATGATTTTACTGACGGCAACGCTCTTGTGCTGCAAGCTATTCTTGGCGGGAACCACACACTTGGACAGCAGTATATGCACGAGAACAGCGAACCGCTCTCGCTTTGTTATGATGCAAAAACCGCAGCGGTAAATGGTAGAGTGGGAGATTACGTAAGTTTGTTCCTGCCTCTATACTTAAATCAAATCCGTTCAACTGGCTTCACATAGAAGTGCGAAATCATTCTACTACGTGTTCGCTGGTATCTTGCCTACGCACTAGGCTATCAGCAAGGAGGGGAAATTGTGAATGAGCGGGGCGAGTATGTTCACCTAAAAACCTTTTTTCGATGAGTACAGCTTGCCTAGCAAAAAATTAGTTGCCATCTAACAAGTTTACAATTGCCCCTACTAACGCCTCTGGCTCTATAGGTTTTGTAATGTGAGTTTGAAAACCTACCTGAAGTGCTCTTTGTTGGTCAAATTCTGCGGCATAAGCGGTCAGTGCGATCGCTCGAATACTTCCTCCTTGATTGGTTGGGCGATCACGAATCTGCTGCATTAGCATATAGCCGTCCATCTGTGCCATGCCTATGTCACTCACTAGCACGTCAAAAGTAAACAAATCTAGAGCTTGCAAAGCTTCAACGCCAGAAGCGACGGCTGTTACATTTGCACCGCTCTGTTCTAGCACAAATGACTGAAACTCGCGGGTATCTGGCTGATCATCAACCAGCAAAATTTGAACGCCCTCTAAAGGCACTGAGGCTTCTATGGGTGTGTGGATTGGCTCGGATGCAATCTTGTTTGCCTGTTGCATCAGGGGCAATTGCACGATGAAGGTTGCGCCTTGATTCTCACCTAGGCTTTCTGCCTTTACCTTACCCCCGTGCATTTCGACAATTTGCCGCACGATCGCTAGTCCCAATCCCAACCCGCCAAATTTGCGTGTCGTTGAACTGTCTTCTTGGCGAAAATACTCAAATACATGGGGCAAAAACTGCGGATTGATGCCCTTACCAGTGTCGATTACCCGAATCTGAGCTAGCCCATCGAAAGAGCGCAGTTCAACGGTTACTTGTCCACTATTGGGTGTAAACTTAACCGCATTGGTAAGCAAATTCCACATTACTTGTTGCAAGCGGGCTGCATCGCCAGAAACCGCAGCGATCTCAAAGTCAAGATCGAGGGCGATGCTGATATTTTTTGCTTCTGCTGCCAAACGCACTGTATCAACGGCGGCAGAAACTACAAAGGTCAAACTGACCGGAGCAACTGTTAAGCTTAGTTTGCCTTGCATGATGCGGGAGATGTCGAGCAAGTCTTCGATTAGTTGCGTCTGTAGTTTGACATTGCGCTCGATAGTTTTCAAGGCTTCGGCTTTACGGGCTTCGCTCAGTTTGCCGTTTTGTAGTAAGCGCGTCCAGCCCAAAATGGGATTGAGGGGCGATCGCAATTCATGGGACAGTACGGCAAGAAACTCATCTTTGATTCGGTTGGCAGATTCGGCAGCTTCCCGTGCGGCTTGTTCGTGGTGCAGCAGTTGTTCGCGCTCTTGCTCGATGCGCTTGCGATCGCTAATATCACTTGCCTCGCCAAACCATTCAATAATTTCACCAGCACTATCGAGTAAAGGCACAGCGCGTGAGTAAGTCCAGCCCAGTGTGCCATCAACTTGACGAACGCGATGTTCTAGCTCGAACAAACACTTGTTCTGGATGGCTACCTCAATTGCCTCCAATACGCGAGTTTGGTCGTCTGGGTGAATATATTTTTGCATCCAGTCAAAGATTGGCTCGGATGTGTCTGCGATGAAATCGCTGCCCTGAAGCTCGTACATCTTGCTCCAATCAGCACTCATGCGATACAGCACATTAGAACTAGCACTAATCAGAGTGCGAAACTGCGCCTCGCTCTGACGCAAAGCGGATTGGGCCTTTGCGCGTTCGACGGCTGCCCACGTCTGCTCTGCCGTTTCCTCGACTCGTCTCACCTCTTCTTGGGTCCACCCATGAGGGTTTGCCTGATGCACCGCCAGCAACGCAACAAATTGTTCGTTCTTGATCAGCGGCACATCAATATGTGCGGCAATATCGAGCGAACGATACCTTGCCTTGTCGCTGGCTGTGTATTTAGAGTAGTTTGCCACATCGGGAACGATCAACGTTCGCCCCGCACGATGATCGTCCATCAGGTTGCGCCCAAAGTCTTCCAGATGGTACAGCCCGCTCAAACAGGCAACGCCGTTCGTGTAGTTTTTGTGAACGATCACCTGCTTTTCGCCTGGTAACACTTCAATATAAATAACGCGGCTTGCGTTTAAAGACTCACCCAGTATGCGGGCAGCAATCGCCTGAATCTGATTAGCGTCAGTCAGCGGGCGTAGCGCATTGGTGAGCTTGACTCGAAACGCATCAGCTTGGGCAGCTTGACGCAAGGCATCTGTTGATGGGCGCGACGGCGGCAGATTGGCTTCTAGCTGAGTCTTTTCTGGCGGATTTACGCGCTCAAGTTCTGTTAACAGGATCTGCACAGCCGTTTTTAGGCTTTCCGACCAGGTTTCGACAGCCCCTAGCGGCGTTTGCGACCAATCGTGCGATCTTACTAATACACCTATCTCGCCGCCACCAACAAAGAGGTTTTCAGCCTTTACCTTGTGTGACTCTGCCTTCATGCTTTGGGAGCCTTTGTCGGAAAGTATTTTTCTTGAATTGTCTGAGTGCGTTTACGTAAGCTGACATCGGGTGAATCAGACAATTGGTTTAGCAGAGTGTCAATTTGCTTAAGTGCCAAAGGAGAAGGAGTCGCGTGTCCGTTTTCCCAACGATTGATCGTTGGAAACGTGACACCTAGTTGCGCCGCAAACCTCTCTTGTGTCAGCTTAAGGGTTTGCCGGATCTCCCGAATTAATTGACCCACAGCTGGTTGTTCAATACCAAGATAATCCTGATGGAAAGGCATCGACTCAAACTTTATAAAGTCCTTTATTTTGTCTATTAAGTTTTTACCTAATCGTCAATTTGTGAACTACAGTAAAATTACCCAATCTTAACGATGATACCAATGCCTAGTTCAGCAGTTTCACTGTAGGCATTGCGCTGTCTACTGCTATAAAAGTGACGCTGATTACACCAACAGCACACAAAAACGTAATGGGCGTTGAAGCAGACTTTAGTTTTTTTACAGTGCGTAAGCCCTAAACTAGAGTTTAGACGAAAAACTGGAACAGAAAGGATGCACCCAATAAGTAGGTCGTCTGAAATAAACAGCGAACCGTGTGTTGGCGTTTCTTTTCGGCAGCAAAGGTTATCTATGTTGACGGTTCGCGCATTTTTTTATGACGAGTGTACTTATCATCAAAAAAAAGTCTCGTTCACTATGTTGGACAATCACAGAAAAGTAATACACCGCAGAGATTACCTAACCGCAAAACCCTTAATTCGAGTCAATTTTAGTTCTTTAGTCATATTTACGCAAGTTTGGATCGCTACAGCAAGATTTGGTTGCATTCAGCCTTCGGGCTGGATGAGGATTAGAACTTATTTGTAGGTCTATCAAATCTAGTGTCCCAACCAGGTAGTATTCAACCTTCGGGCTAGATGACAATTGGAACAGAGGCTTTAAGAGATACTAAAGCAATTTGACTAATATATGAACTAAAACTATTTTTTGGTCGCGCATGAAGGTAATACTCAGTGGTAGCAATATTAGCGTGACCCAAGGTGTCCTTAACGCTTGTGAACTAGAGCGCCACGATCCATTGTATGACTTGCATGAGCATGACGTAACCAATGAGGTGATACTGATGCAGCTACTTCTGGTTCTAGCCCAAGCACTCGCAATGCAGCAGCTTTAACGATCCGGTTAACCCTATTTTGTCACTCTGGCAGTGGTATAATAACGGGCAAACTCTAGAACGAAGACACAGAGCATGGTAGAGCCTCGTCCACCCGTACCAACAGTCAAATTCGTGGACGAATATTGCAGGTGGTATAAAAACCTGTTTTCAGATGTTAGGAGCTTTGAGGCATTTAAGTACCTACATATAGGATGTATTTCCCAATTAAAACGTAAAACCCTACCAGAAATAGCAAAAATTGTAGGATTAGATAACCATCAATCCCTACATCATTTCTTAACTACATCACCTTGGGAAATAGAACGGTTAAGAGCTTTGCGATTAGAACTAATTTTACAAGTGCTAAAAGAGCGACCAATTATTTTAATTATTGATGAAACAGGAGATAAAAAGAAAGGAGACAAAACAGATTATGTGAAACGACAGTATATAGGAAACCTGGGAAAAACTGAAAATGGAATTGTGGTAAGTACACTCGTCATAAAAAAATGCGCGAACCGTCAACATAGATAACCCTTGCTGCCGAAAAGAAACGCCAACACACGGTTCGCTGTTTATTTCAGACGACCTACTTATGGAGCAATGGGCGGATTTGGCTATTGAGTTAATGCGAACTAAGCCGAATAAACTACCCTATTTTCAGCAGGGTCTACGTGCTATGACTCTGATCCAGTCTACATTGTAGGCTCTCTGTCACCCCGTCAGCCCTGTGACCGCATCATCTCCGACAAATTGCGGTAGGAGAGCAGGTAGCGCAGATACCACCGCACACACAACACAATGATGTCGGATTGAAAATGACGCCACTTGAAGGGTTGCGAGTGGTTCATCGATCGGGGGTGTCGGTGGCCCAGAGCAGTAAGCACAAATACTACTTTTACCAGACTACCACCAGTTTTTGCAACACAACCATTTCGAGCCACAGGTATTGATCCCCCATAGTCTTAAATCTGTAGGCGCAGAGTTTAATGACCTAAGTGTATGCTGAAAATACAGATAGTTGACACTAAAAACCTTCGCATCCCTTGTTGAAAGGTAGAAAGTTTTTTTAGATTGAGTCACTTAATTAGTAAATTGAGAACGATGAGTAAACAGAAACAAGCACTGAAAAAGGCAAAAATAAAGTTTTCAGACGAGTATATATATCATATCTTGACTGCCAATGGAAAAAAGATTGAAGATTACTTCATATTATTATCTACTCCAAAAACTTCGGAAGGACTAATTCACTACTGGTGGAATGGAAAAATATGGATATCAATGGATAACGATGATTTTAATTTAGCTTGCATAGATTTTCTCAAAAGAAATGGTGTAGCAACCTTTACAGCTCCTGACAAATTAAAAAAATATGAAGAACTCAAAACCAAACTTTCACTAAGTTAATTTGGTATTAGCTGACATAAGAGGAATGATAGAGCAGTAAGCAACTACTTAATTCACAATAATAATTAGTGGCATGATAGCGTTAGTAAATCTCTAGCTATTATAGCTAATTGACAGCAAGCAAAAGGCAATTTAAATGTAAGAAGCGTATGACTAAAGATTGGCAAAATCATCCTCGTCTCAAGAGTTACATTCATCCTAAGTACCCTACGGACTTACAAGTGCTTATTCATGAAGGTAGCCCATACCTTACTAGCAAGCAGCCTGAGTTAGTCTGGGTAACTATTACAGGTTTAGACGGCAATGTGTTTACAGGGCGCTTACTCAATAAACCTTACGAACTCACACACCTTCAACAAGGAGATATAATTTGCTTTATCGTTCCAGAAAGCAGTACGCATCCACTTTTTATAACCAGCAAATATTTAAGGGAGCGCCCCTATTGGCAGATTCACCCATGTCAAAGTTGAAGCGACTGCACTCCAGAAGCGATTGCCAGCATCACTGGCTATACAAGTATTTAGCCCGATTGAGCAGCACGCTTTCCTAATAAATCTTTCCTATCAGTAATCAGAATATATACAAAGATGAAAAGCCTCGCTCTTTTACTACTCTCGATGCCCCTACTATCAATCTCTATAGTTAGTTCACTTTTGACTTCAGCCACTGCAAGTCCGGCAGTCGGCAAAATTACCAATACGACACCACTACTAATGGCTCAAAACATCAATTGTAGTGTAGTTAATATTCGCACTGGTCAACTAGCTCTACGCTTTTCCCCTAACGGTGAATCGAGAGCTGGTCTGGATAACGGTAATACTGTGGAATTACTTCGAGCAGGCCCTGGAGTTTGGCGCTATATTCGCGTCCTAAGTGGTTCCAACGTAAGGATAAATGGTTTGAAAGGCTGGGTTAATTCTAACTACTTGACTTGTGGTGGTGCTGGTGTCGATGATTCTTTCGACTTCACGAGCGTCCGTGTTTTCGATCCACCTTCCAAGATTCGGACATCTCCCAATGGCAGCGTGAAATGCACGATTGCACGCAGGCAAACAATCCAAGTTTATGTCGAGCCTCAAAACGGTTGGTACTCAACCACCGCTTGTGGCGGTGGTTGGATTCATGAGAGCCAAATTCGCTTTTGAGAAGCTGTTTGAGTACTACCGTGTTTAGTATGGGCCTGTCGTATCTGGTTGTTACCTTTCTGGCAAACTAATATAGGTTATCCCTCTTGTGTCACTTTCAGAAGAGTAAAATCTGTAACCTGCTTTAGA
Source organism: uncultured Chroococcidiopsis sp. (assembly GCA_964248365.1). GTDB lineage: Bacteria > Cyanobacteriota > Cyanobacteriia > Cyanobacteriales > Chroococcidiopsidaceae > Chroococcidiopsis. The sequence continues at coordinate 9,132 of CAXTYC010000037.1, read as the reverse complement.
TAAGGATTTTGGCAAAACGGCTGCCAATGCAGTCCGATGTTAGAAAATAAAGGGTAAAAGATATAGATTACAGGCTTTTTCAAGTTTTAGTTCGTTTTTTCCTGACTCAGAGTGACAAAAGAGGGCTAAATTCAAAATGCATCAGTCCTCGCAGAAGACAAGCTACTGCGATCGCTAAAAGGGATATCTGCGCTATCGCTGCCATCGCCACCAGTATTAGTATTTATAGTGCGTGTAGTATGCGTGGGGGAAACTGGGGCTGACAACACAACTTCGTGTGATGGGAAACAGACAGGGGTAGCAGACTTGATTGGCTCAGGCGCAAACAAGCTGGTTCTGGCTGAATCGTTTTCTACATAGTCATGGGTTTCTTCTCGTATACCAGAGGGTAGAGCAGCCATATCTTCACTCCCCGCAATTGCTCCAACCGACAAAATATCGATCTTCTGCCCAGGTTCGAGTGCAGCCCAAGTGTAGTCTTTCAGATGAGTATAGCCGATGAAATAACTCGTCCAATTCTCGACGGTTGGTTTTTCATGGCTGACAACGCGACAGCACCAAGACTTGTTTTGCTTTTCGCCAACTAATTCGGCTTTTGTAGTGAAACAAAACACTCCTAAACAATGGAATAAATCGTTCTTTGGTTTAGCTGCAATAGAATTAGTCAGAGCGTGACAGGCTTCGAGTTCACCCTTGAAAGCACGTCGTTCGAGTTCAAATGTTGCACCATTGACTCCTCTGGCGGCATACTTGAGTGGGTTGTGTTGCAAAAACTGATTTTGGACAAACGAGGTGTATCAATTAGCTTGTCTTAAGCAGCAACTCCGAAAATTTGATACACGAATTCTACTTGACTTAAAATGTCACCTTTTTTGATGCCTTAAATTTGTCCTTTTCGTATCATGTTCATTGCCTCGTAACCCTTCAAGGTTCGCCTCGCCGTATTGAATGAGCCAAACCCCATCCCAGGATTAACCAATCGTTTGATGAACCGATGGTCTTGTTCCACCATGTTGTTGAGGTACTTAACTCTTCGCAGTTCAGTAGTTTTGGGAAGAGTTTGATCTGCTTTGAGTTTGTCGATTGCCGGGAGGTAAGCAGCGTTCTTATCCACATTTATGACTCGCGGCGCTTGGTTATGAGACGACTTCAGAGCCTTGCGGAAGAACCGTTCTACCGCTCGTGCATCGCGGAAGGCGCTCAACATGAAGTCCAGGGTATTACCTTGTGAATCCACTGCTCGGTACAAATACTTCCATTCGCCCTTGACTTCAATATATGTTTCGTCAACCCTCCAAGAATCATTGGTTAGTTTCAAGTATGGTCTGCATCGCTTGGAAAGTTCGGGAGCATAAGCCTCAACCCATCAATATACCGTTGAATGATCCACCGTCAGACCCCGCTCTAACATCATCTCTTCCAGGTTGCGGTAACTGAGCGGATAACGCAGGTACCACCGGACACACAGCAGAATGATGTCCGATTGGAAATGACGCCACTTGAAAGGGTGCTTGGGGTTCATGAACGAGGTGGGTTGGGCGAGAAACCGTAAATATAATTACTACTTTTCCCAGACTTGAGCCAGTTTTTGCAACACAACCGCCAAGATTCACCTAATGCGGGATTGGGAATGTTGCAAGAATATCTCTTGGTACGTTGACACCTGTTTTCGTAACGTGTGAAACCTTTTTGTCCTCTCGAATAGTCCAATATACACACAGTTATGTTAATGAAGGTTTCACCCATTTGTCAGAAAAACGCTATTAAAAGCAAATTTAGGTTGAGATTGTTACACTACGACTGTTGCCAGTGAACCTTAACCCGACAGGAGTTTTTATGCCAAACCTATCCTACATTTGCTATACGGATGAGGTAGAAGTCAAGCAGCCCGAGGAGGATAGGCTCGTGCGCGAAACCCTCGACTCAGTTGCTCGGATGGGACAAAAGGTGTTTGACAAGCATCGTCATGCTATGCGCGGTGCTCATGCGAAAGGACATGGTGGACTCAAAGGGGAGCTAACAATTTACGATAATCTGCCTGCACCGCTCGCCCAAGGGCTGTTCCGTGCATCCCGAACTTATCCTGTCATGATTCGCTTCTCAACAGCTCCTGGTGACATTATGCCGGACGGTGTGTCTTCATTTCGGGGAATGGCAATTAAGGTCATTGGTGTAGAAGGTCCAAAGCTGTTAAAGGCTGAACCCGACGCGCTCACTCAAGATTTTTTGATGATTAACCGTCCAGTTTTTCCAGCAGGTAATGTTGGTCGCTACCTCAATGAGCAGCTGCTTCAAGAAAAGGTCGTCGTCACTGCCCCTGAAGAAGCACAACAACTACTAACGACTGCCCTACGAACTGTGAATGCAGTCACTCAAAAGGTAGGAATCGAGCTTTACCCGACCGCTCTGGGCATTACGCTACCCTCAACGCACATCCTGGGAGAAACCTACTACACAACGGCAGCCCTACGTTATGGAGATTACATTGCCAAGCTCAGCGCAGTTCCCGTTTCCGCTAGTCTTCAGCCGCTAGTGGGTAAAACGGTTTCAACAGATAATCCTTCGGGTCTGCGCGATCTAGTCGTCCAGTTTTTCTGCCAGCACGCTGCCGAGTATGAACTGCGCGCCCAGCTTTGCACTAACTTGGAAACAATGCCGATCGAGGATGCTTCTGTAGAGTGGTCAGAGCAGGAAAGTCCCTACCAGACAATCGCCAAACTGACTATTCCAGTGCAGGAGGCGTATAGTCCGGCGCGGCGGGTGTATGTGGATGAAGTGTTATCGTTCAATGCTTGGCACTGTATTGCGGAGCATCGACCGCTCGGTTCCATTCAGCGTGTACGAATGCAGGTATATGAAGCCTCCAGTCGATATCGCCATCAGATGAATCAGCAGCCAAAAATTGAACCGCGCAGTATTGAGGAAATGCCTGACTAAGGAGCAAGGGATGAACTACCTCAGACTGCAATAAGTAGGTCGTCTGAAAAAAATGTGCGAACCGTGTGTTGGCGTTTCTTTTCGGCAGCAAGGGTTATCTATGTTGACGGTTCGCGCATTTTTTTATGACGAGTGTACTTAGCCGTTATAAACGCAATAATCGTCTGAGCTAAGTACACCACTGTAGCTCAAACCAAGGATGGTTTCTAATTGTGCACTCTTTGCGAGTATCTGCGGCATGAAACAGACCAAAGTCTGTATTCGCAAAAATCCACAACCATTCCTTCACGCCCTTCACAACCCAAGGTGTCTCATCCGAATGAATATTTGGCTGTGTTTGCTCTATCCAATCTTTCAGTTCACTAACGCTTTTATCAACAGCAGCATCTATTCTTTGATTCGTAGTTACTAGGGTTCCCACCCCGATTTCTATCTGACCCAGTTCCCACAACAGTTCTTGTTGTTTTTCATAGGGTAAATGTCCATAATTATTTATCCATCCCAAAAAAGCTTGCAGTTTGATTCCTATATCTTGTCCTGGGACTATATCTGGCGACCAGTCTGCTGTTTGTGCTTCACCACACCGAGAGCAAATGCATGTGTGTCGATGATATTCAACTATTTCTATTGGTCGCTCTGCCAGCTGCGCTACTTGCTGTGTTTCGATTTTTATCGGTTCTGAAACAAAGTCCGTCTGACCACAGCAACGACACAATTGGGGGCGTAAAATCTCAAATCTATCTACTCGACCAAACCCCTTTCTAGTTTTACCTGGATGTCCTGGTTGTCCTCCTGGCTTCCGTTTTGGAGTCTCGCTGTTCCCATCCCCTACTTCTTCTTGATTTTCTGATTTTTTTAGGATATCCCCAGATGGCGGCTTCGATGATGTAGAACTATCTAAATCTCTACTAACCTTGAGTTTTTGTACTTCTTGCTCTAATTCTAAAATTTTCTTGTTTAGTTTATCTATAGCGATCGCCTGCTCGGCAATGATGTCCACCAGTTGTTCGGCAGCCAACTGGAGAAGAGTTTCACGGTCTACTTTCAGAGGCAGGTCTTTTTCCATAATTGTGATATTCCGCCTCAGATGTCACACTTGTCAATACCCCTGACCTGAATCCTTACGTTACATTCTTTCACCCAATACATGATTTTTGTGTTAGCGATAAGTTCAGCTTGGGCAATATAAGAAGGCAAGCATCAACTCACTTCACTATTGAAATTCTCATGAGTGCTTTCCATACCAATTTTATAGACCTGGTTAAGCAACAGGATGCAAAAACGGCTACAAACAGCGTTATCAAGTTTTTGTCACGGCATCTGTTGCTAGTTCTAGTGTTGCTGTGGACCCCCCTAATCATGCTTCAAACCTGGAATGTGCAGCACTCTTGTTTTCCTCTAGTAAATTGGGGAAGCGATCGCTGTCCAATTGAAAGAGTAACCGTTAGTTCCAGGAACCTAGTAGTTCAAGTAGGAAAGTCGCAGCAACTTAAAACTGATGTTCGAGTAAAGGATAAAGTCAAGAATACAAGCTCAGTAGATCGAGGAGTACGCTGGGTTTCAAGTAACGAAAAAATTGCTACAGTTAATGCTCAAGGCCAAGTTGTTGCAGTCACTCCTGGTTCGGTAAAGATTACAGCTACATCTCGTAAGGACAAAACCAAAAGTGATACTGTTGACTTCTTGGTAGCAGGTATTGCCAGTGTTGAAATTCAACCTAAAAACCTTGCAATTGAGGTAGGAGAATCTCGAACTTTAATATCTAAAGTTAATAAATTTGGTAACTTTAGCACTGATGTTAACTGGTCATCAGCTAACAACGAGATTGCAACCGTCGATAAAAAGGGCTTAGTTAAAGCTATTGCACCAGGCGAAACTAGCCTTCAAGCCACTGCTAAACAAGATAGCCATAAGAATGCAACTGTTAAAGTTACAGTTTCTCGTAGTGTCATTATCGAGCAAGTAACTATCAATCATAATGAGGCGATTGAGAATTTAAAATTAGGAGAAGTTAAAGCAATAACAGCAATAGTTGAAGGCTTAGGAGCTAATAGTGATGATATTACTTGGTCTTCCAGCAATTCAAATGTAGAAATAATTGGTCAGGGACACACAGTTCAACTAAATGCAATATCAGCGGGTAGCGTGACGATTACAGCAACATCTAATCAGGACAAGAATAAACAAGGAACTGTTCAATTAGAAATTTTGCCACCTATCGTTACTCAGATCGCTGTGCAGCCTGAGCAAATTGAGCTTGATATCAATAACCAGACTAAATTGTGTTCGACGGTTGAAGGTATAGGCTCAATCGATCAAACTATATATTGGTCTTCCGATAATGACCAAGTAGCAACTGTTGATAGCAACGGGATTGTAACGGCAAGATCGAAAGGTGAAGTACAAATTGTTGCTACTTCAAAACAGAATTCAGAGAAGTATGCAACTGCTAAAGTCAAGATTCCTAGAGAAATAAACTGGTTTGCAATTGGTGCTGCGTCAATTATTGCAGCGGGAGCAACAGTTGTTGGCGTACCCTTACCAGCCGCAATAGCTTTAGGTGCAGCAACAGCAACAGGAATACATAATTGGCAAGCAGTAATTCCATTTTATTGTAACTAGAGAAGGACTGCTCAACTTTTTCTTGAGTTCTTAAATTCCACATTATATGGAGATGCAATTATGAACTCTCAAAACGATTCAAACCAAAATTCACAGTTAGGGTCTCTTATTCCAATAGAATTAGTCAGAATTATCATCATACTAGCCTTAGCGGCTAGTATTATCTACTTAATTAGTTCTCATTCTGATTGCTGGTTTAGTATCTCCTGTCATCCTGGCAACCATAGAGTTGGATACGAACTCTCAACAGTTCTCGTTGGCTTTTTGACGGCTGTTTGTCTTACAGGAGTCTTGTCTACTCCTTTGGCTCCAGCGGCAGTTGTCGGCGTACTTGCTTGGCTTGCCCTAAGATTTTGGCTATAGTAAGCTTTCAGGGAATTACTCATGAATATTGTTGAACTCAAGAATGTTACTAAGTCTTTTAAGGAAGATAGGCAAGAACGCAACGTTCTAGATAATATTAACCTGACTATCCAAGCAGGTGAATTTATTATCCTCAAAGGTGAAATGGGAGCCGGTAAAACGACCTTGATTAATCTGCTATTAGGTTTACAAATACCTGATTCAGGTACAGTCAAAGTTTTTGGTTACTCGCCAGAACAACCAGAATCAAAACTTAAGCTCGGTTTGATGTTACAGAAAACGAGAGCGCCAGGAAATCTCAAAGTTGAAGAGACGATCAATCTCATTCGTAGTTTCTACTCAGAATCATATTCCACAGAAGAGTTACTAACAAGAAGCAAGTTAGAGCAGAAACGCTATAGTTGGGCTTCTTCTGACAAGTTGTGCGGAGGAGAGGAGCGATCGCTCTATTTTGCATTAGCAATTGCAGGTAATCCCGAATTGTTAATTCTAGACGAGCCAACTACAGGTTTAGATCCGCAAGCAAGAAACAGGGTTTTACAGCAAATTCGAGACTTTGCGAATGAAGGAAAAACTATTCTCATAGTTAGCCATATTGAATCAGATGCAGATGCAATATCTGATTTAGCAACTCGAACATTAACCCTTAGTCAGGGTAAGATTCAAGAAGTCCGTACTGATAAGTTTGAACAGCTTCAAGAACCTTTGTTAAAGAACAAAGGCGATCGCCCTCACTTTGAAAAACCTGCTCTCAAGCTAGAAATTTTGTTTTCTATGCTAGTTGGACAAACAAAGGTTGAGCTGCTGAAATTAATCCGGCAACCTATCATTCTACTAAGTATATTGGCATTGTATAGCGTTGTGGCATTTTTCCGGAAACATCTGCCTGATGCTATCTCTTACATGACAGGCCTTGCTATCATCAACCTGTTGATAGTTGCAATTCAAACACTTAGCATACAAATTGCGACTGAGCGGAAACAAGGTTGGGTAAAATTGCTTCGAGTTACTCCTTTACCCGCATGGATATACTTAACTTCAAAGGTTGTTATCGCTTTTTTCATCTCTATTTTGGGTATAAGTTTAATGTTGAGTTTAGGTGCATTCAAAGTAGGAATTAGCTTACCTCTGTTAAACTGGGTAATACTATTCTTCAGCTTAATTCTAGGAATTGTTCCCTTTGCAATTCTTGGTTTTGTTATTGGTTACGCGATGGATGCAAATAGTATTTCTTTAGTCAGTGCATTTATAATCGGCTTGGCTGGATTTAGTTCTGGTAGCATATCATTACCTGGAATGCCAGAGTGGTTGCAGAATTTAATTCCTTTCTCACCTTTTTACCACTACGCTCAACTCGTAATGCAAGTTGGGCATATGACAGTAGCAGGAATTTACGATGGCTATTTAGCCATAAATCTAGAATGGCTAACTTGGACTACCTGTGTTGCTAGTCTTCTAGCAATATGGGTATATCAACGCAATCGGGTAGCCAGCTAATGCAACGTCAATAAAGTATTTACGTGCCAAACTATTATATGCAAGCTGGACACGACATATTTCCAAATCACTGTCAAGTCAACTATATTTCAGATGAGTTTTGTCACTCACTTTAGGTAGTGCTAAAATATGGCTTGTTCCAGTTCTTGTGGTCTTGCCATCATAAATCTCTGGAAGTGGATGTACATATTCTTCCAGAGATCTAATTTTTATTCTGCTCTTAGGTTATAAGGTTAAAGCTTTTCTATTTAATATCCGGTCTATTGCAATAGTTTTCCTGCAATAGACATCTATGGTAAATTCTCAAAATTAGATATTCAAAGAATTTTTAAGCAGTATTATCCTATTCCAGCTTTAAATCCGTCCTGCCAATACTGTTATGAAAATATCGCAGTTATCATGCTGGCATAAAAATTACTCTTCAGCTGTACTAAATGGAGCGGACAAAAAACTTCCAGTTGGGTTTGAGATTGAACAACTTCCAAGTTTTAGTTTGCATACCTGCCTTCGGGTCTACTTGATCTGCTAATTGCCAGGCTACTTGTGCTTGTTTTAAGTCATTTTGCTTATGTAGAACGATCCCTTGATATAAATAAGCAATTTTACTATGCTTCAAAGCTAACGCTGCTTGAATCAGTTTGTTTGCTGTTATCCCTTCTCCCATATCTTGTTCAACTAAAGCCAACCCTATCTGGGCTTCTTGTAAACTCGGTTGTAATTCTATTGCTTTGTGATGAGCTTTTCGCGCAACCGCCAGATTATTCAAGCGTCGCTCGGCTTCGCCAATATTGGTGTAAGCTACCGCATCTTTAGGCTGTGTCTGAATTTGATCTCTATAGCAACTAATTTTATTCTCTAGGTAGGATTTTTCCTTTTTATTCAAGTTAGGGGTTGCCAGCATTTCAAGTGATGGATCGTTAATTAAGAAACCACTGCAACACTAGCTCCTTGAGTATAACTGACTACAATCGAACCATGAAAAAAACTAATAACTGTAACAATTAACCCGATAATAGCAGCAACAGGTACTGTTATCAAAATGTTGTTAAACATTTAGACCAAACTCGTAGCGGTTAATAAATAATCCAATAACTAGATCGTGCATTTCCTCAGACTTGGAAAAGCAAATTGTCTTTCTAACTAGTCGTTTGATTCTTGTTCTCAATCCCAAATGCTTCCGTTCAATTCTGTGCGTTTTTCTTTTCCCTACACAGTGGTTTTCTGGAGATAGATGGCGCGAGTAAGCTCCCCAACCATCCGTGCAATATTTCTGAATACCAAATGGCTCTAAGTACACTCGTCATAAATAAACAGCGAACCGTCAACATAGATAACCCTTGCTGCCGAAAAGAAACGCCAACACACGGTTCGCTGTTTATTTCAGACGACCTACTTAATAACTTTTTGAGTTGGAGAAACACTTCATCTTTTCGTTGTCCAAAAGTGTAAGCTAAAACTTGCCCTGTAATTCTATCAATCGCGTGCCAGAGCCAGCGCTGATTCGTTTTCTTACCTACATAGCTCCACATTTCATCCAATTGTGATTCTTCAATTCCTTCCAGGACTTCTTCGACCAGTCGGATTTCTACTTCTACTCCTTCTGGTTGAATCGCCTTCAACAGATTCTGATTTACTTGTTTGAGTTGTGGCGATTTTTTGGCGTTGCACAATTAAGTCATGATTTAGGCAGGCAGAGGGATAGTCCAAAACTTT
>CAXTYC010000036.1:0-52749 GCA_964248365.1 uncultured Chroococcidiopsis sp. | reverse complement strand
TAGTTTTTGTAGATGCACAATGAAGACAGTTCATTCTTCCATTATGCAACGCCTTTTTTTTTGCTAGATGTAGTGCATATTAGTTTACTATTATGCATCTGTAATGACTAAACTTTTGAGCGACTTGGCATTGGGTATAAGCCGAGATAAGGGCAAAATCGGAGATAGGATGAAGAATTATTACAATGATTGCTGTTATAGTTTTTCAACTTACCCATAAATGGTAAAAAATCAATCCAACTTGAATACAGTAAAATCAACTCTCTACGATATTTACTACTTCCTCCTTGTCCAATTTCAATTTTTTTTGGGAATGTTTTCACGCCCACGGAGATACCGAAGTTCGGAAGTGAAACAACCGTAGAACAAGGGCTTTGAGAATTTACGTTACATAAGTTTACAATGTTTGACAGATGTTTAAATCCTACGGCTAGTGAGCTACTAGACGTTAACATCAGCAAAATGTCCATGCCAAGCTTTTTTGTAGTTAGTTATCAGATGGTAAGCGATTGCTTCATCTATTGTTACTTACCAGTTACTCGATTTCCTCTATATCTTATTTACTAGCTTTTGTCAAGCAAAAATTATCCCACTGATAGATGCCTTGTTTGTAGGCAATACATAACATGAGAAGAGTCAGACGGACAAATACTGCTTGCAAATTTAATTAGTGAGCAAATATATCCGTCCTAAATTAAACCAAAATATCATCAACCAACTTTTTATGCGTTTTATACCTGAGAACAGATTTATTTTGTGGCTGATTGTCGTATCGCTACTTGTCAGTTACTGGCTTGCGGTAAATTTGCTTGTTTAACACTTGCCCTTTGCAACGGTTTGGAAGATATAATAACTGAGTTTGAACAAGTGCGCAAGACACGTATAAACATTTATGGGGAAGCGACTAAAGATAGTTGCTTCCCCATAAGTCTTATTTCTTCGTAGAAACTTCTACGGGAAGCAGCACAGTGTCAATGACGTGGATAACGCCGTTGTCAGCAGCAACATCAGGTGTCACGACATTGGAGTCATTTACTTTGACACCATTGGAAGCATCGATTTTTACATCTGAACCTTCAACTGTGGTAGCCGACTTTAGCTTCACTACGTCAGCAGCCATTACTTTTCCTGAAACGACGTGATACGTCAGAATCTTCTTTAGTTTTGGAATATCCTTCAGCAATGCGTCTACTGTACCTGCTGGTAGCTTAGCAAATGCATCATCAGTAGGTGCGAAGACGGTAAATGGACCTGGACCTTTGAGAGTATCTACCAGATTGGCCGCCTTGACTGCCGCAACTAGTGTATTGAAAGAGCCAGCGCTAACGGCAGTATCAACAATGTCAGCCATGTATTTCACTTTTTAAGAACTATTAACCAATATAAATTTATTATTAATAAATAACCTCTATATTTTGATAGTTTTATAATTTACATAATTGTGTATAGTTGGATTATTAGGTAAATTCTATACAGTAATGAAGCTAGGGTTTAGATGGATTCGAGATGATTTATAGAAATAAATCTTTAGTTTGAGCTTATTTAGTTTTTGTCTTAATAACTGTGAGTGTCATTACAAACAGATAATCACACTCTGCTAGCTCTTCCAATCAAGGCAAGCACATCATAATTACAAATTACTATCGAATGTCCTCATAAAATCGCTTGAGGTATGCTGGCGAGACACCAATACCCCATAAAAAGCCGATGTAAATGTATATAGCTGTTGCTTTGAAAAAACCCCAATGAGCTACGCGGCGATCAGAACTTTGGACAATTCGGTTTACTTGTCGAATACGTCCACGTCGCACCAGTTTCAAGCATAAATCAGCCTCTTCCATAATTGGTAGGCTGACATCAAAACCACCACACTCCCAAAAATCGACACGGCGACAGAATATTACCTGATCGCCAAATAGCAAGCGCAATCCTCTAAAAAACAAGTGAGGGCGAAAAAGCAGTGGGGCGTAGTAAGTTTTGAGGTAGTTATGCAGCGATACTCCCCACCGTGTATTCTTTGCACCTGCCATGAGGGAGATAAACCCCCCAGCTGCGACTGTGCGATCGCCTAAAGTTTGCTCAATGACTGCTACCAAGTCATCAGGAACCCAAGTATCGGCGTGTAGGAAGCACAGAATTTCTCCGGTTGCGGCGAAAGATCCAGTGTTCATCTGTACTGCTCGTCCGCGTTCGTTGGAAAGTATTAAATTTACTCCTGCACCTGATGCGATCGCGATCGTTGCATCTTCACTGCCACCATCGACTACTAATACTTCCCAAGCGGGAGGATCGAGGATATTCAACTGACGTAAGGTACGCCCTATATAACCTGCTTCATTCAGAACCGGAATAATAATAGAGACGCGAGACACCATAAAAGCTATTAGCTATTAGCTATTAGCTATTAGCTATTAGCTAATAGCTAACAATTACCTACGGACTATGGGTTGTTCCACTGCATCGCGGTACTGTTGGACTTCTTCAGTAAAGGCAATTGGCAGAACTGCTTCCACGTTCTCATGGGGACGGGCAATGATTACCCAAGTTTCGAGCGTACCGCCGTAAACTTTTTCTACGGCATCAATCCCCGCTGCCATCGCCGTTTTCACTTCAGAAACATCACCTCGAATGTTAACTGTAAAGCGAGCGCTACCAGCTCTAATATAGTTAACTACTGTCACTCGTCCGGCTTTGACCATTGCGTCTGCTGCTGCTAGCATAGCCGGAAAACCCTTCGTTTCAAGCGATCCAACTGCTTGTGGCACTGGCAATCTCCTATAAAGTAAACAATTTATTGTGTATAGCTAAGAAATAATTCTACGAACACCCACTATACATTTTGACAAAGCGATCGCGCTACTATCACAATGGACGAGCGCCAAGGAGTTAAAATTTTTTCCTGCTTTGTGTCAGTAATGTCAAAAGCAGGTGGGTGATCTCAAAACATTCTGAACTGTTCGACTTTTGTAGTGTATTCGATGGGCAAAACAGTTTCTACATTTTCGCTGGGATTGGGAATAATGTAGTGAGTGATGACTTGACCACCATAAGCTTGTTCTCCGGCCGCAATTCCCGCCGCTACAGCGGTGTTCACTTCAGCCACTCTCCCCCGAATAGCAACTAGAAATCGACCACTTTCCGCCATCCCGTAATATACGATTGTAACTGCGCCAGCTTTAACCATTGCATCTGCTGCTGCTAACACAGCCGGAAAACCCAGCGTTTCAATTACTCCTACTGCCGCAGGCATTATTTTACTCCTACATTTTAGTCACACGCTTTTGTCTAGTTTACACAGCATAGTGACTCTATTGGGTAATCTACAGTCGCAGCCTGCGATCGCCCCTTTTGTGTTCCGATCCGGTTTTGCTGCTGCAAAACATTAGTAGCGATCGCCTTCTATAATATTTCTTACAATGTAATAATTTTTTTTTACAATCTGCTATTTATTCTGATAAAATATTTACCTAGCAATTTATTTATACACAGATTGAATATAAAATAAATATCCCACCTGAAATATTTTCTCGGTGGGAGTGTTTTTTATTATTGGGTAGTGAGTAGTAAGAAATCCTTCGTCTGTTGTCCTTTGTAGTTGACTCTTGACTGTTGACTCTTGACCACTTATCATTCAATCACAAATAACTACACGTCTTTTTTCTGAGTTTCCGCGTGATTTTGTAAGCGAGCTACAACGTTGTAGTCATCTGCACCAGCGGGAGTTCTGGATTCAACAACGCCTTCAGTAGGACCACCAATCGCTTTCCATGCTGGCAGACCACCTTTTAATTCTGATACGTGTACATATCCATCAGCACGGAGTTTTTGAGCTACTTGGGCAGTTTCTTCATCTGTTTCGCCGTAGATGTAAATATCGCGGCTTTTAGCTAGGGTAGGCTCTACCCGTTCTAACATATCCATAGGCATGGGCATCGCTCCCATAATATGACCGTCGTTGTATGCTTCTCGGCTACGTACATCAAGAATTGTAAAAGCTGGTTCACCCCATTCCAGACGAGATTTAAGCTCATGAGCATTAGATTGTGCATCAATTGGTGGCTGAGGGGGAACAATGTTGCTTAAAGGATTGTTGCTCATAATAATTCCTAACTTAATTCTGTTTAAGCAATGTACCAAGGAATACAACTTTAATCGATCTTTCTAAAGAAAGAACGTACAAAATTTCCTGCTAGAGGAACAGTTGGGAACTCAAATATTTGTAGCAAAACATATTTTACAGCCAGTCCTGTCGCTGATTGAAAAGTTAAATCATTTTCTCCCCCAGCAAACCCTGCGATAAGATTGCTCCCCCATCTCTCTTAAGCTCCCCTCCTTTAAACTGGATCGTATGAAATCTAGTATTAAACCTTTACCAACAGAAGTCATAGATCTAATCGCGGCTGGAGAAGTAATTGACTCTCTAGCAGCTGTAGTACGGGAACTGGTAGAAAATTCCATCGATGCGGGTTGCTCCCGCATTGTGGTTCACGTATACCCTGATTTGTGGCGGGTGCGGGTAGCTGATAATGGCTGCGGTATGGACTTACTTAACCTAAAACTTGCCGCTGCTGCCCATAGCACCAGTAAAATTCGTAGCTGTGAAGACTTGTGGAAGATTAGTAGTCTAGGATTTCGCGGCGAAGCATTGCATAGTTTAGCCCAACTAGCCTCTTTAGAAATTTTGAGTCGCAAGGGCGCTTCCGTTGGTTGGCGCGTTGTTTATGGCTCTCAAGGAGAGGCGGTTGAAGTGGAAACAGTGGCGATCGCTCCTGGTACAGTTGTCACTGTATCAAATTTATTTGCCGCTTGGGTTGAACGCCGTCTTGGATTGCCCCCACTAGCACAACAAATGAAAGCGGTACAAGCTACAATTGGGCAAATTGCCTTGTGTCATCCCCATGTTACCTGGCAAGTCTGGCAAAATGACCGCGAATGGTTCACCCTCTGTCCAGGTGCAACCACTGGGCATTTACTACCTCAGCTGCTGCGGATGGTGCGTTTAAGTGATTTGCAGCACCTGAAGGTTGAGGTGGCGACTCCTAAGTGTGAGGGGGAGATGGGAGGCAGAGGGGCAGAGCTGCCCAGGGGCAGGGGGGCAGAGGAGAAATCCTCTTTAGCCACTCAATACACTGACACAGCTACTAACACCTCAGCACTGACTTTGGTTTTAGGTTTACCTGATAGGTGTCATCGTCATCGTCCAGATTGGGTGCGGGTGGCAGTCAATGGTAGGATGATCAAGTCGCAGGAACTAGAACAAACGATACTAACGGCAACGGCGCGGACATTACCACGCGATCGCTATCCAGTTTGTTTCCTGCATCTTGGCATTGCTCCTCACCTGGTAAACTGGAACCGTCAGCCTGCCAAGTCAGAGATATATCTACACTACTTAAGTTACTGGCAAGAACAAATCCAAAATGTAATTGAGCAAGCCCTTCGTCTTAGTGAAGCTCTTGTTCCAGAGGCTCTCCACAATTCACGGGTGTGCCAGTTAATCAAAGCAGCAGAAGAAAAAGGCATCTACGGTACACGTCGCTCAATTCAACCACAATCAGAAGATTCAGGAGCCACACGTCAGGAGTCAGGAGTCAGGAGTCAGGAGGAGAATTCTTCCCTGCCTCACCCCTGCTTAAAAGCGATCGCTCAGGTTCACAATACTTATATCTTGGCTGAGCATCCTGGTGGAATGTGGCTCGTAGAACAGCATATCGCCCATGAGCGAGTGTTGTATGAGCAATTGTGCGATCGCTGGCAACTAGTTCCCTTAGAACCCCCAACAATTCTTAACAATTTATCTCCAGCACAATTATCCCAACTTCAACGCCTGGGTTTAGAAGTAGATCCTTTTGGTCAACAATTATGGGCAGTCCGCAACGCCCCTGCAATGCTACTTGAGCGAGACGACTATGCCGACGCACTTCTAGAACTTAGCTTGGGAGGTGACTTACAAACAGCGAAGGTAGCAACTGCTTGTCGCTGTGCTATCCGTAACGGTACAACACTAAATTTAGATCAAATGCAGACTCTACTAAATCAGTGGCAACGCACCCGTAACCCCCGTACCTGTCCTCATGGTCGCCCAATTTATTTATCTCTAGAAGAGTCAGCTTTAGCCCGTTTCTTTCGACGACATTGGGTAATTGGTAAAAGTCACGGAATTTAACTTATTCTGAGATCTTGCAGCCTGGAGTTTAAACCCCAGGCTCAATTAGCGCAATAGTCAGCTTTGGAATTAATTTTAAGGAACCGACAGTAGAAGAAAAGTCTACTAAAGTAGACTCGCAAATGCAGGTTTGAACCCGTTTCAACAGGTGAGGGCTATCAGCCTGTCACTTAAGTGACAGGCGGTTGTTGCAACAGGTGCAAGATCTGAGTTATTCCTATATTAGGAACCACCCATTCCTTCTAAACTTCATCAAACGCTGATGAATATCTAACCATGCCGCTAATTTGATCCATTGCTCCTGGCATAAGTTCAAGTACCATAAATGCCTCATCTGGTACTGACCAAGGTGATAACAATCCCTTAGCTTTAGCAGAAGAAAACCCAAAGCGACTATAGTAGGCTGGATGACCAATAACTACTACAGCTTTGTACCCTAAAGTTTTGCACTGCTTCAAACCCTGTTGTACAAGTTGAGTACCGATGCCTTGATTTTGGTATTCTGGATAAACCGCTAGAGGTGCTAGAGCTAATGCCCAAAAGTCACCCTTTTGACTTTGAATAATTACCTCACTAAACAAAATGTGTCCAACTGCTTTGCTATTTTTCACCGCTACCAAAGATAATTGGGGATTAAAGTTAGCTGATTGACGAATATTTTCAACTAATCTAGCTTCGTTTTCTTGCCCAAATGCTAGCTTATTTACCTCAAAAATAGTATCATAGTCTTCAATTGTCTCAGAACGAATTATTAACATATAATAACTATTAGCTATTATTTACCTCTTAATTTAACTAGGGATTCTGACAATATATTTGCAATATTCCAAGCATCGTCCCCACCTCTATGATGCGTACCTTCGAGAGGCAAATTGAGTCTTTCTAATGCTTCTGCCATCCCAACTTCATAAGGTAGAGCATGAATAATAGCAAAAAGAGTTTTAATATTGATATGTCTTGAACCGAAAGGATAACTAACCTTTTGAGATTGGCATTGCCTTTCAAATTGCCTTCGGTCATAATCTCCGTAGCTTGCCCAAACTCGCTGCTGTGATAAATATTTCTTTTTCAGAATTGAACAAGCTTCTGCAAAGGAGATACCTTTTTCTACTTGCTCCTGGGTTAAAGTAGTTAACTGTGTACAAAACTCACTTACTCTTGATTTTTCGGGTTTCACCAAGATACTTTCTTTCTCAAGCCTTTTTCCCGAAATAACATCAACTGTACAAACACCAATTTCAATAATTTCGCTTTCTTGTCCATCGGGCGGTGTATCTTGCCAGCAAGTTGATTCAACATCGACAACAATAATTTTGTCTAATTTTTTAGCCAAGCTATCTCTATCCTTTCATTTAATATTAATAGCTTTAAATAGCAACCTGCAACTACCAATTACCAAATACAGATTATTAATTAATCAAAAGCTATTACTGACAAAATTAGGATTGCTTTAAAATGTTGCACCTGATTTTGATAACAGGAAGTTTTAGATTTTTAGCGCCTTGTAGCACAGCTATCGCCTAGCTACGAGAATGTTGAGGCAAGGCAAGGATAAGTAGTAGTGCAAAATCTGAACTAATATCATTTTTCTGATCATGCGTCTGAGTAAAATAATTGCGCCCAAGTTAGTCAAAAGACAACTGCTTCCTAGCCATAGCAGGATGTATGTGGGAGCCATAACTACTCCAGCTTGAAACCATGTATATACGTGCCATATCATCAATAAAGCAAAAATGCTGGCAATTGCAGCCGCTTGCCAAACCTGTACTGGTGGGCGACGCAGTAGGGTAAAAATTATTGTTGCTGAGGTAGCAATCAAGTTAGCTGGAACTAGAAATGCACAAATGCTGACACAATGAGTGCGTGAGAACTCAGCTAAGGTATGAAATTCAAACATGAATTCTCCTTCGTCACGTTGCCAAATATTACAACAATACTTGTGCTAGCTTCTAAACATTTTAAACTTTTCGCAACAATAGGGATGAGGAAAAATTATGAATTATGTGTTATGAATTATGAATTGAACTGGCGATCGCTTGCTTTTAAGATCATTAAACGTCTAATTAGCCGAGAATATCCCTCTGTTACCTCGCTCACTACAAAAGAGTTAGCACAGTGGCTTGATGCTTCTAGCAAACAGAAGCCTATCCTACTTGATGCCCGTAGCCAGCCAGAGTATGAACTTAGCCATCTCCAACAAGCAGAGCGTATCGAGCCTTATAATCCTAATCTAGAGACAATCGCCATTTCAAAGCATACGCCCATCGTTGTCTACTGCTCAGTTGGCTATCGTAGTGCCAGAATTGCCCAGCAGTTGCAACAGGCAGGATTTTCCCAAGTCTACAATCTTGAAGGCAGTATCTTTCAATGGGCTAACGAACAACGTCCAGTATACAAAAATAACAGCCCCACAACAAAAGTTCATCCTTATAACAAGCTGTGGGGACAATTGCTCAAGCCTCGCTTTCGTGCCTTAGTTAAGCAGGGGTAAAATGTCGCTCTTTTAGCGCTGAGAGTTACTATTGCCTGTTCTATCTATGGTTAATGTTGTGGCATAACTAATTTCATCCGTAGCAGGATCATCGGTTGAGGGCATCCTGTATTCCGCTTCGATGATTTGCACTTTTTCCTCTTTAAGAGTGACGGAAGCAACGCCCTGTGCATTCGTTGTTACTGGTTCTCCTCCTGCATATTCAACAGTAACGCCCTCTTGTGGCTTACCCTGATATAATACTCGAATCTCTAGCTTATCTCCTGCGCTAACGGTATAGGGATCTTGTCGCGGGATAATTTCTAGTGGCAAACCGAAACGTTGAGGAAATAGGCGAGATTGTTCATAGAAAGCCTTAGCATACTTATATGTATGAGTGATTGTAGTCTCCTCATTGTTCGCCTCTAAAGCCTCTGGTCTGAATACGTTTTTGTATTCGTTTTCTCCCAGACGAATAAAGTAGCCATTGTTATGACTGGCAGTTATTACAGCAACGTTTCTCTCAGAAACAAGAGTTACACCGTCGTATTCTCGATTGACTGAAAGCGGCAAAGGTCTTCCATTGCCATCATACGCCGTAGCCTCTTGGAACTTAATCGAATCGTATGCCTCTGGTCCACTCTCTTCGGGATGTCCATACAAAATCTTGTATTCTCCCTGGTTTTCCCCTTTCTCAATCCAGATACTATGAGCCAAAACAGGAGAAGCAATCATTGGTAAAATTGCCAAACCCAACACCAACTCTCTTAACCGTTTTGTAATCATCTGAATATACCTTTAGTAACTTTTTTTACATCCAATCTTTGAGAAGTAAATTTATGCTGTTCGCACAAATTTCAAACACTAGATGTAAGTATTAAACTTTGTCTTGCTGGCATATACAATGCCCAGCCAGGGCATTTATTAATTAGTTTTAGCCCACATAAAACAAAATTTATAGGTTGAAAAATGTTTATAAAAAAATTAGATGAATCAGCAAAAAGCTGTTAGCTAATAGCTAGTTGGCTGCTTATTTAAAACCGCGCATATCTTAACTATTTATTAAGTAGAAAAATTTAAAATTGCCAAGTTGAATATAGAAATACCAAGATGGGTGCTTGACAAAATTATCTACAAGTATAGGTGCTTGCTTCTCCTCATGAGTCTTTAGTCAACCCAACGACTGAGGTAAGCACACTTTGGCTTAATTAAGCTAGTTAATAAAAGTTCATTTTTTGAAAAAAGACTCTCAACTTCCCCCTGAGCAAGGCAGAAGCACAAAGAGTAATTTAAGGAGTAACAGTGACACAGCTCAAGCCAATCAATCAACAAATTGTCGCAATTGTGGGAGCTTCCAGCGGCATTGGGCGGGAAGCAGCCCTGAAGTTTGCCAGCAAAGGGGCAAAAGTAGTCGTAGCCGCCCGAAGTGAGCCGGGTTTAGCATCCTTGGTAAATGAGATTCAGACATCTGGCGGTGAAGCAACATATATAGTTGCAGACGTGAGCGATTTCGAGCAGGTAAAGGCGATCGCAGATAAAACAGTCCAAGTGTACGGTAGACTCGATACTTGGGTACACGCCGCCGCTACGGGAATCCTCGCCCCATTTGAACAAATCACCCCAGAGGAATTTAAGCGCGTCATCGACGTTAGCTTAATGGGGCAAGTGTATGGAGCAATGGCAGCCCTACCTCATCTTAAACGCGAAGGACGGGGAGCGCTCATTCATATCTCCTCAATGGAAGGCAGACGCTCATTACCCTTGCAAAGTCCCTACTCTTCAGCCAAGCATGGTGTAGAAGGATTTCTGGAATCTCTGCGCGTCGAGCTAAAACACGAAGGCATCCCCATCAGTGTCACGAGTATCTTACCTTCGGTCATCAACACGCCATTCTACAATAAAGTACGCACCAAGCTCGGTGTAAAGCCGACAGGTATACCACCATACTACGATCCGAGCATTGTTGCTGATGCCATCCTTTATGTTGCTGAACATCCAACTCGTGACTTTATCGCTGGGGATGTTGGTAGGGTATTGGATGTAATGCAAAGAATATCCCCTGGGTTAGTAGATAATATATTGGCGCTCGTCGCCTTCCCGTTGCAGCGTACCAATGAGCCAAAGTCTGAAGACGCACCAGACAATCTCTACGAGCCTATCCCAGGCTACGACAAAGTTAAGGGAGATTTTGACAACTTGACAATACCAACCTTTACTGACTGGCTCGATATGAATCCACCGTTGAAGTGGGGTGCTTTGGCAGTTGTAGGACTAGGATTAGCAGCAGTTTTGGGAAACTTCTTCCCAGGCGATGATATTTGAATAGTAGGGGCTAGGAGAGGACAAGGAGACAAGGGGACAAGGGGTATAGTGTAGGCTTCCCCCCCTGATTAGACTAACAAATCTTTTGAGATCCCTTCACACCCGCCTGTCACTCAAGTGACAGGCTCATGGCGCGCATTCGGTTCAAACCGACTACAACCCTTGATGGTAGTCCGTTTCAACCCACTTGTGCTACGAGCCTTGGATTTGAATCCAAGGCGGGATGGCAATATGAGGATTGGGCTTTAAGAGTTTTGTCAGTCAACCAGCTTCCCCCCCCTCTCCTTGTCAATCTAAAATCCTCAGGCCTCTCGCCTCAGGCCTCAAGCCTTATGCCTTCCGAATTACGCGCCCTGCGAATTACGAATTATTCTCAATCTCTTCCTTGCGTCTTGGTAATTTAATCCTCACGAAAGAGACAAGCTTGCTACAAAACCAGATATTTTGATACCAAACTGGCGAAAAGTTGAGCAGTAAAACAGTTTGTAGAAGTTTGTAAATGCTTTAATACAGACTGCTGTTTTAAAAGTCAAGCATTGAGGATATTATTCTTATGGCTAACGAAGAAAAGCAAGTTTTACCAGAAGATCCAAGAGAAGCTGAACCTGGAAGAGGCGCACCAGGAGACAATCATATAGGAGTGCAAACAGCACAAACAACAGCAGTTAATGCTCCCGATGCGATAATTCCTGGTAATACCAACGTAGAGTTGGACGTACAACAGCTAGAAGCTTTTGAAGAACAAGAAGAAGAGGAAGGAGAGGGTTTCACTACTACAGATGGTTACGTAATTGATGAATCTGGTAGGTTAGATAACTTTGCCATTGAACCGCCAATGTATATACAAGGCGAAGAACCTCCTCAGAGATAATACAATTCTTGTGATAGATTTCTCGTATAGACAACAGGGGAGCAAAGGGACAATCCTGTTCAAATACTTTGCACCTAGAAAATACGAGTGGTTTTTGCAAGAAGTCTAACGTTTAGATGGGAGCTAAAAGCTTCACAAAAGTAATGAGTGCCGACTACTGAAGACGTGGAGACATGATTATTCATGTCTCTACTTTTTTGTTCAACCGAATCAAAGAGCGCAAAATCTTTTTGAGATCGCAACAGTTAGAATACTTAAATCATTTGTTGATGTCTGTTTAACAATTCGGGCATCTAAAATGATAAGAAATGCGAGTATGAAGGCGTTGCACCATATTCGAGTGCAGTCTTCGCTCTTGGTAATGCACTCAAAACCAAGCACTTCACATATGCGGCTGTGCCTAACACACATGACACATCGGCAAAAGGAATGACGATTAGTTTATAAATCTCTGGTTTCAAGAGCCGAGAAAGAAGAGGTAAAGACAGATTTATTAAAAAATTATACTTAACTTAGGCATTGCGTTAGCGAAGCTTAAGAAAGTTATGACCCAAAGTATTGTTAATGTCAAGCAGTTTTTAGGCAATTTAGCCTGCATTAGCTCATTTCGGTGCAATTAAAACATCTTTTATGCTCTGAAGCACCGTATTACTACCTGAATATTAGCCAGCTACTAACTTAACAAAGTATTTTCTACCCAAAGTTACCTTAAACTTTTATAGTTGGGATTGGGAAGAATATATAGTAACACCCCCCATAACTCAGATATTTAAGTATATAAAGTGCTAGAGGCAGAAAATCAGCAAATTCAGCATTGGCTAGAGATTGAAGACAATCAAGGTCAACGCACCGTTATTCTAGAAGCTACCACCTGTACAGTTGGTCGAGACTCTACCAACACTATTGTGCTGTATTCGATGTTAGTTTCTCGTCAGCACGCCATCTTGCTGAGAATGACAACTCCCGACACTGACAGTCATTTTTTTCGGCTGATTGATGGTAACTTACAAGGCAAGCGTAGTACCAATGGTATAGAAGTTAACAGTCAAACTTGCTTCTCCCACGATCTCAAACATGGGGATTTGATTGTCTTTGGCGGGGAAGTCAATGCTAGGTACTGTAATAACGCCAACCTACCAAATACAGAATGGGTGAGAAACACTCAAGCTGATGACGTGACTGGAGTCTTGACAAACTTAAGAAGTAATGTTATTGAAAAAAAACTTGTATTTCCAGGTCAACTGGAAACTTCTACTGAATCGTCACTGGTTCGACTAGCTTCCTTTCCTGAATTGCTGTCTAATCCAATTTTGGAAATAGACTTATCGGGAGCGATTACCTATCTCAATCCAGCAGCAGTTACACAATTTCCAGATATTAGAGAAGCTAAGCTGCGACATCCAATTTTAGCAGGAATAGTATCAACAGTTCGCAGTGGCAAGGAAAAATTTTTTGTTCGTGAGGTTGAAGTCGCTGACTGTATTTTTGAACAATCTGTTCACTACATTGCCGAAAGCGATTTGATCAGAAGCTACGTTGTTGATGTTACTAAACGCAAGCAGACAGAGATAGCACTACGGGAAAGTGAAGCTAAAAACCGCGCCTTGCTCAATGCTATACCAGATTTAATCTTGCGAATTAGTAAAGATGGTACGTATCTAGACTACATACCAGCCAAAGACAGCGAGAGTTTGGCAACTAATAGTCAAATGTTAGGCTCAAATGAGTATGATACGATGCCACAAGAAGTAGCGCAGCAAAGAATGCATTATGTAAAGCTAGCTCTCTCGACGGGGAAACCCCAAATTTTTGAATATAAGCTACCAATCAATGGTCAAATTTGGGAGGAAGAAGCGCGGATTGTTGTCAGTGGTAATGATGAAGTCTTGGCTATTGTCCGTGACATCACCGAGCGCAAACAAGTTGAAGCATTACTGCAACAGGCTTATGACGAACTAGAGATTAGAGTAGCACAACGCACAGCCCAACTAAGCCAAGCAAACGAGCAACTAAGGAAAGAAATTACAGAACGTAAACGAGCAGAAGAAGCGCTGCGAGCCAGCGTAGCAACCAATCGAGCTTTGCTCAATGCAATTCCAGATTCAATATTTCACATTAGCAAAGACGGCGCGATCGTCAATTATAAAGCAGCCAAGGACAATATTTTGCCCTTACGCGATCGCGTAGTGGGCAAAAAAGTCGAGCAAGTGTTTCCAATAGAAGTGGCTCAACCGCTGATGGAAAGCATCTCGCTAGTACTTGCAAACAAAGACATTCAAATCTTTGAGTACCAAATGTTGGTAAATGACAATTTGCTTGACTATGAAGCACGGATCGCTATTAGTGCTGAAGATCAAGTCATGGCTATTGTGCGCGACATTACTGAGCGTAAGCAAGCAGAAGCAGACATTCGCCACGCTCTAGAAAAAGAAAAGGAACTTCATGAATTAAAATCCCGTTTTGTCTCGATGACATCTCATGAGTTCCGCACACCTTTGACTACGATTTTATCTTCTGCTGAGTTACTGCAAGATTACGGCAGTATATGGAGTGAAGAAAAAAAACTCAAACATCTCCAGCGAATTCAAATAGCTGTCAAACACATGACTGGATTGTTGAACGATGTTTTGTTAATTGGTAAAGCCGAAGCAGGCAAACTAGAGTTTAACCCCACACCCTTGAATTTAGTACAATTTTGTCGAGAACTGGTGGAAGAGATGCAACTGGCTGCCCAAAATCATACAATTGTCTTGCGCACTGCGGGTAAATGTGCCAATGCTTGTATGGATGAAAAACTGTTGCGGCACATTTTCACTAATTTACTATCAAATGCAATTAAGTATTCGCCCTCTGGTGGTACTGTCAAGTTTGAATTCATTCCAGAACAAAAAGCCGCAATTTTCCAAATTCAAGATCAAGGTATTGGTATCCCACAAGCAGATCAAACACAACTATTTAATTCTTTTCATCGAGCTAGCAATGTTGGTACAATCTCAGGTACAGGGCTAGGGTTAGCCATTGTGAAAAAGTCTGTAGATTTACACAATGGTCAGATTTTTGTCAAGAGTGAAGTAGACAGCGGCACAACATTTGTAGTTAAACTACCTCTTAATCTAGGGGCTGGGGACTAGGGGCTGGGGACTAGGAAAAGGGAAAAGCAAACAATTATCAATTATCAATTGTTCATTGTTCATTGTTCATTGCTCCCACTCTCCCCCTCTCTCTCCCTATCCCCTACGCCAAAGCCCCTAGCCCCTATAAAAGACGGCTACTACACCCTGTCTATTACGGCTCTTCCCACTGCTGACTTATACTTGAAAAAGATACATTAGCTGAAGAAACTACATAAAAGTTTATGTAGGGGTGACAATATTTCACCTATTTCTCAAACAGCTCGGTAGAGGTAGCCCGTTAATGTTTGAACACTTTACAGATAAAGCCATTAAAGCAGTAATGCTATCCCAGGAAGAGGCACGTCGTCTGGGACATAATTTTGTAGGAACCGAGCAAATTCTACTAGGATTGATTGGAGAAGGCACGGGAGTAGCAGCTAAGGTGCTAACCGAGCTGGGTGTTACTCTCCAAAATGCCCGCAAAGAAGTAGAAAAAATTATCGGTCGGGGAAATCGTCCTGTTCCATCTGAAATTCCCTTTACTCCCAAAGCTAAGCGCGTTTTTGAGCAAGCTTTCACAGAAGCTCGTGGGTTGGGACATAATTACATTGGACCTGAACACCTGTTATTAGGATTACTCCGCGAAGGAGAAGGTGTAGCAGCGAAAGTACTAGTAAATTTGGATGTTGACCCAGAGCTTGCCCGTGGCGAGGTGATTCGCAAGCTGGGAGAAGTAGCAACCGTTGCAGGTACTGGTAGACAACAGCGACGTGGCGCTAATTCCAATACCAAGACAGCGACTTTAGACGAATTTGGCACTAATTTAACTCGTCTGGCAGCTGAAGGTAAGCTTGACCCTGTAGTTGGTCGTCACAAAGAAATTGAACGTGCAGTACAAATTTTGGGTCGCCGGACTAAGAATAACCCTGTCTTGATTGGAGAGCCAGGAGTTGGTAAAACAGCGATCGCAGAAGGTTTAGCTCAGCGCATTGTCAATCAAGATGTTCCCGATATTCTCGAAGACAAGCAAGTCATCAGCCTAGCTATGGGTTCCTTAGTAGCAGGTACTCGCTATCGTGGTGACTTTGAAGAGCGCATCAAAGCAATCATGGATGAGATTCGCTCGGCTGGTAATATCATCCTAGTGATAGATGAAATCCACAACTTGATTGGTGCAGGTGGAGTAGAAGGCGGCATGGACGCTGCTAACCTGCTCAAACCAGCATTGGCAAGAGGTGAATTACAGTGCTTAGGCGCAACTACCCTGGATGAATACCGCAAGCACATCGAGCGTGATGCAGCTTTAGAGCGTCGTTTCCAGCCAATTATGGTGGGTGAGCCAACGGTAGAGGAAACCATCGAGATTTTGCATGGATTGCGCGATCGCTACGAGCAACACCACAAAGTACAAATCTCTGATGCTGCCCTAGAAGCTGCGGCTAAACTCTCAGATAGATACATCTCTGACCGCTTTTTGCCCGATAAGGCAATTGACTTGATCGATGAGGCTGGTTCTCGCGTCCGGTTCAGAAACTCAAAGCAGCCATCGGAAGTTAAGGAACTCAAGCAAGAGCAGAACAAAGTAACAAAAGAAAAAGAAGCAGCAGTCAAAGCGCAAGATTTTGATACCGCTGGTAAGTTGCGCGATCGTGAGCTAGAAATTGAAAAACAATTGCAGGCGATCGCCGAAAACAAAAAGCAAGAGGCACAAACTGTCAAAAACGTACCTGTTGTTGATGAAGAAGACATCGCTCACATTGTCTCTTCATGGACAGGCGTACCTGTTAACAAGCTGACTGAATCTGAATCTGAGTTGTTGCTGCACTTGGAAGACACCCTACATCAGCGACTCATTGGTCAAGAGGAAGCAGTTACAGCAGTATCAAAAGCAATTCGTCGGGCAAGAGTAGGTTTGAAGAGTCCCGACCGACCCATTGCTAGCTTCATCTTCTCTGGTCCTACTGGAGTAGGTAAGACAGAATTGGCTAAAGCCCTCGCCTCCTACTTCTTCGGTTCCGAGGAAGCAATGATCCGGCTAGATATGTCGGAATTCATGGAAAGTCATACTGTTTCTAAGCTGATTGGTTCGCCTCCTGGTTATGTGGGTTATGACGAAGGTGGTCAGTTAACCGAAGCAGTGCGTCGTAAACCTTATACCGTCGTGCTGTTCGACGAGATCGAGAAAGCACATCCCGACGTGTTCAATATGCTGCTGCAACTGTTGGATGACGGTCGTTTGACTGATGCCAAAGGACGCACAGTAGACTTTAAGAACACGCTAATAATTCTCACCTCTAACATTGGTTCTAGAGTGATTGAGAAAGGCGGCGGTGGACTTGGCTTTGAGTTGTCCAACAATTCTTCTGGTGCTAACTACTCGCGCATTCGCTCTTTAGTGAATGAAGAACTCAAGCAACACTTCCGCCCTGAGTTCCTCAACCGCCTAGACGAAATCATCGTCTTCCGTCAGCTAAACAAGCAAGAAGTGAAGCAAATCGCTGACATTATGTTACGCGAAGTCTCCACCCGTTTAGCGGATAGAGCTATTACCCTAGAAGTGAGCGATCGCTTCAAAGACTTGGTGGTAGAAGAAGGCTATAACCCCAGCTACGGTGCTAGACCCCTACGTCGGGCGATTATGCGACTCTTAGAAGATTCCTTGGCTGAAGCAATGTTGTCCAGTCAAATCAAAGAAGGTGACACAGCCTTTGTTGACGTTGATGATAAAGGTCAAGTCAAGGTAGTCAAGTCTGAACAGAAGCAGTTGTTACTCTCATCAGTAGGCTAATATTGCTTATACCTTGCTACCAGGCTCTCCCTGATAGCCAGAGGAATACTATAAAACAACAGCGCTCGCCGCTGTTGTTTTTTTTACGCCATCTTAGATAATCCTACTTACCAGGGTCATAATCCTAGTTACTAGGCGCTAGCTGAGTAACTAACGTGACCAAGCTCAGCCTGGTAAACTAGTTTTCTAGCCACCAGCCACTGGTTCCACTAGCCACCCTTTGTCACCACCAACGCAACTGCAAATAACTCCGTTCAGGCTGATTAAGTTCCTCTTGCGTGAGCCATTCCACAGGCTTGTAAGTACCAAAAACCCGATCCCACCAGTCTACGGCTAAACCAAAGTTGTGATGCCACATACCGTATTTATGATGTACGTAGTGGACTGGCATCTTCATCCAAAAGCACTTTGTCGGATTCTCATGCTGCAATTGATGAGCATAGGCAGAAAAAGCAGCAAAGCATAACGCTCCCAAAAACCAGCCGATACCAGCTTCTAGCGAGTAAAAGAACATAGCAAACATCGCTATAGAGCTACCCTGAACATAATCCCGAAACTCCCAAATCACGCCTTGTCCTTCGTTGCGGCGATGATGATCGCGGTGTCGTTCGCCAATTCGTGGCGAGACGTGCATTAGGCGATGTAGCCAATATTCGACTAAACTAGCAAAGACAAACGCCAGAATAAAACAGCCTACACCTAAAGCGGGCATCACTCCTCCTCAATCACACCTTTTCTATCTGGCAACCCACAATTTATATTTTTATATCCTATTTGATTAGATGGTAATCTTACAACATATTTTTAGTGTGGCGAATATTTTGTTTTCTATTCCTGCTCACTCTTGCGATCGCTATAGTAAAATATGCCAAAACTGAAATAAAAATTCTTGTTACCTCATTTTTCACAAGGAACATCCACATTTCACCTACATTCATTAGAGCTATTACGTAAATACACTAGTCTTCCTATAGGTGCGAGGAAATGATAGCAAATTTATTGCTACCAATTTTATCGACTATTGCTCAACGAGCTAGAGTGAATTTCGTCCAAAAAACTCGCTATTGCCCGACAGTGCAGGAGCAGTTTTTAGTCAAGTTGTTACAAGCTCATAAAAATACAGAACTAGGTAACAAATATAAACTTAAGGATATCAAAACTATTGATAAATTTCGAGAGCAGATTCCTGTTTTACCTTACAGTAACTATGAACCTTATATAGAACGCATTGCCAAAGGTGAAAAAAATATTCTCACAGCCGAGCGGGTAGTTTATTTCAACCACACTAGTGGCTCAACTGGCAAGAAAAAAATAATTCCGGTCACGCGGCGATTTTACAACTCATTGCGACAAGCTAATTTAACCAGCATAGGATTTTTAACCGAGTCATTACAAGCAAGAGAACTACAATTTGGTAAACTTTTAGCGACGAACTCAGTAGAAGTTTTGGGGCGCACCAGTGGCGGTATTGAGTATGGTCCAGCCAGCGTGGGAGTGTTGCGAATGGGTAAATTTCTTTACGAGCAACTATTTGCCCATCCTTACGAAACCTTACTACCAACTGATAGTTTTACTCGCCATTATCTTTGTCTACTATTTGCCTTGCAAGCGCCGGAAACCAGAGGAATGGGAGCCAATTTTCCTATGCTTGTTTTGCGAACCTGTAGTTACTTAGAGCAGTATGCCGAAGAGTTGCTTTATGATTTAGAAACAGGAACTATAGCAAAAGAGTTAAAATTGGAACCAAAACTGAAAATTCTTTTAGAGCAGCGTTTGACAGCTAATCCCTTCCGAGCTAAGCAATTAAAAGAAATCTGTAAATCAGAAGGAAAACTTACACCAAAAAAGGTTTGGAAAAATTTATCATTTGTTGTAACTGCTCGTGGTGGCACGTCAGATTTTTACTTTGAAAGATTTCCCAGCTACTTTGAAGACACCCCAGGTTTTGGTGCAGTTTACTCATCGGCAGAGGGTACTTTTGGAATTAACCACGCTTTGAACAACGATGGCAGCATTCTAGCAATTGAAAGCGGCTTTTTTGAATTTATCCCACAAGAGCAGTGGGAAGTAGAACATCCTAAAACTTTATTAGCTCAGGAAGTCAAATCAGGAGAATACTATCGAATATTGATGACAAATTATAGCGGTTTCTACCGTTACGATATTGGCGATGTTGTGGAAGTAGTGGGATTCTATGAACAAACTCCCCTGCTCGTATTTCGTCACCGTCGCGGCGGACTATTTTCTTCTACTACTGAGAAAACCAATGAATTTCATGTGACTCAGGTAATGCAAGCTCTCCAACAAGAATTTAGCCTATCTCTAGAAGATTTTTGTATTACTTTATCTGAAGATGTTATTCCGGCTCACTATCTTGTTAATATTGAACTTACGTCAGGTCAAACACTCAGCCATCCTCAAGACTTTCTAGCTAGCTTTGATCGTAAACTGAAAGAAATGCACGCGAATTATGAAGTTAAACGCCGAGATGAGGTTCCGCCTCCCCGACTGCGAATTTTAGAACCTGGGAGTTTTGCTAAACTCCGCCAGCGCCAACTACATAAGGGAATTCCAGATTCGCAGTTGAAGTTTCCTCATATTAGCGAAGACCGAAATTTTTTAGCTGGACTAGTAGTAGAGCAAACATTTAGCCTACCGGAGGATGATAATTAATAACGTCATCTTTATATTAATAATTTGCTATAGCAAAGCTTAGGATTTGTGAAATATTTCATGCTGGTT
This sequence comes from uncultured Chroococcidiopsis sp., assembly GCA_964248365.1. Classification (GTDB taxonomy): domain Bacteria; phylum Cyanobacteriota; class Cyanobacteriia; order Cyanobacteriales; family Chroococcidiopsidaceae; genus Chroococcidiopsis. Next base: position 32,277 of record CAXTYC010000036.1, on the reverse strand, counting down.
GTAAGCGCGTCAATAGTACGAGTGTCTTTTGTTCTTAACAAATGACTATATCAATTATCAATTGTTGATTATTCATTGATAATTGATAATTGTTTTCACAATTCAAAAGAGAGTGCTATAGTTTGCCACCCATGCCCACCATTCTCAGAAAGAGTGGGCAATGTCCACCCTACTGTAAATTTCACAAATCAAAATTAATAAAGTATTGCTAAAGGTAGATGTGGAAAAGCTAGCTCTGATTTTTTTATAGATAGTTCTCAACAGAGATTTTTGATTGGGATTACTCAACGGGGAATATAGAATAATCCCAAAACCAGGTATTCAATTAGCTAAGCAATCAAGGCGACACAATAGCTAAAGTTATAGTTTTTGCTCTAATGTGCATCTTCATGGGTACTGTCAGCATCATTAGGGGCATCATAACCACCATCATCTTGGTTTTTGCTGTTAAAATTAGTCGCTGCTTGGGATTGATTGTGTTTTACCCGTTCAAGAGCATTTTTGGTATCATTCTGCCTTCGGGTGCTATTATTTGCCTCTTGTATTTTTATTGGGATACTGCTATTAGTGCGCTCAGGCTGTTTCACCTGCTCTGGAGCTTCTGTAGCGTCATTCTCCTCTCCATCACCATCACTAGGCTCGGCAACTTGTGTAGTGCTGTGAGACTGAGGCATTATTTTCGCCTGAGATTGGGGCTTTATGGCATATACAGTTTGCAGATCAACACCCAAGCTCAAAATACCAACACTAGCTGCTGCCAGAATAATTTTGCTTGAAGTTTTCATGGTGTGAAACCTGTTCATTTTGGTTTGTAGTTTCACTCTAGACAGCAAAAGTCAAGATCTTGGAAAGATTGACCTAGATCTAAAGCAGTTTACGGCAATGAAAGCGTATCGTCCATGCGATCGCCCCACAACAAGTCAAGTTTTATGGCACAAATTATGGTTGCATAGAGTACAGTTTTGGAGCAGTCTACTTTTTTAGTTCTTGACAATCCCACAGTAATCTATAAAAGTTGCTGCTTCATAAAAAGCATTCTTGGTAACTATTAAGAGAATTTATGCCAAATTTCGTACTGCCAATTTTGACGGGTGCTGCTAGACTTACCAAATCAAATTTTGTGAAAAAAACTCTCCAGACTCAGGTAGTGCAAGAGCAGTTTTTATGCAATTTGTTACAAGCTCATCAAGATACTGAACTAGGGCAGAAATATCGGTTAAGAGAAATCAAAACAGTTGAGCAATTTCGAGAACGAATTCCGATTTTGCCTTATAGCAGCTATGAACCATTACTTGAGCGCATCGCCCAAGGCGAACAAAATATTTTGACTGCCCAACCAGTGGTTTATTTGACGCTGACTAGTGGCTCGACAGGGAAGAAGAAAATGATTCCAACCACTAGGCGATCGCAAAATGCCTTTAGAAGGGCTACCTTAACTAGCATCGGTTTTTTAATTGAGGCGCTGCATTCAAGAGGGCTACAATTTGGCAAACTGCTTGTAACCAACTCAACCGAACTGTGGGGGCGTACCAGTGGAAACATTCCTTACGGACCTGCTAGTGCTGGTGCGATAAAAATGGACAAATTACTCTACGAGCAATTGTTTGCTAACCCATACGAAACTCTCTCGGTAGCAGATAGTCCAACTCGCCACTACCTTAGTTTGTTATTCGCATTGCAAGAACCGAGGATGCGGGGAATGATTGCCAATTTCCCCATGCTGATCCTTCGTACCTGCAACTATTTAGAACAATATGCTTCAGAACTGATCCGAGATATAGAAAAAGGAGCGATCGCCAATTGGTTAGAATTAGAACCAGAAATTCGGTATAAATTAGAGCGGCAACTGTCAGCTAATCCGGTTCGAGCGGATCAACTGCGGGAAATCCTCAAATCAGAAGGACGACTTACCCCCAAACTCGCTTGGTCTGATCTTTCTTTCATTGCAAATGCCAGGGGTGGCACTTCCGACTTTTACTTTGAGCGATTTCCAGCCTACTTTGGAGATACTCCCATTTTTGGCGCAGCTTTTTCATCCGCTGAAGGGATGTTTGGCATCTACCATGATGTAGATAATGATAGTAGCATCCTGGCTATTGAAAGCGGATTTTTTGAATTTATTCCCGAAAACCAGTGGAACGTAGAGCAACCTAAAACTTTACTGGCTAGCGAAGTCAAGGTAGGAGAACGCTATCGCATCCTCATAACTAGTTACGGTGGATTCTATCGTTACGATATTGGCGATGTGATCGAGGTATTAGGTTTTTATCAACAAGCTCCCCTAATTGTCTTTCGTCACCGTACAGGCGGGCTAATTTCTTCGACAACCGAGAAGACAACAGAAGCCCATGCTACTCAGGTAATGCAAGCCATGCAACGGAAATTTAGCATACCATTAGAAGATTTTTGTATTACCTTATCAGAGAATGATTTCCCCGCCCGATATCTGGCGAACATTGAGCTAGCCCCAGGTTATAAGCTTGACGATCCCCAAGCCTTCCTAGCTAGTTTTGACCGCAGACTCCAAGAAGCTAACACCCACTACGAAATTAGTCGCAAAGATCCAATTCCACCCCCTAGACTGCGAATTTTGTCTTCTGGGAGCTTTGCTATCCTGCGTCAACGCCAGTTAGAAAAGGGAATTCCAGATTCTCAGTTGAAATTTCCTCACATTAGCGAAGACCGGAATTTTCTAGCTGGACTTAAGGTAGAGCAAGAATTTAGGTTGCCCGAAGATGATGACTAGGGTAAGCCTGAAAGGATGAAGTTTGAAGTATGAAGGGTGAAGTTTGAAGGATTAAGTTTGAAGGGTGAAGTTTGAAAGATGAAGTTTGAAGTGTGAAATGTAAAATTTGAAATTTTAATATGAGCGCCTTCATCCTTTAACCTTTATCCTTCATCCTTTCCTCTTAACTGGTAACTGGTAACTGGTAACTGATTTCCCTTCATCCTTGACGATTTTCTAATCTCTTGCTACCAAATAACAGCAGTAATGCTCCGGCAACAACTGATAAAGTTGCAGCGGCATAAAATACTCCTTGTAATCCCCTATGACTTATTACTGATCCTAGAAGAATAGGAGAAAGGAACTGACCTAAAAAGCCTGCACCTGTCCCAGCTGCTAGCACACTTGAGCGCAACTTTGCCGGAGCCATGTTTGCTAAAGCGTCGTAGAGACTAGGTAGAACAATGCCGAATCCCACGCCAAATAGCACTGCTGTTAGCATAATCAAATTTAGTTGGCGCAATAACGGAATGATGCCTATTGTTAAACCCATCAATCCGAAACCGACGGCTGTAGCTTTTGCTAAACCCAACCTTTGGGATAAGCGTCTAGCTCCAAAGGCAGATACAGCAGCAGCACCGATCGCGCGCGAAGCTAGAATAATACCATTAACGAGTGGTCCTGCTTTGATTACTTGTTTATAGTACAGTGGTGCATAGGTGACTCCGGTATACATTACAACTGATGCTACACCCAAGGTCAGTAGCAGCCATAAAGTCTGGTGATGCCCTAAAACTTGTCTTAGCATAAAACTTGGTTCGCCAGTCCCCGCTTTGCTCTGGCTCGACGGTTGCCTCAAAATTAAGGCTGCAAGCCCTGCTAGTGGCAGCCCTAAACCGTAAAGATAAAATGCAAACTGCCAATTCGTCGCCCCAACTAAACCACCCAAGACGGGGTAGACAATGCCAGTGATCGTCAGGGTACTTGTGGCGTAACCCAAAGCCTGCGATCGCGCTTTACCTTCATACATACTACCTAGCAAACCCAAGCTAGCGGCGGCAATTCCCCCACTTGCTGCCCCTAGTAATCCCCGCGATACTAATAAGGGCAAAAAACTTGTCATCCCCGCTCCTGCTACGCCAAACACTGCATAGAGAACCAGTGAGGCTACTAACACCCGCAGCCTGCCAATGCGATCAGCCAAAATGCCCAGAGGAGGACTAAATAGGGCGATCGTCAAGCAATGCATACTAACCAAGTTGGCTGCTAGCCTTGGCTCTAGATGGAGTTGTTGCACAATTTCTGGCAAAACTGGTGCTACAACTCCCCCTGCCATAGTAGTTAGAGAACCTGCCGCTAGTAATATTAATAGCCTCAGTTCACGCCCTCTTGGGGAGAAACCCGAAATTTTTGTGGTTGAAAATTTAGCCATATAGACTTACATGATAGTAGAAGCGCGAGGAACCAGCTTAGAGGGGCGCTTAGGCTAGAGGCTAGAGGCTAGAGCATATGGATATAAATTTATCTCCCACTCCCCCACTCTCCCCCTCTTTTCATCTCCCCATCTCCCCAGCTACCTAGATGAGTAATCTGTATTTCCCAACCAGCAAGAGTGGACAGTTAGCGTGCTGTCTCGATTCATGCTGACAATTTGAGCGTTTTAAGGGAGACTGGTAAGCTAAATATTGTCAAAAACGCTGCAAGAGAGGAAAAATTCATGGAACTGGCTACGACCTTGACAAGTCAGACAGTTCAGAATGCTGTCCGTGAGGTGGGTATTAACCCAAATTACTGGTATCCTGCCACTTGGGCAAGCGAACTTAAGCCAGGTGATATTATGCCCGTCGTGATTTGGCAGCAAGCGATCGCAGTTTATCGTGATGCAGCAGGTAAGTTGTACGCCTTAGAGGATGTTTGTCCTCATAAAGGAGTCGCACTGCACAAAGGCAAAGTCCAAGGTTGTCACCTAGCTTGTGGTTATCATGGTTGGGAATTTGACGGCACTGGCAAATGCGTCAGCATTCCCTACCTCCCCCCTTCCCAAAAACTTCCCCGCGCCTGTGTCCGTAGTTTTCCAGTCCAAGAAAAATATAATATCATCTGGATTTTCCCAGGCGATCCTGCCCTCGCTGCCAGCAGCTTTGTACCCGAAATCCCAGAATTTGATAATCCTGACTGGTTCATGGTTCCTATCCCTGCCCGCATCAAAGCACATTTTTCGATTTGCAATGACAACTCGATGGATGTTTTTCATGGTTTCTTGCATCAAAACTTGCAGGGTTGGTTCGATCCAGTGCTAATTAGTTTAAAACAGACGGAAGGATCTGTTTGTGCTGAATATCAAGTCTCCTATAAAGGTCGCATGGCTAAGTTTTTAGGACTAAGCGAAAGAGCTGACCAGGTGACAACCTTACCTGTATCAACTCATTATCGCTACCCGCACTTTTACAGTTCTCTGCAAGGAATTTCTAGCCTGTATTTGATGCGACTACCAGTAGGTGTTGCTGAAACTCGATCTTTTGCCTACTTCTTTTTCCAAGTCCGTCTGCCCAAATGGGTACTTCAGCCGCTTAAGCCACTGCTGCAACGTGTACTCCAGCGCTTTTTACTGAAATTTCTTGCTCAAGACATAGAAATGATCGAGAGCGAACAGCGAAACTATTTAGCCAATCCTCAACGGCGTTATGTGGAAATCAACCCAGCTATTATTGCCATTCAACGATTAATTGTCCAGCAATATGAACAATTTATGCAAAAATTGGGTCAATCGCCAATTAAGGGGCAGGACTTGGAACCTAATTCTAAGTCGAAGCGCGATCGCCAACAACCAACTCAGCTAAACCAAGAACAGCCAATCGGATGAAGAGAACTGTACTAGCAGCGTCGGCTGCCATTGCTAGCTCACTGCTAAACCATACTCAGATTTATAGTCAGTATCGACGCTTCCACGACTGGCTGTTTGTATTAAAAGACATAATTAAAACTGCTGCCATTGGGCATTTTGTAAAACCTGGATAACAAATATTGAATGAAGGAAAATATAATGTTGAGCCAGACATAATAAGCTATCGACAGAATAAGGTGAGGGGAGTAAATTCGTGCAAACCGTCAAAGAATACGTTCAGCGTTGGTATGAAAGTGGGCTAGATCCCGACGAGTATATTTGTCATCAAAAACAAGGTAATAGGGTTGAAATTGAAGAAGCAGCTACGGGCGAACGGCGTAACGTCTTGACTTTCTGCACCAATGATGTATTGGGACTAGTTCAAGAACCAGCTGTTAAGCAAGCAGCAATTGATGCAATTTTGCAGTATGGTACGTCTAACAGCGCTACCTCAGTTTTGAGCGGACGCATTGACTTGCACCGACAACTGGAAGACGAGATTTCAGCTTTTAAGCATCTGCCACATACGCAGCTGTTTCTAAATGCCTGGATGGCACTGCAAGCCTTGATGGATGCCTTCTGTCACTTGGCTATTCCCGTCCCAGGATTTCAGAACACCCGCGAGACTTTGATCTTGACAGATGTCCTGAATCATGGCTGTATTGTCTCAGCCATTGTTAATGCTGGCACGCGCTCTGGTAAGGTATTTAGCCATAGCCCCCGTGTGCGAGTCAAGTCTTACCGCCACTGCGACAGCGAAGATTTAGCACGCAAGCTGTATCGTTATGCTCGTCCAGATGACAGAATTTTAGTCATTTCCGATGCAGTCTTCTCAATGGATGGAGATATTGCACCTCTGCCAGGCATGATCGACGTGCTGCATAATTACGAAGGCAGCGTATTGGTGATGGATGAAGCTCACGCTAGCGGTTCAATTGGTGCAACGGGTAGAGGCATCTACGAGCATTTTGGACTATTACCTCAGCAAGCAATTGAGCGGGGTGTTGTTCCCCTAATTATGACCACATTCTCTAAGTTTGCTGCCTCGGTTGGCGCGGCGATTAGTACTCACGTAGCAGAGTTAAAGCCACTGTTGAATGTTTCTCCAACTTCAATTGGCACAGCTTCTTTGCCACCGCCAACCACAGCTGCTGCTTTAGAAAGTATCCGCCAAGTCCGCCAGCGTCCCGAACTAGTACAAAAACTTCAAGAGAATACCAAATACTTGCGATCGCGTCTAGCTAAGCATGATTTTGTTGCCATTGGTGAAACTAACGTAGTTCCAGTACTACTACCGTCAGAAATTAATCCCAAGATATTTGCTAGAAAAATCATGCAAAATCACGGAATTTGGATATCGCCAATTTGGTATATTGCCAAACCTCGAATGCGGATCACCGTTAACGCCCTCCATACTCAAGAAGAGATGGATCGCTTGGTTACAGGCATGGTAGCAACTAGGGACTTATTGTACAAACCGATGATTAGTGCTTAATTAGCTGTTAGCTGTTAGCTGTTAGCCCAGCCGTGTAGCGAGATTTCTAGCTTCCCTTGTGTCTTTAATACTTATTAGTCAATCAGTTGCTAAAAGCTAAGAGCTAATCGCTAAAAGCTAATTACTAAAATCTAGGTGTAATCAAAGTGCTGACGAAAACTTCAATTCAAATACGGGCTGTTACAACTCCAGCAGACAAAGAATTATTTTTGGATGTCCCAGCACGGGTATACGCCAAAGATCCTCGCTGGGTTCCACCTATTCGTAGCAGCATTGCCAAACAGTTTGACGCGGGTAATCCATTCTTTCAATATGGCAAGCTACAGCAGTTTATCGCTTTATCTGAGGAAAGCAGCCCTCAACCTTTAGGAAGAATTGTGGCTGCTGTCAATCAGCGCTTGAATGAACGAGAGGGTAAGAATGTAGGGTTGTTTGGTTTTTTTGAGTGCATTTCAGATTTTGACGTTGCTCAAGCTTTGCTAGAAACGGCAAGTGGGTGGCTACGAGAGCAAGGTATGACAGTTGTTAGGGGTCCAATTGATTTGTCTACTCACAATAATTGTCTATTTTTAGTCGATGGCTTTGACTCGCCACCGATGGTAATGACATCCTATAACCCAACCTACTACCCACAGTTTGTAGAACAGGATGGCTGGTACAAAGCCAAAGATGCCTACGCTTATGATTTTCCATTAGACAAACCCCTACCAACCGAATTTGAGAAAGCTTATCGAATAGCCTGTAAATCTGGTGTTAGCTTCCGCCCAATTAGAACCCAAGGCAAAGCTTTTGAGGAAGATGCTCTTAGTCTTTATCGTCTGCTTAACACTACCTTTTCTAATAACTGGAGCTTTACCCCTCGCACCGAGTCAGAATTTTTGTCAGAAGCCAAATCTCTACAAAGTTTAGTAGATCCAGATGTATTCCCCGTCGCAGAATACAACGGCGAAATGATTGGCTGTTTCATGGGATTACCTGACTACAACATTGCACTCAAGCACGTTGAGGGAAAGCTGAACTGGTTAGGAATTCTTAAGTTTCTCTGGTATCGCCGTCAAATCGATCAAGGACGAGTTATAGTCGTTTGTTCACTGCCTGAGTATCGTCGCAAAATGGTTCCTCTAGCCTTGATTTATTTGGGAATGCAAGGAGGAATCAAAAAGGGTAAACCCTATAAACGGGCTGAGCTTTCTTGGGTTTATGAAGACAACTATCCCTCCCGTAAACTAATCGAAGCTGCTGGCGGTAAAATTTATAAGACTTACCGCATATACGAAAAAGCCTTATGAAAGCGCTAGTTACTGGAGCGAATGGATTTACAGGCTCTCATTTGGTAAGGGCTTTGGAGCTTCGAGGCGATCGCGTTATTGGTTTAGTTCGCAAATCTAGCAATAGGGCGAGGCTGGCTGATTCCCAAGCGCAGTTAATATATGGAGACATTACCGATCGCAATGCACTGCGAAAAGCAATGTCTGGAGTAGATACAGTCTTTCATACAGCTGCTTACGTAGAGCTTGGGCTAGTAAATGCCGCCGAAATGGCACGGGTGAATGTAGAGGGAACCCGCGCTGTAATGGAAGTTGCCCAAGAATTAGGAGTGTCGAAAGTTGTTTATTGTAGCACAGTGGGCATCTATGGCGACACAAGAGGCAACGTTATCGATGAAACTTTTAAGCGCACTCAAACTAACTTTTCTTCTGCCTATGACAGCACAAAATACCAGGCGCAACAAATAGTAGATCAATTCGCCACCCAAGTACCTGTTGTTAGCATTATGCCTTCAGGGATTTTTGGCGCTGACGATCCTCATTTTCGTCCAGTCATGCAGCAATTTCTCAAAGGGCGGTTGAAGTTGTGGGCTGGGGGCGATCGCATTACTGGCATTGTCCATGTAGACGACTTAGCCAATGCTATGATTTTAGCAGCAGAAAAAGCTCCAATCGGAGAACACTATATCATTTCTGCTGGTGACTTAACTACGAGGGAAATGTTTGAACTTCTCTCCCACGAAACAGGTATTCCAGTTCCCCACGAAGCCCCTAAACCCCTTGTCAGGCTAGCAGGAAACATCCTCGATCCCATCGGACGCTTATTGAAATGGCAACCCCCCCTGAGTCGGGAAAGAGTTCACTATGTCTATGATCGCTGTGTGCGTGTGGATGCAGCTAAAGCCCGTAAAGAACTCGGTTGGCGACCCCGTTCAGTTTCACAAACTCTACAAGAGATAGTTAAAACAATAGGATAAAGGATGAAGGATAAAGGCTGAAGGATAAAGTAGGAATTAACAATTCTCCCCTTGTCCCCTTGTCCCCTTGTCCTCACGTGCGCCCCTAGCCCCTAGCCCCTTCCCCAGCATTCCATCTTCTAGATATGCGACTCTATCGGCGCTATCAATAATCCGAGGATCGTGCGTTACCATCAGGACAGTGCTGCCTTGTTCTTTTGCCAAAGCACGTAGTAATTGAATTACATTATGCCCACTGTGAGAATCTAGAGCAGCTGTCGGCTCATCTGCCATGATCAGTTTGGGATTACCAGCTAAAGCACGGGCGATCGCCACGCGCTGTTTTTGCCCTCCAGACAAGTCGCTAGGCTTCTGATTTGCCTGGCTACCTAAGTCAACTTGTTCGAGTAACATTTTTGTCTGTTTGTGTGCCGTCTCTCCACGAATACCTTTAAAATTCAGTACTAATTCAACATTTTCAGCTGCTGTTAAAGCTGGAAATAAATTAAAGCCCTGAAAAATAAAACCAACGTTGTGGAGTCTAAATGTTGCCAGCTTTTCTCTGGACATCCTGGTAATTTCCTGCCCCAGGAGGTATACATTACCTTTAGTTGGTGTCATTAATCCAGCTAAAATTGACAGCAAAGTAGTTTTGCCTGAACCAGAAGGTCCCATTAACAGTTGGATATCACCCGTTTTGATTTCTAAGTCAATTTCTTTCAGGACTTGAAAATACTGTTTTCCTGATTGGAACGTCATCTCTATTCCAGAGGCGACAATAGCAGCTTCAGGATAATTTAAACCGATTGAGGTGTCAGAAGCCTTTTTGCGGTTTTTAATTGAAGTAGTAAATTTGGTTAAAGAAACAGTCATTCTTGTAGATTTTTAACGAGTAAAGTTTGAATTTCAAACAAGCTTGGACAGGTGAAGCAAATTATTAATTTATATTTCGTTTGTATATTTTACTGCTTTGACTAAATATACTGATAGAGCTTTAGGAAGATGCATTCAAAAGTTCATCTATATAAAAAGGTAGATAAAGTTATTTGATTTGCACTCATCAGGCTTTGAATACAATTGCCGGATCTACGCGGGTTACTTTTTGAATTGCAAACACAGCGGAGCCGATGCATATTGCGACCGTGATGCCAAAAACAGCGATCGCACTCAAGGGTGTAATTAAAATTACGATACCTTGAGTGGCAAAAGTCCAAGCAGCCACACCAAAGCAAAGGATAATACCAGGAATATAACCTAAAACAGCCATCCAAAGCGCTTGCTCTACAATCACACCATATATAGTCCAATCAGACGCACCCATTGCTTTGAGTGTTCCAAACTCCCTGAGATGGTCAGAGACGGAAGAATAGAGAATTTGACCCACAATAATGCCGCCCACAATTACACCCACTGCTGCCCCCAAGCCCAGGATAAATCCCACACCAGTCCGCCTTTGCCAGAACCTTTGAGTCTTTTCAATCAACTCGGTTCGAGTGAAAGCACGAGTATTAGGAATGGCGGCTTCTAGCCTTTGCTTCAATACCTGTAAATCTTGACCTGGTTTAGCTTTGATTAACACAAAAGTAATTGTGTCTGAGGCGGCTAACTTTTTGGGTGGAGAAGCCTTGTCCTGCCCCAGTTGCTTAAAAGTATTGGTACACTGAATATCCTCTGAACCGGATTGCAATTTACAGGACAAACTGGTAGTTTGACCAGAATTTGCATAAGCATTGGCATTGTCTAAGGAGGTAAAAACAAAAGGATCTGAAGTAATTGAACGATTTCCTTGGGTTAAACCAACTAAGCGCGCTGGTAAAGAATTAATTTGGGCTAAATTACCTATTTGATTGACATTCAGAGATTTCCGGTTACTTGCATCTACGATTACGGTATAGGGCGACGAGAGCGCACTGACACTTCCTTGAATCATATTTTTTGGTGCAAACAATTGTCCCTTGGGGTCAAATCCGATCACTCTGACTGGATTAATTTCGCTAGCAGAGTAACGCCAAATAGCTCCTCTAATAATTAATGCTTCTGCTCTTTCGACACCAGTAACTTGCCCAGCTTGACTTAAGGTTGTTGCAGGAATGGGTAGGGTCAGTGTAGAGTGTACCAAAGTATTTGATGCTACCCAAATGTCAGCTTGGGAATTATTAATTAACTGAGAAGTCGAGCGAGTAAATCCATTGAATATCCCAGCTTGAATTGTTACCAAACTAACAGCAAACATAATTCCTGCCTGAGCTACTAGGAAGCGAGGAATATCTTCTAACAGGTTTTTACGAGCAAGTGAAACCATAGGAATAATCTGTATAAGAGTATTTTACCGAGCAAAAATTTTTGTGTTTTGGCAAGTAGACAGTTTATTGATTGTCAACAAATTAGGGGCGCTCTTGCGAGAGGAAGCAGAAAAAGGGGAAAGGGATAAGGGAAAAGGTGAAAGGGAAAAGGGAAAAGGTAAAAGGTAACTTCCCAAGCCTTCCCCAGCTCCCCCAGCTTTCACGCGCTGGGCTAGCCCCTAGCCTCTCGCCTCTAGTTCCTCTGGTTCCTCTGGCAAGAGCGCCCCTAAATTTGAAACCATGCTGTTAGCGCTACTGCTAAGGCATCTGCTGCATCATCAGGCTTGGGAATATAGTCTAAATTCAACTCTCGCGCTACTGCTTGTTGCACTTCGTACTTATCAGCATTGCCCCAACCAGTAAGCGCCTGTTTGATCTGAGCAGGTGTAAACTCAACGTAGGGAAGACCGTGCTGAGCTAACACAAGCATTAGTACGCCCCTTGCCTGTGCCACAGTAATGGTGCTAGCCATGCGGTAAAAAAACAGCTTTTCAATTGCTACCAAGTCTGGCTGTAATTCTTTTAGCAAGGTGTCCAAGTCTTGGTAAATTGTGCAAAGCCGCTTGCCGATTTCAGTGTCAGCAGATGTTTGAATTACGCCAAAATCAAGTAGCTGTACTGGTACTACCACAATGTCTTTAGTTATGGCAGACTTAGTTTTTGTCCCACTTGCGATCGCATCTTGCGTTTGGCAGCAAATTGCCCCAAATCCCAAAATTGCTAATCCTGGGTCTAGTCCTAAAATTCGCCTTTCTCCTTTCACTATTTCCTTACACCATTACTATTTTTCCCTATGGTCGTCATATTAAGTTAGTTTTTACTTGGTCAAAGGTCTGTTATACATTTTCATAGAATTGGGTTAAAAAAATAGCGGAGCCATGAAACCCAATGATTAATCCCGATGCCGATCACAGATCGAATGAAGGTTGGGCTATTTTTAGCAATAACGTCTCATATCACCCTGCCCCATATTAAATATGCCAATCAGTTCTATAAAACAAGCCCTAAAAAATCTCAGGCAGGAGCCACATACTCGCACTCGCTACCGAGTGAATCAATGGTTTAAGTGGTTATCTCCTGGTTTATCGGTAAAACGTTGGGTACTTATAAGTGCTAGTGGTGTACTGCTGACTTGTTTGGGTTTAGCAATTTGGAGTAAGCTGACACCAATTTTTTATGCAACTGTGTTAATTCAAGAACTTCTAAGCACGATCGCAACGGTCGTACCTAGCTATATCAGTGGTCCTTTAGTGCTATTAGGCGGTTTGCTATTGATTTTCTGGGGGCAAAGCCGAACAGTAGATTCAATTACCCAGGTGTTCAGGTCGGATGGAGATGAGGAACTGATTGATGTGCTGTTGAATTATCGCCGCTTAAATCGGGGACCTAAAATTGTAGCCATAGGCGGCGGTACAGGTTTATCAACTTTGTTAAGAGGGCTGAAGGCATACAGTGCCAATATTACGGCTATAGTTACCGTAGCAGATGATGGGGGGTCTTCGGGGCGCTTGCGGCGAGAAATTGGTGTTCTGCCGCCTGGAGATATTCGCAATTGTTTAGCGGCATTAGCTTCCGAGGAGAAGCTGTTAACAGAACTGTTTCAATATCGGTTTAAGGCAGGGGATGGATTGACAGGTCACAGTTTTGGTAATCTATTCCTGACGGCGATGAGTGAAGTTACTGGAGATTTAGAACAGGCGATCGCCGCTAGTTCTAATGTGTTAGCCGTCCGAGGTCAGGTACTACCAGCAACTCTGTGTGATGTGCGTCTATGGGCAGAATTAGCCGACGGTCGTCGGATTGAAGGCGAATCGAAGATCACTAAAGCTGGGGGCAGTATTGCCAGAATTGGCTGTATTCCTACCAATCCACCCGCTTTACCCAGAGTGATACAAGCAATTGAGGAAGCTGATTATATTATCATAGGTCCTGGCAGTTTGTATACCAGTGTGATTCCAAATTTGCTAGTCCCAGAAATTGCGAGGGCGATCGCCAAACGGTCTCAAGGTAGGGAAAGCCCCGCTATACCTTGTATTTACGTCTGTAACATCATGACTCAACCAGGAGAAACTCAGGGTTATACTGTTGCTGACCATATTCGAGCAATTGATGCTGCTTGTGGGCAACAATTATTTAGTGCGGTTTTGGTACAAAAGCAACAACCCTCTCATAAAAGCCAAATTCGCTATGCTCAGGAAAATTCCCATCCTGTCTTTCTCGATCGGGAAGATGTAGCGTTGCTAAAGCGGCGAATTATTATGGCTAATGTGATGGATGAGGATGAACAGGGTTTGGTACGCCATGATTCCGCACGGTTGGCTGGAGTGCTGTTGCGATGGTATGGTCGAGCGCAAAAGGCGTATTCTAGGGGCGCTTAAGAGAGCAGGGGGAGCAGAGGATGCAGGGGGAGCAGGGGGAGTGTATTAAGTTTTCTTTGGTGGGTGTAGAGCAAACGCGATCGCTTGGTATAAGTTTGGGCAGAACTCTGGGCGCTGGCAGTGTAATTTTCTTAGAAGGTGATTTAGGTAGCGGTAAAACAACTCTAGTGCAAGGCATTGGATGGGGGTTAGGTATAACTGAACCCATTGTTAGTCCCACCTTCACCCTAATTAATGAATATACAGAAGGTCGCCTTCCTTTATATCATATAGATTTATATCGCTTGCAACCACAAGAAGTTGCAGCGTTACATTTAGAAACTTATTGGGAAGGCATAGAGTTTGTATTGGGAATTATGGCGATTGAGTGGGCAGATAGATTAGAGTACCTCCCACCTGGTTATTTACAAATACGTTTGAGTTATGTGGGCGATCGCGCTCGGATTGTAGAGCTTTTTCCGATGGGTAATTTTCAAATAGACTACTTATTAAATGAGCTTTCCCAAGCTTTTCCCTAGTTTTCAGGTATCGCTGTGAAAACTAGTAAATGCAACGCTATTTTTGTCCTTTTCGTAGGCGTTGGTTGCTACTTTTGTGAGTGCAATTCTTGGCGTAGCTTTTCGTTTTGGGATGCTAACTGATTAATTATTGCTTGGTCAATCAGGTCAATGTCACTGGTAGTGTAAATGTTGACACCGCGTTGTTGAGGTGGTTTTTCGTTGTGTCGGCTGACATATAATGGCTCTAGCCTACGTCCTAAATCTAATTGATTTGACTTAGTACAGTTTATTTGTAACTGTTCGCAGCGTTCACTGATGGTAAGACGAGACACAGTAGGTGCAACTTGATTGTCAGGTTGGGCGGCAAAAGCGGATGTGCTGGTGATAAGCAAAGTCGCTAATATCACAATGATAGTTTTCATGCGGTCGATCTGAGAATACAAACATTTTATTTATATCAAATAGGTTCACTTGCCGATTTCTCTGTGATTGGCGATCGCTCTTTGCTCGATTTTACTTTCTTTCGACCGAAAGATCACCCGTGAATGTAGGCTGTTTCCGTAAATATACATACACGTCAGTAATTTTTAAGCTAGAAGGAAGTATGCTCTAGTTTTGTAATTAAGGCTGCTGCGGCTTTGGGATGCAAGGGAGGAGAGAAAAAATATCCCTGACCATATTCGCATTGCAGCGCCCTCAGTTGAGCTAATTGCTCAGATGTTTCTATTCCTTCTGCAACTACATTCAATTTCAGATTGTGAGCCATTGTTGCTATTGTGCGTACAAGTTCTGTGTTTTCATTCTCAACACCTATGTTGCTAACAAAAGTGTAGTCAATCTTCAAGCCATTAACTGGAAAGCGGTGCAGATAACTCAAGGATGAATAGCCTGTACCAAAGTCATCAATGTACAGCCGAACACCTAGCTTTTTTAATTGCAAGAGTATAGCAGCTACAGCTGTAGGGTTGTCAATGATGACACTTTCGGTGATTTCTAGCTGCAAACAGTTTGCTTCTAAACCAGTTTCTTGCAGAATTTGCTCTATCTGCTCAACTAAATTTGGTTGAGAAAATTGTTTGGCAGAAAAATTCACACTAATGGTCAATGGTACGGTTGTAACTAAATTTTGTTGCCATTTGCGCGTTTGAATACAAGCTTTGCGTAAAACCCACCAGCCAATTGGCACAATCAAGCCCGTTTCTTCTACTACTGGAATAAATTCTGTAGGCGCAACTCTTCCTCGGAGAGGATGTTGCCAACGTACCAACGCCTCAAAACCATAAATCATACCGTTGTTGAGTGACACAATCGGTTGGTACTCTATCCGAAATTCCTCACGTTTGATTGCTCTTTGTAGGTCATTCTCTAGCTGCAACCGTGTCATAGCTTGGGTATGCATGGAAGAATCGAATACTTCATATCGCGCCTTACCCAAGGATTTTGCTCGGTACATAGTCACGTCAGCATCACGCAGCAAGTCTTCTGGGCGATCGCCCACTGTATCATTTAAGGCGATGCCAATACTAGCAGCGGTAAATACTTCGTGTCCATTGAGGTAAAATGGCTTCGTTAGTTCCTGTTGAATGCGTTCGGCAACCTTTGTTGCGTCACTGAAATCTTTGATATTCTCCAGCAAAATGGTGAACTCATCTCCCCCCAACCTAGCTACTAAATCACCTGGACGTAAACAGGTTTGTAGCCGACGAGCGATCGCTATTAAAAGTTGATCTCCAACCAAATGTCCCAGGCTATCATTTACAATCTTAAAGCGATCTAGATCCAAAAAGAGGACTGCTAACAAATAATCCGCTTGTTTCGCCTTTTCATGCGCACTTTCTAGCCGCTGCATAAACAAAGCTCGATTGGGTAAGCCAGTTAAGGCATCATGAAAAGCCTCGTAGAGTAGTTTTTCCTCTGCGATATGGCGTTCGATAATTTGTGCCTGCAATTGTTCGTTAGCTTTTGCCAGGTCGCCAGTACGTTCTCTAATTCGTGTTTCTAGTTCCTCGTACGCTTTTTGTAGAGCAACTTGCGATCGCTTACGCTCAGATGCTTCCATTAGCAAGGCTACTAAACCCGCTAATGAACCGACAAAATTTTGTTCTTCTAACAACCATTGGCGGTTAGATCCTACATGACTATGACACAACATCCCTACTATCTTTCCATTTAGACAAATCGATGCACTCAACATCGATTTGATATCGAATTGGTAAAGATAGCGCTCTGACATTTCCTTGGTTATCGGGTCGATGCTAACATTTTCTGTTGCGAGCGTACGCTCTTGTTCTAATGCTTGGAAATAAGCAGGATAATCTGCTACTAGCAACTCCATACCCGCTGAATGTTGACCAGTACTTCGTTGATATAAATCGACGCACTGCATTTTTGACTTTTGGCCATCATATAACCACACACTGACTCGCTCAACCTCAAGAGTACAAGCCGCAGTCTCTATAATTTCCCGAAAACCAGCATTTAAATCACTGCTATCCCAGGTTTGGCTCTTGGTCAACTGTGCCAGTACTCGGCTGTATTTGTAGTAACGTTCTTCCCTCTCTTTTTGCTGATTTTGTGAATTTATCAATGCTGCCAGGATAATATTGATAGTATCAGCTAATTGGAATAATTCATCTTTTCCAGTATTTGGCAGTAACTGTGCCGAAAAATCCCTACTATTGCTAATGCTATGCAAATGATTTGTGAGATGCAATAGTCGAGATAAAAATAATTTCTCTAACAGCAATAGAGTAACTACGCCAAATACTAAACCAACTATCAGCACAGACAAGATAAGATAGCGAATACTAGCCCCACCTTGTTGATAGATATTTCTGGGGATAGCTACGCGCAAAATCAGTGCAGGTTTCCCATAAATGTCTTTGAGCAGGGTATATCCTGCGATTGTCTGTTTATTCAGTGGGCGTACTAGAGTTGATTTTCCTCTCAGTAACGCAGAACGCACCGTACCCAATTCGGCAGCCGTTTTCTCATCATTAACCGCATACATAGTAATAGACAAATGTGTTCGTTCACCCAACCGCTTGATAGCAGCAGCGTCGAGGTAGCGACCCATAATTAACGTTCCTAGATTTTTACCACTGCCATCATTTTTCAGGATAGGACTTGAGGCTATTAATATAGGCTTTTGGGCTAGAAAAATTATCCCTTTTAGGGAAGTATTTCTATTGAAGTGAGTCCAAAAATTTTGACTAGAAAAATCTTGCTTTAATTTATGATGAATTAGTATGCTTTTGCGATCGCCCCTTTCAGAACTGGCAAATACAATTTTCCCAGACGATTGAATGTATATTATGAGGTGAAGATTAAAAATAGAAAAATTAACATTATTGAGATGATTTTTAATGTATCTATTGTTTGATTTCTCAATAAATTCATAAGTTTCGCCCCAGCCAGCCCAGTTACGATTTAGTTGATTTAAAGAGTCAATTTCATCAGACAAAGCTGACTGAACTCGTTTAATATGCTCATGGGTTTCTCGTTGCTCAAATTGGGAAAAATCACGCAGCAAGATTGTTGCCCCTGTAGTGTATATAAGCCCAATCAGAATTACAAGAGTTACTCCAATTATTAGCAGTGTTTTTTGGCGCAGTGTCATGGCTTCACTTTTGCTAGCCCTAAAATGCTTTAAATTACAGGCTCCCAGACTCCCGTCGTTTCAGCGGCAAAGCAGTAGCATACAAGCTGCTAGCTAGCATTAAAACTCAAATTATCTTGGAAATCCTCTTACTGGGATCAATTCACACCCTACGATCCCAGTTTTTCAAAGATGTGCAGACAACTAATAGATTAACTGCCCAAAAGTTGATATACAAATAAATATTAATGTCAACTTATTAAGTATTACAAAATCATAAAATTATTTTTTGCGTCACCGTAAATTTACGGAGAGAGTTTTACAACGCTAAGAAAAAATCTAAATTTATCAGTATAAATACGAAAAGTACAGACGTAGCAGTGCTAAGTCTGTACCAAATTCCTCACTGGTTGCCTTTTTAATCAAATGTTAATGCTTGTCCGCGTACTTCGGTGTTCAATTTTCCCCTGTCGTAAACAACCTGACCACCGACAATAGTCATTACAGCCCAACCAGTTAAATTCCAGCCTTCAAACGGACTCCAGCCGCATTTGGTTAATAGTTCCTCGCGCAATACCATGCGGTAGGAGTTCAAATCTACCAAAACTAAATCAGCATCATACCCAGGAGCGATCGCGCCCTTTTTAGGAATACCATAAGCCTGAGCTACAGCCGTTGACATCCAATGAGATACTTGAGCAACTGTGCAATGTCCGGCAATCGCCTCAGTCAGCATCAAAGGTAATGCCGTTTCCACCCCAGGCATACCAGAAGGTGTATTTGGGTATTCTTGGGCTTTTTCTTGTAAAGTGTGAGGAGCGTGATCTGTAGCAATAAAATCAATTACGCCATCTAGCAAAGCTTTCATCAAGACTTGATTATCGTGAGGCGATCGCAATGGCGGATTCATCTGCGCCAACGTGCCAATCTTTTCATAGGCACTGGTATTTAATAACAAATGCTGGGGTGTCACCTCAGCCGTCACCCAAAGGGGCTTATCCTGACGTAGCAAGTCAGCTTCTTCGGCTGTTGACATATGCAGGATATGTAAGCGACGCTGGTATTTTTTAGACAGTTTAAGGGCTAACTGGGTTGCCAACAGTGCAGCAGTATTATCTTGAATTTGGGAATGAATGGCTGGATCGTGAATACCAGCAAATTCTTGTCGCCGTTGTTGGATACGGGTTTGATCTTCGGCATGAACAGCAATTAAGCGCTTACCATTGGCAAAAATAGACTCTAGTAACTCTTCTTGATCCACTAGCAAAGCACCATGCATCGAACCCATAAAAATCTTAATTCCTGGTGTGGGATGGGCTGTGAGTAAATCGGGCAGATTTTCCGCCGTTGCCCCAATAAAAAAGCCATAATTAACCAAGCATTTTTGAGATGCTCGTTGTAGCTTGTCATCTAGTGCTTGTTGAGTAGTTGTGAGGGGACGAGTATTGGGCATTTCTAAGAATGAAGTCACCCCACCTTTAGCACAAGCACAGCTAGCTGTGAACAAATCTTCTTTATGTTCTAATCCAGGTTCCCGAAAATGTACTTGTGGATCAATTACTCCAGGCAACAAAGTTAAACCTGTAGCGTCAATTTCTCTTACCTGTGCATCAGTGGGATAAGGTATGTCAGGGGCTACTTGGACAATTTGGCGATCGCGCGAAAGTACATCTCCTACTAAAAAGTTACCATTGGGTAAGAGAATGCGAGCATTGCGAATGAGTAAAACCGGAGTATGTGACATAGTAAGTGAGGGACTAGAGGCGCTATAGCTAGGGGCTAGAGGTTAGGAGAGGACAAGGGGAGCCACTTGCGTGCGGGGGTTCCCCCCGCAGGGGCAAAGTGGCGTGACAAGGTGACAAGGTGACAAGGGGAAATAAGGAAATAAATATTCTGTCTCCACAACTTCTGACTACTGACTACTGACTCCTGACTCCTGTCTCCTGTGTCCTCTGAATAGATGTTACAAGCCCAACTTAACGAAGAATACAATTTCTATAGTTAAGATTAGCAAGTAGAGTTTTTTAAACTGGTTAGCTGATTAACCTGCATTTTTCTTTTAATTAAGTAATTCAAAATCTATGTCTGGTTTGCAAAATCAAGGAAGCGATCGCAATCCTCCCCAAGAAAACGAAGGCTCCTGGTTAGGGGAGCTAACAAGGACGATTGGACTAAGTATAGTTTTGGCTTTGGGCATTCGTACCTTTGTTGCCGAAGCTCGCTGGATTCCTTCTGAATCAATGGTTCCTACGCTACAGAAGTATGACAAGTTGATTGTAGATAAGTTAAGTTATCACTTTACTAACCCTCAACGGGGAGAGATCGTGGTATTTTCGCCCACAGAAAATATTAAAAAGGAAAATCCTAATCTCAAAGATGCTTTTATCAAACGCATCATTGGGTTGCCTGGGGATAAGGTGGAAGTTAAGGGGGAGCGAGTTTATATCAACGATCAACCCTTGCAGGAAAAGTATATTGAAGCTCCGCCTCATTACCAATTTGGTCCTGTTACAGTGCCTGCGGATTCTTACCTAGTGCTGGGTGATAACCGTAATAACAGCTACGACAGCCATTTTTGGGGCTTTGTACCGCGTGAAAATATCATCGGTCGAGCAGTTGTTCGTTTCTGGCCTCCCAATCGAATTGGAGAACTCAATTAGAGGGGCTAGAGGAAGAGGGGTTACAGGAGCAAATTCAATCCAAAATCTAAAATTCAAGGCTCCAAAATCGTTATAGCCAGGTTTTGACGACACGACCTAGTATTTGTTGTCCCAGCCAAGGGGTGTTGTGAGAGCGGGATTTAAGAGTTTGCCTTTCGACTATCCAAGCTTGCTGGGGGTCAAATAGGGTAAGTTCTGCTGGCTCTTGTGGTGCGATCGCACCACAAGTATGTTGTAAACATTGGACTGGGCGGGTACTCAGAGTGCGCCAAAGTTCCAATGCTGAAAATTCGCCCGTTTCTACCAAATGCTGCCACAAAAGCGGCAAAGCTAGCTCTAAACCAATGGCTCCCGCAGGAGCTTCCGCAAAAGCAACGGTTTTTTCTTCGTAGGTGTAGGGAGTGTGATCGATGGCGATCGCATCTATTACTCCTGCCCGTACTCCTTGCCGTAGTGCTGCTACATCCGCTCGGTTTCCTAAAGGCGGTTCCAGTCGTAATGCTGGATTATAGCTGCTTACTGCTTTGGTGTCAAGTAGTAAATGCATCCAGGTTGTGCTTGCCGTAATTGGTAGACCTTGTGCCTTTGCCAATTGAATTAGCTGGACACTGCGAGCCGTAGAAACGCGCATAATGTGGACGGTCGTGCCAATCGCTGCGACTAATTCGAGGATGGCTGATAAGGCAGTTGTTTCAGCGATCGCGGGATTTCCAGGCAAGCCAAACTGCACAGAGTAAGAACCTTCTCGCATAACGCCATTTCCCACTAGCTGGCGGCTACAAGGATAAAGCGCGATCTGCTTTCCTAAAGGCTTGAGGTATTCCAACACCCGTCGCAGTAGCGCCAAATTTTCCAAAGGCTGACCATCAGCAAAGCCGATCAAACCTGGGGTAGCCGCTAACTCTGCTAATTCTGTCATTTGCTGCCCCTTTCCTCCCACAGTCAGCGCACCCCAGAAACCTAGATGAGGGGGTGAGGGGGTGACTGGGTGAGGGGATAATTCTCCCCATTTCCCCATTGCCTCATCTCCCCATTTCTTCTGAAGTAGGCTTGCCAAACTAGCTGGATTATCCAAAGGAGGCATGGTATCCGGCAAAATGTTCAGCCTGGTAAATCCTCCAGCCCCTGCTGCTGCCAAGAGCGAAACTAGTGTTTCCCGCTCTTCAAACCCTGGCTCTCCAGAATGGCTATATAAATCCACTAGCCCTGAACCTAATACCAGTCCTCGACAATCTTTGATTTCGGTGTCAATTGGGTAGTCACAAATTCTCTCTTGTACAGCTTTAACCACACCATCAGTAATCAAAACATCTAACGGCTGGCGATCAGTTTCAGAAACCGGATCTATTACCCGGACTTGTTGTAGCAGTTCACTCGTCATTGGTTATTGGTCATTGGTCATTGGTCATTGGTATTGAACGTAGATGCCTTGGCAGAACCTGCCGCAGGCTAGGACTATGGTACAAATGACAAAGGACTAATTTACAATGCTCCTGCTGCTGTCTTGTCAAGTACACCACCCAAGTGAGTTGTGATGTTCATCGCTTGCAGGACGGGTAAACCAGTTATTCCTTGGGGATAATCGATTACACTAACTGCGCCATTCCCCTGACGGAAGTTCCAGAAATGGTCTGGAGCCAAACCAAGGATATGGCAAAGCAAGACTTTATTTGTGGCATCGTGAGCCACTACTAAACCTGTTTTGGAATTGGCTACTGATTCGAGAATAGATTGCCAAGCTTCTACAGCGCGCTCCCACACTTGCTGTAAATTTTCTCCTTCCGGCATTTGCACTTGTGCTGGGACTGTTCGCCACCGATGCAATTCTCCTGGGTAGGTCTGCTCTATTTCTGCTTCTAATTTTCCTTCCCAGAGTCCGTGACCAATTTCCCTTAATCCATCTCGTAATTCTAATTGGACATTAGGCTGGTACTGCAAAATAATCTCTGCTGTTTCCTTTGGACGCAGCATGGGGCTACTAAAAGCAAAATCTAACGGTACATTCTTGAGAAAGGAGGCTGCTTTGCCAGCTTGTTCTCTGCCATTGTCGTTAAGGGGAATATCAATGTTTCCCTGAAATCTGGTTTGGCGATTCCAGTCTGTTTCACCATGACGCACCAACAATAAGCGCGGACCATTATGATTAGGTCGCAGCGACGGTAAAACTTCCCTACCCAAATGGGCAACCTGATTCATAGATTCTAGTTGAACGGGTTGCCCTAACCCTCCTGCAAAATTCAGCACACTAATGCCACAATTAGACTGCTGTATAGAGTGGTAGCGACTGGGCGATATTCCAAGCGCAGTGCTAATTAGGGCGCGGTTAATGCCGTTATGCCCAACAATTAGAATTGTTTCTCCTTCATGGCGGGGCAAGATTTCTTGCCAAAACTGCCCTGCCTGTTCGTAGAGTGCTAGGACGGGAAAATGTTCTCTTGAACCTTGGGATTGTGGAACTAGCATCACTAGTTCATCAGGATGATTATGCCAGCAGTGGTAATCTTCTGGAAATTTCTCCCGCACATCTTGAACTAGAAGACCTTCCCACAAAGGTAGGTCAATTTCCATCAATTGATCTGTAGCAGTCAAAGTGGTGGCTGTGGCGAAACAGCTATTGAGTACCTCTGCTGTTTGTTTGGCTCGTTGTAGAGGACTAGTGTATACGGCAGCAAATTTAAGGTTATTGAGGGCTTCCCCAACTTTAAGGGCATCTTCACGACCTTTTTCGGTCAAGACGGACGCATCACTACGACCTTGAATCCGCCGTTCGGCGTTGTAGCTGCTTTGACCGTGACGCACGATGACAACACGAGTAGTCATTCAATTTTAGATTTTGGATTTACGATTTTGAATTAAAGCTTTCCACACATGGGAAAGCCTAGCGGATTATACACTTATGGTTGGTAATTTGCAATTGATCGCCCCCTGTGGGCATGGCAGGGGCGCTGGGGCTAGGGGCGCTGGGGAGCAGGGGGGCTTGAGGGGAGTTTTTTTAATCCAAAATCCTCTCGCAGATCGCCTCTTGCCTCTTGCCTTACACCTTCCGAATTACGAATTACGAATTATGAATTGCTTTTGTTTCTTGCGATAATTCCCAAAAGGGGCGATAAAAATAACGGTGGTTTCATGACAATTAAGCGGATAATTTTAAGTGTGCTGACGGTATTGGCAATCTTGCTTGCTGGGGTATCTTTATGGGAAAGTTGGCAACAGCCTCAAATTGAAAGTCGTTTGGAACTCTACCAAACGAATCTCTTGCTCCAAGCGTCCCAGTGGCAACCACAAGACAATGGAGACGCGAATTTATCCTCTGCTCGTAATACTCTGGTAGGAGACAAGCCCCTAGAGGCGGCGACAGAGCAATACCAAGCAGCACGGGAATCGGCAATTAAGAATTTGCTCAAAGCGCAAGCACAACTAAAAGAACTGCGCTCGCAACCACCTTCCACCCCAGCTACACCTAAACCTCAGACACAAATCGCTCCTACTACCGACACCTCCCGCCTTAGACAGCAGCAAATATTGCAGCAGTCAATTAACCAACTAGAAAAATTAATTGCCCAACTAGACTTGCGGCTAGGAATATTACAAGCCCAACAGGGGAAGACGGATGTAGCGTTGAAGACTTGGGAGAGGGTAGGGCAGGGGAGCAGAGGAGACCAAAATTCCCCAGCCCCTAGCCCCCAGCCCCCAGCCCCCAATTTAATTGAGACGGCTAATGTGTTGATTGGGCTTTGGAGCGATCCGGCACGGTTGTTACCTGATGCTCAGCAGATAATTCAAGCCTCTTTAGATGGATGGTTCCGCGATCGCTCTTTATCTAGACTGTACCAACTCCAGCAACGTCAAAACGCACTAGAGGAACTTGAAGCAACCGAACAAGCAGCAGCACAACAAGCCTTACTGAAGTTAGCAATTATTGGTAGCATTCCTGCACTGGCTGGCTTTACTGGTATAGGACTAATCATTTTTTTGCTCAGTGGGCGTTTAAGAAAAGGAAAAGAATCTTTACTTGCTCAAAACGAGGATACTCCTTGGTCAACGCCTTGGACTGGCGAGACAGTTTGGCAAGTGTTCATCGTCGGCTTTTTCCTCATGGGACAATTACTAATCCCATTAGCACTTACATTTCTAAATGTCAAGCCAACTGCTGGTAATGTGCGGCTGCAAGCATTCTACGTACTAGTCAATTACCTATTATTGGCTGCGGGTGGATTGGGAGTATTGTATCTATCTATCAAACCATTTTTTCCTTTGCCAAAAGATTGGTTTCGCCTCAATTTGCGTGGTTACTGGTGGTTGTGGGGGCTAGGTGGCTATTGCGTAGCCTTGCCTTTGGTAGTTTTGGTATCGATCATTAATCAACAATTGTGGCAAGGACAGGGGGGTAGTAATCCGCTATTGTCTTTAGCATTAGAGTCGCAAGATCAGGTTGCACTTGGTATATTCTTCTTTACCGCCTCAATTGCTGCTCCCTTTTTTGAAGAATTCCTGTTTCGGGGTTTTCTGCTTCCTTCCTTGACTCGTTACTTACCTGTATGGGGAGCAATTGTGATAAGTAGTTTATTGTTTGCGATCGCACACCTAAGCCTTTCTGAAATTTTGCCGCTGACAGTATTGGGAATGGTTTTAGGGGTAGTTTATACGCGATCGCGCAATCTCCTTTCTTCCATGCTGCTACACAGCCTCTGGAATAGTGGCACACTGCTAAGTCTATTTATCTTAGGCAGCAGCTCTAGTTAATAGTAGGGTGGGCAACGCCCACCTTACTTAATTTATCTTTCCTAAATTCAGGTACTATTAACAGTCATTTACATCTAAGTGCCAGTTATTTTAATTGATTATTAATTTAAGTAATATTACTGTTTAACTAATAAACTACTCTTCTTCCGTAATATTACTATCCACTTTTATATAATCTCACTGCTACTATATATTTTATCTTTAGCAGATTAATGCATATTTAGCAGCTCAGCACTAGCATTTTTGCTTGTTACTTAACACTGAGTATAGTAACAGCAAATATGAATTATAGCAGTAATAAATTAACCTATTTTTTATAGAAATAAATCCTTATGTATAGTAGCAATCCAAACAACTTTGAAACTTTACTTCAACAAGGCTATCAGGTAAATATCGGTAAATATCTCAGCCGAGGTTGGGAAATATTTAAACAAAATTGGGTTAACTTCTTCTTTTTTTTCTTTATAGTTTTGTCTATTAATTTAAGGCTAAAAGCTTTTCCTCAAATTACTGAAGTTGCTAGTCTAGTAATTGGCGCGTTAATGAATGCCGGATTTACTTTTGTTGCTGTGAAGATTGCTAAAAACAAAAAAGTAAGTTTTGATGATTTCTTTAGAGGATTTAAATACTTCATACCAGTTATATTCTCAACTATTTTAATGTCTGTGTTTGTATTTATTGGTATGATTCTTTTGCTTATCCCTGGCATTTACTTAGGAATAGCATATATGTTTACAATTCCATTAATAGTAGAAAAGAAAATGCCTTTCTGGGCTGCGATGGAAGCAAGCAGAAAAATTATTACAAAAAATTGGTTTTCAATGTTTAGTTTTATTTTGGTTTTAGGATTGATTAATATAGTTGGTATTCTATCACTAATAGTTGGTTTGTTGTTTACTGCTCCTTTAAGTGGATGTGCAATGATAGCTGCATATGAAGATATTGTTGGTTTTAATCTTTCTAGTGATTCAACAGAGGATTGAATTAATTTAATTGAGGCGGAACCTCTATTTTTTGGTGACAAGGCGAGAGCGTAGTCACGAGGATAATAGAAGCCCGTCACCTTGATTATTTGTAATGTGTAGCGAAAACTATGCCTAAAAGAAAATTTTGAGTAGCAGGTGCTGTCTTTAACCTTTGTTCACAGCAGAAACGCTACAGTGAATAAGTGTGAGGTGTTGTAGTAAACCCCAGAATCTATGCAACTTGTTCCGCCAACTGATTTGAAGCAAGCAGCCACAGGTAACGTATCCGCAGATGCACCGATGACCCAGACAATTACCCTGGATGTGCAGGGGATGAAGTGTGCAGGCTGTGTGAAAACAGTAGAAAAACAACTGGTACAGCATCCAGGTGTTCTAAATGCTTGTGTCAACTTAGTAACCGAAGTAGCAGTTGTAGAGTGTGAAGCTGGTGCAGTAGAACCAGAGGCAATAGCTGATAAGTTAACTTCAGCAGGGTTTACGTCTAAACCTAGATCTGCTGACACACTAGGAGAGACAACCGCTCAAATAGATTTAGATGAACAACATCGCCAAAAGATGCAGTCTGCATTTTGGCAATTAGTTACGGCTGCTGTTCTGCTAATCCTCTCTAGTGCGGGGCATTTCAGTCAATGGTGGGGTAGTCCCAATCTGCCGTTTTTGAGTTATAACATCTGGCTCCATTGCGGTTTCGCCACAATAACACTGCTAGCACCAGGTAGAGAAATCATAGTTGATGGCTGGCGGGGATTACGGCATAATGCACCCAATATGAATACCCTCGTGGGACTGGGAACCCTGACAGCGTACACTGCTAGCTTAGTTGCCTTGCTGTTTCCTCAGTTGGGGTGGGAGTGTTTTTTTGATGAGCCAGTGATGCTATTGGGCTTTATTCTACTGGGAAGGACGTTGGAGCAACAAGCTAGAGGTCGCGCAGCAGCAGCGTTTAAACAATTGCTGGCACTGCAACCCTCCTTTGCCCGTTTAATTGCCAACCCAGAGAAAGCTACTAAAAACGGACAACACTCCAGTGTAGAAATTCCTGCTGCTCATGTAAAGGTGGGGGAATGGTTGCAGGTTTTGCCTGGAGAGAAAATCCCTGTTGATGGGGAGGTGGTGACTGGACAGACAACGGTAGATGAATCGATGTTGACTGGTGAATCAATACCAGTGATGAAGCAACCAGGGGAGGGGGTCACGGCTGGTACAATCAATCAATCAGGGGCGATCGCTATTCAAGCAACCCGCATAGGTAAGGATACAACCCTCTCTCAAATTGTTGCCCTAGTAGAAGCAGCCCAAACTCGCAAAGCCCCAGTACAGAGATTAGCAGATACAGTAGCTGGCTACTTTACCTATGGTGTTTTAGCAGTTGCGGCTTTAACATTTGTTTTTTGGTACTTTATTGGCACTCACATTTGGTCTGATGTTTTAACAATGGGGCATTGGTATAGTTCTGAACACTTGACAATGCACACCCAACACCTGGCACATATAACACCTCCTCAACAGCTATCGCCGTTGCTATTGAGTTTGAAACTAGCGATCGCTGTGATGGTAGTTGCTTGTCCCTGTGCTTTAGGACTTGCCACACCAACAGCGATTTTGGTTGGTACTGGCTTAGCAGCCGAACGGGGATTATTAATTAAAGGCGGTGATGTCCTAGAACGAGTACACCACCTAGATACAGTAGTATTTGATAAAACTGGAACCCTTACGACAGGAAATCCTACGGTTACTGATTGTATCGCGGTTGCAGAAGTCACAAGTCAGGAGTCAGAAGTCACAAGTCAGGGGTCAGAAGTTAGAATAGTTAATTCCTCAGTTCTGTCAGCTCCCCCTGCCTCCCCAGCTTCCCATGCCCTGCTTCAATTAGCGGCGGCGGCAGAAAGTGGCACAAGTCACCCCCTAGCAGCAGCAATTCAACAGTCAGCCCAGCAGCAAGGTTTATCTATCCCAAATGCTAGTGAGTTTTATACAGCAGCAGGGCTAGGGGTATCCGCATTGGTAGCAGGTGAACGGGTATTATTAGGTAACTGGGACTGGTTAACTGGGCAAGGAATTTTGCCCACCCAAACTGCACAGGCGCAAGCACAAGCATGGGCAGCAGAAGGTAAAACAGTCGTCTACGTGGCTGTAAATGGTAAACTGGCTGGATTAATAGCGGTAATGGATACCCTCAGACCAGAGGCAAGCATAGCAGTTGATAGTTTGCGCCAGATGGGTTTACAAGTGATACTGCTGACTGGAGATACACCAGAAGCAGCACGTGCGATCGCACGGCAACTTAGGATCGAACGAGTCTTTGCCTCTATTCGCCCTGATCAAAAGGCGGCGATTGTCAAGTCCCTGCAAGGGGAAAAGCAGGGGGAGCAGGGGAAGCCCCGTGAGAAAAACCTCTCGCCTCTCGCCTCTCGCCTCTCGCCTCTTACCACTAGCCCCCAGCAAATCGCCCCTAACCCCTCAGTTGTGGCAATGGTAGGAGATGGTATCAATGATGCCCCAGCACTTGCGATCGCTGATGTCGGAATTGCTCTACAAGCTGGGACAGATGTAGCAATGGAAACTGCCCAAATTGTACTCATGCGGACTCAATTAACCGATGTTGTAGCAGCAATCGAATTGAGTCGAGCTACATTTAATAAAATCCGTCAAAACTTATTTTGGGCATTTGCTTACAATGTTTGCGGAATTCCGATTGCTGCTGGTGTTTTATTACCAATATCAGGGTTTGTCCTCAGTCCGGCTGCTGCTGGTGCTTTAATGGCGTTTAGTTCAGTTAGCGTAGTGACAAATTCCTTGTTATTACGTCGTTTAAAAAATAGGCTCGCTTGCCAGTCAATCAGAGTTAAACTAGGTCAAGAATGATTACTCAAGAGTGTGGTTAAGTAGCAGACACCTAATCAGGGTAAAAGTTCTAGAGCGTTAGCGCCTTAAACAACTAATTACAACCCACATTCAATGGCTTCACAAACCAATCAGAACCATCTACTAATTATAGAAGACGATCAAGGACGCAAAGAGTTCGTCCTCGATGGTCCTGTTTATTCCATCGGCAGAGATTCCCGATGTGATATTCGTCTGATTTCACAATTTGTCTCTCGTCGTCATGCTACATTAGTCCGGCTTCCACAGGAAGATGGGAGTTCCTATTATCGGATTGTTGACGGCGATGCTAAAGGCAAACCTAGTGCCAATGGTCTACTAATTAATGGTCGCAAACTTCAGGCACACGATTTGCAAGATGAAGATGAAGTTGTTTTTGGTCCTAGAGTGCGAGCAGTTTATTATCTACTTAAACGAGAAACTATTCCATCGGGACCACTCGATGAGTATGATGTAACACTGATTGGACCTAATATGATGCCCGATTTTGATGAGTAAATCTCAATTATGAACACAACTAGCTCACTGCGATCGCTCCAATGCTAGCTAGCTACTTCCACTAGTTGCCAGTTGCAGTTCTCTAAAATTGTTTGCTTGAGATGGTTAAATTTGCGATGACAGTGATTGTCAACCATGAGCGCTAGTTCCTCACTTTTAACCACTATAATTATCTGTGTTTCTTTTGTGGTAGCTGTGATTTTATCAATCAGTACTTCTACTGTCACTAACTTGGAAAAGGGAACCATCCCAGGCTGTTCCCGCGCCATCATGTAGTCACTGTTGTCATACACTAGATCCAAATTGCACGAGTGTAAAATTTCTGCCAACAATTGTCTGAGACGATCAACACCAACTGCCACAGTGAAAGAACAAGTGTAGCGAGCCATAAGCACTCCTCAGCCAGCAAAAATAAGTCTGTACTATAATAGCCAACTGTCCAGATGACAGCATCAAAATCAAGTGAGGTAGAATCGCCCAAAATGGGTGGCAAACTAATTGTGTTTGAAGGGGTAGAAGGCTCTGGCAAAACAACGCAAATACACGCAGCCAGACAATGGCTTCAAAAGATATTGCCATCCCAAACAGTGGTAGTCACGCGCCAACCTGGGGGAACTCCTTTAGGTTTAGCAGTACGTGGACTGTTGTTGGATTATTCAGCAGAAAAACCAATTACAAATTCTGCTGAACTACTGTTATTTGCAGCAGATCGAGCGCAGCACGTAGAGGAAGTACTCAAACCCCAGTTGCATAACGGGGCAATTATTTTGTGCGATCGCTATACTGATTCAACTGTTGCCTATCAAGGCTATGGTAGAGGTTTAGATCTTTGGTTAATTCATCAGCTTAACGCTATTGCCACAGGTGGATTAGAGAGTGATTTGACAATCTGGCTAGATGTTGACGTTGAGGTGAGTCTAGCACGGGCGCGCTCATTGGGAGTAGCTGACCGAATTGAACAAGAGGCGATCGCGTTTCATCGCCGTGTACAGCAAGGATACACACAATTAGCCTCGCAACACCCAAACTCCTTTGTGCGGATTGATGCTAGTTTGAATGAAATAGCTGTACAAGAGCAAATTCAAGCAATCTTGCGTCAACATTTAGCCCAATTCCAGAACGATGAATTTAGTCCGCCAAAATAAATTTGAAAATCTAGAGACACAAAATGCTGTTGTCGTTGGCGGTAGCATTGCTGGAATGCTTGCAGCTAGAGTACTGGCTGAGCATTTTTCCTCAGTCACAATTATTGAAACAGACAAAATCCCTGACAATCCTATTGCTCGTAAAGGTGTACCACAATCTGTTCAACCTCACGTTTTATTTACCAAAGGTTACAGAATACTAGAAGAACTTTTCCCAGGTATCGGCTCCCAATTAGAGGCTGCTGGCGCTTTGACAATTGATTGGGCGCGAGAATTTCATTATTTTATTCACGGCGGCTGGAGTGCTAACGCGAAATCTGCCTGGGATATCGTTTCCTTTACTTGCAGCCGTCCTCTACTAGAGTCTGCTATCAGACGAAGATTATCTGATTTCCCCAATGTGCATTGTGGAACAACAGCGCGTCACAGGGCTGCTTTTAAACTCTAGCAATTATGTAACTGGAGTATCTGTACGCTCAATTGGTGGAGGAACCCAAGAGCAGTTGTCAGCCACTTTGGTAGTAGATGCAAGTGGTCGTCGTTCCCAAGCACCGCAGTGGTTGAAAAGTCTAGGTTTTACGCCACCACCAGAAACAGTTGTTAATCCATACCTTGGTTATGCAACTCGTCGTTATCGAGAACCAAATTCATTTCAGGCTGACTGGAAAGTAATGCTCATATCCCATTCTCCCCCGCATGGGACGAGATTAGGATATCTAGCAAAAATTGAAGGCGGGGAATGGATAGCTACTCTTGGCGGTTATGGGCGCGATTTTCCCCCTCTAGATGATGGGGGATTTTTGGAGTTTGCACGTAGCTTGCCCAGCTTGAAGTTTTATGAAGCAATCAAACAGGCTGAGCCAGTATCACCTATCTATGCCCATCGAGCCACTGCTAATAGGTTACGCCATTATGAAAAAGTCTTGCTGCCTCAAGGTTTTGTAGCTTTGGGAGATGCGGTGTGCGCCTTATGCCCTGTCTACGGTCAAGGGATGACGGTTAGTGCTTTATCAGCAATAGTTCTGCAAGAAGAGTTGAGAAAATCAAATAGTTTCATGTCCACAACGTTTCAAAAGAATTTAGCAAAAAGCAATTTCCTACATTGGGCTTTAGCCACTACACAAGATTCTCGCTTTTCCACAACTGTGCGTCTTCCGGCAATTCAACTTCAAGTGCAAGGAGTCCCTCGCTCTAGCTGTATTCAGCGATTCGTAGG